>NZ_JACHLY010000001.1:3412500-4012500 GCF_014204715.1 Streptomonospora salina
GTGAAACCGTCCCAGTCCTGGGCGAGGACCAGCTGCACGGTGTCGCCGAGGCTGGTGTTCTCCACGACGGTGGCGTTGACGGCTTCGTCGGCGAGGGCCTGGGCGTGGGCCTTCTTGCCGGACCCGTAGTAGATCGTGGTCTGGGCGGGGATCTGCACCGGGTTGCCGGTGTTGGCGACCTGGAAGCCTTCCGTGGTCAGCCACTGGCCCACCTGCTCGGCCAGCCCCGGAGTGCCCTCGCCGTTGAGCACCTCCACGGAGACGTCGCCGGGTGCGACCTGCTCCTGCTGCTCCTCGTCGCCGTCGCCGTCGCCGCCGCCCCCGTCGCCGCCGTCGTCGTCGCCGGTGAGGCTCTGGTCCTTGGCGATGGCCTCGAACAGCTGCGAGGCCTGCGGCTGGGTGAGAGCCAGGCGGTTCTCGTTCTCGGGAGCCTGGCCGTTGGGGGTGGTGACGAAGTTGATGTTGCCGAGGTCGACTTCGCGCATCGCGATGGCGATGTCGGACATGACATCCAGCGTCAGCTCGTCGTCGGTGGTCATGGTCTCGGTGACCGAGCTGAGGAAGCCGGTGATGTTGCTCGGGCGGTTGAGGATCTCGCCCTGCATGACCTGGTTGAGCATCGCGCCGAGGAACTCCTGCTGGCGCTTGATGCGGCTGACGTCGCTGCCGTCGCCCTGCCCGTAGCGCGAGCGCATGTAGCCCAGCGACTCCTCGCCGTCGAGCGTCTGCTCGCCGGCGTCCAGGTGCAGCTTGGCGTCCTCGTCGTCGATGGGATCGGGGATGCACATCCGCACGCCGCCGATGGAGTCGACGATGCCTTTGAACCCGGTGAAGTCGACGCTGACGAAGTGGTCGATGCGGATGCCGGTGACGGACTCGACGGCCTTCCACTGGCACTGCACGCCGCCGAGGGACAGCGGCGAGTTGATCATGCCGCGCTGGGCGGCCATGCCGGCGGTGTCGCCCTGGCCCTCGCACGCGGGCAGGTCGACGATCAGGTCGCGGGGCAGGTTGACCAGCGTCGCGCGGCCGTTGTTGGGAGAGATGTGCGCGACGATCAGGGTGTCGGGGCGCTGTCCCTCGGCCTCGCCGTAGTCCGCGTTCTCACCGGTGCGGACGTCCGAGCCGATCACCATGATGTTCATCGCGCCCTCGACCCTGTTCGGCCGGTCGCCGAAGGAGTCGGTGTCGATGTTCTGCTGTTCGATGTTGCCGTAGATGTCGTAGTAGGCGGCGTAGGCGGTGAGGCTGGTGCCGATCACCGCCGCGGTCGTCAGAACCGCGATCCAGCCGCCCACGGACAGGCTCTTGCGCGCTGTGCGGCCCTTCGCCGAACCTCGCGATGAGCGTTTTCCGGGCATTTCGCACCAATGAGGGGAGGGGTCAGGTCAACGGCCTGCGGGGGTCGGCGTGAGCGGGGGTGCCGGGCCGCGCACCGGCTGTCGCCGTGGCGCGCTCCATGTCCAGCCGCTGTTGCAGGCTAGCCGAATCGCCGCCGGGCAGGAGCACGAGCGCGATCCCGCCCGCGAGGGGGCCCAGCAGCACGTCCAGGCGCGATCCCAGGGCAGCGGGGGAGTCCGGTGCAGAGGTGATGATAGCCACGCGGTCGGCGGCTGTCAGCCCCCACTCCTCCAGCTTCCGGCGACCGGACGCGGCCAGCTCGGTCCCGGTGCAGGTGACGGCCGTGATTGCGCCCCCCAGCAGGTCGGTGCCGCCGGCCGCCTCGGGCGGGACCTCGAACGCCGCAGCGTCGGGGGCCGCGGGATCGGCGTCGAAGCGGTCGCCGTAGCCGCGCACCTCGACGCCGTAGTCCACGGCCGCCGGAGGGCACGCGTCCAGAGGGGCGCCCAGCGGGTGCAGCGACGTGCCCACGACCTCCCGCGCCGGCGAATCCAGCGCGGCCGGCAGGCGCTCGGCGTCGGCCACCGCGATGTCGCACTCGGGAACCCGGCCCGGGGCGCCGGCCACGGCGGTCGTTCCGGTGGTGAAGCAGGCCAGCAGCCACACCAGGCTCTGCCAGTGCAGCGGCAGCGCCAGACCGACCCGGTCGCCCGGCTCGGCGCCGAGGCCGTCGACGAGCATGTTCGCCGTCTTGGACACCCAGTTGTCGACGGTGGCGAACGACAGTTCCACCCGGCCGCCGGTGGCCTCGTCGTAGGCGGTGACGAACGGGCGTGCGGGATCTGCCGCCACGGCGGAGCGCCATAGCTGCAGAGCGGTTTCTGCGGTTTCCGCGCCCACGGGGGGTCCTTTCCACGTCGCCGTCAGGGGAGTCGGCGCCCGGTGCCGCCGGAGAGCGATCGCGGGAGCGGCCCTGCGCCGAGCCACATGTTACTCGCGGGGAACCCGAGGGTGGCCCTACCCCTCGCGCCCGGGCCGTGCGCCCGGGCCCCTCCGTGCCCGCCGGCCGGGTGCGCGGAGTCCCGCACGCCGCCGGGTGCTGCGCGCGGGACGAAGGCCCGGGTGATACGCCTGCGGCGCCGAAGCTGAGAAGGTGCCTTCATGGGATCGACTTCCGCACGCCTGTTCGCGCGCGCCACCGCGGCGCCGGCAGTCGTCCTGGCGGCCTGGCTCGTCGTGGCGTTTCCGCTGCTCGTGGCGGGAGTACTGACGCCGCTCACCGGCGCGCTGCTGGGGATCCCGGCCGTGGCGGCGGGAGCGGTGCTGGTTCTCGGGCCGGTGCCCGCGCTCGCCGGGGCCGCCTCCGGCGGCGCCCGGCTGCCGTGGTGGCCGCTGGTGCTCACGGCGGCGGTCGCCGCCGCCTTCGCCGCCGTGCAGCTGGGCTACCACTCCGAGATCCTGGTCGTGCGCCGCGACCCCGCCTCCTATGCGCAGTTCACCGCCTGGATCGCCCAGAACGGCCACCTTCCGATCCCTCAGCAGCGCGGTCTCATCGCCGGCGACGACCCCTCCCTGGTCTACGGCAGTCTGGCCTACTACGAGGTCGGCGACGTCGTCTGGCCGCAGTTCCTCGCCGGGGCGCCGCTGGTCTACACCGTGGGCCACTGGCTGGGCGGACTCACCGGCATGCTGCTGGTGCCCCCGGTCGTCGGCGGCCTGGGCGTGTTCACGTTCGGCGGACTGGCCGCACGCCTCGTCGGCCCCCGCTGGGCTCCGGCCGCAGCGCTGCTGCTGGCGGTGTGCCAGACCCAGCAGTGGATCAGCCGCTCCACCTACAGCGAACCCGTCGCCCAAGTGCTGCTGCTGGGCGCCCTCGTACTGGCCTTCGACGCCCTGACACGCAGGACGGCGCTCGGCGGCGGCTGGACCCGGTGGCACACGCTGGCGGCCGCCGCCGGCCTGGTCTTCGGGTTGGGACTGGTGGTGCGCATCACCGCATTGCGCGACCTCCTTCCGCTGGTGGCCTTCGCGGGTCTGCTCCTGGTGGCCCGGCGCGGCCAGGCGCTGCCGCTCGCCGGCGGCCTCGCGGTCGGCGCCGGCTACGGGGCCGTAGCCGGATACGGCCTTTCGCGCCCCTACCTGGAGCACCTCTCGGATTCGCTCGTGCCGCTGCTGTGGATCAGCGCGGCCGTCCTCGCCGGCGTCGCGGCGGCCGTGGCGCTGCTGTGGCGGCGCGGCCTGCCGCGCGGCGACCGCCCCCGCTGGCTCCCCGCCGCCGCCGCGTGGGCCGTGGTCGCCGTACTGGCCCTGATCGCGCTGCGTCCCCTGATCTACACCGACACCGGACACGGCGACCAGGCCACCGCCGACTACATCGGCCAGGTGCAGCGGATCGAGGGCCTGGCCGTGCAACCCGACCGGACCTACTACGAGATGAGCCTGTACTGGGCGGGTTGGTACGTGGGGCTGAGCACCGTGCTGCTGGCGACCGTCGGCGCGGCGCTGATCGTGCACCGGATCATGCGCCACCGCGAGCCGCAGTGGCTGCTGCCGGCGATGGTGCTGTCGTGGACCGTGGTCACCACGCTGCTGCGCCCCGCCATCACCCCCGACCACCCGTGGGCCAGCAGGCGGCTGATCGTCCTGGTACTGCCGGCGTTCATCCTCTTCGCGGTGTGGTTCGTCGCCTGGCTGGCGCGCCGGCTCGACACCGGGCCCGGAGCGCTCCGGGCCGAGCTGCGCCGGGCCGCGGCGGCGACCGCGGCGGTCGCGGGCGTGGCGGCGATGCTGGTGCCCACGGCGCTCACCGCCGCGGGGGTGATGACCTACCGATCCGACGTCGGCAGCGTCCAGGCGACGCGACAGCTCTGCCGGGCGCTCCCCGACGACGCCAGCGTGATCGTGGTCGACGGCCTCTACGGCGGCTACCTGCAGCTCCTGCGGGGCATGTGCGGCGTGCCCGCAGCCGGCCTCGCATCATCGGAACCCGAACCCGACGTCGAGCGCATCGTCGGCGAGATCCGCCGACGCGGCCGCACTCCCGTCCTTGCGGCGTCCGAGCCGCGCCACATCCTGCCGTACGTGCCGCCGGGAACCGGCATCCGGCATCCGTTCGACGTCGACGCCGAGCGAGACGCCAGCACGCTGATGGAGCCGCCGGCCGGCGCGTGGGGATTCGACGGCGACGTGTGGGTCGCCGCCGTACCCCGGCAGTAGCGCTCGACCGCGGAGCTATCCTTGACCCCACCGTGAGTGAGATGCCCCAGAACGAAGAAGACGGCGCGCCCGAGCCGACGCCCGACGTGACCATCGTGCTGCCCTGCTACAACGAGCAGGAGCACGTGATCAAGGAAGTCGAGCGCGTCTGCGCGGCGATGGACGCCTCGGACCGCTCCTACGAGGTGCTCGCCGTCGACGACGCGTCGACCGACGACACCCTCGCGCTGCTGCGTGAAGCCGAGCCGCTGTTCGAGCACGTGCGGGTGGTGGCATTCGGGCACAACGGGGGCGCGGGCACCGTGCGCCGCCTCGGTACGCAGCGCGCCCGCGGGCGCATCGTCGTGTGGACCGACGCCGACATGACCTACCCCAACGAGCGCATCCCCGAGCTCGTGGACATGCTCGCGGCCGACCCCGGAATCGACCAGGTGGTGGGCGCCCGCAACCAGGAGTCCGGCAGCCACCGGCTGCTGCGGGTCCCTATGAAGTGGCTGATCCGCAAGATCGCCGAGCGGCTCACCAACACGCCCATCCCCGACCTCAACTCGGGGCTGCGGGCGTTCCGCCGCGACGTTTCGCTGCCCTACCTGCGCCTGCTGCCGCCGGGGTTCTCCTGCGTCACCACGCTCACGCTGGCGTTCCTGTCCAACCAGCACCCCATCCGCTACGTCCCGATCGACTACGCCAAACGGTCGGGCACCTCCAAGTTCCACTTCGTCCGCGACGCCTACCGCTACCTCCTGCAGGTACTGCGGATGGTCATGTACTTCAATCCGCTCAAGGTCCTGATGCCGCTCGCGCTGTGGCTGCTGGGCATCGGTGCGGCCAAGTTCGTCTTCGACCAGGTCCGCGAGCCGCTCTACCTCCCCAACAACACGGTCATGCTGCTGACCAGCGGGCTCATCGTGGCGGCGCTGGCCCTGCTGGCCGACCTGATCGTGCGCTCGCGCGACGGTTCCTGAGACGCCCGTGCGCATCAGCCTGGTCGGCCCCGCCCACCCCTACAAGGGCGGCGGTGCGCGCCACACCACCGAACTGGCCCACCGGTTGGCCGCGCGCGGGCACGAGACGGTCGTCGAGACGTGGCGGGCCCAGTATCCGGCGCTGCTGTATCCCGGCCGCCAGACCGTGCCCGCGCCCGAGGGCGAACCGTTCCCCGCCACCCGGCGCGACCTCGCCTGGAACCGGCCCTGGGGATGGTGGCGCGCCGGCCGCCGCATGGGCGCGGCCGCCGACCTGGTCGTGGTCACCGTGCTGATCCCCGCCCAGGCCGTGCCCTACCTGGGCGTCCTCGCCGGTGTCGGCGGGCGGGCGCGCACGCTGGCGCTGTGCCACAACGTGCTGCCGCACGAGCGCCGACCGGCCGATACCGCCCTGATGCGCACCCTGCTGCGGCGCGTGGGCGGGGTGCTGGCGCACTCGCCCGAACAGGCCCGCGCGGCCTGCGGGCTCGCCGGCGAGGACGTTCCCGTGCGCTGGGCCCCGCTGCCGCCGCACCTGCCCCGCGCCCGGGACGCGGACCGCGCCGGCGAGGGGGGCGCCTCCGGCGACGGCGGTGGGGAGAGCGGCCCGAACGGCGGCCGATCCGGCGGCCTGCGGCGCAACCTGCTGTTCTTCGGCCTCGTCCGGCACTACAAGGGCGTCGACGTCCTGCTGCGCGCCTTCGCCCGGAGCGCGCCCCCCGACGTCGGCCTCACCGTCGCCGGCGAGTTCTGGGGCACGGCCCCGGAGCTGCGCGGTCTCGCGGCCGAGCTGGGGATCGCCGACCGCGTGGACTTCCGCGAGGGCTACGTGCCCGCCGACGAGCTGCCCGCTCTGTTCGCCGGAGCCGACGCGCTGGTGCTGCCCTACCGGTCGGCGACGGCCACCCAGAACGTGCACCTGGCCCACGAGCACGGGCTGCCGGTGATCGCCACGCGCGCGGGCGCGCTGGCCGATGCGGTGGCCGACGGGAAGGACGGGCTGCTGTGCGCCCCGGACGATCCCGCCGACCTCGCCGACGCGCTGCGCCGGTTCTACGCGCCCGGTGCGGCCGAGCGCCTGCGGGCCGCCGTGCGCCCGGCCGACCCCGGCCCGCTATGGGACGGCTACATCGACGCGCTGCTCGGCGAGCGGGACTGAGCCCGGCCGCGGGACCGCAGCCGGTGCCGAGCGCGGCCGCTGGGGGCGTCGCGCGCGCCGGTCGCACCGCGTCGGCTCGTGTACCGCGCGGACCCCGCCGGACGTGCGCCCCCGGCGGATCCCGCGCGGGCGATCGCGCGGTCGACGGCGTCGTCGGGCCGCGCCGCTCCGGGGGACTGATCTAGTGTGTTGCCCATGACGTTCGACGGGTTCGACACGCAGGCCATCCACGCCGGGCAGGAGGCCGACGCCGAAACCGGCGCGGTCGCGGTCCCCATCTACCAGACGAGCACCTACGCCCAGGACGGCGTCGGCGGTCTGCGCAGCGGCTACGAGTACTCTCGCACCGCCAACCCCACCCGCGGTGCGCTGGAGGAATGCCTGGCGGCGCTGGAGTCGGGCATCCGGGGTCTGGCGTTCGCCTCGGGCATGGCCGCCGAGGACACCCTGATGCGCACGATCGCCGGGCCCGGCGACCATGTGATCATCCCCGCCGACGCGTACGGCGGCACGTTCCGGCTGTTCTCCACGGTGCTGGAGCGCTGGGGCGTGGAGTGGGAGGCGGTGCCCCAGTCGGACACCGAGGCCGTGCGCCGCGCCGTACGCCCCGAGACGGTGGCGATCTGGGCGGAGACGCCCACCAACCCGCTGCTGACCATCACCGACATCGAAGCGCTGGCCGGGGTGGCCCGCGACGGCGGCGCACTGCTCGTCGTCGACAACACGTTCGCCTCGCCCTACCTGCAGCGTCCGCTCACGCTCGGCGCCGACGTGGTCGTGCACTCCACCACCAAGTACCTGGGCGGCCACTCCGACGTCGTCGGCGGCGCGCTCGTGGTATCCGACCCCGACCTGGGCCACCGGTTGGCCTTCCACCAGAACACGATGGGCGCGATCGCCGGCCCCTTCGACGCGTGGCTGACCCTGCGCGGCATCAAGACGCTGGGTGTGCGCATGGACCGGCACTGCGCCAACGCCGAGCGTGTGGTCGACGAGCTGGGCCGCCACCCGGGCGTGACCGAGGTCTACTACCCGGGCCTGCCCGACCACGCCGGCCACGGGGTCGCGAAGCGGCAGATGCGGGCGTTCGGCGGGATGGTGTCCTTCCGCGTGCGCGGCGGCGAGGACGCCGCGCTGAAGGTGTGCGACCGCGCGCGGGTGTTCACCCTGGGCGAGTCGCTGGGCGGTGTCGAGTCCCTCATCGAGCACCCGGGGCGGATGACCCACGCCTCGGCGGCCGGTTCGCCGCTGGAGGTTCCGGCCGACCTCGTCCGCCTGTCGGTCGGCATCGAGTCCGCCGACGACCTGGTCGCCGACCTGACCGGCGCCCTGGAGCGGTAGGCGGGAGGCGGCGGAGCGGGCGGTCGGCCGCGCGCCCGGTACGCGGAACGTTTCGGGCACGCGGCGTCGAGCGGCAGACCGGCGGTCCGCCGGCCGGGTCGCTAGACCGCGCCGACGGGCGCGTAGGCGGCCAGCCGGGCGTCGAGCCCGTCGCCGTAGTCGCGGAACGACCGGAACCGGGGGTGCTCGGGGGTGCCCGCGCACGTTCCGGCGAGCACGCCGCCGACGGCGGCGGCGACCTCGGCGGGGGGCGGAAGCAGCCCTGCGGGCAGGTACCGGGTGGCCTCCAGCGGGGTCCAGCCCTCGGCGTCCATGGGGCCGTAGCGCCAGCCGCTCTCCTCGTCCCAGACGAAGCGCAGCCGGCCGCCCGCGGGTGCGCGGACGATGACGGTGGCGTCGCGGGGGTCCATCGGGTCGTTCCAATGGTCGAGTACGGAGACGCCGCCGTCGGCCAGCCGCCGGGCGACGGCGTCGACATAGGGCTGGGGGAGCCTGACCCACGCAGGGGAGTACGGGGCGGGCAGAAGGCCGTTGTCGGTCACGGCGCGGTCCTATCTAACTGAGGTGCTGCGGAACGGGTGCGTGCGGGCCCCGCTGCGCCGTGATCCGCGCAGCGGTTCGTTGGTGGAAAGCTACGGGTTCGACCGGTTCCGCGAGTGGATTGGCCCGGGCGTGTCGCACGGGTCGCACCTCTGCGACGAGGACCGCAGACGCCACCGGAGCGGGCCGGTGGCGCGCCGGGGCGAACGCGACCGCGCGCCCGGGGCGGCCGGGCACGCGGCGCTCCGCCGGAGCGGACTGCGGGTTCAGCTGTCGTGGAGGTCAGACCAGGGCGTCCCGTCGGCCGAGGGCGGAGCCGCCCTCTTCGCTGTCTCCGCCCTCGGATTCCGCCTGGGAGCCGTCCGCGTCGTCGGCGGCCGAGCGGTTACGCACGAAGCGGAGTCCGGTGAGGGTGCGGCCGGCGCCCGTGAAGGTGCGGCCGCCGCCGCGGCCGTTGCGCAGGGCGCGGTAGTGCCCGCGGTCGCTGCGCTTGATGCCGATGGTCGCTGCGACCAGCATCCCGAGTAGCACGCTGAAGAAGGCGACCAGCAGCAGTACGACCGTCCCGATTGCCAGGGGCAACATGTTTCCCCTCCTCTCGTCCTGCGCGGGCGCCCGTCCAGCGTCCGCGCCCTCCGGGCGGGTGGCTCCGGAGAGGAATGAACCCAATCCGGCGGACTGACCGGTCAATCGTTCTGGCTTAGACTTCTTCGTCTCCTGTTCGGCTTCATTGGATTCATTCCTACAAGTACAACGATGCGTTTCATCAGATGGTGAGTCAAGGCTTTTGGGTAGACTCATTGGCACCAATCGGTCGATCGGCGGGAGAGGCAGTCCATGGAGCCCCGGCACATCGAGATCGCGCACGAGCTCATGGAGGAGATCGATCAGGGGCGCTATGTCCCCGGCCAACCCCTGCCCACCGAGGACCGGCTGATCGAGACCTACCGCACCTCGCGCAACACCGTCCGGCGGGCGCTGCACGAGCTGGCCAGCCGCGGCCGCATCGACACCAAGCAGGGCAGCGGGAGCCGGGTGCGCGACTACCGCCCCACCGTCCACCTGGCATCGCCGCTGCAGGGCCACTCCGACGACGAGCGCTACGCCAACTACCTCGACCGCATGCGCCGCGAGCACGGTGTCGATCCGCGCGAGGACCTGAAGGTCGGACGGGAACCCGCCACCGGGACACTCGCCCACCTGCTGGACCTCGACCCCGCCGAGGACCGGGGCTTCGCCGTCATCCGCCGCTGCGACCGCTACGTCGGCACGCGGCTGTGGGAGCGCCAGGAGTCCTACTACCCCGACTTCATCGCCGAGGGCACCGACCTGGACCGCCCGGCCAACGTCCCCGAGGGGACCAAAAAGCTGCTGGCCGAACTCGGCTATCCGCAGACCGGCTCATGGGACGTCATCGGCGCCAAGATGCCCTCGCTCAAGGAGTCCTCCCGGTTCGCGCTCGGCCCCGGCGTTCCGCTGCTCGTCCACGAACGGGTGGCCTACTCCGACACGACACCGATCCGGTTCACCCGGACCTACCTGCCGGCCGACCGCCACCAACTGCTCTACGCCGAGGGGGCGATCGAGCCGGATCTGCTGCACACAGCCACCGACGTCAACGTCTACGACCGCTGACCGGCAGGCCGCCCGGCCCGGTCCGCCCGGTTCCGCGAACGAGGGGAGGCACGAACACCGACCGCTAACCGCACAGCCGGCGCCTCAGGTCCGCGCAGTGATGACCGCATCCGGCCGCCCGGGCCCGACGACCAGCGCCCGGGCACCGGTAAGGCAACAGTGCGGGCAAAGGTCGGTCATGCCCTACCGGAAGGGGGTATACCTCCAGGCGATTGCGACCCTTTCGGGAGAGGTGTATCGGTGAAAGAGGAATCCCCCGGTTTCCATTATCCGGCCAGCCGGGAGCGGGTCCGCGACGCCGCCGGCGGGCACGACGCCTTCGACCGGTTCGTCGTGGACTCCGGTCGGCGGCCGAGTAAGGAACTCCAGGTCGAGCGGACGGACCAGGCGCCGCCCTCCGTCGCTTCCCGGCTGGGCACCTCCGCCGCACTCGTCAGGCGGGCCGTGCGTGCCGTCGACGGGCGCACCGTCGCGCTCGAAACCTCCTACTACCCCGGCGACCTGGCGTCCGGCACGGAGCTGGAAGGCCCTGACGACATCGCCGTCGGCACCATCCACGTGCTCGCCGCGAACGGCCACCCCCAGACCGGCTACCGCGACGAGGTCGCGGCCCACGCCGCCTCCGCCGACGACGCGGCAGCGCTGGGCGTCGAGGCCGGAACGCCCGCGGTGCGCACCCTGCGCACCGCGTGGTCCCACCGGCGCGTGCTGCGGGTGACCGACACGGTGACACCGGTGGGATCCGGGATGGTGCTGTGCTTCGAGACCGGCGCGCCCGCCCCCGAGGCGACCGGGGAATGACCCGCCGGCGCCGCGCGGCCTCACGCCGCGCGGCGCCGGCGGGTGAGGAAGTCGCGGACCACGTAGCCGCCGAGGCGGTCGGTGTCGGGGCGGACGACGCGGCCGCCGTTGCGGCGTGCCACCTCGTCCACGAACCGCTCCAGGCGCGGGTCGTCGGCCAGGAGGAACACGTTGAGGCCGGCGCCGCGGCGGGTCATGCGGTCGACCTCGGCCAACGTCGCCGCGGTGGTCTCCGACGACGGCGGCCAGGCGAAATCCGCCGAGCCGTCGCGGCGCAGGTGCGCGGTGGGTTCGCCGTCGGTCACCACCAGCACGATCGGCTCGAAGTCGGCGTGGCGGTCCAGGTGCCGCCCCGCCAGCAGTAGGGCGTGCTGGAGGTTGGTGCCCTGCACCGGCTCCCAGCTCAGCTCGGCCAGCCCTTCGGGCGGCAACTCGCGCGCGTAGTCGCTGAACCCGACGATCTGCACGGCATCCTGCGGGAACCGGGTGGTCACCAGTGCGTGCAGCGCCATCGCGGTCTGCTTCGCGGTGCCCCACAGGTCGCGCAGCGCCATCGAGTAGGACAGGTCGACCAGCAGGCACACCGCGGCCGCGTCGCGGCGCTCGGTCTCGGCGACCTCGAAGTCGTCGGGCCGCATCCGGACCCGGCCCCCGGGTTCGGCGCCGCTCCGGGCGATCGCGTTCTGCAGGGTGCGCACCACATCCAGCGGCTCCTCGTCGCCGAACACCCACGGGCGCGTGGCCCCGGTCGCTTCGCCGGAGTGCCCGGCGGCGTCGTCGGAGTGCCCGCCGGGGCGGGGACTGTTCGCGGGGTCGGCGAACACCTCGCGCAGCGCGGTCTCGCCGAGCCGGCGCACCGCCTTGGGCGTCAGCCGCAGCCGGTTGCGCGCCCCCTCGACATAGCCCTGCTCGCGCAGTTCGCGCTCGACCGCGCGCAGCCGCTCCAGGTCGTCGACCGCCCGGCGGCCCAGTGCCCGCCGCACCGCGTCCTCGTCGACGTCGTCCACCCCGGCCCCGGCGTAGTGCTGGTTCAGCGAGGTGTCGAGATCGGCGAGGTCGGCCAGCTCCTGCAACGCGGTGGTGGCGTCGCCCATGCCGAGCCCCTGCTCGCCTTCCATCCGTTCGCCGCCGCTCCAGCCGAGGTCGGGGCGGCGGGCGCGCAACGCGCCGGAGAGCCGGTCCAAAGCCCGGCTCATTCCCGACTGCGCGTCGGCCTCGTCCATCAGCCCCTGCAGCTGCGACCGCTGCTCAGGCGTCAGCGAGTCCATCATGCGCCGGGCCGCGGCGGCGCGCCGCGCCAGGGAGTCGACGAGTTCCTCCAGGTTCCGCGGCCGGGGCTCTTCCGGGAACATGTCGCCGTAGGAGTCCATGAAGCGGTCGAAGCCGGCCTGGGTGTGCTCGCCGCGCTCGTCGGCGTCCAGCATGTCGTTGAGGGCGTCGACCATCTCCCGTACCCGCCGCATGTCGTCGGGCGTACTGTCGGCCAGCGCCTCCTTCATCCCCTGGAAGCGGGTGTCGAGCACTTCGCGGCGCAGCAGGTCGCGCAGCTCCGCGAAGCTGTCCGCGGCCGCCTGCGAGCGCCACCGGTAGTCCGACAGCCGCCGCACCGCCGACGAGGTGTCGTCGGGAAGGGAATCCAGTTCGGCCTCGCGGATCCGCGCTTCGTCGGAGGGATCGGGGAACAGTTCGGCGCGCTCCTGGCCCAGGGCGCGGTCCAGCAGGGCGCGCGCCTGCTCCAGCGTTCCGTCCAGGCGCCCGCGCGAGCGGAGCTGCTCACGGCGCCGCCGGACCTCGCCCAGCAGGTCGTCGAGTCCGCGCGCGCTCTGGGTGCCGCGCCGCAGCAGGTCGCGCAGCGCCCGCTTCGGGTCGGTGCCGGCCATGACGTCGCGGCCCATCTCGTCGACCGCGGAACGCACGTCGTACGGCGGGGCCAGGGGGTCGGGTCCGTCGTCGTATTCGCCGTAGCGGAAGCGGTTCACGGTCGGTCTCCCCTACTCCGGCGGAGGTGCGGCGGTGTGTCCGGGTCAGGTCCGGTAGACGGTGCGGTCGTCCACGGTGTCTTTGGACAGCCGCCGGTTCAGGTACAGCCCTTCCAGCGCGAACTCCACGGCCGCGGCGGCGAAGCCAGGGGTCTCGCCGGTGTCCTCGTCGGGGGACAGGCGGGCGATCAACTCGGCCAGGCCGGGCAGCGGGCCCAGGCCGCGCAGCAGCGCGGCGCCGCTGACCAGCTCCCCGGACTCCACCGTGCCGCCGTCGGCGAACAGGTCGGTGAGCGCCGTCAGGTCGGCGCCGCCCAGCGTCCGGCGGAACGACTCGGCGGTGGCCCGGCGCAGCAGGTGCGCCAGCACCTCGCGTTCGCGGCCCTCCTCGCCGACTTCGAACTCGACCTTGCCCTGCAGCGTGTCGACGATCGGCGCGAGGTCGCAGACGCGGGCGACCGGGCGGTCTTCGCCGGTGAGCGCGCCGCGCCGCTGCGCCGAAGCGGCGACGGTCTCGACGCCGGCGACCGCGAAGCGCGCCGAGACGCCCGAGCGGTCGTCCACCGACGAGGACGCGCGCACCAGGCGGGTGAACCGCGCCACGGTCTCGACCAGGTGCCGGGGCACGACGACGTCGGAGACGAGGTCGGCCTCCTGGTGCACCAAGCCGACCTCGTCGTCCAGCTCGTGCGGGTAGTGGGTGCGGATCTCGGCGCCGAACCGGTCCTTGAGCGGAGTGATGATGCGGCCCCGGTTCGTGTAGTCCTCGGGGTTGGCGCTGGCGACCAGCAGCACGTCCAGCGGCAGGCGCAGTGCGTACCCGCGGATCTGGATGTCGCGCTCCTCCAGCACGTTCAGCAGCGCCACCTGGATGCGCGCGGCCAGATCGGGCAGCTCGTTGATGCAGAAAAGCCCGCGGTTGGTGCGCGGGACGAGCCCGTAGTGCACGGTCTCGGGGTCGCCGAGGCTGCGGCCCTCGGCGAGCTTGACCGGGTCGACGTCGCCGACGAGGTCGCCCACGGCGGTGTCGGGAGTGGCCAGCTTCTCGCCGTAGCGGCCGTCGCGGTGCCACCACGCCACCGGCAGGTCGTCGCCGGCCTCGGCGGCCAGTGTCCGGCACCGTGAGCACACCGGTTCGTAGGGATGGTCGTTGACGGGGCAGCCCGGCACGACCGGCGTCCATTCGTCCAGCAGCAGGGGCAGGGTGCGGATCAGCCGGGTCTTTCCCTGGCCGCGCTCGCCCAGCAGGACCAGGTCGTGGCCGGCGAGCAGGGCGCGCTCCACCTGCGGCAGCACCGTGGCGCCGAAGCCCACGATGCCGGGGAAGCGTTCCCGTCCGGCCCGCATGCGCGCCAGGAGGTTGTCGCGCACCTCGTGCTTGACCGGGCGGTGCACGTGCCCGGAAGCCCGCAGGGCGCCGAGCGTGGTAGGGGCGGTGTGGCCGTTGGTCGAGGCAGACACGGTGCCGAGTCTATGCGCGCGTGCCGATTCCGCCAGTGGTCCGGGCCCTGCCGTGCGGCTCGGTCGGCTCTGCGGCCGGATGTGGTGAAATACGCCGGGCGCCGAACGGGTTTGACCGCGTGTGGCTGGGAGTATGGTCCGGTTGGAGACGTCGGGTCCGATGAGCGAGGTGGCGGTCGATGGCCAGGTTCGGTGACGCGTTGGCGACGGGCGCCGACCTTGTGAGCGCCGCCGAGCGGGCGGTGCTGGAGGCGACGCGTTCGCTCGACGCCCCTGCCGACCTCGTCTGCTTCTTCGTGTGCGGCGCCGACCCCGACGAGGTGACCCTGGCGGGTCGGCGTGTCATGGAGCTGGCCGGCGACGCGGTCACCCTCGGATGCAGCGCCACGGGTGTGGTCGGGGCCGGCCGGGGCATGGAGGAGCAGGGCGGGGTGAGCGTGTGGGCGGCGCAGTTGCCCGATGTGACGCTGGCGCCCTTCCGGCTCGACGTCATCCCCGAGGGCGACCACTTGGCCGTCGTGGGCATGCACGAGCCCGACTCCCACGACCGCGCCGCGCTTCTGCTGGTCAACCCCTACGAGTTCCCGGCGCAGTCGTTCGTGGAGCGCTCGACCGACGCGTTGAGCGGGCTGCCGATCGTGGGCGGGCTCGCCGACGGCATGCGCGGCCAGGATTCGGTGCGGCTGTTCTGCGGCGGCGAGGTCGTCGACGCGGGCGCGGTCGGGCTGATGCTGGGCGGCGCCGGTGTCGTTGGCACCATGGTCAGCCAGGGGTGCCGACCGGTCGGCCGCGCCATGGTCGTCACGAAGGCCGAGGGCAACGTCATCCTGGAGCTGGCCGGGGATTCCGCCTACGAGCGGCTGGAGAACCTGGTCAACTCGCTTCCGCCGGAAGAGCAGGAGCTGGCGGCCAACGGCCTGCACATCGGTATCGCCATGGACGAGTACGCCGACAGCCATGAGCACGGCGACTTCCTGGTGCGGTCGGTGGTGGGCGCCGACCCGGAGGAGGGCTCGCTCACCATCGGCGACATGGTCGAGGTCGGGCAGACGGTGCGTTTCCAGGTCCGCGACTACGACAGCGCCACCGCCGATCTGGTCGACCGCTTGCAGGTGTTCGACGAGGAGACCGGCGGGCGCAGCTCGGCCGCGCTGCTGTTCTCGTGCAACAGCCGCGGTACGGCGATGTTCTCGACCTCCGACCACGACGTCCGGGCGGTGCAGCAGAACCTCGGTGTCCAGAGCGTGGGCGGTTTCTTCGCCGCCGGCGAGATCGGCCCGGTCGCGGGGCGCAACCATGTGCACAGCCTGACCGCCTGCCTGCTGGCTTTCGAGAACTGACGCGGCCCGGTGCGCCCGGCGCACCCGTCCCGATCGGGGGATCTTCATCCTGCCCTGTTCCGGTGCGCCCGGCGCGTCGCGATTGCCGCTTTTCGTGTTTTCCCTCTTACTGAGAGTGACTCAGTGAGGGGGCAAGATGTCGGTTTCCTGGGGACAGGCCGCGTGTGCCGCAGTGTCGGGTGTTCTGCTGTCCGTTCCGCCGCTGGCTCTGGGGCATGCGCATCCCGCGGCGGCGGAGGCGCCCGCCGGGCCGCCGGGCACGGGGTGGATCGAGCGGGATCCGTCGGCCGCCGACCGGGTCGGCGCCGAGCTGACCGGCGACGGCGACCTCCGGCTGCCCGTGCCGGAGGCGCCCGCTTCCGCCCAGCGCACCACCGGGCCCCCGGGCACCTCGGCCACCTTCCCCGCCTACGCCCTGGAGGAGTCCGCGCACGCCGTCGACGTGTGGGTGGACCTCGCCGGCACCGCTGAAGGGATGGTCGTCGAGGCGCGCGGTGTACGCGTCGACGGCATGTGGACCGAGTGGCGCACGCGACGGCCCGAGATCACCCGGGACGAGGGCGGGGAGCAGGCGGAAGGGGAAACCGAGGGGCAGGCGCTCGGCCGAATCGGGCTGCCCGGCCCCGTGGCGCGGCTGCAGGTGCGCCTTGCGGTCAGCGGCGCGCAGCGGGACGGTTCCGCCGGTTCCGAGCAGCGCCCGGATCCCTCGGCCGTGGTCTCCGACGTGCGGCTGCGTCCGGTGGGGGCCGACGACGCGGACGCCGCCGGCGGAGAGCCGGAGGGGGAGGGGGCGGAAGGCGGCGGGTCCGCGTCGGGCGCGTCGGACGAGGACGGGCCGGACGAGGCGCCCGGCGGGGGCGGCTCCGGTGACGGCGCCGCCGAAGAGCAGGACGACGAGGGCGGCGCCGACGGCGGCGGGGCGGACGAGGAACCGGGGGAGGACGCCGGTTCCGGGACCTCCGGCGACGCCGACCAGGACGAGGGCGGCGACGGTCAGGACGCCGAACACGCGCTGCCGGAGCGGCCCCGCCCCTACTCCGCGCGGGTGTTCGCGACGCGTATCGGCCAGGTCGGCCAGCTGACCGCCAACGGGCACCGCATCGGCGAGAGCGAGCATTTCGTCGCCCTGCCGTCGCGCCGCGGCCTGTCGGAGCGCGGCGCCGGGGACTACACGGTGCGGGTGTGTACCGAACCCGACGGCGGGGACGGCGGCCGCTGCGCCTACGCGCCGGTCTGGGACGTGGGCCCGTGGAACATCACCGACGACTACTGGAACCCCGACCGCCAGGACTGGACGGATCTCCCGCGCGGCCTGCCGCAGGCCCAGGCCGCGAAGCAGGACGGCTACAACGGCGGCCTCGACGGCTTCGGCCGGCGCGTACGCAACCCCGCCGGGATCGACCTCGCCGACGGCACGTTCCGCGAAGGGCTGGAGCTGCCCACCAACGCCTGGGTCGACGTCGACTACCTGTGGACCGCCGAGTACGCCCACCGCGGGGAGATCTCGGGTACCGCCGTCCGGGAGACGGTGCCGGTGCGGTCGGGTCCGGGCACCTCCTACCCCGAGCGCGGACTCGCCTCAGCGGGGGCATCGGTCGACGTGGTCTGCCACGTGCAGGGAACGGAGGCCACCGGGCCGCAGGGGCGCAGTGGCATGTGGTTCCGGATCTCCGAGCGCGACCACGTCCCCGCCGCCCACGTCCGCGGCGGCGACGGCGCACCGGCCTGCCCGGACGCCGATGCCGGCTGACGGCGGCGCCGCCGGGTGCCCGGGGGTTCGGCCTCCGGCACCCGGTACCGGGCGGGGTGACCGGCCGGTCAGCCGCGGACGACGACCGTTCCGCCGGCGCGATCGTGCACGGACCGCGCGTGCTCGGAGTCGGCCAGTCCGGCCAGGCAGTCGATCACCGTGAACAGGTGGCCCAGGCACGGCAGGGTCTGCGGGAGCCCGAACACGGCCGCGCGGCCCGCCGACTGCCCCTGGCGCAGGGGCCCGCCGTCGGCGCGGACGACCCGGATACCCAGCGTCGCCTTGCCCAGCGTGCGGCCGCCGGCGGCGTTGCACAGCCAGTCGTGCAGGAATACGACGGGTCCGGCGCCGAACACGAACAGGAAGGCCCACGCTTCGAAATAGGGGTCGGCGATGTCCTGCCGACCGGTGGAGACCTCGGCCAGCGCCGAGATCAGGACGAACGCCACGACGACGACCACGCTGATCACCGTGTAGTCGACGACGCGCGCGGTGAAGCGCCGGCCGAACGAGGCCGCCGGCCGCTGTCGGCCGCCCTGCGGCGCAGGACCGTAGTGGGCGGGAGCGCCGTACGGGCCGTGCGGGCCGTAGGGCCCCGCCGGAGGGCCGTGCGGCCCGTGCGGAACGCTGTTCCAGGAATACGGGGAAGAGGCCACCGGCACATAGTGCCACCGCAGGCGGCTGGTCGACCACCGGGCTGCGGCGTCGGACGCCCGGCCCTCGCCGGGCCCGGCCCGCGCGCCGGAGCGGCGGATCACGGACGCAGCACGGCGCGGATCCGCGCACGTCCGGTCGCCCCCGACGCGGCCGAGGGGCGGCCGGCCGGGGCCGCCCCTACTCGTGCGTTTCGCGCGCTCAGGTGATCCGTCAGGGGGACTCGGAGCCGTAGGGGACGGCGTCGATGATCTCGACGGAGGCGCTGCGGCCGTTGGGCAGCGTGTACGAGACGGATTCGCCGATCTTCTGGCCGTTGATGGCGCTGCCCAGCGGCGACTTCGGCGAGTACACGTCGATCGGCGCGCCGCTCTCCTCCCGGGAGGCGAGGAGGAAGGTGACCTCTTCGTCGTCGCCTTCGAACTTGATGGTGACCGTCATGCCGGGAGCCACGGTGCCGGCCTTCTGGGGCGCACCGCCGACGCGCGCGTTGCGGAGGATCTCCTGGAGCTGGATGATGCGGGCCTCGATCTTGCCCTGCTCTTCCTTGGCGGCGTGGTAGCCGCCGTTCTCCTTGAGGTCGCCCTCTTCGCGAGCGGCTTCGATCTTGTCGGCGATCTCGATACGACCAGTGCCCGTCAGGTGCTCCAGCTCCGTGTTGAGCCGGTCATACGCCTCCTGCGTCAGCCAGGTGACGTTGTCATCGCGGGTCTCGGTCACGGGAACTCCCTTGGTGCTACTAGTGACTGCGGCCGTATCGGCCGTAGATGAACTTACGAGATTATCACCGCGCCATTCGGACGACAGGGTGATAAACGCTGGTCCGCGCGGCGTGGCTGGAGGAGCGGCGTGGTCGGAGGCGGCGGGTAGCCGTAGGGCGGCGCGCCCCGACTACCTTGTGGGACTCTGTTCCCTGCACGAGCCCACTTCTACCGCGGAAGCCTCACGAATCGTGTCAACAGTCGCGGTGACATCGCGGATTCCCGACTCGACGTCGACGCTTTTCTGTCCCACTACCACGTGCTTGTCGTCGCGCGCGGTGATCACGCATTCCGCCGGGCCGTCGCTGTTGACCTGGAAACTCACACTGGCCTCGGCGGGCTCGGTCTGCCAGGCCACCACCTGGACCGAGGCCCCGGCGGATCCGCCGTAGCTCATTAGGGCGTATCCCCACCCGATGGTGAAGACCACGGCCGCGAGCAGCCCCACCACGAAGAAGACAGGCGTGTTGCCCAGACGGCGCCGCGTCCACGAGGCGGCGGACTCTTCGGCGCCGGACGCGGGCTCGGGCTCGCCGGCGGAGCCGGCAGGGCGGTCGGGCATACGGGAATCTCCGAACGTGGGGTCTACGTTGTCTAAGATAGCCCCGTCCCGGGTCGCCCCCGTCCCACCCCTGCCTTGCGGGTCCGCAAGGCCGGCGGCGCGGGACGATCCCGCGGGCGGACGCCTTTCCCGCCCGTACATTCGTCTCACGCGACTACCCAAGGGGACCGTTCCGTTGTCCGAGCGTTTGCGGCTGATGGCCGTTCATGCCCATCCCGATGACGAGTCCAGCAAAGGCGCGGCCAGCATGGCCCGCTATGTGCACGAGGGCGCCGAAGTGCTCGTCGTCACGCTGACCGGCGGTGAGGCCGGATCCATCCTGAACCCGGCGATGGACCGCCCCGAAATCCGCGACGACATCGCCGAGGTGCGCCGGAAGGAGATGGCCGAGGCCCGCGAGATCCTCGGCGTCCACCAGGAGTTCTCCGGTTTCGTCGACTCCGGCCTTCCCGAAGGCGACCCGCCTCCGCCGCTGCCCGACGGCTGCTTCGCTGTGCAGCCGCTGGAGACCGCCGCCGAGCCGCTCGTGCGCTCGATGCGGTCGTTCCGCCCGCACGTGGTCACCACCTACGACGAGCAGGGCGGATACCCCCACCCCGACCACATCATGACCAACAAGGTGTCGGTCGAGGCCTTCGACGCCGCGGGCGACCCCGAGCGCTACCCCGGTACCGGCGACCCGTGGCAGCCGCTCAAGCTCTACTACCACGTGTCCTTCCCCCGGGCGCGGTTCGAGCGGGTGGCCGAACTCCTCGACGCGCGCGGCCTGGAGAACCCCCTCACCGAGTGGCTGGAGCGGATGCGCAAGCGCGAATTCCCCGAGTGGGACATCACCACCCAGGTCGAGTGCGACGAGTTCTTCGAGACCCGCGACCGGGCGCTGATCGCCCACGCCACCCAGATCGACCCCAACGGCTTCTGGTTCGCGGTGCCGATGGACGTCCAGCGCGAGGCCTGGCCGTATGAGGATTACCACCTCGCGCGCTCGCTGGTGGACACCGACGTCCCCGAGGACGACCTCTTCGTGGGCGTGCGCGAGACGGTGCGAGTATGAGCGGCATGAACGCCCTTCTTACGCTCGCCGGCGAGGGACCCGCCGCCGAGACCGTCACGCCCGGCGTGCTCGGGTTCATCGCCATCGCCTCCATCGGCGTCGCGCTGTACTTCCTGATGAAGTCCATGCGCGAGCGCCTCGACGGCATCCAGGTCGAGCGCGACGACACCGGCGACGCCCGCGCGGATTCCGACTCCGCGGAGGCCGCCGACGAGGGCTCCGACTCCGCCGCCGACACGACGGGCACCGCCTCCCCGTCGTCGTAGGCGTCTGCGCCGCCTCCGCCGACCGCCCTGCGGCGAGGGCTGGGGCGGCGCTCAGCCGGTCGGGCAACGCGACCGCAGGGTCGCGACTCCGTCGCCGGTGAGGTCGTCGCAGTAGGCGGAGCGCCCGGCCATCGCCATGGTCAGCGCCAGCGTGCCGCCGCGCACCACGGGACCGGAGCCGACGGCGAACGGGCCGTCGTCGGCCTCCAGACGCAGCCCTGCGGCCGCTTTGCGGCTGTCGACGGTGAAATCGCGCACGGCGAAGAACCGTGCGACCTCGGTCACCGCGTCGCTCTCCGGGGTCGTCTCCAAGCCCAGCGGGTGCCGGATGTCCTGGCCGTGGACCACGACCTCGCCCAGCCACGCAGCCGTGTCGCGCGTGGGTGCCACCGTGCTGCGGATCACATCGCGGAAGCGGTCGAGCGTATCGGCGGGCGTGGCACCCCGGTACTCCTCCAGCCGTCGGCGATTGTGCACGTCGGGGTCGAACCGCGCGCCGGCGATGCTGCGCAGCCAGCGCAGCCTGCCCACGCTCGCGGTCGCCGTCAGGTGGGCCACGACCTCTTCCACGGTCCATCGCCCGCACAGCGACGGCGCGGCCCATTGCTCAGCGCGCAGACCGGAGAGGTCGTCGGCCAGTCTCGCGCGCTCCGCGTGGACGGACTCCCACAGCCGCTCGCGCCCAGTCTCCGCCATGACGCCATCCAAGCAGAACCCGGGAGGCGGCGCCGGCACCGCCGCGCCGCTTCCGCGGTGGCGTCCGCGGCGGATGCGTGGGCAGAGTGGGGGTATGCCGAACCGTCTCGCCGAAGCGACAAGTCCCTACCTGCTCCAGCACGCGGGCAACCCCGTCGACTGGCACCCCTGGGGTGAAGAGGCGTTCGCCGAGGCCCGGCGCCGACAGGTGCCCATCCTGCTCTCCGTGGGGTACTCCGCCTGCCACTGGTGCCACGTCATGGCCCACGAATCCTTCGAAGACCCCACCACCGCGCAGATGATGAACGCCGGGTTCGTCAACATCAAGGTCGACCGCGAGGAGCGCCCCGATGTCGACGCGGTCCACATGGAGGCGACCCAGGCCATGACCGGCCAGGGCGGCTGGCCGATGACCGTGTTCCTCACGCCCGACGGCGCCCCCTTCTACTGCGGCACCTACTTCCCCCGGGAGCAGTTCCAGCGCCTGCTCATGGGCGTGCAGCGCGCGTGGTCGGACGAGCACGAAGGCGTGGTGGAGCAGGGGCGGCGCGTCGTCGAGGCGCTGAGCGGCCCCCGCTCGGTGGGCCGCGGCGACGCCCCCGGTCCCGAGGTACTCGACGAAGCGGTCGAGGCGCTCGCCCGCGACTACGACGACGCCAACGGCGGTTTCAGCGGCGCCCCCAAGTTCCCGCCGTCCATGGTGCTGTCGTTCCTGCTGGCCCACCACGCGCGCACCGGCGCCGAGCGCAGCCGCGCCATGGCCGAGCACACCGCCGAGGCGATGGCCCGCGGCGGCATGTACGACCAGCTCGGCGGCGGGTTCGCCCGCTACTCCGTCGACGCCGGCTGGGTCGTGCCCCACTTCGAGAAGATGCTCTACGACAACGCGCTGCTGCTGCGGGCCTACACCCGCCTGTGGCGCACGACCGGCGACGCGCTGGCGCGCCGGGTGGCGCTGGAGACCGCCGACTGGATGGTCGCCGACCTGCGCACCGCTGAGGGCGGCTTCGCTTCGGCGCTGGACGCCGACACCGAGGGCGAGGAAGGGCGCTACTACGTGTGGACGCCCGCCGAGCTGCGCAACGCCCTCGGCGATGAGGACGGCGCCTGGGCCGCCGACCTGTTCGGCGTCACCGAGGAGGGCACGTTCGAGCACGGGTACTCCGTGCTGCAGTTGCGCGCGGACTCCGCCGATCCCGACCGCTACGAGCGGGTGCGCGCCGCGCTGCTGGACGCGCGCGCCAAGCGGGTGCGGCCCGACCGCGACGACAAGATCGTGGCCGCCTGGAACGGGCTGGCGATCGCCGGGCTGGCCGAGGCCGGAGCGCTGTTCGACCGGCCCGACCTGGTGGAGCGCGCCCGGGAGGCGGCCGACCTGATCGCGCGCGTGCACGTCGCCGGCGGCCGGCTGGTGCGCACCTCGCGCGACGGCAAGGCCGGGGCGAGCGCGGGCGTGCTGGAGGACTACGCCGACACCGCCGAAGGCCTGCTCGCGCTGCACGCGGTCACCGGTGAACCCGAGCGGGTGGAACTGGCCGGCCGGCTGCTCGACACTGTTCTGGAGCACTTCGGCGACGACGAAGGCGGCTTCTACGACACCGCCGACGACAGCGAGGCCCTGTTCAACCGCCCGCAGGACCCCACCGACGCGTCGACGCCCTCGGGCCGGTTCGCCGCGGCGGGCGCGCTGCTGTCGTATTCCGCACTGACCGGGTCGGCCCGCCACCGCCAGGCCGCCGACGGCGCACTGGCCGTGGCCGCTCCGCTGGCGCGCAAGGCGCCGCGTGCGGCGGGCTGGGGGCTGTCGGTCGCCGAGACGCTGCTGTCGGGTCCGCTGGAGATCGCGGTGGTCGGGCCCGGAGACTCCCCGGCGACCGCGGAGCTGCTGCGCACCGCGCTGGTGGAGGCGCCTGCGGGCAGCGCGGTCACCCGCGGTCCCGGCGACGGATCCGGTGCGGAGCAGGTGCCGCTGCTGGAGGGCCGCGGGCTGATCGGCGGCGCTCCGGCGGCCTACGTCTGCCAGGGCTTCACCTGCCGGCTCCCGGTGACCGATGCCGACGCGCTGCGCGAGCAGATCGTCCTGGCCAGGGCATGACGCCGGGCCCGCCGCCGCGTGTCCGCCTGCGGACCCGGGGCGGCGGGCGGGTCAGTGCGTCAACCGGGTGGCGGCGATGATGCGGTCGACCGTGTCCAGGCGCCGTCCGGTCTGGCGGACCTCCAGGTACAGCGTCTTCTCGCCGTGCGCGCCGGCCAGCGACGCCACGGTGACAGCGCCCGGCCGGCCGGGGCACGACGGCCACTGGCGGATCTGGCCCGACCAGTCCGGCCCGGCGAACGTCCGCTGTTCCACCGGGCTCGGGCAGGGCGCTCCGTCGAGCAGGGAGTCGAGGTCGTGACCGGTGCCCGGAAGCAGCGCCGCGAACACGCCGGCCACGGCGGCCCGGGGTTCGTCCCATGCTTCGAGGTCGGTCGCCACCAGGACCCCTGAGGTGCGGTCGGACTCCACGGCGCTGGGTACGGCGCGTCCGTTGTGGAACTGGCGGGCCCAGGTCTGGGGCACCGCCAGGCGCAGTTCGTCGCCGGCGTAGCGCACTTCGGTGAGCGCCCCGACCGGCGGCGATGCCGCGGCACCGGTGGTACCGGCCAGCACCAGCACCAGCGCGGCGGCCGCGGCCGCGGCCCGCCGCCACACGGAGCGGTAGCGCACCCACCACGGAAGTTCCGAACGCAGGTCGGGCACCATACGGATGGCCCGGATACGGTCGGTGAAGGCCTTGGCGTCGGACGGCCGGGCGGTGCGGTCCTCGGCCAGAGCGGACATGATCAGCTCGTCGAGTGCCGCCGGCACCCCCGGGCGCAGCCGCCGCGGCGGCAACCGAACGGGCGGCTGCGGCGGGCGGTGGCCGGTGATCAGCTCGTAGGCGACCGCGCCCAGCGAGTAGACGTCGGCGCGCACGTCCAGATCGCCGCCGGGCCCGTGCTGCTCGGGCGACATGTAGCCGGGGGTGCCCGCGGCCGCGGTGAACCCGGACGCGCCGTCGATGCTCTTGGCGAAGCCGAGGTCGGCCACCAGGACCCGTTGGCCGACGGGGGACGATTGCAGGAGTACGTTGGAGGGCTTGATGTCGCGGTGGATGGTGCCGTGACGGTGGAGGACGGTGACGCCTTGGCCGATTTCGGTCAGCAGCCGCAGGGCCTCGTCCAAGGGGAGAGGGCCTTTGGCGATGAGGTCGGCGACGCTGCCCTGGTCGGCGTAGGGCATGACGAAGTAGGGGCGCTCGTCGGAGAGCGTCCCGATGTCGTGCACCCGCACCAGCCACGCGGAGTCGGCTTGGCGCAGGATCCGGGCCTCGGCCATGAAGCGGTGGTGGACGTCGAGCTGGTGCGCCCAGTTCTCGGCGAGGACCTTGACGGCCACGGGGGTGTCGAGCTGGTCGTCGTGCGCGAGCCATACGGTCGCGAACGAGCCCGAGCCGAGATGCCGGATGACGCGGTATCGGCCGAAAGTGTCCGGTTGTGCCACAGGAACTGCCTTACCAGTGCCGCGGGGGTCAAACGTGGGTAATCGCGTGCGCAGCGCGGGGGCCTGGCGGCTGCGGAGCCGTCGGGGATTCCTACGCGTCCAATACGGATGTGAACCTCATGATGGGGGATGGACGTGTAACACAGGTAGACGGCGAACGGTAGCGCAGGGAGCTGGCAGTCGTGGACAACAGTGACAAAGGCCCCGGATCCCGGCGGTCGGCCGCCAAGGTCGACGACTCCCTTGAGGAGCTGGCCCGGAAGGCGCGCGACGGCGACTCCGCGGCGCTGGACGATCTGCTGCGCAGGGTCCAGCCGGAGGTGCTGCGGCGGTGCGCGCGGTTCCTGCCGTACCGCCAGGACGCCGAGGAGGCCTGCCAGGACGCGCTGCTGCGCGTCGCGCGCAACATCGGCGGGTTCAAGGGCGACTCGCTCTTCACCACATGGCTCTATACGGTGGTGTCGAATTCGGCGCGGCAGACCTACCGGTCGATGAAGCGGCGCGCTGCGGAGATGCCCACGGAGTCCGACCGGATTCCGAACCAGCGCGACCCCCGCACCACGAGCGTGATCGCCGGTTCGCGGATCGACCTGCTGGAAGCGCTCGACCAGCTCGAACGCGACCGGCCCAATCTGGTCGCCCCGCTGGTACTGCGCGATCTGTGCCAGATGGACTACAAGGAGATCGCCTCCGAGCTCGGCCTCGCCCTGGGCACGGTGAAGTCCCGTATCCACGAGGGCCGCAAGCACGTACGCGCGTCACTGCAGTAACGCGAACCGGGCGAATCGCTCTACGCTGGACCTGGTGGCACGCATGCTCGCGGTCGCCGCGCCGGGGCGCGGCGAACCGGACGGGTGCGTCGGCGCCTGTCCCCCCGAACGCGGCGAAAGGTAGCGTCCCATGGGGCTTCGTAACCCCTTGTACTGGCTGTACGAGCGCCGGCTGGAGCGGTCGCTCGGCAGCTTCGAGATCCCCCGCCACGTCGGCGTCATTCTGGACGGCAACCGCAGGTGGGCCCGGATCAGCGGACTCTCCAGCGTCGAGGCGGGCCACCAGGCCGGAGCCGAGAAGATCTTCGACCTGCTCGGCTGGTGCGACGAAGTCGGTGTGCAGGTGGTCACGTTGTGGCTGCTGTCCACCGACAACCTCACGCGCAAGCGCGAGGAGCTCGAACCGCTGCTGAAGATCATCGAGGACACGGTGACCCGCCTTCGCCGCGAAGGCTGGAACGTCAACCCCATGGGCGCCCTCGACCTGCTGCCCGACTCCACCGCACGGGTGGTGAAAGAGGCGCAGGCGGCCACATCCGGAAACTCCGGCCCGATTGTGAATGTCGCGGTCGGGTATGGAGGAAGGCGTGAGATCGCTGATGCGGTGCGGTCGCTCCTCGTCGCCGAGGCGGCCAAAGGCACCGGTATCGAGGAGCTCGCCGAGCGACTCGATCTGGACCACATCGCCGAGCATCTCTACACGCGTGGCCAGCCCGATCCCGATCTCCTCATCCGCACCTCGGGTGAGCAGCGGCTTTCCGGGTTCATGCTCTGGCAGAGCGCGCAGGCGGAGTTCTACTTCTGCGAAGTCTTCTGGCCGGCTTTCCGGAAGGTGGACTTCCTGCGGGCGCTTCGCGCCTATGGTGCACGCAACCGGCGTTTCGGCTCCTGAACCGCCCCCGCGCCGGACCGGCCGCACCGCCCCGCTGTCGGAACGGAGGAGTCGCGGCGTAACGGGGTGTTCATGTGCAGTGCGGCCCGGGGGCCTTGCTGTATTGCCGGAGCCGGGTACCGTCGAATCCAGTGAGCGGTGCCCATCCGCTTACTCGGGAGGCCCCGAGCGTTTGAGGTCCTGGCCAGTCGAGGAGCTCATGGTGACGAGGGCCGGTCCCGGCCCTCGCGGGGCCGGTCCCGGTCCTTGGTATCCCGTGAGACCAGGGCGCCGCGGCGCGCCCAAAGGGGAGAACGAGTGGCTAGTTCCTCGATCCACCTCAGTGCCGACGACACTCCCGACCTAGCCGAGCGAGGAGGCGAGCGCCGCACGTACGTGCTGGACACGAGCGTGCTGCTGGCCGATCCCGCCTCGATCGGCCGGTTCGCCGAGCACGCGGTGGTTCTGCCGATCGTGGTCATCACCGAGCTGGAGAGTAAGCGACACCACCCCGAACTGGGATATTTCGCCCGCGAGGCGTTGCGCCGGCTGGACGGCCTGCGGATCGACAACGGCGGCCTCGACGCCGACATCCCGGTGAACGAGGAGGGCGGCACGCTGCGGGTGGAGCTCAACCACAGCGACCAGTCCGTCCTTCCGGCGGGGTTCCGGCTCGGCGACAACGACGCCCGAATCCTCACTGTCGCCTCCAACCTGCGGGCCGAGGGCGCCGACGTCGTCCTCGTCAGCAAGGATCTGCCGATGCGGATCAAGGCGTCCTCGATCGGGCTCACGGCCGACGAATACCGTGCCGAACTCCCGATCGAGCACGGGTGGACCGGCATGGCCGAACTGGAGGTCCCCGCCCACGAAGTCTCTGCACTGTTCGAAGGAGACGGCACCGCCGACATCGAGGCGGCACGCGACCTGCCCTGCCACACCGGGCTCGTTCTGGTGTCCGAGCGCGGCAAGGCCCTGGGCCGCGTCCTGCCGGACAAGTCCGTCAAGGTCGTCAAGGGCGACCGCGACGTCTTCGGCCTCCACGGGCGCAGCGCCGAGCAGCGCATCGCCCTCGACCTGCTCTGCGACCCCGACGTCGGCATCGTCTCCATGGGCGGCCGCGCCGGCACGGGCAAGTCCGCACTCGCGCTGTGCGCGGGCCTGGAGGCCGTTCTGGAGCGCGGCCGACACCGGAAGGTCATGGTCTTCCGGCCGCTGTACGCCGTGGGCGGCCAAGATCTGGGCTATCTGCCCGGCAGCGAGAACGAGAAGATGTCGCCCTGGTCGCAGGCGGTGCACGACACCCTGTCCGCTGTCACCACGCAGGACGTCATCGACGAAGTGGTCGACCGCGGGATGCTGGAGGTCCTGCCGCTGACCCACATCCGCGGCCGCTCGCTGCACGACGCCTTCGTCATCGTCGACGAGGCGCAGTCGCTGGAGCGCGGCGTGCTGCTGACCGTGCTGTCGCGGCTGGGCGAGAACTCCCGGGTGGTGCTCACCCACGACGTCGCCCAGAGCGACAACCTGCGGGTGGGCCGCTACGACGGCATCGTCGCGGTGATCGAGAAGCTCAAGGGGCACCCGCTGTTCTCCCACACCACCCTCACCCGGTCCGAGCGGTCCCCGATCGCCGCCCTGGTGACCGAGATGCTGGAGGGCTGAGCCGGGCACACTCCGCCGGCCGCGCCGCCCCGGGAAGGCCCGGGGCGGCGCGGCCGCGTGTGTTCGCGGCCGCCGTACCGCTATTGCGGCCGCAGGGACCGGTTCACGTCGGCGATGATCCGGCCGTGGCGGGAGCGGCAGCGCCCGCCGCACCGGTCGCCTGGCCCCGGCCGGAGGGGCGGCAACAGGGGAGGTGGCGGGTGCCCGCCGCGGGTTCCGGAGAGGACTCGTCGTCGATCGGCGTCGTTAATCCGGCATTACCCCTACCCGAACAACGGTGCGGTAGAACCACGAGGGAGCGCTCCACAGCCCCGCGCCCCGTTCCCGCAGGAGGCATCCCGTGCCGTCGTCCCCCGATTCCTCGCGCACCCCCGGCACCCCCGGCGACGCACCCTCGCCCGCACGTCCCGACCGCCGCCGGGTGCTGCGCTACGGCGCCGCCGGCCTGGGCGCCGCCGCGATGGGTGCGGTGCCCGCCGCCCCCGCGCTCGCCCAGGGCCGCAACCGGCCGCGGCTCACCCACGGTCTGCAGTTCGGCGACCCCCGGCGCGACGGCGCCGTGGTGTGGACCCGCGCGGACCGGCCCGCGCGCATGGTCGTCGAAGTCTCCGGCCGCCCCGACTTCGCCGACGCGCGGACGCTGCGCGGTCCACGGCTCACCCCCGGGGCGGACGGCACCGGCCGGGTCCGTATCCGCGGGCTCGATCCGGGAAGCGAGACCTACGTGCGGGTGCACGCCGAATCCGGCAGCCACACCAGCGAGGTGCTGGAGGGCTCCTTCCGCACACCCGGGGGCGACCGTCCGATCCGGTTCGTGTGGTCGGGCGACGTCGTCGGGCAGGGATGGGGCATCAACCCCGACATCGGCGGCATGCCGGTCTTCTCCGCCATGGCCGATCGGGACCCCGACTTCTTCCTGCACAGTGGCGACACCTGCTACGCCGACGGGCCGCTGGAGGAGCGGGTGGAGCTGTCCGACGGGCGGATCTGGCGCAACGTGGTCACCGAGGCCAAGTCCAAGGTGGCGGAGAGCCTGGACGAATTCCGCGGGCAGTACGCCTACAACCTGCTCGACGACGCGCTGCGCGGATTCGCCTCCGGCGTCCCGCAGATCGTGCAGTGGGACGATCACGAAGTCGTCAACAACTGGTACCCGGGCGAGGTCCTCGACGACGACCGCTACCGGGTGCGCGAGGTGGACGTGCTGGCCCGCCGGGCGCACCGGGCCTTCCACGAGTGGCAGCCCATCGTCGCCGCCGAGGCGGTCGACGGCCGCATCTACCGCAGGATCGGCTACGGTCCCGATCTGGACGTGTTCGTCGTCGACATGCGCCCCTACCGGGACGCCAACACCGCTCATGCCGACGGTTTCGAACGCATTCTCGGACGGCGCCAGGCCGCCTGGCTCCAGGACGAGCTGGCACGCTCCCGGGCCACCTGGAAGGTCGTCGCCGCCGATATGCCGGTCGGGCTGGTCGTGCCCGACGGTGAAGCGGTCGAAGGCGTGGCCGACGGCGCCGCGGGCCGCCCGCGCGGGCGCGAGTCGGAGCTGGAGCGCGTGCTGCACGGCCTGCACCGCCGCGGTGTGCGCGACGTCGTGTGGCTGACCGCCGACGTGCACTACACGGCCGCCCATCACTACTCGCCCGAACGCGCCACCGCGCGCGAGTTCTCCCCGTTCTGGGAGTTCGTGTCCGGCCCGCTGCACGCCGGCGGGTTCGGCCCCAACGAACTCGACCCCACATTCGGCCCTGAGGCCGCCTTCGTGCACGCGCCGCCGACGGCCAACGCCTCGCCGATGGAGGGATTCCAGCACTTCGGCGAGGTCGAGATCGACCCGGTCGGCAAGGAACTGACCGTGACCCTGCGCGACGCCCGGGGCGGCGCCCTCTGGGCGACGACCCTCACTCCCGAGGCCGGCGGCGTGTAGGCCGCGGCCTTCCGGCGGAGCCGGTTCCGCCGGGTGCGCGCCGGTGCTGCGCGCGCCCCATCCCCCCGTGCGCCCCGGAAGCCGAGGTGGCAGGGGTGGACGCTGTTGCGGGCCTGTGGGAAGCTACAGCCGTTTCGGGAGGGGGAGTCCCATGGACACACAGACGCGGGAATGCTGTGCGCTTACCGACTGCCCGTGGTGCGGCCGCACCGACCTCGCCTGCCACTACTGCGACGGCGCAGGGCGGTGGGTCCCCGAGCGCCCGGTCGCCGACGGCAACGGCGTGATCACGTGGGAGCGGGTCGAGGAGCCGTGCCGCATGTGCGCGGGTACCGGCAAGGAGCACCGGCACCTGCCGCTCGACTAGACCCCGCGGGCCGCGCGCGCCGAGGGCGGCCGGGGTGGGCGTGACCATCCCGGCCACCCTCGGTGATGGTCCGCTCTTCGCTTTCCTTCGACCCGGTTCCTCCTCGGTACGCGGTCGAGTTCAGGAGCGCTATGTCCCGACAAGCCGTGATTTCCGGCGACGACCCTGCGTACTGTGAATCACGTCATAGCGAAATCGGTGTTACGCAGTCGTGACCATGCGGCAGGGTGGTCACAGTTGTATTAGGGAGCCTTTGGGGCGCGTGTGACGGGTCTTTGACCCCCGATCCCCACGCGGTTTTCTCCTCGGGGCGGGGCCGACCGGCGGTCGACGTGAAGCGCACCCCGCCCCGCATCTTCTTTCTGTCCAGCGGAGACCCAGGGCACAAGCTTGCTCGCGCATGCATCGCCGGGTGCGCGACCGGCGGAAAGGCGATTGTTGCTACTCAACCGGATCTCGCTGCGGGTGGCCTCGGCGGTCGGCTCGGCAGCGGTGGTCGCAGGTACGGCGTTCGCCGTCACCGCATTCGCCGACAAGGGAGGCGACCCGGGCCAAAGCGCTGCGGTGGTGGTACCGGACGCGGCCAGTGGCACACAGCGGTTCTTCGGTAAGCCGGAGCAGGTTTCCGACCAGGAGCTGGAGCAGCAGCGCGACAAGGTGCGCGACCGCCTCGGCGACGTCACCGGCGCAGCCAACGGGTCGGCCACGGTCGAGGAGGAGAAGAAGGAGGAACCCGAGGATCCGGAAGACACCGGTTCCGACGACGACTCCGGTTCCGGCTCCTCCGGAGGCGGATCGGCCGACACCGGCGACCCCAAGTCCATCGCCCGCTCGATGCTCTCCGACTACGGGTGGGGAGCGGACCAGTTCTCCTGCCTGGAACCCCTGTGGGAGAAGGAGAGCAACTGGGACCACACCGCGCAGAACCCCAGCTCGGGCGCGTACGGCATCCCGCAGTCCCTGCCGGGCAGCAAGATGGCCGACGCCGGCGCGGACTGGCAGACCAACCCCGCCACCCAGATCGAGTGGGGACTCGGCTACATCGAGCGGGAGTACGGATCCCCGTGCGGCGCCTGGGAACACTCCCAGGCCAACAACTGGTACTAGAGCCCGAGCGCTCCGAACGGGCAGTGCGGCTCCCGTATCCGAAAAGCCGCCGACAAGCGTCGAGCCGGTCCGCCGGCTCGTCCCCGCGGCCCCGGGCACCCCTCTCGTCCGGGGCCGCACCCCTGTCCGGTCCCGCGCGTCCGGCGCCGCGGCACCTGCCGGGTGCCGCGGCGCCGGACGGCGGACTCAGCGCGAGTTGGTCATCCGCAGCGTGTCGAGCGCTTCGTCGAGCTGGTCCTCGGTGAGGTCGCCCGCACCGATGTAGCCGCGCTCCAGCACCACCTCGCGGATGGTCTTGCGCTCGGCCAGGGACTGCTTGGCGACCTTGGCCGCCTCCTCGTAGCCGATGTAGCGGTTCAGCGGCGTCACGATCGACGGAGAGGACTCGGCGAACGTGCTGCAGCGCTCTTCGTCGGCCTCGATGCCGGACACGCACCGGTCGGCGAAGACCCGCGAGACGTTGGCCAGCAGCCGGATCGACTCCAGCACGTTGCGCCCGATCACCGGCAGCTGCACGTTCAGTTCGAAGTTGCCCGACGCCCCGCCGAACGACACGGCCGCGTCGTTACCCACCACCTGCGAGGACACCTGCAGCATGGCCTCGCACAGCACCGGGTTGACCTTGCCGGGCATGATCGAGGAGCCGGGTTGCAGGTCCGGCAGCCGGATCTCGGCCAGGCCGGTGCTCGGCCCCGAGCCCATCCACCGGATGTCGTTGGCGAGCTTGGCGTAGCCCACCGCGACGGTCCGCAGCTGGCCCGACAGCTCCACCAGGCCGTCGCGCGCGCCCTGGGCCTCGAAGTGGTCGCGGGCCTCGGTCAGCGGCAGGCCGGTAGCCGAAGCGATCTCGGCGATCACCTTGGCGGCGAAGCCCTCGGGGGTGTTGATGCCGGTGCCCACCGCGGTTCCGCCCAGCGGCAGCTCCGCGACGCGCGGCAGGGTCGCCTCCAGCCGCTCCACACCGTTGCGGACCTGGGCCGCATAGCCGGCGAACTCCTGGCCCAGCGTGACCGGAGTGGCGTCCATCAGGTGGGTGCGCCCGCTCTTGACGACGGTGGAGAACTCGTCTGCCTTGGCGCGCAGCGCGCCCTCCAAGTGCCGCAGCGCCGGAACCAGATCGTCCACCACGGCCGCGACGGCGGCGATGTGCAGCGACGACGGGTACACGTCGTTGGAGGACTGCGAAGCGTTGACGTGGTCGTTGGGGTGGACCGCGGCGCCCGACCGCTCAGCGGCGACGGACGCGACCACCTCGTTGGCGTTCATGTTGCTCGACGTGCCCGAGCCGGTCTGGAACACGTCGATGGGGAACTCGTCGTTCCACTCGCCCTCGGCGACCTCCAGGGCCGCATCGCGGATCGCGGTGCCGAACTCCGCGGGGATCACCCCCAGTTCCGCGTTCACCTTGGCCGCGGCGGCCTTGATGTGCCCGAGGGCACGGATATTGGCGTGCTCGATCCCCTGCCCGGAGATCGGGAAGTTCTCCACGGCACGCTGCGTCTGCGCGCGCCACTTGGCTTCGGCGGGGACCCTGACCTCGCCCATCGAGTCGTGCTCGACGCGGAAACCGCTCATCGTTGGATCACACCTCATGACACCTCGCGGGAAAGCCTGGATCCAAGAGTGCCAGATCGCCGCGCCGCACCCGTCGGCAACCCCGCACCGCCTGGAGCGATGCGCGTGCACGGGCCCCTCGGCCGCCGGCGCGCGACCGGGCGTCCACAGCGCTGAAAAACTGTGGCCGAGGGGCACCGCCTGCTTCTACGGTTGTCCCATGTCGCTATCGGGACACCGCTCTCACGTGGGCTCATCCGAACCGTCCTACCCCGACGATTCGGCGGCCCCCTCCGACCGCACCCGGCCCGCCGAACCCGACGGGCCCGACGGCCCCGTCGCGGGCGCCGCGCCGGCACGCGGCGCCGGATCCCACTCCGGCTCCGCGCCCGCCATCGCGCTGCGCGACGTCGTCAAACGCTTCGGCTCCTTCACCGCCGTCGACGGCCTCGACCTCGACGTCCCCAGCGGCACCGTCTTCGGACTGCTCGGCCCCAACGGCGCCGGCAAGTCCACCACCATGAAGATGCTCACCGCGCAGAGCCGCGCCGACTCCGGTGAGATCACCGTGCTCGGCCACGCCGTCCCCCGCGCCTCCAAGCGCGCCCGCGCCCGGATGGGGGTCGTGCCCCAGCACGACAACCTCGACGAGGAACTGACGGTGCGGGAGAACTTGGAGGTCTTCACGCACCTGTACCGGGTGCCGCGGGCACACCGCGCCGAGGCCGTCGACCGCGGGCTGCGCCTGGCCCATCTCGAAGACCGCCCCCACCTGCGCGCCGACAAGCTCTCCGGCGGCATGCGCCGCCGCCTGCTGATCGTGCGCGGGCTGGTGCACCGCCCGCACCTGGTGCTGCTGGACGAACCCACCGTCGGACTCGACCCCCAGGTGCGCCAGGAACTGTGGGGACTGATCACCGACCTGCGCGCCGAGGGCGTCACCGTGCTGATGTCCACCCACTACATCGAGGAGGCCGAACGCCTCGCCGACGTCGTGGCCCTGATGGCCGGGGGCCGGGTCGTGTCCGAGGGGGTTCCCGCCGACCTCATCGCCCGCCACGCGGGATCGACCGTCGAGGAGTTCCCGCTGGAAGCGGGTGCGCGGGCCGACGAGATCGAGGAGCGCGTCGCCGCCGCCGGCCTCGCCACCCGCCGCACCGGCGCCACCCTGTCGGTGCTGCGCGCCGACCGGATCCCCGAGTCCCTGCGCGAATCGCTGGGCCGCGGCAACGCCCGCGCGGGCAACCTCGAAGACGTATTCGTCACCTTGACCGGGGAGAGAGTCGAATGAGCACGGATGCGAGCACGGATGCGAGCGCGGAAGGCCGACCGGCAGGCGCGGCCCCCGTCGCCCAGGCGCCGCCGGGACGGTTCGAACTCGCGCCGATCGCGGGCGTGCTGGCCCGCGAGTGGGCCCTGTACCGGCGCAGCTGGAAGCCCACGACCTTCGCCGCGGTCGTCGAGCCGGTCATCATGCTGCTGGCCTTCGGCGTCGGCCTCGGCTCTCTGGTGGGCGCGATCGGCGGCTACGACTACATCCACTTCCTGGGCACCGGGATCGTGGCGACCTCGGTGCTGTTCACGTCGATGTTCCCCGGGCTGATCGACACCTACGTGCGGCGGGTCTTCCAGCACACCTACGACGGCATGCTGGCCGCCCCCGTCGACGTGCGCGAGCTGGTCACCGGCGAGGCCTGCTGGATCGCCTGCAAGGCGGGCGTCTACGGCTGCGCCCCGCTGCTGGTGGCGATCGGCTTCGGGCTTCCGGCGTCGTGGGCGATGCTGCTCGTGCCGGTCGTGGCGTTCGTCACCGGGTTCGGGTTCGCGCTGACCGGTATCTGGATGTCGGCGGCGGTGCCGTCCATCAAGACGATGGACTACATCATCTCCGGGATCATCACGCCGCTGTTCCTCATCGCGGGCACCTTCTTCCCGATCGACACGCTGCCGGGATGGGCCCAGGCCGTCGCGAAGGTCAATCCGCTTTACCACTGCGTCGAGCTGGTGCGCGGCACCGCGTTCGGCATCGGCATCGGCGAAGCCGCCCTCCACTTCGCCGCTCTCGCGGCGTTCGTGGTGGTCGCGTGGTGCTTCGCGGTGTTCCAGATGCGCCGCAAGCTCATCGACTGACGGCGCTCCTACGGGTGCGGCCCCGAGCGCCGGGCCGGGCCCCTCGGCGCATCACGCCGAGGGGCCCGGCCGGAGTGCGCGTCGTGTTCCGTCAGCCGCCGTCGGGCGCCCAACGGGCCTGAAGCGATATCGCCTCCTGGGTGTAGCCCACCGAGGCCCCGACCGCGCCCCACTGGTCGGGCGCGTCCTCGTCGGTGCTCTCGGCGACGGGCCGCAGGTCCAGGTACACCCCCAGGTGGGCGGATCCGGTGTCGGCCATCGTCTTCTCGAAGACGGGATCGTCGCCTAGCCGGCCGGTGCCGGTGGTGCCCGAGGTCGCGATGGTCGTCGACCCCTCGGACGTGACGCCGGGCGGCGAGTTGTAGGAGCCCTCCCACATCCGCTCGACCACGTCCTCCACGGCGCCGGAGTCGGCGCCCTCGGCACGGTACTGCAGCGACGGCATGCTCGACGTCCCGTTGAAGAACTGGTCGAGCGACCCGCCGAGGTCGGTGATCCCCACCGCGGTGCTGTCGCCCAGCAGGCTGCCGATCCCGTCGGGCATCGTCAGCCCGAGTTCGGACATCATCCCTTCGAGGTCGGCGAATTCGTCGGGATCGTCCTCGTAGGCCTGTGCGGCGAAGTCGGATATCCCGGTGCCGCCGAACGCGGCCTTCGTATCGTCGGGCAGGTCTGCCATCACCGGCAGGCCGGGCTCGGGAACGTCGTAGTCGGCCAGACTGACCCCGTCGACGCCGAGGTCGAACGCGTCGCCGCGCAGCTCCAGGTACTCGGGACGGATGCGCAGCCCCACGGCCATGCGGCCGCGGACCTCCTCGTAATCCTCCAGCGACTCCAGCGGGCCGGGCTGGCCGTACCCGTCGTAGGTCGCGGCCTCCGAGTCCCCGCCGCCCAGGGCGGCGATCCGCTCCAGGTCCATCCAGGCCGACGCGACGTTGTCGGCCCCGATCGCGTCCATGTCCGCGGTGTAGACCTCGTTCTCGGCCAGGGTTCCGCCCGAGGCGACCTGGGAGTCCAAGTGGTCGAGAGCGGCGGAGTCCTCCGTGATGACGGCGAAGCCGCCGTCCACGTCGATGGCCGGTTCGGTGTCCACCTGGCTGCGGATCTTCTCCAGGGTCTCTTCGGCGGCGGTCTCGTCCTCGGCCTCGATGGCCACGGCCAAGGCTTCGCCCGACTCGCCGGAGCCGGCGTCGCCGGCGTTCCAGACCGCCGCGCCGAAGCGCCCGCCCAGCCACGGCTCGAAGTCCTGCTCGTAGGTGACACCGTCGAGCTCGGCTTCCTCGATGTAGGCGTCGACGACCTCCTTGGCCGGGTCGGCCTCCGGGTCGACCTCGTCGCGCAGGGAGGCGGGCAGCCGATTCACGAAGCGGGCGTAGTCGGTCAGCTGACTGCCGTCGGGCTTCAGGTCGAGCTTGACGAAGGCCATGGAGGAAGCGGGCATCACCTCTTCGGGCTGGGCGCCCACGAAGACGTTCTGGGCGACGCTGGTCGTCGCCCACACGGTGCCGGCCATCATGACCACACCCAGCCCCGCTGCCACCGGGATCATCCACACGCGGTTCGACCGCCGCGGCGGGCCCGGCGCCGGCGCGTAACCCGCGCTCGGGTGGGGCGGCGGGTACTGGCCGCCGGGCGGTCCCGGCGGCGCTCCCCACGGCGGCTGATTGGGGGGATCAGGGTAGGACATCGAACCTCCGCAGCGACGCACGTAATCCGCTTCGAAGGTACCAATGCGCAAACGTCCCATTGCAGATGATGGGTGCGGTTACGGGTCAGTGCGCGGTTGCGGGGGACGCGAAGTCCACGCCGCTGAACGCGGCGAGCTTCGCCAGCCGGTGTTCGCTGCGCACCTGGCGCACGGTCCCCGTCCGACCCCGCATGACCAGGGAGTCGGTGAGCGCACCCCCGGCCTCGTAGCGCACGCCGCCGACGAGCTCCCCGTCGGTGATGCCGGTGGCGGCGAAGAACACGTCTTCCGCGGAGACCAGGTCGTCGGTGCTCAGCACCTGCTGCGGATCGAGCCCGGCAGCGCGCGCACGCGCGCGCTCGGCGTCGTCGGTTGGCCACAACCGGCCTTGGATCACGCCGCCGAGGCACTTCATCGCGCAGGCCGCGATGATGCCTTCGGGGGTGCCGCCGATTCCCAGGAGCAGGTCGACGCCGGTGTCGGCGCGCGCCGCCATGATCGCCCCGGCCACGTCGCCGTCGGTGATGAACCTGATCCGGGCGCCGGCGCCGCGCACCTCGCGCACGATGTCCTGGTGGCGGGGCCGGTCGAGGATGACGACCGTCACGTCCTGAGGCGTGATTCCCTTGGCGCGCGCCACGGCGCGCACGTTGTCGGCGATGGGAGCGTCGATGTCGACGGCGTCCGCCGCATCGGGGCCGGTGGCCAGCTTCTCCATGTAGAACACGGCCGAAGGGTCGAACATCGAGTTGCGCGGGGCCACCGCCAGTACGGAGACGGCGTTGGGCATGCCCATCGCGGTCAGGCGCGTGCCGTCGATGGGGTCGACCGCCACGTCGCACTCGGGGCCGGCGCCGTCGCCGACGGACTCGCCGTTGTACAGCATGGGGGCGTCGTCCTTCTCGCCCTCACCGATCACCACGGTGCCGGTCATCGACACGGTGCTGATCATGTGCCGCATCCCGCGCACCGCGACGCCGTCGGCGCCGTTCTTGTCGCCGCGGCCGACCCAGCGGGCGGCGGCGAGGGCTGCGGACTCGGTGACCCGGGCCAGCTCCAGCGCCAGGTTTCGGTCGGGGGCACCCGGGGACTCCGGCGGGGTGGTGGGAACGCTCATCGCTCAACCCTTCCAAGCCGGCGCTGCGTGCCGGGCGGGACGTGGTCGGTGGTTTGGGGCAAGCGTAATCACTTGTCGTAATCTCGACCTAGGCGGGCCGACGGCACGCCGCCGCGGAAAGGAACGGTACGTCGACGTTGACTGTGGACAAAGCGCCCAAACCCGTACGGACCTCGCAGCGGGGTGCGGCTACGCGCAGCGCGCTGCTCGACGCCGCCGCGCACGTGTTCCGCACCGTGGGCTTCGCGCGGGCCGGAGTCAGCGAGGTCGTCGAATACGCGGGAGCCAGCGTCGGCAGCCTCTACCACCACTTCACCGGCAAGGCCGACCTGTACACCGCGCTGTACGAGGAGTTCCAGCAGCGCCAGCAGGAGCGCACCCACCAGGCGGTGACCCGCGCCCGAACCCGGGGCGAGACCGATCCCACACGGCTGATGTACATCGCCGCGCGCGCCTACCTCGACGGCGCGATCGACGAGCGCGACACCACCGTGCTGTTCTTCTCCGGCGACGGCCCGCCCGGATTCGAGTCCAAGCTGCGCGACCGCCTGCGGGAGTGGACCGACCGGAACGTGGCGCTGTTCCGCAAGGCCGACGAGCCGGTGGACGAGGCGCTGCTCATGGTGGTCAGCGGCGCGATGCTGGTCGCCGTCAACGAGGTCGTGCGCCGCGACGACGCCGACGCCCGGCGCCTGGCCGACGACATCACCTCGCTGCTGTCGCGCCTGGAGCCGCGCGAACGCCGGTAGCCGCAGGGGCCGTCGCCCGGCGCGCCCGCCGCCGACCGGGGCCGGGCAGGCGCGCCGGGCGAGGCGGTGCCGGGCGGCACCGCCGCCGCGGGAATCAGTTCGCGGTCTCGGCCCGCAGGTCGCGGCGCAGCTCCTTGGGCAGCGAGAACGTGAGGCTCTCCTGCGCGGTCTCGACCTCGTGCACGTCCTCGTAACCCGAGCGCGCGAGGCGGTCCAGCAGGTCCTGGACCAGCAGGTCGGGGACCGAGGCGCCGCTGGTGACGCCGACCGTCTCGACGCCCTCCAGCCAGGACTCGTCCATCAGGTCGGCGGTGTCGATGAGGTGGGAGCTGGTCGCACCGGCGTCCAGGGCGACCTCGACGAGCCGCACCGAGTTGGAGGAGTTGTCCGAGCCGACGACGATCACCAGGTCGCACTGGGCCGCCATCTCCTTGACGGCGTCCTGCCGGTTGGAGGTGGCGTAGCAGATGTCGTCGCTGGGCGGGTCGAGCAGATTGGGGAAGCGCTCACGCAGCGCCTCGACGGTGGCGTTGGTCTCGTCGACCGACAGCGTGGTCTGCGACAGCCACGAGACGTTGTCGGGGTTGCGGACCTCGACCTTGTCCACCTCGTCGGGGCTGTCGACGACCTGGATGTGCTCGGGCGCCTCCCCGCTGGTGCCTTCGACCTCCTCGTGGCCGGTGTGGCCGATGAGGATGATGTCGCGGTCCTCGTCCGCGAACCGCTTCGCCTCCTTGTGGACCTTGGTCACCAGAGGGCAGGTGGCGTCGATGGTCTTCAGCTCGCGCCGCTGGGCCTCCTCGTGGACCTGCGGCGAGACGCCGTGGGCGGAGAACACCACGATGGCCTCTTCGGGGACCTCGGTGGTGTCTTCGACGAAGATCGCGCCGCGCTTCTCCAGCGAGCTGACGACGTGGGTGTTGTGCACGATCTGCTTGCGCACGTAGACGGGAGCGCCGTACTGCTCCAGGGCCTTCTCGACCGTGATGACGGCGCGGTCCACGCCGGCGCAGTAGCCGCGGGGCTTGGCGAGCAGGACTCGGCGGCGGTTCGTCGCAGTCATGCTCCCCATCCTAAGGGCCGCTTTCCGCGGCGGGTTCTGGGAAGGGGAGCGGGGCGGGCCGTACCGCCCGCAGGCGACCCGCGGTGCGGGGGCCGGGACCCGGCGCCGCCTGAGGTGACCCGGCGATAACGGTCGGCGCTCGTTTGCGTCGCGACGGGGCGAAAGCATTCACATCGGGCGCACTTCCGGCGACGCTTGCTCCCCTATTCTTGACTCATCGGTGAACGAACAGGCCGCTCCGGCGGTGTCAGATCGCGCGGGACGGGACAGACGTGCGTGTGCTACGTGTACCGTCCGAGCCGAGTCCGCGGGGCCGCGCGCAGCCCCGTCCTATGACGAGAGCATCAGGAGCCCCCAGTCCCATGTCGAATCCGTCCATCGCCAGCAAGTTGATGTCCATGGTCAAGGGCATCTTCGGACAGAAGGAAGATGCGGCCGAGCCGAGCCCGGCGTCCGCCCCCGCTGAGAAGAAGGCGCAGACGGGAACGGCCGAGAGCACCACCGCCGCGGCCAACGGCACGGCGACCGCCGCGCCGGCCGAGGAGGAGGCCCCCGCCGAGAAGCCGGTGTCCGCCCCCGCCGGCGGGACCGAGGAGAAGGCCGCGCACAGCGCCGAGACCGGGGCCTCCGCCCCGGACGCTTCCACCGGGGAGACCTCCGGCGAGGGCTCCCATGCCGTCACTCCCGAGGAGCGCGCCGCCGTCGCCGACGAGCTCGCCACCGCCGAGGCCACCACCCAGGAGGCCGACGACTCCGTCCTGGAGGGCGTCCGCCGCCAGGCCGCCCCTGCGGCCGACGACCTGCCGGTGCCCGGCTACGACGACCTCACCCTCCCCTCCATCCGCGCCCGCCTGCGCAAGCTCACCATCGACCAGGTGCGCGAGCTGCGCGCCTACGAGGTCGCCCACGGCGAGCGCCCGGAGTTCATCAAGATGTACGACAACCGCATCGCCAAGCTGCAGAGCGAGGACCAGGAGTAGCCGAACCCCGGCCGTACGCCGCCCGGGCCTGCCATGGCGACGGCGGTCGCCGGCCGCCGGGGCGGGGCCGGTGCCCGACCGGTGCACACCCGCATCCGCGGTAGGGCCACAATTTCGTTTCCCGACATCCGGAACCGGGCGGTGCCGTCCTGCCGCCGCGGCCGCCGCTCCGGCACCGCAGCGGTCCGCGCCGGGGGCGGCCGGTGCGCCGGGCCGGGAGCTCCGCGGCTGCTGTCTCCGGACCGTCGGCCGAGCGTTTTCCCGGCGCCCAGCGCCGCGCTCGGCTCAGGTAACCGCCGATCCGGTCGCCGAACCCCCGATCTTCACGGGGCCGCGGAACGCGGGGCCCTGCACGGCGTAGCTGCCGGAGCCGCGGTATTCGCAGGCCTCGGCGAGCAGATTCTGCAGCTCCTCGGCCAGACCGGGATCCTCTTCGAGACGCCGGCGCAGCCGCTCCCGCCACAGCGCCTGGGCTCCGGCGCGCACCGCCGGCAGACCGGTGCCGGACGCCGCCGCGATGTCGCCGCTGGACCGTTCCAGATCAGCGAGGGCGCGCATTTCGCCGTCGTGGTCCCCGCGTCCCAGCAGCGGTGCCAACCGGTCGCGCAGCGCGGTCCATCCGTCGGCGGTCATGGCCTCGACCAGGGCGGTAGAGGCCGAGGCGGCCAATGCGGCGATCTGCTCGTGCACTCACGACTCCTCGGTTCCGGGCGGTTCCTGACCGCACCCTAGGCGACCTTCTGCAGAGCCGGAAAGCCCGCGCAGACGGGGGAACGGCTCCTCCTGAGGGCCGTGGGGCGGGCCCGCCGCCGCGCACCCGACGGGGCCGGTGACTAAACCCCGCACGCTGGCCGCACCCGGCCACCGATCGGCCGCCACCCTGCCGCCCGCGGCCCCGCGTCCGTCCCGGCGCCGGAGCGCGGAGCCCTGAACCGCAGGCCGCTGACCGGCAGCGCGCCGTGCCCGAGGACGTGTTCTGTCGGCGGGCTGCTCTAGGCTCGCAGCCATGGGTATGGAGAGCTCGGCCGAGTCCCCGCAGCCCGTTCGCGTCGTGATGCAGGCGGTCGGCGGCTGGATCGGGCGGTTGGGCAAGATCTGGGTCGAGGGACAGGTCGCCGAGATGAGCCGCCGGGGCGGCACGGTATTCATGACCCTGCGCGATCCCGTGTCCAACGTTTCGGCGCGCGTGGTGTGCCCGGTGCGGGTGCTGGAGGCGGTCGCTCCGGTCCCCGAGGCCGGTGCCCGGCTCGTCGTGCACGCCAGACCCGACTTCTACGTCGCCCGCGGCACGTTCTCGCTGCTCGCGCTGGAGATCCGGCACGTCGGGATCGGCGAGCTGCTGGCGCGGCTGGAGCGCCTGCGGGCGACCCTGGCTTCCGAAGGCCTGTTCGCCGACAACCGCAAGCGCCCGCTGCCGTTCCTGCCGGGCACGGTCGGGCTGGTGTGCGGTCGCGAGTCGGCCGCCGAGCGCGACGTCCTGGAGAACGGCCGCCGCCGGTGGCCCGCCGTGCGCTTCGAGGTGCGCGAAGTCGCCGTCCAGGGCGACCGCGCCGTCGGCGAGGTTCTGGAGGCGCTCACGGAGCTCGACGACGACCCCGAGGTCGAGGTCGTCGTCGTCGCACGCGGCGGCGGATCCTTGGAGGACCTGCTGCCCTTCTCCGACGAAGCGCTGGTGCGCGCCGTGGCCGCCACCCGCACCCCCGTGGTCAGCGCGATCGGCCACGAGCAGGACAGCCCGCTGCTCGACCTGGTCGCCGACCTGCGTGCCTCCACGCCCACCGACGCCGCCAAGAAGACGATTCCCGATGTCGGCGAGCAGCTCCAGTTCGTCCGGCAGCTGCGCGACCGCGGCAGGCGCGTGCTGACGGGCGGCATCGAGCGGGAGCGGTCGTGGCTGGCCGGCATGCGGTCGCGGCCCGTACTGGCCAGCCCGCTGCGGGAGATGGACCGGCTGACCGAGCAGGTGAACGGGCTGCGCGACCGTGCGCGGCGGTGCATGAGCGCGGCGCTGGACCGATCCGGCGACGACCTCTCCCACACCCGCGCCCGCCTGCACGCGCTTTCGCCCGCCACCACGCTGGCGCGCGGCTACGCGATCGTGCAGCGGTCGGACGGATCCGTGGTGCGCTCGGCCGACGACGTCGAGCGCGGCGATCCGTTGCGGGTCCGCTTCGCCGAGGACAGCATCACCGCGACCGTCGACGGGACCGATCCCGGCGGCGGCGACAGCGACAGCGACGAGTAGGAGGGGGAAGCGCAGTGGCCGCCGAGAAGAGCACCGGCACGGACAGCGCCGGCCAGGGCGCCGGCGACGGCGCGGGACAGGAGGCCGCGGACGCCGCCGGAACCGGCGCCGGGACCGAGGGCGCCGCCCCCGAGATGAGCTACGAGGAGGCGCGCGACGAACTCGATTCCGTCGTGCGCAAGCTCGAAGCCGGCGGTTTGACGCTGAAGGAGTCGCTGGCGCTGTGGGAGCGCGGCGAGAGCCTCGCCGCCACCTGCGAACGGTGGCTCGAAGGTGCCCGCGCCAAGCTCGCCGTGGCGATGGAGGAGCGCGGCCGGGGCGGGGATTCCGACGAGGACGCCCCGTTCTGACCCGACCCGCGCTGGTCGTGTAGCTACCGAGAGTGAAAGCGATTTCCCGTGACGGTGGCTACGCGATCAGCGGGGGCGGCGGCCGTTGACCTGGTCGCTGAACTCGCGGATGTTGCTGGGCAGGCCGCGGAAGACGGCGATCACCAGGACCAGTGCGGTGCCCAGGAAGAGTGACGGCGCGACGTCGGCGAGCCGGGTGGCCATGCCGATGGCGACCGCCCGGGAGAAGCCCTCCTCGCCCAGTGTCACTGCGATCTCGGCGATGAGCGCGGCGACGAAGTAGGCCAGCGGCGGGCTCACGGTCAGCGACAGCAGGTCGGTGGGCCGCACCAGCAATGCCGCCACCACGCAGGCGGCGGTGAACGCGATCCCGCTGACCAGGGGCGAACCGGCCAGATGGCCGATCAGGGCGAAGGCCAGGCTGACGGCGGTGATCAGCAGGATGCCGCCGCGCCCGGTGAGGCGGATGCCGCCGACCGGTCCTCCGGCCGGGGCGCCGCCCGCGGGGCTCGCGGGTTCGGTGCGGGGGGTGGCGCGGTGGGGCGTCCGCGGTCCGGCGGACGGCGCCGTGTCCGTGCGCTGCGGTTTGCGCGTCACCATATCGGCACGCTCCCTTGTGTTGCCCACGGTGTTCAGTATGTCACTCCCGGTGAAGAGTGTGTCTCCTCTCTCCACGCCGTGTCCCCACTGCGGTGCCCGCCGGATTCCGCGGCGGAGCCGCCGTCCGGACCGTCGGCCCCCGCGTCGTTCTCCGTCGCGGGGCCGCCGGACACGGGCGCCGCCGCGAACGGCGCTCCGTACAGCTCGGTGCGGGGATCGGCGGCGGGGGGCTCGGCGGTCGCATCCGGTCCGGAGCCTTCCCCGCGCGCGGTGTCCGCATCCGCGAGTTCCGCCGAGGCGAGCGGTCGCGCCTGTTCCTCGACTCCGCCGGGGCGCCCGAGGTCGCCCTCGACCAGCCCCAGCTCCTCGAACCTGCGCGCCGTCACCAGCACGCGGCTCTCCAGCGACCCCACCGTCTGGTTGTACGCCGTGACGGTACGCGAGAGCGCCTTGCCCAGCCCCTCCATGTGGCCGCCGAGTGTCGACAGCCGCGAGTACAGCTGCTTGCCCAGGTCGAAGACCGCCCGGGCGTTCTCGCTGAGGGCTTCCTGCTGCCAGGCGTACTGCGCGGTGCGCAGCAGCGAGACCAGTGTGGTGGGGGTGGCGATGTGCACCTTGCGGCCCATCGCGTGCTCCAGCAGCTGCGGGTCGTACTCCAGCGCCGGCGCCAGGAACGCCTCGCCGGGCACGAACAGCACGACGAACTCCGGCGCGGGCGTGAACGCCGCCCAGTAGGACTTGGCGGCGAGCTGGTCGACGTGGGAGCGCAGCTGCTTGCTGTGGGCGCGCAGGCGATCGGCGCGCGTGTCGGCGTCGTCGGTCTCGACGGCTTCCAGGTAGGCGGACAGCGACACCTTGGAGTCGACGACGATGTTCTTGCCGCCGGCGAGCCGCACCACCATGTCCGGCCGCAACCGCCCGTTGTCGGTATCCGCCCCGGCCTGCTCCTCGAAGTCGCAGTAGGAGCTCATTCCCGCCAGCTCGGCCACGCGCCGCAGCTGCAGCTCGCCCCACCGGCCGCGGGCCTCGGGCCGCCGCAGCGCGCTCACCAGCGACTGGGTCTGGTCGCGCAGCCGCTCCGACCCCTGGCGGACCTGGTCGACCTGCTGGGCCAGCTCCGCGTGCGCGGCCCGCCGCCCCGCGTCGACCTCGCGCAGCTGGGTCTCGACCCGGCCGAGGGTGTCCTTGAGCGGTGTCACGAGCTGTTCGACGGCCGCGCGGCGCTCCTCCATGTCCTTGCCGGTCTCGGCGCCGACGGCGCGCAGCCGCCCTTCGGCCATTTCCATGAACCGGCGGTTGGTCTCGTCCAGGGCCTCGGCCGACAGCGACCGGAAGCGCTCGCCGAGCCGGTCCTCGATGTAGGCGGCGCGCTCGTCGGCGGCGCTAGCCTGCGCCCGCGCCTCGGCGAGGCGGCTGCGCGCCAGCATCCACCCCAGTGCCGTGCCGATCGCGAGTCCCACCAGAAGCACCAGGATCAAGTCAAGACCGTCCATAGCCGCCCATCGTCTCAACCCGCCCGGCCCCGCAACCGCGCGCCACGCGCGGGCAAGAGAAGGCAAAAGACGTGCCGGGCGGCTGGCGCGCACCGTCGGCGGCCCCCGCGGGGGTGTCAGAGCCGCGGCGCGGGCCGGCCCAGGGCGCGGTACCAGTCGCGGACGGTGTCCCAGACCCGGTCGGGCACCGGCTCGGGCGCGAACAGCCACATCCGCTGGGCGGGGTCGGGCCCGCGGCCGGCGATGACCGCGCGCAGCGGGTAGGGGGGCTCGCCGCACAGGTGGTACCAGCAGTAGCCGAAGGGCTCCAGCAGCGCCATCAGCCGCTCTTCGGCGCCGTGCTCGGGGTGCACCTCGCAGAAGATCCACGGGCGGAAGCGCCGCAGCACCTCGAAGGCGCCGGAGACGACGTCGGGCTCGGTGCCCGCGGTGTCGATCTTGACGATCGCGGGGGCCGCGCAGGCGCGCTCGCGCCAGTGGGAGAGGGTCTCCACGCCGACGACGACCCGCCCGAGCTGGGATCCCGCGTCGGGGAGCAGCATGTTGGCGGTGTCGGCGACCGGGGACATCCGCAGCGCCGCCGTTCCGCTGTGGTTGCTCAGCGCGAGCCGGACGACCTCGACGTCGAGCCCGTTGTCGCGGGCGATGGCCTCGGCGGTGTCGGCGATGCGGGGCGCCGGTTCGAAGGCGTAGACGCGGCGGCGGCTGCGGGCGGCGGCGAGCGCGGCGTAGAGGCCGATGTTGGCGCCGACGTCGAGCACGGCTCCGGGGCGGGCGTGCTCCAGCGCAGCGAGGTAGCAGGCCAGCGTCTCGGGTTCGTAGGAGGCCAGGCCCCCGTAGTGCAGGCGCCGCGGCACCCGGTAGTAGCCGGGGGCGGTGACGGTCACCGAGGAGCGGCCGGTTTCGGCCCTGCCGGTGCGGCGCGGCAGCGGAAGCTCGAACCGGCGCTGCCACGGCGGGACGTGTTCCGGGTTCAGCCCGCCCAGGCGCTGGGGCAGCCGGATCCGGATCTGGCGGGTCGCGTAATGCACCGCCGGGTATCGGTGCACGAAGGCGCGCATCTGGCCGTGTACCACGAACGGTCCCCCCACTCTGTGCCTCGCATGCTGCGGCGGCCCGTACGCACCCGTCCCCCCGACGGCGCGTCCGGATGCCTCCGCCGTCCCCGCCCGTCGAACCGGATCCCCTCCCGGGCCGGGCGGCCCCGTGGGGGCGCCCTCGTGCATACGTGACCGGTTCAACATGAAACTACTCCGAAACGGGGCAGCTCGCAGGGCGTTTCATCCGAAGATGGCATGCGTGTCCCAGAAAAGTCCGCGTCTGCGCCCGACGGTGAGTCCGCCCCTCGTGACGGCCTAGACTCGGTACCCGTGAGTCTGTCAATTGGGATCGTCGGCCTGCCGAACGTCGGCAAGTCCACACTGTTCAACGCACTGACCAAAAACGAAGCTCTGTCGGCGAACTACCCGTTCGCCACCATCGAGCCCAACGTCGGGGTCGTGGGGGTGCCCGACTCCCGGCTCGGCACCCTGGCCGAGATGTTCGCCTCGGCCAAGACCATCCCGGCGACGGTCGACTTCGTGGACATCGCCGGCATCGTCCGCGGCGCCTCCGAAGGCGAGGGGCTGGGCAACCAGTTCCTGGCGAACATCCGCGAGAGCGATGCGATCTGCCAGGTCATCCGTGTCTTCAATGACGACGATGTCACCCACGTCGAGGGCGACATCCAGCCGTCGCGCGACATCGACACCATCAACACCGAGCTGATCCTCGCCGATCTGCAGACTCTGGAGAAGGCGGTCCCGCGGCTCGAAAAGGACGCGAAGCGCAACGCCAAGGACAAGACCGCCCAGGAGACGCTGGCCGCCGCACAGGAGGCCCGCAAGGTTCTGGAGGAAGGCGTCGGGCTTTCGGCCGGCGCCGCGCCGGCGGGCGTCGACGTGTCCCTGCTGCGTGAGCTGAACCTGCTCACGGTCAAGCCGTTCATCTACGTGTTCAACCTCGACACCGACGAGCTGGGCGACGACGCCCTGCGCGCCAAGCTCTCGGAGCTGGTGGCCCCGGCCGAGGCGATCTTCCTCGACGCCAAGATCGAGGCGGAGCTGGCCGAGCTCGACGAGGAGGAAGCGGCCGAGCTGCTGGAGTCGATGGACCAGACCGAATCCGGGCTGGCCAAGCTGGCCCGCGTCGGATTCTCCACCCTCGGCCTGCAGACCTATCTCACCGCCGGGCCCAAGGAGGCCCGCGCCTGGACGATCCGCAAGAGGGCCACGGCCCCCGAGGCGGCCGGCGCCATCCACTCCGACTTCCAGCGCGGCTTCATCAAGGCCGAGATCGTCTCCTACGACGACCTGATGGCGGCCGGCTCCATGCAGGCGGCCCGATCGGCGGGCAAGGTCCGCATGGAGGGCAAGGAGTACGTGATGGCCGACGGCGACGTGGTGGAGTTCCGGTTCAACGTGTAGTCGCGTTCCGGTTCGACCTCGAGCATGAGCTGCGGGTCTGGCTGTCTCTCCGACAGAGATTTCCCCGTGCGGCTACGTGATGGGGTTCCGCTTCAGCGTGTGAGGTCGGAGTACGACCCGCGTTCCCGGGCGGGCCGTACTCCCGTGTCGCACTTCTACGTCGTGGGCGGCTCGCGGCGGTCGGCGAACCATTGCGCGGACAGCGCGGACAGCAGGGAGCGACGGCCCGCCCGAGCGGGCGGATCCGCGGATGCTCCACCGGTGTCGGTAGCGGGCCTTCAGCATGTCCAGGAGACCCCGGGGCGGGTCGGCGGTGTCCTCGCGCGCGTCGGTCATCAGCCGTCCGCCGTGCAGTGCGGCTGCATGGGCCTGACCCGAGCTTCAGCGCGGCGACCGCCGCCGCGCACGGATTGACCGTCGTCACCCGCACCATCGCCGACGTCGCCCCGACCGGTGTGGCGATCGTCGACCCGTGGCAATCGTGGGCGGCTGCCGCTCGGGTGCTGTAGGCGCCTGTTTCGGACAGCTTGTTACGACGTTCACGCCGTGTCCGGTTGTCCGACCGGTTTTACACGTTGGGTAGTGATTCCAGTTCAGACGTTTTCGGTCGCTTTGATGCGAACCGATTAGGAAACTCCGGGTGAAAGGCGACACATGCCCGGCCGCCCGTACCGTGCCCGTCCCGCTCGCCCGCCGGCGGGCGGTCTCCCTTCTGCGGTATGGATTCGCAGGTGAAAGCCCGTCCAGAGTTCCCGTGGCGCCCCTTTCCCGAGACACCGCCGACACAGAAACCTTCCTGTAGAGCGATAGCTTCCTTTCCGGCCGGACCGCAATCGGTGCGTTGACCGTGCCTGATTCAGGGGCTTTGCTGGTATCGCCCGGTGTGTACTGAACGCTCCCTTGCTCCTGAGGCATGCCGGTAGGTACACCGTGCGGGTCAGACACGAAACACGGAGAGGTAGACGCGGCCGAGATGCGTAACAATGGCGCACCATAGGTGTGGGATAGACAGGGCACCGGGAATCCGGCCGGTGGACCGCGTCCACGAGGGGATGGGGAGGCGTAGATGGCTCGCAAGCCGACCGCGCGGCGCGGCGGCGGACCCGTCGAGGATCCCGCCGAGGCGGGCGGCCCCGACGAGTTCGGCGACTCCCCGCGGCGCAGTCGCCGCCCCCGCGCCGGCGCCGGCGGGCGCTGGTGGATCGGGGTCGGACGCGCGGTGCTGTGGGCGTTCATCATCGTCGTGATCTTCAACGGCGTCTGGATGCCGCTGCGCGGCGGACTGGCCGAACCCGCGACCGACGACGAATCCGACGCCCAGCAGGAGCCCGACTTCCCCGAGACGGCCGCCTCCGGCTTCGCCGCGCGCTTCGCCGGCGTCTACCTCGACGCCGACGGCCTGGAGGACGAGGAGCGCGCCGACGCCCTGGCCGCCTTCGTCCCCGAAGGCCGGGCCGCCTCCTTCGCCGCCGAGGGCCAGTCGGTCAGCGGCGACGGCATCGGCGTCGTCGGGGTGGACGTCCGCGACGAGGAGAACGCCGTCGTCACGCTCAGCGCCGACGTCGACGGCGCCCCGATGAGTCTGGACGTGCCGATCTACGCCGCCGGCCCCGACAGCTTCGTCGTCTCGGGTCCGCCCGCCCTGCTGGCCGCTCCCGGCCGGGCCGAGCTGCCCGCCCCCGAGACCGCCGACACCGACGCAGCGGCGCGTGACGAACTGCTTCCGCGGCTGGAGCGCTTCTTCGGCGCCTACGCCGAAGACCCCGACTACCTGTCCGACTTCGTCGAGCCCGGCGCGCGCATCGACCGGCTGCCTCCCGACACGCTCGAATTCGTCGAACTTGTGGACATCGTCGTGCCCGCATCCGGTTCGGGGGACAATGATGGGCGGCAGGTCACGGCCGAGGTCGTATGGACCCCGGCCGGGGCCGGAGAGGACGCTTCCAGCGAACTCACCCAGAGTTACGAACTCACCGTCGTCAAGGACGGAGAGAGCTGGTATGTGCGAGAGATCCATGGAGCCCCGCAGTCGTTCGGCGAATAGCCGCAGCGACACCCCGCAGGGCCGCGATGCCGAGGAGACGAGCAACCATGCAACCCAGATGTGAGACGCGAGGGGACGGCGACTGACATGCACCCCCTGCTTACGGGTCTCACCCCCGCGGTCGCCGACGCCGCGGGCCCCATCGCCCTCGCCGCGACCGAGAACGCCCCGGACACCTCCGGGCTCGCCGACTTCCTGCGCGGGTTCTTCGGCCCCCTGTTCCTGGTCATCGTCTCCGTCGTCGCCATCTTCTTCCTGTTCACCAGGGAGATCACCCGATTCGCTCAATTCATCATTCTGGCGATCTTCATCGGGATCGTGTTCTACGTGCCGGGGATCATCGAGGTGACCGCGCGGGCAATCGCCCAAGCGATGGGCGTGTCGACCGAGTAGGAGGCCACAGACGTGGACCTGCCCACGTACACCAACATCTGGCGGATCGAGAAGAAGCTCTACAAGCTGTATGACTTCCGGCTTCCCCAGCCGGTCTCGGTCGTCTTCATCGGTGTCGTCGTGGGCGTGGCCTTCGTCTGGGTGATGCTGCTGCGCCTGGTCGGCGTCCCGCTTGAGATGCCGCTGCACGTCGTCTACATCGTTCCCCCTTTCGTCATCGCCTTCCTGGCCACCCGTCCCGTCATCGAAGGCAAGCGGCTCAGCGAGCTCATCTCCTCCCAGACCCGCTACCTCGCCGAGCCCCGGACGTTCACGCGGCTGCGCCCTGAGCGCGAATCCGGCCGAGCCGCGGTCATCGTGCGCGTCTGGCACCGCGATCCCCGGGCCGGACCGCTGCCCGAGGCCGCCGTACCGGCACCCGCACGCGGGCGCGCCCGCTCGGGTGAGGGCGAGCCGGAACCGGCCGTGGAGGAAGAGCAGCAGCCGGTCCGGGCGGCCGCAGCGCCGCACCGCACGGCCGATCAGGCGCCTCCGCTCGCCGATGCGCTGCCGTTCGCGTCGCCGCTGGACGAGCCCGCGCCGGCGGAGCGGGAGCACACCGCCGACCCGCTGGGGGAGGGCGAGGAGCCGGTGCCGGCGGCCGCGCCGTCCGGCCGCGGGCCCGCGGATCCCGCGAGCGGGTCCGGGCCCGAGCTTGAGCACGAACCCGAACCGGACGCTGTTCCGGAACCGGGCGCGGGCACGTCCGGGCATATCCCCGAGTTCGCGCGCCCCGCCACCGGGCCCGAGCCTGCGGCTGCCGCCGAGCCGGTCGCCGAGCCGGTCGCCGAGCCGGTCGCCGAGCCGGTCGCCGAGCCGGTCGCCGAGCCGGTCGCCGAGCCGGTCGCCGAGGAGGCGCCGGCCGACGGGCACGCCGTTGCCGCCGCTTCGTCGGCCGCCGAATCCGCACCGCCCGACCTGCGGCGGGAATGGGAGTACGACCGCGAGACCGCCCAGTCGGCACCCGAGCGCGGTCTGGGCGTGCGGATCCTGAACTACTTCGGGTTCGCCCTCCACAAGGCGCCCCCGGCCGGTGCCGATCCCGACACCCGGAACCGCGGCCCCGCTCCGGGCACCCGCGGCCCCGTGACCGGGCCGATCCCCGGTGCGGCCCGTACCCCCGCCGAACTCGCCGAGCGCTTGGCCGCGGCCGAGAGCCCGGCACTGAGCGAGGACGAGCACTCCCGCGCGGCAGCCGACGCCGAGCGCGCGGCCGCCGGGGCCGAACCGCCCGCGGCCGTCGACCGCCCCGCCGCGGGCGACGCCGCGGCCCGCCGGCCCACCGAGGAGATGATGGCGGCGCCGGTGCCCGCCGAGCCCGAGCCGGAGCGCGAGCACGCCGCAGCGTCCGAGCACGACGAATCGGCCGCACCCGCGCTCGGGCCGCAGCGCCGGCTGCGCGGGCGCGCCCAAGGAATGGAGGTCGCCCGCCGCCTGGAACACGCACGCTCCGACGAACGCGCCCCGGGGCAGGCCGCCCGGTCCGCCGCCTCCGCCCCCGCGGACCCGCCCGTCCGGACCGAGCCCGTCCGCGAACGCGCCCTCCCTCCCGAACCCGCCGAACCCGGACGCGGCGCGGGAGAGGCCGCGCCGACCGGCCGCCCCTCTCTGCGCGAGCGCCGCGCCCAGCGCCGCCCGCACGCCGCGCCGTGGGACCTGCCCGTCCCGCTGGACGGGGGCTCCGACGAGCACGCCGACGCCCCCGACCCGCAGCGGCGCGGAGAGGACACGGCGCCGGCAGCGGAGACCGCGGGGCCGGATTACGCGGACGCGCGGGATGGGCAGGACGCGCTGGGCGGATCCGCGGGTGCCCCGGCCGCGCGGGAGGCTTCGGGCAAGCCGTCCCTGCAGCTCGACCACGGGACCGACGAGCACAACAGCCTCTCCGGACTCGTGCGCGTGTCGGCGGCCTCCGCCGAGCGGGGGCGGACCGGTACCGGCACCGAGTCCGCCGGTGAGGGCATCCGTCCCGGGACCGGTACCGGCACCGAGCCCGCCCGCCCCGAAGCCGATGCCGACCGGGACGCCGCGAGTGGCGGCGACGAGCAGCGGCCTTCGGACGCCGACCAGGCGGACCAGGTCGACCAGGCGGCCCCGGCGGACCGGGAGGCTTCCGGAAAGCCGCCGCTGCAACTCGACCACGGCACGGACGCACACGAGAACCTGGCCCAGGTGGTACGGGCCTCTACCGCGGTGCCCGGTAGCGCAGACCGGTGGACCGGGAACGCCGCCCGGGGCGGGTGGGACGGCGCCGACGACGCCGCGCCCGGCCGCCGGCCGGACGAGGACGCGGAACCGGTCGCGGCCCCCGGATCCGCGGCGGAATCCGAGGCGGAATCCGCGCCGGAGGAGACCCGGGCGGCGGACCACGGCGTCCGCGAGGAGCCCGACGGGGAGCCCGCCGCGCCGGGCGGCGAGCGGCAGAACGGGCCGCCGCGCACCGCAGACGACCGGGACGATCACGCCGACCAGTTGGCGGTCCTGGACCGCTACCTCGGCCACACCGACACCCCGCCGCCGCCTCGCCCCCGCTTCCAGGAAGCCGGCGGCCCCGAGCCCCGCCGACCGGTGGCCTGGTTCACCGACACCCCGGAATCCCGCGGTACCGACCGCGAGGACGGAACGAACGCCGACGGCGAGCGCAGCGGCCGGCTCTCCGACGGCGGGGGCCACGGGCCCGCGCCCGCCGCCGAGCACCCGGCCGACGACGACCGGCCGGGTGCACCCCGGCAGGAGCGCACCGCCGAGAGCGCCGAGCCGGCCGCAGAGGACGGCGGCCGCGCCGCCGGCGGCCACCATGCCCTTCCGCCGCTGGCGGGCCCTCCGGTCGAAACCGGCGCCGCCCCGTCGCTGCGCGTCGCCGCCACCACCGGTGACAGCGACCGCCCCGACGGCATCGAACCGTCGGCCCCCGCCGAACCGTCCGCCCCCGCCCCCGCCACCGCTGACGGAGGGGACGCCCGGGATGCGGCGGACCAGCCGCCCCTTCCGCCGCTGGCCGGGCCTCCGGACGGAACCGACCGCAGAGCGCAGCCCGGAAGCGGAGCGGGCGCCGGCCGCAGCGCCGAACCCGACCGTGGTACCGACGTCGACCGTGCGGTCGACGGCACGGACCGCGCGGCGCCGGCTGCCATGACCGGCAAACCCTCGCTCGAACTCGACCACGGCACCGGTGAGCACGCCTCCTTCGGCCGCGTCGACACCCCGCACCGCCCGGCCCCGGCATCGGCCCCGGACACCCGCGCGGACGCGGCCGGACGGCCGCGCCCCAGCGGCGCGGAGCCCGACCAGGCCGCCCGCCGCGCGGACACCGCCGACCCCCCCGAGCCCGCCGCGGCCGCCCCAGTCGGCGACGACGCGGGCACCGGCGCCGACGCCGGTACCGATACCGCCGACGCCGGTCCCGATGCCGTCGGCGGCGACCGGCACGGCGACCGGTCGGACCGGCTCTCGCGCACCATCCGGTCCAGCCCCACCGGCGGCTCGCCCGCGATGTCCGCCGACACCGCCGACACCGACACCGGCGGCGCCGATGCGCCGTCCCCGGCGGTCGGCGACCGCCCCGTCCGCAACGCCCCATCCGCCGACATCGACGACGGCGTGTTCGCGCGGGTCGCCCACAACGCCCGCCGGCTCAGCCACCTGTTCGGCCAGACCCCGCCCGGTACCCCGCCGGTCCCCCGGACGGACGCCGACCCCGCGCCCGGCACCGCCGCCCAGCCCGACGGCGGCGGCTCCACCGGCAGCCGGAGCGACGACGAAGCCGACAAACCCGAACTGCAGCTCGACCACGGCACCGGCGAGCAGCAGCGGATGAGCGCGCCCTCCGACGGCGACCCCGCGGCCCAGGCCCCCTCGGCCGACTCCGACCGGTCGGCGTCCGGCGACCCCAGCGGCACCCGCGGCTGGCGCCGCCTGGCCCGCGTCGTCACCGGCGGTTCCCCGGCGGCAGCCAAGTCCGACCTGCCCGACGGCGACATCGGCCGGCTGCGCACTCCCCTGCCGGCCGCGCGCAATGTCGTCGTGCTCGGCTGCACCGGGGGAGCGGGCCAGACCGCCACCACCCTCATGCTCGGCCACACCCTCGCCGCTTACCGCGACGAGCGCGTCGCCGCCGTCGACGTCAACCCCGGCAGCGGCGGCCTGTCGCGGCGCATCCGCTCCGAGACCCCCGAGACGGTCACCTCGCTGCTGGCCAACGCCGACTCCGTGCACACCTACGCGGGCATGCGCCGCTACACCTCCCGCCTGCAGTCCACCGGCCTGGAGATCGTGGCCACCCTCGACGACCCGTACGTGCAGACCCTCGACGACCGCGACTACGCGGGCCTGGCGGGGCTGCTGGAACGGTTCTACGAGGTCACCGTGCTCGACCCCGCCGCCACCGGCGTCGCGCGGGCCCTGCCCGCCGCCGACGGCATGGTGCTGGTGGCGCCCGCCAGCGAGGACGCCGCGCGGGCCGTCGCCATGACATTCGAATGGCTCGACGGCCACGGATACGCCGCGCTGCGTTCCACCGCGGTGGTCGTCATCAACGGGGTGAGCAAACGCAGCCTCGCCGACGTCGACGCCGCGGAGCAGGTGGCGCGCGGCCGCTGCCGCGCCATCGTCCGGGTGCCGTGGGACGACCACCTGGCCGCGGGCAAGGTCGTCGACGTCGGCGCGCTGCGCTCCACCACGCGGCGCGCCCACGGCGCCCTCGGCGGGGTCCTGGTGCGCGGGCTGGAAGGCTCCGCGCCCCCCGGAGGGCCCCACCCGGGCGGCCCCCGGCGCCGAACGTCGGAGGCCCGCCGATGACCCGCGGCGGCGCCCCGCCCCTACGCCGGGGAGCGCGCCACCGGACCACCACGCCCACGATCGGGGAGGATCAGCGATGAACGGCAGCAGGAGCGGTACCCGCCTCTCCGTCCGCTACTTCGACGACCGCATCCTGCTCAGCGATGCCGAGGCCTGGGCCTACTTCCGCCTGCCCACCGTGTCGTACGAGTTCGCCACCCCCGACGAACGCGAAGCCCTGGCCACCAACATCACCATCGCGCTGGCGGCCATCCGGATGAACGACGCCGAAGTGCACCTGCGCGTCGCCCACCGCACCTACCCCGCCGCCGAATGGGCCACCCGGCTCGACGCCACATCCGACTCCGGGCCCGGCTGGTTCGACTACCTCGACGAGATGTACCGGCACGTGTGGGCCAAGGACTTCTGGACCAAGGAGGTCTACCTGGGTGTGCGCCTGGGCCAGCGCGGCGGTGTGCGCGGCCAGCTCTCCCAGGGGGTGTTCGCCCAGTTCATCAGCGCCTACCAGCGCACCGAGCAGGTGCTGGGCCTGGAGGACGACGCCATCGACGCCAAGGAGCTGGCCAACTGGACCGACCAGGCCGAGCGCCTCGGCCGGGCGCTGGCCGCCAGCTCGCTGCACGCCCGCCACGCCACCTCCGACGAGATCGCGTGGCTGATCCGGCACGCGGTCACCGGCACCATCGAGGAGTCCCGCCGCTCCGCCGCGGGCCGCCGCACCTGGGGCAAGGGCGAAATCGAGCAGCTGGTCGAAGGCGTCGTCCACAACGGCCGGTCCATGCTGCGGCTGGACCAGCCCACCGGCTCCACCTACGTCGCCTACCTGTCCTTCTCCCGGTTCCCCGACCTGATGCCCTTCCCCGACGGGGAGCCGTGGCTGCACTACGCCGACGCGCTGCCGTTCCCCGTGGAGCTGTCGCTGCGGATGAAGCTCGTTCCGCCGGCGAAAGCCAGCAAGGACGTCGGCCGCAAGCTCGCCCATGCACGCGACATGGACGCCCACATCCGCGAAGCCGGGGCGGACGCCCCGATCGCGCTCGCCGAGCAGATCGACGCCGCGCGCATGCTGGAGCACGGCATCACCAAGGAGCGGCTGCCCTTCGTCTACGGCTGGCACCGCCTGATGGTGTCGGCCCCCACCGAGAACCTGCTGGTGCAGCGGGTGGAGGCGGTCGTCGAGCACTACCGCGACATCGGCATCGACGTCGTCAACTCCACCGGCGACCAGTTCTCGCTGTTCTCGGAGTCGCTTCCGGGCGACCGGATCCGGCTCAACGCCTACGCCCAGCGCCAGCCGCTGCGCACCATCGCCGGCGGTATGCCCACCGCCACCATCGACTTGGGCGACCGCCGCGACTCGGCTGGCGCGGGCTGGACCGGTCCCTACATCGGCGAGACCATCGGCCGGGCGCGCTCGGTCGTGCATTTCGACCCGATGGTGGCGGCGGCACGCAACCGCCCCACGGCCATCGCGATCACCGGCGAGCCCGGTGGCGGAAAAACCACGCTGGCGCTGCTGCTGATCCACCAGCTCGCGCTGCGCGGCGTCACCGTCGCCGCCATCGACCCCAAGGGCGATGCGGAGTCGCTGGTCCGGCTGCTGCAGCGGCGCGGCCGCAAGGCCCGGATCATGTCCATGGCCTCGGCCGAACCGGGGTTGCTGGACCCGTTCGCCTTCGGCGACGACCTGTCCGCGCAGAAGACCATGGCCACCGAGACGCTGCGGCTGCTCCTGCCCAGAATGAGCGAGGAACGGGAATCGGCGATGATCCAGGCGGTGGCCGCCGTCGCCAACCAGCCCCGCCCCAGTCTCGCCAAAGTCGTCGAGCACCTGGAGGACTCCGACGACCCCGCCTCCCGCAACCTCGGTGCCGTGCTGCGGTCCATGTCGGAGATGCGGCTGGCGGGCCTGTGCTTCGATCCGCAGGGCGAAACCCAGATCGACACCGAAGGCTGGACCACCGTCTTCACGCTCGGCGGACTCACCCTGCCCGACTCCGCCGTCCAGCGTGACGACTACTCCTACGAGCAGCGGCTCAGCGTCGCCCTGCTCTACCTGGTCAGCCAGTTCGCCCGGAGGCTGATGAACGGCCTCGACCGCCACCTGCCCAAAGCCATCTTCCTGGACGAGGCCTGGGCCGTCACCTCCACGCCCGAAGGCGCCAAACTCGTGCCCGAAGTGTCTCGGATGGGGCGTTCCCGCAACACCGCCCTGATCCTGGTCAGCCAGAACGCCGGCGACCTCCTCAACGAGCAAGTCACCAACTGCCTGTCCAGTGTGTTCGCCTTCCGCTCCAGCGAGCGCCACGAGGTCGAAAGCGTCATGTCGCTGCTGGGGGTCGATTCCTCGGAGGAGCACCAGGCGATGCTGCGCAACCTCGGCAACGGCGAAAGCATCTTCCGCGACCTCGACGGCCGCGCTGGACGGGTCGCCGTGGACCTGGTGTCCGAAGAACTCCTGGAGTGGCTGGACACCAACCCCACACGGAACCGGCCGGACGACATCCCCGACGACGACGGCGCAGGCGCCGGGCCCCTGGTTGCGACAGGCGGCACCGGCGGTACCAGGAGGATGGGGCAGGACCAGTGACCGACACCGCGACGCCGACCGCCGCGTACGCCTCCGAGGACGACGCACAACCTCCGTCAGCCGCACCGCCCCGCCGGCGGCGGCGCCGGGGCCCGAGGCGCTTCAAGCGCAACCTGGTGATGGCTGCGCTCATGCTGGCCTTCCTGATGACACCGATCGGCAGCGCCCAGGCCGCCCCGGTCTGCGAAGGGGAACCCGCCCCCCAGCCGGAGGCCGCAGGCAGCGGAGCGGACGGCCTGCTGGTGCCGCCGCAGGCCGCCGAAACCGCCGCGCAGTCCCCTGACGGCCTGCCCCCGGACTCCAGTCTGTACGGGCAGTACGGGACCGCCGGGCAGCAATGGCACGTGGTCCGGGAATCCTGCGTCGACAAAATGGGCTCGGCGGCCGTCGCGACGCTGAGCAACACGGCGTGGAACCTCTCGAAGACCATCAACCAGTCGACGATCACGGTTTATCAGGCGGCGACCTCAGACGGACTCCTCGCCAGTTTCAACACGCTGGTCGAAGACGTCGTCATGCAGCTCCGAGAAGGAATCTGGCGCCCGCTGCTGCCGACGGTGATCATCCTCGGTGCCGTCTGGCTCGGGTGGTACGGACTCATCCGAAAGCGCGTCACCCTCACCATCGAGAGTGCGGTCTGGATGGTGCTGGCAACCACGCTCGGAATGTGGATCCTCGTCAATCCGGGACAGATCCTGGGCTACGCGGGAACTATAGTGAACTCGGGCGGCCAGCTGGTGAATTCGGCGATTTCGAGGGTTGCGACGCCGAGTGGCGGAGCCACGTGTCCAACTTCTGCGCCGGAGATTGAAAAGGCCAACTGGGAGAGCGAAAGTGACTTCGCTGTCCGAAAAAATGCTCAGATGTTGTGGTCCGGACTTGTCTGCCGCCCTTGGGTGTCTGGAGAATTCGGGAGTGGTGTGGCTGCAAACTCCGCTTCCGAGCGTTACGCAATGCCCTTACTTGAGGCGCAAGGGATCAGTCGTGCTGAGCAGCAGCAAATCGCCAATGGTGAGACGGATCCCACGGAGCTCGTGGAGCAAAAACAGGAAGACTATCAGGAAATCGCTAGTGGAATCGAGCGGACTTACCCAGAGGTCTACCCGCTATTCGAAGGCGAACAGCAAGGGAGTCGTCTGGGTGTTGCTACACTTGCATTGTTTGCGGCAGTTTTTGCTGGCGGGCTAATACTTGCTGCGTCAGTGGCACTGATTGTCTTGAAAATCGGATTTCTACTCTTGCTTTTGCTTTCTCCGATATTCTTGCTCATTGGGATTCACCCTGGATATGGCCGGACGGTGCTGCTGCGCTGGTTCGAGATGTTGCTTGGATTGCTTCTCAAGCAGATATTCATCATGCTTCTCGTATCGCTTTTGGTTGTTTGTTACGGTATGGTAATGGCTACGAATCTGGGATGGGGGCTGCAGATGATCCTGCTTGCCCTCTTTACCCTCGCTCTGTTCATATACCGACGGCCGTTCGCTCATCTCTTTCAATCCGTGAATGCGAATACCTTCACGTCGCGGATGGTGAGTGACGCTGCATCGAGCAGCGCCTTGAGCAAGAGCTCGAACGTGCTGCCTCCCGTGGCCTACATGCGGGCTCAGAAGTGGGGCCTCAAGCGGAGCCCTCAGCTTGCCGGAGCGGCGGCCGCGGTTCCGGCCGGTGGAGGCGGAGCGGCGGCCGGTGCCGGGGAAGCGGCCGAGGCGCCCCGTGGCGGCGGAGTCCCGCAGCAGGAAGCGGCCGAAGCAGAGGTCGGCCGCGCCCGCGGCGACGCCGGGCGCGGGCGTGCCGGCGGCGGCTACGGCAGGGTGCGCGGCAATTCGGCCCCCCCGCCCCTCAACCTCGGGCAGGACGGAGAACGGGGCCAGCAGCGGGCCGCCGCGGCCGGCCGCTCGACGTCGGAAGCGCCACGACTCAGCGAGGCCGCGTCCGGAGGAGCGGGCAACGGCAGCGCCCGCGCCGCTTCCTCCGGATCGGGAAGCATCCCGCCGCGCCCCGCCGGCGGTTACACCGGAAGCGGCGATACCGGCTGGTCTTCGGTGTTCGGCAGCGGAGGCGGCGGCGACCAGCGGTCGGCTCCGCAGCGGTCCTCGGGCGACGAGGCGCCGTCGGGCGACGGGGGAGCGCGCCGTGCCGATCCGAACTCCGGCGCCGGCATCTTCCGCGGCCGCGAGGCCACACCGCCGCAAGGAAACGTCAATCGCGGCTCCCGGTGGGGCGGTCCCCGATCCAAGCAGGGCCGCAGCGCGCCGCCCCCGCGCGAACCGCGCCAGCCCCGCCCCGCACCGTCGAAGGGGTCCGGTGAGGGCGGAAGCTGGATCAGCGGATCCGGCGACAAGAACAACGACGCCCCGAGCAGCCCCTTCTGGACCGGTACTGAATCCCAGCGCCGCCGCGACGTCCGGCGCGACCGGCCGTTCTGGTTGCGGGACGAAGACTGAACGACCGTCCTCCACTAGGAAACCCCCGATATGCCCAGATCTCTCAGTGAAGGTCAGCAGCGCCTCGTGTTCGGCGCTCTCGTCGTCGTGCTCGTGGCATTCGGCATCTACCTGAGCCTGGGCGGGTGGAGCGACGGCTCCGGCGACGACGCGGCGTCCTCCGGGGCCGCCTCCGAGCCGCCCGCCGTGGGCGGCGAGCAGGCGAGCGGTACCGGGGACGTCGCGCCGCCGAGCCCGATCCCCACCACGGCCGCCCAGGACATGCCGGTGATGGAGTGGTTCCCCTTCAGCGAGGAGGAGTTCAAGGCCGCGGCGGCGACAGCGCAGGAATTCGGCCGGTCATACGGGACCATCGACTATTCGGGGTCCCCCGAGGATTACTACGCCGGCATGCAGGAGCTCGCGACGGACGACTACGCCCAGACCCTCGCCGAAAGCTCCGGCGCCAGCGCCCTCTGGCAGGACATGGCCGATCAGGAGGCCGTCTCCGAGGGACGGGCGAACGTCGAATCCGTCCGCACGTTCGGCGACGATTCCGTGACGTTCGTGGTGCAGGTGCAGTCGATCACCGAAGGCGAGGACGGAACTACCGACGACCTGGGCGAGTTCGCCGTCACCGTCGCGGATCAAGGCGGCGAGTGGCGGGTCTACGACTTCCAGCCCTCCGATGCCGGGAACCTCGGCGACGTCCCCGATCAGCCGGGAGATTCGGCAGGTGACTGAATGATCTCTTTGTTCGCCGGACCGGCCGCCCGGAATGCGGACACCGGGGCCGCCGTCACGCGGTTGGCGATCGCCGTCGGCCTGTTCCTGCTCGGCGCGATCGTGGTCGGCGTCGTCATCGTTCCGCTGACAGCGCTGAACCCGGGGATCATCAGCTCGGTCGGAGCGTTGCAATGCACCTCCGATGGAGCGACTGACCAGGCGGAGAGCAGCGGCTATGCCGAGGACTCCATCCCGGAGGACTATCTGGACCTCTACCGTTCGGTCGGGGAGGAGAAGGACGTTCCCTGGAACGTCCTTGCCAGCGTCGGACAGGCCGAGAGCGACCACGGCCGCTGGCCGGGGGCGGGTATCACCGAGGGCCACAACGATGCCGGCGCTGCGGGCCCCATGCAGTTCGGCGCTCTCGACGGCTCGGCCGCGGGTAACAGCTGGGGAGGCGAGCCGGTCATGGACGCCGACGACCGGCCCGAGGAGGGCTACGGCCAGGACGGCAACGGCGACGGAACCGTGAGCGTCTACGATCCCGCCGATGCGATCCCCGCGGCGGCCGACTACCTCCTCGCCCACGGTGCGCAGGAAGACATGGACGAGGCGATTTTCGCCTATAACCATTCGTGGGGGTACGTCGACGAGGTCACGAGCTGGGCCGACCGCTACGCTGAGGGCGACTTCGAGACCAGCGGATCCGTCCAGCGGGCCGTCAACTGCGAACTCGACGACGAAGGCGAGCCGATCAGTCTGCTGGCGTCGAGCGATCTGGCGCAGGACGTCGTGGAATGGGCGATGGACCAGCGCGGAAAGCCGTACGTGTGGAGCGCTACCGGCCCGGACGCATTCGACTGCTCGGGGCTGACACAGGGCGCGTACGGGAGCATCGGTGTTTCCATTCCGCGGGTGTCCCAAGACCAGTGGGCCTTCGGCCCGAAGATTCCGGAGGGCGAGGAACAGCCCGGAGACTTGGTCTTCTTCGATGTGAACGGCCCCGGCGGAACGCCCGGGCACGTCGGCATGGTCGTCGGGGACGGGCTCATGGTCGAGGCATGGTGCACCGACTGCGGGCCGATCGCGACGCGCGAGTACGATGCTCCCGGCCGGTCTGCCATCCTCGGGTTCACCCGCCCTTTGGAGCATCCCGACGTGAAGGCTCAACTGGGTGACCGGGCACAGTAGTCTGCGACCGCTTCCCTCGTCACTGCTGAGGATCGGAAAATGACTGAAGAGAAGGCCGCGCCGCGCAAAAGGCAGGGAGTCCGCGGGTGGCGTGCTTTCTTCCTGGTGTTCGGATGTGGAACTACAGCGGCGTTGCTCGTAGTCGGTACGTTTGTCGGAGCCGTCCGGATGCTCGGATCGGCAGTCACGCAAGACTCGGAATCTCCTGGGGGCGGTGTCGCCGAGGGAAGCTGGGAGCCACCGTCTGCGATGCCAGCGGATGCTCTAAAACTGTGTAGGCATATCGAGCGGTCTCCTGAAACTGCAGCGTTTACCTCCATGTTTCCAGAGCGAATAGACGATGATGATGACTATAAGGATCCAGGCCCCGGGGCGAACCCTCGGTTGGTATTCGATGATTGTGAATGGTCGCTTCAGTCTCCGGAAAACGGGGAATGGAGATTTGTTCTTTCGTATTATGCTTGGGCATCCCAGGATTCAAACGAAGTTCGCACGGGCAGGGCGGAAGATCGTTTTTCCGGGTTGAGTTCGAAGTCTCAGCAGCGACTGTCCGAGGTGTCAGGTTCGGGTGAGGTTGGTGGAATAGTAAATAAATCTCGTTTTTGGTACGGGAGTCCTCAGGGGGAGGGGTACTCGCGTTACGTATTTCTTGGGCAGGCTCGTAGTAGTATCTTGCAAATTGAAGTGTCAAGTATTTCGCAAGAGGTTTCTTCCATGGAATTCGAAGCATTGGTTGAGGGGGTTTCTCCAGCGTTGGTGGACCTATTGAGGCGGAATATCCCTGCCTGATATTCGAGTGAGATGTTGATCGAATCCAGTGGTGGTGACACGACGGCCGCCGTCCACAACCCCACGATCCGTCTGGCGCTCGCCCCTCCGGTCCCGCGACTGTTGAAGCATGGTCTTCACGAAGTCGCTTCCCTGCCGCGGCGACGACGCCGTGGTGCTCTTCGCCGCCGCCCAGTTCGGACTTGTCAGCCGTGAGCAGGCCCGGCGGGCCGGGCTCTCCTTCGCGGATATCTCCGCGCGCCTGCGCCGGGGAGCGTGGGCGCGGACGCTGCATCGGGGTGTGTTCCGGGTGCTGGACTACGGCACGTTGGCCTCGCCTCTGAAGCAGGCCGTCGTCGCGGCGCAGTTGGCGCTGCCTACCGGCGCGTTCGCCTGCCGGGCCACCGCCGCGCGGCTGTGGCGGTTGGACGGGCTTGCGCCGTGGGACGGCCACACGGTCGATATGGCTGTTCCGGGCCGGCGGACGTCCGCACCGCCTCCGCCCTCCACACCTTCCCGGGCGGTGCCGCCCGCCGTCCGGATCCATGCGCTGCGCGTGTGCGACAGCGACATCGCCGTCCGGGCGCCGATCCGCCTGACCGGGGTGGGGCGGACGCTGCGCGACATGGCGGCGTGCAGCCCGGCACGCACGCGCACGCGCCTGCGCGGTTCCGCGGTCGGGCGCGGGCTCGTCGTCTCCGGTAGGCCCGACGGGCGGTCGCGGTGTCGTGGGCGGCCGCCGCCGGTGTCATCCCCGTGACCGCGCCCATGGCCACACCGCCGGGCGCTGCCGGGGTGGCGAAGGTAGTCGTGCCGTGACCTCGGTCCAGTGCGTGGCCAGCAGGTTGCGGACGGCCGGAGGCAGCGCGGCGGCGGTTGCGGGCGGTTCGCCGCCGTCCGCGGCGATCACGTCGCGGAGCAGCCGGGTGGAGTCCGGTCGCTGTGCGGGGTCCTTGGACAGCGCGGAGACCACCAGGGGTTCCAGCTCGGCGGGCAGCCCGTCGAGGTCGGGTTCCTCGCGCAGCACCCGGCGGGCGAGCTCTGCGGGGTGGCCGTGGCCGAACGGGTTGCGGGCTGCCGCCGCGAACGCCACGAGGCATCCCCACAGGAACACGTCGGAACGGTCGGTGGCGGGTTCGCCCCGGTACTGCTCGGGGCTGATCCACCCGGGTGTGCCTACACGGCCGCGCGGCCCGGACGCCCGGTGGTCGTCGTCGGGCAGGCCCTCCGGTTCCGGAAGCCCCATGCGCCGCAGCCCCGCGCGGAAGCGGCGCAGCCGTATCCACCGGGTGGGGTCCTCGCGCCTGGTGGGGCGGGCGATCCCGAAATCGAGGATCTTGGGTCCCGAGGGCGCGATGACCACATTGCTGGGTTCGAGGTCGCGGTGGACGACCTCCACCGAGTGCACGCCCCGGATCGCTTCCGCCGCCCCCGCGGCGAGCCCGGTCAGCATGCCGCCGCGCAGCGGGCCGTGCCGCTCGACGTGGTGGCGCACGGTCGGCCCGGGCACGTACTCCGTCGCCAGCCACGGAGGTTCGGCCTCCACGTCGGCCTGCACGAACCGGGCCACGCACGGGCTGTTCACCCGCGCCAGCAGCCGCGCCTCGTGGGCGAACTGCCGCCGGAAATCCGCGCTCGCGGCGTGCTCGCCGTTGATCACCTTGACCGCCAGGTACCCGCGTATGCCCGGGGCGGTCCCGGCGTAGACGGTTCCCATGCCGCCGGTGCCGACACGGCCCACCAGCTCGTAGCCGCCGACCTGTGCCGGGTCGTCGGGGAGCAGCCGACCCAGGCGGCGCGTCCCCCGGGCCTTCATGGCGCCTCCCAAGCGGTTCGCAGCGGTGGCCGCGCTCGTTCCGCCCGTCGTTCTCCGCTCCCACCCGCCTACCCGGCAGCGCTCGGAGGAGCGGGCCGAACCGGGGGAGCGGGGGATACGGGGCGGCGGCGTGCGCGCTTCAGGACCGCGAGTCTAGCGCCGCACACCCCGGTCCGGCTCTGCACCGGCGTTCGCGCCGTCGCCGGGCCCGGAGCGTCACCGGTCCCCGTGCAGGTCCGCCGCCGTATTCAGGCGCGCCAGGATGTCTTCGCTGAGCTTCTTGAAGTCCGATCTGCACGTCCCCACGTACTGCTGGGTGCTCCCGATGGCCCCGTCAGCGGGTTTGAGGTCGAACATCGGCTTGTGGGCGTCGTGGGCCAGCGGCATGAGGCTCCGGTAGTTCCGGATCGTCGCGATCTCGTGCGGGGTGAGTACCTCTTCGCTCGCCATCCCCTGCACGACGTGCTGCTGGAATTCGACGGGGATCCGTTCGAGCCACCGCTGGTAGGCCTTCACCGGGCGGTCCAGGCGTACCCCGGGTTGCATGATTACGTAGCCGAGCGGTGTCATGTCCCCGCGGGGATGCTCGATGTTGGGCGGCATATTGTCCATGACGGTGCCCCGCCAGGTCGCGCGCCAGTCGCGGACGTCCGAAGCGGTTGACGTAACCGAGGTTCTTCATGGCTCCCGCCAGCGAAGGGTTCCGGTAGTCGTTGACCCTGTCGTAGTTGTCCGCCCGGACCTGACCGTACGGGCCGCCGGGGTTGGAGACCTCGACCCTGTCGTCGAACCACTGGATTCGCACGGGAGCGTTCGACGACTCGTAGTTGCGGTGCATCAGGGCGTTCATACAGGCCTCGCGCAGGGCGGGAAACGGGAAGTCGGCGACTTCGCGCTCCCGGAAGCCGCCGTCGTCGGTAAGCTTCGTGTGGACCACCGGCTCTCCTCGATAGCCGCCGACAGCGACTGTCATGGACGGACGATCGAGGATCTTGCCGTCATCGCGGATATCGGTCAGTTGCCGGAGCGCGGCGTCCGTAGTATCGACGGATCCGTATGGGGTGCCGTCGTTCTGCACGCCGATGAGGAGGTCTCCTCCGTCGTTTCCGCCGAGGTCGTTGGCGAGTGCGCATATCGCCTTGCGGATCGCATAGCGGTCCTTCGCTTCGCGCTTGAACTCCAGGGTGCTGGACTTTCGTGTCCCCAGCGCTTCGGCGAGATCGTTCTCCATGGGGATCCATTCTCCGGGCCATGCATGTGTACCCGCCACCGTAGACACCTGTCGGCGCGCCCCGCGCCCCGCGCCGTGCGTCTGCGCGGGGCGCGGGGCCGCGGGGCGGTTACCGGTCGGCGTCGTCGAGCAGGGCGCCGAGGCGGCGCCTGATCTCAAGTGCGGCTTCGCGGGCGCGGCCGAACCAGAAGACGTGGTCCTCGGTCGCTTCGACCATCTCGTCCAGCAGGTCGCGCAGCGCGATCCGTTCGGCGTCGGTCAGGGCGCTGTCGGCGGGCGGAGGCGGCTCCTGGGGCGGGTCGTCGGTGTTCATGCGACCACACCCGTCGCGGCGGGGCGGAGCGCCGGTTGCAGCCCGACGAATTGCAGCGTTCCGGCGAAGGCGCGCAGGTTGGTGAACCGGTGGTTGCGCCGGAGTGCGGCGAGTGCGTAGGGGCGCACGGACGGCGTGCGGGTGCGGCCTGCGTGAGGCGGCGCTACGGCGGTTGCGGAGGTGGCGGCCGGCGCGGGGGCGTAGGGGCGGATCCGTGCTGCTCGGCGGTTGCGTGGGCGGGCGGAGGGGGCAGGTACGGGCTCGGGTGTGCACGTGCGGGCGGGCGTGACGTTTCGGCCGTGCAACCCACGGCCGATAAGGTCGGTCATGTCATCAGCTCCTAGATAGCTGGTGGCCGTGCCCCGGGCCGTTGCAGCGGCCGCGGGGTCTATTCGATCAATTCAGAGTAAGGGAACTCCTATACCCTCGTCTACCAACGTGGGTATTCGCTAGCCGACAGATGCCTTCTTCTACCTTCGTTGCATGCCCGACGAGGAGATCGACTATGACTCGCCCCTACCGCCGTACCGGCAGATCGCGGCCGTCATCATCGGTGAGATCGAACGCGGGGAACTTCGTCCGAACCGGCCGATCCCTTCGGAGGCGACGATGATTCAGCGATGGGGCGTCGCGCGGGATACCGTCCGCCGCGCCGTGCGGTATCTCCGCGATGAGGGCTATGCCTACACGGTTGCCCAGCGCGGAACATTCGTGGCCGAGAACGGTCACTGAAACCCGGAACCATGCCACCGTGTCCTTCGCTGGTGCAGTCTGTCCGCATGGACTTGCCGACCGGGTACGGGCCCGATACCGAGATCGATCACGACGGCATGGACCCCGTGTGGCTGCAGCTGGCGGCGATCCTCGCCGCACGCATCGAATCCGGTCGCTATGTGCCCGGGCGGCCCATCCCGTCGTTGAATCAGCTCCGCCAGGAGTTCGAGGTGGCCCGGGGAACCGCGGTCAAGGCCACGGACTACCTCGTGGAGGGCGGGCTCGTCCGGGCCGTGCACGGGAGAGGTGTGTACGTACTCCCGCGGTGACCGCGCAATAGGGTCGGTCATGTCATCAGCTCCTGTTTAGCTGGTGGCCACGCCCCCGGACCGTTGGCGCGGCCGCGGAGTCTCTCACTTTGCGAAGTCTATGTCATACGTATAGCTCTGCATAGCCTTCCAAGCGTTTTCGTGGGACACGGGGGCCATACATTGCTCCCGTGAGTGAGGACAGTGAGATCCCGGAGTTCGATCCGCAGGGCCCGGACCTCGTCTACGCCGCCCTCGCGGACCACGTCGTGGCACGCGTGGCGGCCGGCGATCTGGTGCCCGGTGCTCGTCTGCCGGCCGAGCGTGATCTGGCCGAGGAGTACGGCGTCGCCTACATGACTGTGCGCCGGGCTATGCAGGTGCTACGCGAGCGCGGTGTGATCGTCACGGTCCACGGCAAGGGAACGTTCATCGCCCAGGACGCTGCTCAGAACGTCGCCGAGAACGACGGCGAGTAGCACGTGGGAGGTACCCGCCGGGAACCGCCGGGGCCGGTGATCACCGGCCGGGACACGCATCCACCGCGCGGATATCACCAAGTGTGAGCGATCACAGTGGCGAAAACCTCGCGGTCGATGACGTGGAACGTGGGTGACACTCCACCCCCTCCCCGGAGGTTCTTGGCCAGGGCCGACCGCCTCTACCGGCCCCGCGCCCCGCCCTGCGCCGTGCGTCTGCGCGGGGCGCGAGGCGGGGGCCGGTAGAGGCGGTCGGTGTCGTCGAGCAGGGCGCCGAGGCGGCGCCGGATCTCAAGTGCGGCCGATAGCGGGCGCTACGCGCGCGGTCGTCGGGGGTGTCATAGGGGACACTCTCGGCGCCGAGAGTGTCCCCTATGACACCCCCGAGGCGGCCGGATCGCCCACAGCAGCGGCGGTGTGGCCGCCCCCGGCGGCCCTTGTCCGCCCCACCCTCCCCGCTGCCCCGATTGCCGGATCCGTCGGACGCGGTGCCCGCCCATCGGGTACCAATGAGGGTGATGTCTGCCGACCGCGCCCCCTCTGCGGCTCCGGAATCCGCATCGGGTTCCGCGTCTGTCGATTACCAGCCCTTCGCCCACCTCACCGCGCCCAACGCGGAGCTGTACCGGGCGATCATGGGCGTGTTCGTCGCGGAGAAGGAACGCTTCACCGTCCACCTGCGGCCCGAGGACGTGCACCGGCTGCTGCCCGCGGACCCGGGCGTCGACGCCGACGACACCGTCAAGGCGCTCGACCGGCTCGCCGAGTGGGGCAACCTGCGCCCCGACCCCGACACCGGGCGGGTCACCGCCGTCGAGGACTTCTACCGGCGCCGCTACATCTACCAGCTCACCCGCGCGGGCGAAGCCGCTGAGGAGGCGCTCGCCGCCTACGACTCCGGGCTCGGCCGGCGCGGCTCCCTGCAGTCGGTGGCCCTGGCCGACATCGCGGCGCGCCTGCGCGAGCTCCTCGCCTGGGCCGACCCTGCCTCCGACGCCGCCGAACCCGACCCCGCCCTGGTCCACCGCGCGCTGCGCGACCTGGCCGGACGGTTCGGCGAGCTCGCCGACAACGCCCGCGCGTTCATGGGTTCGCTCCAGCGCACCATCGATCTGCACGACGCCGAGGTCGAGGCGTTCCTCGCCTACAAGGACCGGCTGATCGACTACCTGGAACGGTTCATCGCCGACCTCATCACCACCGGCTCCGAGATCGCCCGGCTGCTGTCCGACCTGGAGCGCACCGGCCCTTCCGGCGCGCGCGCCGTCGATCCGCTGCTGACCGCGGCCGCCGACCGCGAAGCCGCCGACACCCTCCCGGGCGAGGAGCAGGGCGCCGACGACGCGGCGCGCGCGGCGGCGCTGGCCGAATGGCACCGCCGCTGGGACGGGCTGCGCGGCTGGTTCCTGTCCGCGCCCGACCACGAGCCGCAGGCCAAACTGCTGCGGTCGGCCGCCCGCAGCGCCATCCCGCAGCTGCTGGCGGTGGTCGCCGCGCTGAACGAGCGCCGCTCGGGCCGCTCCGACCGGTCGGCCGACTTCCGGGTGCTGGCGCGGTGGTTCGCCGAAGCGCCCGACGACGCCTCGCGCCACCGGCTGTGGCGCAGCGCGTTCGGGCTGCACCCGGCCCGCCACCTCACCGTCGACTCCGAAACCCTGCAAGCCCGCGAGGACGAACCCGAGACCGCCACGACGCCCTGGGACCGGGCCCGCCCCGTGCACATCAGCCCGCAGCTGCGCCGCACCGGCCAGTACGAGCGGCGGGGCCGCCCCCGCAAGGTCGCCGACCGCAGCGCCGAACGCCGCCGGCTCGCCGAGCACGCCCGCAAACAGGCCGAAGAGACCGCGGCCGCACGCGCGCGTCTGGACACCGGCGGTCGGATCCGGCTGTCCGACGTCGCCGAGCTCGACCCCGCCGCCTTCGGCCTGTTCCTCGGGCTGCTCGGCGACGCCCTGGCGCACTGGGCCTACGACTCCCGGGAAACCTCCACCACCAGCAACGACGGCGGCCTGCGGATCCGGATGCGCGCGCTCGGCGACGGCGCCACCGCCGAGATCGCCACCCCCGACGGCGTTTTCCGCGGCCCCGACCACATCGTGGAGATCACCGACCTGGAAGGGCGGGCGGCCACACCGTGACCACAGGCACCCGTACCGAGGACCAGACCCGCGCGGAGGTCCGCCGGGCCGCGCGGGCGCTGCTGCGCGAACCCCTGCTGCGCGGGGGCGGCCGCACCGCCGACGACTTCCGGCTGGTCCGCCAGCACGCCCGGGAGCTGCGCGAATGGTTCGACCGCAACACCGGCTGGGGGCTGCACGTCGACAGCGAGACCGCCCGGCTGCGCAAGACCCCGGGGGCCCCGGACGACGCCACCCACCCCGCGCGCGAGACCGGCGGCGCCCGGCTGCCGTTCACCCGCCGCCGCTACGTCCTGCTGTGCCTGGCCCTGGCGGTGCTGGAGCGCTCGGAGAACCAGATCGCGCTGGGGCGGCTGGCCGAACAGGTGGTGCTGGAGGCGGCCGACCCCGCCCTGGCCGAAGCCGGGATCTCCTTCACCCTTGAGGAGCGCAGCGAACGGGGGGATCTGGTCGCGGTGGTGCGGCTGCTCACCCGGCTGGGCGTCATCGCGCTGGTGGCGGGCGACGACGAGGACTACCTGCGCTCCACCGGCGACGCGCTCTACGACGTGCGCCGCCGCGTCCTGGCCGGGCTGCTCGCCGGCGGGGTGGGCCCGTCGACGGTGGCGGCCGGGACCGACGGCGACCGCCTCGCGGCCCTGACCGCCGACCCCGTCCTGGAGTCGATGGACAGCGCCGATCTGCGCAACCGGCGGTTGCGCCACACCCTCACCCGCCGACTGATCGACGACCCGGTGCTGTACTACGGCACCCTCACCGAGGAGGAGTCGGCGTACCTCGCCAGCCAGCGCACCGCCATCACCAGCCGGATCACGGAGCTGACCGGGCTGGTCGCCGAGGCGCGCGCCGAAGGCATCGCCATGGTCGATCCCGACGACGACCTCACCGACGTGCGCATGCCGGAGAAGGGCACGCACGGCCACGTCACCCTGCTGCTGGCCGAGTACCTCGCCTCCGGCCCGCCGCGCCCGGTGCCGCGCGCCGAACTGGAGGAACAGGTGCGCGGGTTCGCCCGCCAGTACGGCGGCCACTGGTCCAAAACCGCCAAGGAGCCCGGTGCCGAGGCCGAGCTGGTGCACCGGGCCGTGGAGAAGCTGGAGGCGCTCGCGCTGGTGCGCACGGCGACGGAGGCCGACGGCACCCGGTCGGTGCGCGCCCTGCCGGCGCTGGCGCGCTTCGCCGTCGGCGCGGCCGTCGTGCGCGGCGGCTCGGCCACCGACCCCACCGACGAACAGGAGCCCAGGCGATGACCGATCCGCTGCCCGTTGCCGCCGACGACCCGCCGGCGGCCCCGCCCGCTGCCCGCGCGGACTCCGGCGGCGCGTACGCGGAGCCGGACACCGCGGGCTCTCCGCCGTTGCCGCACCCCGCGCAGGGCCGCTGGCAGCCGCTGCGGCTGGGGCTGGTCGACCTGTTCTACTACGAGGACGAGGAGTTCCGCTTCCGCGACGGCCGGCTGCTGCTGCGCGGCAACAACGGCACCGGCAAGTCCAAAGTCCTCGCGCTGTCCCTGCCGTTCCTGCTGGACGGCAACCTGTCCGCGAGCCGCGTCGAGCCCGACGGCGACCCCAAGAAGCGCATGGACTGGAACCTGCTGCTGGGCGGTGAGCACGACAACCCCGAACGGCTCGGCTACACCTGGATCGAGTTCGGCCGCGTCGACGCGGCCGGCACCGCGCACTTCCGGACCCTGGGCTGCGGCCTCAAGGCGGTGACCGGCCGCGGGATCGCCCGGCACTGGTTCTTCACCACCTCCCAGCGCATCGGCGACGACACCGGCGACGGGCTGCGGCTGCTCGACAACACCCGCACCGCGCTCACCCGCGACCGGCTGGCCGAAGCGGTCGGCGGGCACGGCCGGGTCTACGACAACGCCCGCGACTACCGCCGCGCCGTCGACGAGGAACTGTTCGGGCTCGGCGAGGAGCGCTACCGCGCACTGGTCGACCTGCTCATCCAGCTGCGCCAGCCCCAACTGTCCAAGCGGCCCGACGAGGCCGCGCTCTCGCGGGCCCTCACCCAGGCGCTGCCGCCGCTGGACGAGGCGGTGGTCGCCGACGCCGCCGAGGCGTTCCGCAGCCTCGATGAGGACCGGGCCGAGCTGGACGCGATGAAGGAGGCCCACGGCGCCGCCGAGCGGTTCCTCGGCCACTACCGCTCCTACGCCCGCGTGGCCGCGCTGCGCCGGTCGCGGCCACCGCGCGACCGCAACGCCGAGTACGAGCGGCTGCGCGAGCGGCTGCGCGAAGCCGAGGCGCAGCGGGACGCGGCCCAAGCGCGGGTCTCCGAAGCCGAGGAGTCCCGGCGCAGCCAGCGCGAGCGGGCGGCCCGCCTGGAAGCCGAGGAGAAGGCGCTGCGGGCCGGACCCGAGATGCGCAGCGCCCACGAGCTGGAGCGCGCCGCCGAGGAGGCCCGCAGCGCCGAGGAGCGGTTCCGCGGCCACAGCGGCGACGCCGAGCGGGCCTCCGGCGACCACGCACGCGCCCGCACGCGGCTGGCCGACGCCGCCGAACGCGGCCGCGCCGCCGCCGACCGGGTGGAGGCGGCGCTGGCGCGTGCTGCCGACGGCGCCGCCGACGCCGGCATCGGCGACGTCCACCGCAGCGAGGTCGCCGCCCCGCTGGACCGGGCCGATCCCGCGGACTCGGGCGGCGAAGCGCCGCAGCGCACCGCCGGCGCCGGCGACGACACCGCCCGCGCGGCGGCCGACGCCCTCACCGGCCGCAGGGACCGGAGCCTGGACCACGTCGAGCGGCTGTCGGCGGCCGCGGCGGAAGCCGAGACCGCCCGGGCGGCGGCGGAGAGCCGGCTGTCCGAAGCCGAGGACGAGCTGGCCGCCTGCGAGCAGCGCCGCTCCGAGGCCGAAACCGCGGTCGGTTCCGCCGCGGCCGCCCTGGTCGAGGCGGTGCGCGTGCACCTGTCGGGCTGTTCGCAGCTGCGTCCCGACGATCCGGAAGGGCTCCTCGACCGGCTCCAGGCGTGGGCCGGCGACCTGGAGGGGGCCAATCCCGCCCGGGCCGAGAGCGACGAGGCGGCGCGCCGCGCCGGGGAGGACCTGGCCGACGCGGCGGCCAGGCTCAAGCAGGAGCGCGCGACCCGCACCGGGCGCCGCGGCGAGCTGCAGGAGGAACTGGACCGGCTGCGCGAAGGCGGCCAGTCCGCACCGCCGGTGCCCTACACCCGTGCCGACGGCGCCCGCGCGCAGCGGCCCGGCGCCCCGCTGTGGCGGCTCGTCGACTTCCGCGACACGGTCCCCGACGGCGACCGCGCCGGTCTGGAAGCCGCGCTGGAGGCGGCCGGCCTGCTCGACGCCTGGGTCGCGCCCGACGGCGACGTGTCCTCGGCCCAAACCCACGACGTCGTGCTGCGCCCCGCCGACCCCGTGGACGGGCCGTCGCTGGCCGACGCCCTCGTCCCCGCCGTGGACACCGGCGACCCGCAGGCGTGTGCCGTCGCACCCGCCGTCGTCGCCCGGCTGCTGGGCGGCGTCGCTCTGCACACACCCGCCCCCGGAACGGGCGCCACCCCCGACGCCGGCGGCCCCGCTCCGGCCGGCGCCGCGGGCGTGGACACCCACGGGCGCTTCCGGCTGGGTGTGCTGCGCGGGCGCTGGAGCAAGGAGCGCGCCGAATACCTCGGCGAGGGCGCCCGCGAAGCCGCCCGCCGCGCCCGCATCGACGAACTCGGCGCCGAAATCGCCGAGCTGGACGCCGCTGTCGCCGAGCTCGACTCCCGCGCCGCCGAACTCGATCGGCGCCGTACCGCCCTCCAGGCCGAACTGGCCGCCCTTCCGGGCGACGACACGCTGGTGGCCGCCCACGCCGCCCACACCGAAGCGGCCAACGCCTGCCGGCGCGCCCGCGACGTGCGCGACGAGCGGGACACGGCCGCGAGCGCCGCAGCCGAGCGGGCGGCCGCCGCCTCCAGCGAGCTGCACGCGGCAGCGGCCGACCTGGGGCTTCCCACCGACACGGGGGAACTGCGCAGCCTGCGGCGGGCGCTGGACGCCTACCGGGTGGCGCTGGCCGACGTGTGGCCGGCCCTGCGCGAACGCAGGGGTGCGGCCGAGGACGAACGCGTGCGCGGCGAGGAGACCGAGCGCCTGCGCGCCTACGCCGAGGAGATGGCCGAACGCTCCGCCCGCGCCGAGGACGAGTGGGCCGCCGCGCACGAACGCCACACCACCCTGAAGGACACGGTCGGGGCCGCCGTGGAGGAGCTGCAGCGCCGCCTCGCCGAGAACGGCCAGGCCCAGCGCGACTGCGAACAGCTGCGCGAGGCCGCCGAGCAGGAGCTGATCGAAGCGTCCAAGCTGCTCGGCAGTGAGCAGACCCGCATCGACGACCTGCAGTCCGGAATCGAGACCGCCGCCCAGGCCCGCGCCGACGCCGTCGCCGCGCTGCGGCGCTTCTCCGCCACCGGCCTGCTCGGCGTCGCCCTGCCCGACGCCGAAACGCCCCCGCCCGGCGAGGAGTGGGCCGTGCGCCCGGCCGTGGACCTGGCGCGCACGATCGGGGCGCGTCTGGCCGAGGCCGACGACTCCGACGCGGCGTGGGAGCGGGTGCAGAAACGCCTCTCGGCGGAGCTGGCGCCCCTGGGCGAAACGCTGTCGGCGCGCGGGCACCAGGCCAGCACCCAGTCCCTGGAGGAGGGGGTCGTGGTGCGGGTGGTGTTCAACGGCCGCGAGCGCGAGGTGCCCGAACTCGTCGGCGCCCTGGACGCCGAGGTCGAGGAGCGCGAGCGCCTGCTCACCGCGCGCCAGCGCGAACTGCTGGAGAACCACCTGATCACCGAGGTCGCCGGGTCGCTGCAGGAGCTGATCGTGGCCGCCGAACGGCGGGTGACCCAGATGAACGAGGAGCTGGAGGAGCGCCCCACCAGCACCGGTATGCGGCTGCGGCTGGTGTGGCGGCCGTCGCGGCGGGACGCGCCGCCGGGGCTGGAGGACGCGCGGCGCCGCCTGCGCCAGGACAGCGACGCCTGGTCCCCCGAGGACCGGTCGGTGCTGGGCGGTTTCCTGCAGGGCCAGATCGACCGGGTGCGCGCCGCCGACCAGAGCGGCGGGACCTGGTACGAGCACCTCAAGCAGGCGCTGGATTACCGGACCTGGCACGAGTTCGGGGTGGAGCGCCACCAGAACGGCCGGTGGCAGCCGGCCACCGGGCCCGCTTCGGGCGGCGAGCGGGTGCTGTCCATGTCGATCCCGCTGTTCGCCGCCGCGTCGGGGCATTACGCCAGCGCCGGCGATCCGCACGTTCCGCGGCTGATCACGCTGGACGAGGCCTTCGCCGGGGTCGACGACGACTCGCGGGCCAAGTGCCTGGGGCTGCTGGCCTCCTTCGATCTCGACGTCGTCATGACCAGCGAGCGCGAGTGGGGGTGCTACCCGCAGGTGCCCGGTCTGGCGATCTGCCAGCTGTCGAGGATCGAAGGGGTTCCGGCGGTACTGGTGACACGCTGGGAGTGGGACGGCTACCGCCGGATCCGCGTGCCCGACGAGCCGGAGGACGCCCCGGCTCCTGCGGCCGCACCCGCCGACGCCGGTATCGGCGGCCAGGACGCGCTCTGGCCGTGACCGCGGCGGCGCCGGACGGTACGTGGACGACGACGGGAAGAGGAGTGGCGTGCGGGGCCGGGACGAGACCGATGCGGCGCCGGACGCCGGCGGGCGGGAGCGGCCCGGCGGGGTCGACCGCCTCCGCCTGGACCGGCTGCTGGGCGGCGACGACACGGAATGGCTCGTGGAACGGGTGCGCACCCGCATCGCGCGCGGCCGCGACCTCACGGCAACGGTGACGCTGTCCCGTGCCACCGACGGGCAGCGCATGGCGGTGCAGCGGCTGCTGGGCCGGCGCCCCGCAGCCGGGCGGTCGCTGACGGTTCCGCTGGACGCGGTCGACGACGTGCTGCGCCGGTCGGGGGTGAGCCCGCACGGCCTGCGGGCGGCGGTCGAGGAGCTGCGCGGCCCGGTCCCGGTGCACGCGGACACGGCGGCGGTCGAGGCCCGGGCGTGGGACCGGGCGTTCGCCCCGCTGGAGCGGGCGTGCGCGCCGCGCGGGGAACTCGCCGCCTGGTGCGAACGCGTGCGCGGTTCGGGGCTGGTGCGCCGGCTGCTGGGCGGGCCCGACGCCGCCGCCCCGGAGCTGGCGACACTGTCCGCGGTGGTGGAGCACCTGCCGGCGGCGGGCGAGGGCGTGCCCGTGTTCGCCGCCCGGGTCTGCGGCGACGCCCATGCGCTCGACCACGGGCGGCCGTTGGGGACGCTGGCGCTGGGTGCCGCCCGGGCGCTGTCGGGGCTGGATCCCGCCGACGGGGGAACCGGCGGCACGGGGGCGGAGGCCCGGCGGGAACTGTGGGCGGCGGTGGGGCTGCTGCAGGACGACCTGTCGGCGACGGCCCTGGCCGCCGGGCTGGGCGGCGACTCGGCCACCGCCACCGGACGCGCCCTGGCGGAGCTGCGGGCGGCGGGCCAGCCGGCGGTGCTGACGCTGCGCCAGCTGGTGCGGGATCCGCCGCGGCGGCCCGGCGGCGCGGCGCCCGTCCACGTCTGCGAGAACCCGGCTGTGGTCGCCGCGGCGGCCGACCGGTTGGGGCCGTCCTGCCCGCCGCTGGTGTGCACGCGCGGCCAGCCCAACGCGGCCGTGCTCACACTGCTGCGGCTGCTGGCCGGGGGCGGCGCGGTGCCGCGCTACCACGGCGACTTCGACTGGGGCGGTGTGCGTATCGCCAACGCCCTGCTGCGGCGCCTGGCGTGGCGCCCGTGGCGCTACACCGCCGCCGACTACCGGGCCGCCGCGGATGCGGGCGGCGGTGCGCAGCTGGGCGGGACCCCGGTGGACGCGGACTGGGACGAGGACCTGGCGCCGGCGATGGCCGAATCGGGGCGGCGGGTGGAGGAAGAGGCGGTGCTGCCCGGGCTGCTGGCCGACTTGGAGGAGGCCGCCGACCCGCCGAGGTCCCGGTGATCGTGCAGCTACAGCGAGTGAAAACGTTTTCCAGTGGCAGTGGCTACAGGATCGACGGTGCCATCATGGGTGTCGGCGCTGGTGCGGAAATTGGGGAGTACTGATGTCCCGAGGATCGGGCGGGGGCGGTTCCGGTGAGCGCGGCGGGTTCCGGCCGACGGTGCTCGAAGGGGTCCTGGAGCGCATCACCTACGCCAACGAGGAGACCGGCTACACCGTCGCCAAGATCGACAACGGCCGCGGCGGCGGCGGGGGAGACGACCTGACCACGGTGGTCGGCGCGCTGCTGGGCGCCAACCCCGGGGAGTCGCTGCGGCTGGAGGGCCGCTGGGGATCCCACCCCACGTACGGGCGCCAGTTCATGGTCGACGACTACACCACCGTCCTGCCCGCCACCGTCCAGGGCGTGCGCCGCTACCTGGGATCGGGACTGGTCAAAGGGATCGGCCCGAAGCTGGCCGAGCGGATCGTGGGCCACTTCGGCGTGGACGCCCTCGACGTCATCGAGGAGACTCCCGAGCGCCTCATCGAGGTCCCCAAACTGGGCCCCAAGCGCACCAAGCTGATCGCCGACGCCTGGGAGGAGCAGAAGGCCATCAAGGAGGTGATGGTCTTCCTGCAGGGGATCGGGGTCACCACCTCGCTGGCTGTGCGGATCTACAAGAAGTACGGCGACTCCTCGATCTCCGTGGTGCGCAACGAGCCCTACCGGCTGGCCACCGACGTGTGGGGGATCGGTTTCAAAACGGCCGACACCATCGCCCAAGCCGTCGGCATTCCGCACGACAGCCCGGAGCGGGTGATGGCCGGGATCCAGTTCACGTTGTCGGAGTCCACCGACGACGGGCACTGCTACCTGCCCGAAGAGCGGCTGATCACCCAGGCGGTGAAGATCCTGCAGGTCGACTCCGGCCTGGTGATCGAGTGCCTGGCCCGGCTGGTGGCGGAGGAGGGCGTCGTGTCGGAGAAGGTGGCCGGGCCCGACGGAGAGGAGGCCACCGCCGTCTACCTGGTGCCGTTCCAGCGTGCCGAGGACGCCCTGGCCGGGCAGCTGCGGGGGCTGCTGAACGCGTCGGCGGACCGTATGCCCGCCTTCGCCGACGTCGATTGGGACGTGGCGCTGAACTGGCTGAGCCGGCGTACCGGGGCCGACCTGGCACAGGAGCAGCAGAACGCGGTCAAGCTGGCGCTGAGCCGCAAGGTGGCGGTGCTCACCGGCGGACCCGGATGCGGCAAGTCCTTCACCGTCGCCTCGATCATCACCCTGGCCGCCGCGAAGAAGGCCAGGATCACCCTGGCGGCGCCCACCGGGCGGGCCGCGAAGCGGCTGACCGAGTTGACCGGCCACGAAGCCTCCACCGTGCACCGGCTGCTGGAGCTCAAACCCGGCGGCGACGCCTCCTACGATCGCGACAACCCGCTGGACTGCGACCTGCTCGTGGTGGACGAGGCGTCCATGCTCGACCTGCTGCTGGCCAACAAGCTGGCCAAGGCGGTGCCGCCGGGTGCGCACCTGCTGCTGGTGGGCGATGTGGACCAGTTGCCGTCGGTGGGGGCCGGGCAGGTCCTGCGCGACCTGTTGGACGAGCGCTCCCCGCTGCCGCGGGTCCGGCTGACGCACGTGTTCCGCCAGGCGCAGGAGTCGGGCGTGGTGACCAACGCCCACCGGGTCAACACCGGCACCGCGCCGCAGTTCGCGGGGATGTCGGACTTCTTCCTGTTCCCCAGCGAGGAGACCGAGGCCGCGGCCGAGTTGACCGTGGACGTGGTCGCCAACCGCATCCCGCGCACGTTCGGCCTCGATCCGCGCCGCGACATCCAGGTGCTGGCCCCCATGCGCCGCGGCCCGGCCGGGTCCGGAAACCTCAACGGACTGCTGCAGCAGGCGCTGACTCCCGCGCGCGAGGGTGTGGCCGAGCGGCGGTTCGGCGGCCGGATCTTCCGCGTCGGCGACAAAGTCACGCAGATCCGCAACAACTATGACAAAGGCGAGAACGGTGTCTTCAACGGCACCCTCGGCGTCATCGCCGGCATCGACGGCGTGGAGCAGTCGGTGACGGTGCGGACCGACGAAGACGAGGACATCGCCTACGACTTCGCGGAGCTCGACGAGCTGGTGCACGCCTACGCCGTGACGGTCCACCGCTCGCAGGGCAGCGAATACCCGGCCGTGGTCGTGCCCGTCACGACCAGCGCGTGGATGATGCTGCAGCGCAACCTGCTCTATACGGCGATCACGCGGGCCAAGAGCCTGGTCGTGCTGGTGGGGTCGCGCCGCGCGCTCGCCCAGGCGGTGCGCAACGCGGGCGCCGGGCGGCGGTTCACCGCTCTCGCCGAGCGGCTGGCCGATTCCCGACCGTAGTCCCGCCCCGCTGATTCGGTGCGCTGTTGCGCGAAACCCGGTAAGCGGCGGTGAATGTCCCCGATGTCGAAAAACAGGGAGCACGGGGCAGCATTCTTTCGTCTCTATTGCGGCATACAAGACGATTCGGGCGTCTTTCGAGGGAGCTGTGTCGAACTCCCCAATGGATTCGTATAACCGGACAACTGAAATATCCGGGACCGTCCAGTACCGTGATCCGGGTCGGGCAGCGGTACCGCCCCCCTCTCCCCGTGCCGCCGCCCGCAGGCCGGATCCGCCTCCGATCCCTCCCGGACGGCGGTCCGGCCGGCCGGGGCCGCCGCCTTCTCCGCAGCGGGTGCACACGTGCAGCCGTCCGGGTGTCGCGAAACGGAGTTCGGCGGCGGCGCCCGGCCTTCGTCCCGTTCGCGTGAACCTTTTTCCGGGTTCCGCCCCCGAGCGCCGAAGCCGTTGAATAGGCTTGCCTTATGAAGCGGAAACCGGACGGGAATCCGCGGTTCGGCGCAGAGGTCGTGCCCGCATCCGGTGCCGGAACCGGCGTTGGACGCCGACCGGCCCCGGCCGCTGGTACGCGCCGCCGTGGTGCAGCGGGAGGGGCGGTATCGGCACACCGCCCCGCTTACCGCAGCGCTCCCTGCTCCCTCCGGCCCCTCTTCTGGCCGCCGCACCGCAGCACCCTCCCCGGTCGGCCGTCGGCGCGGCAGCCGACCGGCGGTGCAGGCGCGCCGCGATGCAGCCGCACCGGACACGACGCTGCCAGCACTCCCCCCGGACAGCGTCGGTCCGCCTCGGGCGCCGGCCCCACCGGCGCCCGAGGGCTGCGTCAGTAAAGGCGTCCCGCCGGGGAGGCCGTTCCTCCCCGTGCCCCGGCGTCCCGGCGGATACCCGCCCGCCGCTAACCTTGGCGCGTGCCACACACCCAGATCGTCGTCGGTGCCGCGATCGTCCGCGGCGGCGCCGTGCTCGCCGCGCAGCGGGCCCACCCCCAGGCGATGCGCGGGCGCTGGGAACTGCCCGGCGGAAAAGTCGACCCCGGCGAATCCGACACCGACGCCCTCGTGCGCGAGTGCGACGAAGAGTTGGGCGTGCGGATCGCGCCGGTGCACCGGATCGGCGGCGACGTCGCCTTTCCCGAACGCGGCGACGGCTCGACCGCCGTGCTGCGGGTGTGGCTGGCCGAGCTGCCCGCGGACGAGTCCGAGCCCCGTGCACTGGAGCACCTCGCGCTGCGCTGGCTGGACGCCGAATCGCTCGGCGGCGTCGACTGGCTGCCCGCCGACCTCCCGTTCCTCACCGAGATCCGGCCGCGGCTGCTCGGCTGAGGCCGCCGCGGCACCCCGTCGGCCGGGACGTCCCGGCCGACGGAACATCCCTGCCATCCGCTGACCTGGCCGTTTTTCGGCGTACTCGGCAGCGGCCCATAAACTGGGAGAGCGCCGCGGGAGTCGCGGCATTCCCACCACATGAGATCGAGACACTCGCATGTCCAGCGACACGCCTGTCGAAGGCTCCGCCCGTAGGACTGACATCCGCAACGTCGCCATCGTCGCCCACGTCGACCACGGCAAGACCACCCTCGTCGACGCCATGCTCTGGCAGTCCGGTGTCTTCCGTGAGAACCAGGACGTCGACGAGCGCGTGATGGACTCCGCCGACCTGGAGCGCGAGAAGGGCATCACCATTCTCGCCAAGAACACGGCGGTCCACTACACCACGCCCCAGGGCGAAGACGTCGTCATCAACATCATCGACACCCCCGGCCACGCCGACTTCGGCGGCGAGGTCGAGCGCGGCCTGTCCATGGTCGACGGCGTGGTGCTGCTGGTCGACGCCAGTGAGGGCCCCCTGCCCCAGACCCGGTTCGTGCTGCGCAAGGCGCTGGCGGCCAAGCTCCCGGTGATCCTGGTGATCAACAAGGTCGACCGGCCCGACAGCCGCATCGCCGAGGTCGTCGACGACGCCTACGAGCTGTTTTTGGATCTGGACGCCGACGAGTCCCAGATCGAGTTCCCGATCGTCTACGCCTGCGCCCGCGACGGGCAGGCCTCCTTGGAGCGCCCCGCCGACGGGACCCCGCCGGACAACGGCAACCTCGTCCCGATGTTCCACACCCTGCTCGACACGGTGCCGGCCCCGGAGTACACCCCCGGCGCCCCGTTGCAGGCCCACGTCACCAACCTGGACGCGTCGCCGTTCCTGGGCCGCCTGGCGCTGTGCCGGGTGCACCAGGGCGAGATCCGCAAGGGCCAGCAGGTCGCCTGGATCAAGGGCGACGGCACCACGCAGAACGTGCGCATCACCGAGATGCTGATGACCGAGTCGATGGAGCGCAAGCCCGTCGACAAGGCCGGCCCCGGCGACATCATCGCGATCGCCGGAATCCCCGACATCATGATCGGCGAGACCCTCGCCGACCCCCAGGACCCGCACCCGCTGCCGCTGATCACCGTGGACGAGCCGGCCATCTCCATGACCATCGGCACCAACACGTCGCCGCTGGTGGGCAGGGTCAAGGGCGCCAAGGTCACCGCGCGGCTCGTCAAGGACCGGCTCGACCGCGAGCTGGTCGGCAACGTCAGCCTGCGGGTGCTGCCCACCGAGCGCCCCGACACCTGGGAGGTCCAGGGCCGGGGCGAGCTCGCGCTGGCGATCCTGGTCGAGCAGATGCGCCGCGAGGGCTACGAGCTGACCGTCGGCAAGCCGCAGGTGGTCACCCGCGAGATCGACGGCAAGCTGCACGAGCCGGTCGAGCGGCTCACCGTCGACGCGCCCGAGGACTACCTGGGCGCCATCACCCAGCTGCTCAGCGTCCGCAAGGGCCGCATGGAGCACATGACCAACCACGGCACCGGCTGGGTGCGCATGGACTGGCTGGTGCCTTCGCGCGGCCTGATCGGGTTCCGCACCGAGTTCCTCACCGAGACCCGCGGAACCGGCATCGCCCACCACGTCTTCGAGGGCTTCGAGCCGTGGTTCGGCGACCTGCGCACCCGCCCCACCGGTGCGCTCGTGGCCGACCGCACCGGCAAGGCCATGACCTTCGCGATGTTCAACCTGCAGGAGCGCGGCGTGCTGTTCGTCGACCCCGGCACCGAGGTCTACGAAGGCATGATCGTGGGCGAGAACTCCCGCGCCGACGACATGGACGTCAACATCACCAAGGAGAAGAAGCTCACCAACGTCCGCTCGGCCTCGGGCGAAGAGCTGGAGCGGCTGGTGCCGCCGCGCCGGCTGTCGCTGGAGCAGGCCCTGGAGTTCTGCAGCGAGGACGAGTGCGTCGAGGTGACGCCGGAGTCGGTGCGTATCCGCAAGACGGTGCTCGACTCCAAGGAGCGCGGCCGTATGGCCCACAAGAAGCGCGGCTGAGCGACGGGGCCGCTCCGCCCCGGTACCGCGTGCCGGACCCGGCCGCCCGGTCGGTTACGGCACGCGGCTCCGGAGTCCGGGGCTGGAGCGGGCCGGGCGGCCCCGCGAGCAGGGCCGCCGCACCCGGGCGTCCACAGGATCGGGCATTCCGTAGCGCCGCCGGGCCGTCGGCTCTAGCCTTGGAACCGACCACGGTTCCGCGCAGGCCCGGCCTCGGGACCGCAGGCGCGATTCCCGGAGGGGCGAGCCCATGGCACAGCCGCACGCCGTCGTCGTCGGAGGCGGAATCGGCGGCTTGGCCGCGGCGCTGGCCCTGCACCGCGACGGCTGGGCGGCCACCGTCTGCGAGCGCGCCCCCGGGATCGACCCCGCCGAGGTCGCCCTGGCGCTGGCCCCCAACGCCCTGCGCGCCCTCGACACCCTCGACCTCGGCGAAGACGTCCGCAAACGCTCCCCGCACCAGGGAATCGCCGCGATCCGCCGCAGCGACGGCCGATGGATCCTGCGCGTGTCGGCCGAGCGCACCCGCGAACGGTTCGGCGACGCCGTGTGCGTGCTGCGCCGCAGCGAACTGTGCACCATGCTGCTGGATCGGCTGCCCCCCGACGCCGTGCGTACGGGTGCCACGGTCACCGCGGTCGAGCCCGGCGACACCCGCCGCCCGGCCCGCGTGGTGACGAGCGCGGGCGAGCACACCGCCGACCTCGTCGTGCTGGCCGACGGTGCGCGTTCCGCGCTGCGCACCGAACTGTTCCTGGAACACCCCGGCGCCGTCTACGCGGGCTTCGCCTGCTGGAGCGCGGTCGTGCCGCGGCCCGATCCGGCCATGGCCTTCGGCGAGACCTGGGGCCGCGGCGGAACGGCCGGGATCCTGCCGCTCAGCGGCGACCGGGTGTTCTGCTACGCCACCGGAAACGCCCCTGCCGGCGGCAGCAGCACCGACGAACGCGCCGAGCTCGCGGCGCGGGTGGAGGGGTGGCACGACCCGCTGCCGCGCCTGGCCGGGGCCGCGAGCCCCGAATCGGTGGTGCGCTCGGACGTGTGGCACGTCGACACCCCGCTGCCCGCCTTCCACAAGGGCCGTGTGGCGCTGGTGGGTGACACCGCACACGCCATGACCCCCAACCTCGCCCAGGGGGGAGGCCAGGCGCTGGAGGACGCGGTCGTGCTGGCCCACCACATCAGCGGCTCGGTCGCCTACGTCCCCACCGCGCTGCAGCCCTACTCCGACACCCGGCTGCCGCGCACGACCGCCCTGGTGCAGCGCTCGGCCCAGTTGGCCGAGGCGGTGCAGAGCCCGTCGCCGCTGGCCGCCCGCGTGCGCGACACGGCGGCGGCCGCGGTCGGCGCCGCCGCACCCGCACTGCTGGCCCGCTACACCCGCCCCGTCGACGACTGGCAGCCGCCGGGAGTCCGGTAGCGGTCGCGGTAGACGGCCCCGCCGCAGGGTACGCGGCCGGACCCGGCCACCGGGCGTTACCGAGTTGTGTTTCCGCTCGGGGAACCTGGAAGCATCCCCGAACGCCTGAATCGCGAGGTCTGCGGCGAATGGCCGCCGACCGATCCGTCCCCCGACTGGAGAACCGTGCGCAGATGAGCCCGTCGATGCTGTTCGTCGTGATGCTGGCCGCCGTGATCGTCGCCGCGGCCGCGGTCGTAGTGCTCCGCGCGAGGCGCCGCGCCGCGCGGACGCAGGCCCCGTCGTCCCGTCCGGCCGACCCCTTCGCCGACATCGGCGAGACCGAAGGCGACCCGCTGCGCCTCAAAGCCGGGGACATGCTCGATTTCGGCGCCGAGCGCACCTGGATCCGGGGCTCGCTGCGGCTGTCCGAGGGCGGTGCCGTATGGGCCGAGCACTTCCTGGAGGTCGAGGGCGAACGGCGGTGGCTGTCCGTCGAGCAGGACCCGGACCTGCAGATGGCGCTGTGGACCGGCCGGCCCGACCTGGAACTCACCCCCCACGGCCGCGAAGTCGAACTCGAAGGCGTGCGCTACCGGCTCAGCGAGCGCGGCAGCGCCTCCTACCGCTCCGAAGGCACCACCGGGCTGCGCGCCGAGGGCGGCATGGACTACGCCGACTACGAGGCCGCCGACGGCAGCCTGCTGTCGTTCGAGCGGTTCGACCACGGCCGGTGGGAGCCCTGCACCGGAACGCCGGTGGGCCGCGCGGCCTTCACCGTCTACCCCTCCGGGAGCTGACCCGTGCCGACCGCGCTGTCCGCGCCCTTCGTCGACACCAAGGCCGCGGACCTGACCTGGACCCTGGACGCGCCCGCGGCGCCCGCGCTGCTCACCCGCACCCGCCGGCTGGCGGGCTACCGGGTGGAGCTGCGCGTGCTCGGCGCCTCCCACCAAGTGGCGCTGTCCGACGGCGCAGCGGTGCTGACCGAGACCGTGGCCTGCCTGCCGGGCGTCGACGCCGATCTCCCGGTCCGGGCCCGGCCCGCGGTGGCGGGGCTGGACTCCTACGAATTCACCAGCAGTGTGGCCGTACTGGATCGCGCGGCTTTCGCCGAACAGGTGGAGGGCGTGCGCGCGCGGGTCGAACGCGACCCGTGCGGCGTGGCCGCGGCCTTCCCCGGCGATCCACACGCCGTCACGGCGCTGCTGCCGCAGGCCGCCGGAACCGGTGTGCGGTGGCGGACCTGGCACGCCTACCCGCAGACGGCCGAGCTGGTGACCACCACGACCATCTGTGAACGGCCCGTCGGGCGTCACCAACCCGGAAAGGACGCGTGAGTGCCATGTCCGAAGACGGCAGCGCAGCCAAAGTAGGAAAGTACATCCTGATCGTCGGCCTCTTCGTGGGCGTGCTCGTGGTGGCGTTCGCGCTCCCCTCGTCCGGCTCGTCCTGCGGTGACTGGGACGAGGCGGACATCGGGGACCGCCTTGAAGGCGACCGCATCGAGGAGGGCAACGACGGCCGGTCCTACGAGTACGAACCCGACGACGGCGAGTACCGCAAGACCGGCCCCGGAGAGTTCGAGTACGTCGGCTGCTCCGACGGCTCCAGCCACTACAGCGGCTCCAGCAGCTCCAGCAGCTCCAGCGGGTCCAGCGGGTCCAGCGGGTCCGGAGGCCTCTTCCGCGGCGGAGGCCCGGGATCGGGCAAGTGAGCCCGCACCCGCTGCCGCCGTCCGCGCGACCGACTTACCACCACCCCCGACCGTCGCAGTAGACAAGGAATCAGCATGTCCGTCCTCCTCTACGAATCGGGCGCCAGCCTGGCCTACGGTGTCCTCGGCATCGTGCTCATGGTGCTCGGCTACCTGATCGTCGATGTCCTGACCCCCGGCAAGCTGCACGAACTCGTGTGGGTGCAGCGCAACCGCAACGCCGCACTGCTGGTGGCCTCCAACCTGCTGGGTGTGGCCGTCGTCGTGGCCACGGCCATCTACATCAGCACCGGCGCCCTGGCGATCGGCCTGGCGAGCGCCGCCGCCTACGGCATCGTCGGCCTCGTCCTGATGGCGCTGTCGTTCGTGCTGATCGACATGTTGACGCCGGGCAAGCTCGGCGAGGTGCTCACCAGCAGCGAGTCCCACCCCGCGGTGTGGGTCAACGCCTCCGCCCATCTGGCCATCGCACTCATGGTCGCCGCGGCCATCTCCTGATGACCGCCGTGGACGATTCCGCGGCCCCGATCGACAGCGGCCCCCGGCTGCCGGTGCGGCCCCGGCTGGCGCGCCTACTGGTGCTGTTCGCGGTGTTCGTGTGCGCCGCGTGCGGCCTCGTCTACGAGCTCGCCCTGGTCGCGCTCGGCAGCTACCTGCTGGGCGATACCGTCGTGCAGGCCTCGGTCGTGCTGTCGGTGATGGTGTTCGCGATGGGCGTCGGCTCGGTGCTGTCCAAGCGGCTCACCGACCGCCCGGCGTTCTGGTTCGCCATCATCGAGGGGACGCTGTCGCTCGTCGGCGGGCTGTCGGTGCTGGTGCTGTACTCCGCCTTCGCCTGGTTCTCGCTGTACCAGCCGGCGATGGTACTGCTGGCCTCGCTCATCGGCGCGCTCATCGGCGCGGAGATCCCGCTGCTGATGACGCTGATCCAGCGCATCCGCCGCCAGGAGGCCGCCGACGCGGCGGCGGACATGTTCGCCGCCGACTACGTGGGCGGCCTCCTGGGCGGCCTGGCGTTCCCGTTCGCGCTGCTGCCCGTGTTCGGGCTGCTCAAGGGCGCGCTGGTGGTGGGAGCGCTGAACGCCGTGGTGGGCGTGTGGGTAGTGCTGTGGCTGTTCCGCGGGTCGCTGTCGCCGCGCGGCCGGATTCTGCCCGCCGTCGGCCTGGTCGTGGTCCTGGCGGTGCTGGCGGCGTCGTTCGCGCTGTCCGGCCGGTTCGAGGTGAGCGCCCGTCAGGCGCTCTACCGCGACCCGGTCGTGCACGCGCAGCGGTCGGAGTACCAGCAGATCGTGGTCACGCAGAAGGTCTCGGGCGCCGACACCCGGCTGTTCCTCAACGGGGACCTGCAGTTCAGCTCGCTGGACGAGTACCGCTACCACGAGTCGCTGGTCCACCCGGCGATGAACGGCCCGCACGGCGACGTGCTCGTTCTGGGCGGCGGCGACGGGCTGGGGGTGCGCGAACTCGCCGGCTACAGCGACGTCGAGTCCGTCACCCTCGTCGACCTCGACCCCGCGGTGACCCGGCTGGCGCGCACGATGCCCGAGCTCCGCGAGCTCAACGACGACGCTCTGGCCGACCGGCGCGTCGACGTCGTCAACGCCGACGCCTTCACCTGGCTGCGGGACAACGCCCGCCGCTTCGACGTCGTCCTGGTCGACATGCCCGACCCCGACGACACCGGGACGGCCAAGCTGTACTCCACCGAGTTCTACACGCTGGCCCGGCGCGCCCTGGCCGAGGACGGCCGCATGGCCGTGCAGGCCGGGTCGCCGTACTTCGCGCCGGAGGCCTATTGGGGCGTGCGCGCCGGGCTGCGCGAGGCGGGCTGGAGCACCGCCGGCTACCACGTGGACGTGCCGAGCTTCGGCGACTGGGGGTTCTTCCTGGCCGTCCCCGACGAGCGCGGGAAACCCGACGTGGCGCTTCCCGAGGACCATCCGCCGCTGCGGTTCCTCGACGGCGCCACGCTGCGCGCCGCCCAGTCCTTCCCGAAGGACCGCCGACCCACCGGATCGGAACCTTCCACGCTGCTGCGGCCCCGCATGCTGGACTACGAGCGCGGCGCCTGGGAGGGCTACTAGGGCGCAGGGCCGGGGGAGCGGACCGCCGCCCGGAGACCGGACCTCGGAGACCGGAACCCGGCGCCCCGCCCCGGAGCCGCCCCTGCGCGGGGCGGCCCCGGGCCGCTTACCGCTCCGGAGCCGACGCGGGGGTGCGGGTGTTGGGCGGGAGAGGCGTGTCGGCGCCGGTGCGCAGGCCGATCTTGGACCCCAGCCACACCACCGGGTCGTACTGGCGGTCGGCCACGCGCTCCTTGAGCGGGATGAGCGCGTTGTCGGTGATGGCGATGTTCTCCGGGCAGACGTCGGTGCAGCACTTGGTGATGTTGCAGTAGCCCAGACCGAACTCCTCCTGGGCGATGCTGCGGCGGTCGGCGGTGTCCTCGGGGTGCAGCTCCAGCTCCGCGGCGCGCATCAGGTACCGGGGACCGGAGAACGCCTCCTTGTTCTCCTCGTGGTCGCGGATGACGTGGCACACGTCCTGGCACAGGAAGCACTCGATGCACTTGCGGAACTCCTGGGAGCGCTGCACATCGGCCTGGGACATCCGGAAGTCGCCGGGTTCGGAGCCCTCGGGCGGGGTGAACGAGGGGATCTCGCGCGCCTTCTGGTAATTGAAGGACACGTCGCACACCAGGTCGCGGATCACCGGGAAGGTGCGCATGGGGGTGACCGTGATGCTCTGGTCCGGTTCGAAGCTGCTCATCCGGGCCATGCAGGACAGCTGCGGGCGGCCGTTGATCTCCATCGAGCACGAGCCGCACTTGCCGGCCTTGCAGTTCCAGCGCACGGCCAGGTCGGGACACTGGGTGGCCTGGAGGCGGTGCAGGACGTCGAGAACGACCTCGCCTTCGTTGGCTTCGACCTCGTATCGGGTCAGGCCGCCGTCGTCGCCGCCGCCGCGCCACACGTGGAACGTCCGCTTGGTCATCAGTTGTCGTCCTCCTTCGCGGTGTCGGGGCCGTCGGACCGGTTCGCCGGCGGCAGCTCCTCCTCGGTGAGGTATTTGCCGAGCTCGTCGCGGTCGAACAGCTCCATCAGGTCCGGGCGCAGCGGGTCGAGCGGCCGGCGGTCCAGACGGATGCGCCCCTCCCGCAGCGAAACGACCAGGTTCACCCGCCGCCACTCGGCCGACATCGCGGGGAAGTCGTCGCGGGTGTGGCCGCCGCGCGACTCCTCGCGTTCCAGGGCGGCCTTGGCGACGGCCTCGGAGACCAGCAGCATGTTGCGCAGATCCAAGCTCAGGTGCCAGCCGGGGTTGTAGATCGTGCCGCCCTCCGCGCGCACCTCGGCGACACGTTCGCGCAGCTTGTCCAGTGCCTCCAGCGCCTGCTCGATCTCGGTGCCGCGCCGGATGATCCCGACGAGGTCGTTCATGATCTGCTGGATCTCCTGCTGGAGCCCGTAGGGGTTCTCGCCCGCCTTGCGCTCGAACGGGGCGGCGGCTTCGCGCCCCAGCCGGTCGATCACGGCGGGGTCGGTGGCGGGCCGCTCGTCGCCGAGCCCGTCCAGGTAGGCGGCGGCGCCGAGGCCGCAGCGTCGGCCGAACACCAGCAGGTCCGACAGCGAGTTGCCGCCCAACCGGTTGGAGCCGTGCATGCCGCCGGCCACCTCGCCCGAGGCGAACAGTCCGGGCACGGCCGAGGCGCCGGTGTCGGGGTCGACGTCGACGCCGCCCATCACGTAGTGGCAGGTGGGCCCGACCTCCATCGGCCCGGCCGTGATGTCGACGTCGGCCAGTTCCTTGAACTGGTGGTGCATCGACGGCAGCCGCCGCATGATCTCCTCGGCGGGAAGCCGGGTGGACACGTCCAGGAAGACCCCGCCGTGCGGAGAGCCGCGCCCTTCCTTGACCTCGTTGTTGATGGCCCGCGCCACTTCGTCGCGGGGCAGCAGCTCGGGCGGGCGCCGGTGCCCGGCGGGGTCGGCGTACCAGCCGTCGGCCTCGTCCTCGGTCTGGGCGTAGTGTTCGCGGAACACGTCGGGCACGTAGTCGAACATGAACCTCCGGCCCTCGGAGTTGCGCAGCACACCGCCGTCGCCGCGCACCGACTCGGTGACCAGGATGCCGTTCACCGACGGCGGCCAGACCATGCCGGTCGGGTGGAACTGCACGAACTCCATGTTCAGCAGCCTCGCCCCGGCCCGCAGCGCCAGGGCGTGGCCGTCGCCGGTGTACTCCCAGGAGTTGGAGGTGACCTTGAAGGAGCGGCCGATGCCGCCGGTGGCGAGGACGACAGCGGGGGCCTCGAACACCAGCAGGTCCCCGGTTTCGCGGACGTAGCCGTAGGCGCCGGAGACGCAGCTGCCCTCCTGGCCGGGTTCGCCTTCCAGCAGCAGTTCGGTGACGGTGGTCTCGGCGAAGACCCGCAGCATGGCCTCGGGGTGGCCGTATTCGGCGGCGTCGGCCTGCTGCAGCTGCACCACGCGCTGCTGCAGGGTGCGGATCATCTCCAGGCCGGTGCGGTCGCCGACGTGGGCCAAGCGCGGGTACTCGTGCCCGCCGAAGTTGCGCTGGCTGATGCGGCCCTGGGCCGTGCGGTCGAACAGCGCGCCCCAGTACTCCAGCTCCTTGATGCGGTGCGGCGCTTCCTGGGCGTGCAGCTCGGCCATGCGGGGGCTGTTCATGAACTTGCCGCCGCGGACGGTGTCGCGGAAGTGCGTCTGCCAGCTGTCGCTGCTGTTGACGTTGCCCAGCGACGCGGCGGCGCCGCCTTCGGCCATGACGGTGTGGGCCTTGCCGAACAGCGATTTCGAGATGACGGCGGTCTTCTTGCCCTGTTCGCGCGCCTCGATCGCGGCGCGCAGGCCGGCGCCGCCGGCCCCGATCACGACGACGTCGTAGCTGTGCCGTGTTGTCTCGGACATCTTCCTGACTTTCGGTTGCGCCGGTACCGGATTCCGCCGTGTGCGGTGCGGTGCGCCGGGTACCCGCGGTGGGGGTGCTTGCTGCGGTGCGGTGCCGCCGGGCCTAGTTGAAGATCCGCGGGTCGGCGATGGTGCCGCCGGCCACCAGCGCGACGTAGAGGTCGGTCAGCACGAGCGTGCCCAGCGTGATCCAGGCCCACAGCATGTGGCGGGTGTTGAGCCTGCTGATCCGCGTCCACAGCCAGTAGCGCACGGGCCGGCCGCCGAAGCTCTTGAGCCGGCCGCCGAAGACGTGCCGGCAGGAGTGGCAGCTGAGCGTGTAGAGCCACAGCAGCACGACGTTGGTGAACAGGACGAGGTTGCCGAGCCCGAGTCCGAAACCGCCGTCGCTGCCGTGGAACAGCGCGAGCACCGCGTCGTAGGTGTTGACGAGCGAGATGGCCACGGCGGCGTAGAAGAAGTAGCGGTGCAGGTTCTGCCCGATCATCGGGAATCGGGCCTCGCCGGTGTAGCGCCCGTGGGGCTCGCGTACGGCGCAGGCGGTGGGGGCCTGCCAGAACGACCGGTAATAGGCCTTGCGGTAGTAGTAGCAGGTGAACCGGAACAGCAGCAGGAACGGCAGGCTGAACAGCGCATAGGGCAGGAACCAGGGGAACTCCCAGGGCAGGGTGCCGAAATGCGCCGATTCCGGAATGCACGAGGCCGATACGCACGGCGAGTAGAACGGTGTCAGGTATCCGTAGTCGGCCACCCAGTAGTGGTCCTGCTGCAGTACGCGTACAAGGCCGTAGACCAGGAAGGCCGTCAGGCCCAGCACGGTCCACGCCGGTCCGGACCACCAGCGGTCGGTGCGCAGGGTCCGGGCCCGGATACGGGGGCGCGCGAGCCCGGCCGGCTCCGGCGGGGGAAGCGTCGATGTCATGTCGCAGGGTCTCCATCTCGGCGCGGGCGGCCCCGGCGATGGCGGAGCGCGGGGCGCGCGGGCCGCTCCCGCAGCCGTTTGCTCAGGCAGTGCGGACGGGTCAGGGGTGCCACATTAGGTGGCGTCGATCACAAATTCAGCTCGGAAATTGCGCGAATTGAATGTGAAAAATGCCACTGACTCGTTCAGTGTCCGAGCTTTTGTGCGGGAATGCGATGGAATGAGGTGTATGGGGTTTATGTTCCCATCGGGGTAAATGAAGATTTATGCCCGCTATGACTGTTATGCGAAACTAAGTCGAGCCTTCATGAAGACAACTTATCGAATTGTCGGGGTGGTGCGGTTCGCCGGGGCCGCCGGGGTCCGCCGCGTCAGTCGTCGTGCAGCGACGCGATGACCTCCAGGTCCTCACCCAGCTCGTCGCGCGTGAGGTGGGTCAGGTAGGCCATGAGGTGGCGGCGGAACGCCCGCGCCGTGTGCGTGGGGTCGACGTCCTTGCGGTGGGCCAGCGCGATCGTGCGCAGGAGCCGCGGCTGTGCCAGCGGGGTGCCGCGCAGGCCGGGCCGGTTCTTCAGCACCATGCTGGGCACCACCGCGATGCCCAGGCCGGCTTCGACGAAGCGCAGCACCGCGTCCATCTCGCCGCCCTCCACGGCCAGCCGGGGCTCGAAGCCTGCGGTACGGCAGGCGTGCAGGGTCGCTTCGCGGACGTCGTAGCCGTGCCGGAACATCACCAGCGGCCGGTCGCGCAGCTCGGTCATGCGCATCGACGCGCCCTGGGTGGGCGGCGGCGCGTCGGCCGCGTGCACCACCACCAGGTTCTCCCGCAGGATCGGCGTGGTCGCGAACGCGGGGTCGCTGCTCTGCAGGGGCAGGATGATCAGCGCCAGATCCAGTTCGCCACGGCCCAGCGCGCGGATGAGGTCGCGCGATCCGCTCTCCTCGACCTGGAGGTGGACCCCGGGGAAGCGGTCGTGGAAGCCCGCCAGCGCCTCGGCGAGCAGCCCCGCGCACAGCGAGGGCGTGGCGCCCAGCCGCAGCCGCCCTCGGCGCATGCCGGCCAGTTCCTGCACCTCGTGGCGCGCCGTCTCCATGTCGGCGACGATCCGCTGGGCCAGCGGCAGCAGCGCCTCGCCGGCGGGTGTGAGTGTGATATTTCCCCTGGCCCGGCTGAACAGCGACGCGCCGAGCTCCTCTTCCAGGTTGCGGATCTGTCGGCTCAGACTCGGCTGTGCGACGTGTGCAACCTCGGCTGCGCGGGTGAAATGGCGCGTCTCGGCCACCGCGAGGAAGTACTCCAGCTGCTGAAACTGCATGGCCATAGCGTAGGGCTATCGACACCAGCACTCTGATGACTTAGACGTTCTTCTTTATCAAGACTTAAAGTGACGAGCTGTGGCGAACAGTACCCTGACCAGACAGCGATCGGAGGCACTCGGCTCCACGGTGGCCCTCAAGTCCGCGATGGCGGTCACCGGTGTGATCCTCGTGCTCTTCCTGATCGCGCACATGTACGGCAACTTGAACGCGTTCGCGGGCCAGGAGGCCTTCGACACCTACTCCCACCACCTGCGTGAGCTGGGCGAACCCATGCTGCCCCACGGCGGCTTCCTGTGGATCATGCGCGTCGTGCTGCTGGCGAGCGTCCTCATCCACATCTACGCGGCGGTCGCGCTGTGGCGGCGGGCCGCCCGTGCCCGCCCGGTTCGCTACCAGGTGACCAAGCGTGTGCAGCGGAGCTACTCCTCCTACACCATGCGGTACGGCGGGATCCTGATCGCGCTGTTCACGGTGTTCCACGTGCTGCATCTGACGACCAACACCATCCACCCCGGCGGGCGCTCCGAGAGCCCCTACGAGCGGATGGTCACCGGCTTCCAGCCGGAGTTCTGGTACGTCACCCTCTTCTACGTCGCCGCCGTCATCGCCGTGGGCTTCCACCTGCGGCACGGCATCTGGAGCGCGCTGACGACGCTGGGGGCCAATCGGCAGAGCCGGCAGCGCTCGCTGAACATCATCGCGACGGTGATCGCGGCGGCCCTGACGATCGGCTTCCTGCTCACGCCGCTCTCTGTGACTTTCGGGCTGGTGACTTAAATGAAGGACCTCTACATCGAAGGCGACGAGATCCGCGACGAGAAGGCGCCCGCGGGGCCCGTCGCCGAGCGGTGGGACAAGCGCCGCTTCTCCGCGAAGCTCGTCAACCCCGCCAACCGCCGCAAGCTGTCGGTCATCGTCGTCGGTACCGGCCTGGCCGGAGCCTCGGCCGCGGCCACCATGGGCGAAGCCGGCTACCAGGTGAAGTCCTTCTGCTACCAGGACAGCCCGCGGCGCGCCCACAGCATCGCGGCCCAGGGCGGCATCAACGCCGCCAAGAACTACCGCAACGACGGCGACAGCATCCACCGGCTGTTCTACGACACGGTCAAGGGCGGCGACTTCCGCTCGCGCGAGTCCAACGTCTACCGGCTCTCCCAGGTCAGCGTCGAGATCATCGACCAGTGCGTGGCCCAGGGCGTGCCGTTCGCGCGCGAGTACGGCGGGCTGCTCGACAACCGCTCCTTCGGCGGCGTCCAGGTCTCGCGCACCTTCTACGCCCGCGGCCAGACCGGCCAGCAGCTGCTCATCGGCGCCTACCAGGCTCTGGAGCGCCAGGTGCAGGCCGGCACCGTGGAGATGAACACCCGGCACGAGATGCTGGAGCTGATCGTCGTCGACGGCCGCGCGCGGGGCATCGTCGCCCGCGACATGGTCACCGGCGAGATCGAGACCCACTTCGCCGACGCCGTGGTGCTCTCCTCCGGCGGGTACGGCAACGTCTTCTACCTGTCGACCAACGCCATGGGGTGCAACGTCACCGCGACCTGGCGGGCCCACCGCAAGGGCGCGCACTTCGCCAACCCCTGCTACACCCAGATCCACCCCACCTGCATCCCCGTCAGCGGCGACTACCAGTCCAAGCTGACGCTGATGAGCGAGTCGCTGCGCAACGACGGCCGCATCTGGGTGCCCAACGATGCCGGCGACAGCCGCGACCCGCGCGAGATCCCCGAGGGAGAGCGCGACTACTACCTGGAGCGCATCTACCCCGCTTTCGGCAACCTGGTGCCGCGCGACATCGCCTCGCGCGCCGCCAAGAACGTCTGCGACGAAGGGCGTGGCGTCGGCCCCGGCGGGCTCGGCGTCTACCTGGACTTCGCCGACGCGATCAAGCGCCTGGGCCGCCCCGCCGTCGAGGCCAAGTACGGCAACCTCTTCGACATGTACCAGCGCATCACCGGCGAGAACCCCTACGAGGTTCCGATGCGCATCTACCCCGCCGTGCACTACACGATGGGCGGGCTGTGGGTCGACTACGACCTGCAGAGCTCCATTCCGGGGCTGTTCGTGACCGGCGAAGCCAACTTCTCCGACCACGGCGCCAACCGCCTGGGCGCCAGCGCCCTCATGCAGGGCCTGGCCGACGGCTACTTCGTGCTGCCCAACACCATCAACGACTACCTCTCCGCCGGCCCCTTCGACGAGGTCGACGAGAACACGCCCGAGGCCAAGGAGGCGGCCGAAGCGGTGCGCGCGCGCATCGACAAGCTGCTGTCCATCAACGGCGACCGCACCGTGGACTCCTTCCACAAGGAGCTCGGCCACATCATGTGGGACTACTGCGGCATGGAGCGCAACGAAGAGGGCCTGCGCAAGGCCGTCGAGCGCATCCGCGAGCTGCGCGAGGAGTTCTGGCAGAACGTCCGCGTGCTGGGCGCGAACGAGGAGCTGAACCAGTCGCTGGAGAAGGCCGGACGCGTGGCCGACTTCTTCGAGCTGGCCGAACTGATGTGCATCGACGCACTCCACCGCAGGGAGTCCTGCGGCGGCCACTTCCGCTCCGAGAGCCAGACCGAGGACGGCGAGGCGCTCCGCCACGACGACGAGTTCGCCTACGTCGCCGCATGGGAGTTCGGCGGGACGGGCGAGCCGCCCGTCCTGCGCAAGGAGCCCCTGGAGTACGAATACGTCGAGATGAAGCAGCGGAGCTACAAGTGAACATCACCCTGCGCGTGTGGCGCCAGAAGGGCCCCGACGACAAGGGTCGGATGGTCACCTACAAGGTGGAGGACGTGTCGCCGGACATGTCCTTCCTGGAGATGCTCGACGTCCTCAACGAGAACCTCATCCTCGAGGGCGAGGAGCCGGTGGCCTTCGACCACGACTGCCGCGAGGGCATCTGCGGCGCCTGCGGCGTGGTCATCGACGGCGAGGCCCACGGTCCCGAGACCACCACCACCTGCCAGCTGCATATGCGCAGCTTCTCCGACGGCGACACCATCACCGTGGAGCCGTGGCGGGCCAAGGCGTTCCCGGTGATCAAGGACCTGGTCGTGGACCGCGGTTCCTTCGACCGGATCATCCAGGCCGGCGGCTACATCAGCGCGCCGACCGGCACCGCGCCCGACGCCCACGCCAGCCCGGTGCCCAAGGCCGACGCCGACCGCGCCTTCGACGCCGCCACCTGCATCGGCTGCGGCGCGTGCGTGGCCGCCTGCCCCAACGCCTCGGGCATGCTGTTCACCGCGGCGAAGGTCACCCACCTGGGCATGGTCCCGCAGGGCCAGCCCGAGCGGGAGGCCCGCGTCATCCAGATGGTGAACCAGCACGACGAGGAGGACTTCGGCGGCTGCACCAACATCGGCGAGTGCGCCGCGGTCTGCCCCAAGGGCATCCCGCTGGACACGATCTCCCAGCTCAACCGCGACCTTCTGGGCTCGCTGTCCAGCGGTTCGGCCGAGTAGCGGAGTAGCCGGACGACCGGCGGCCGGTGGTCCGGCGGCCGGGCGGGCGAACCGTCGGCACCGCCGGGCCGGCGGATCCGGTGTCCACCGTCAGGGCCGTCCCGTACCGCGGGGCGGCCCTGAGGCGTTTCCGGGGGCGGGGCGCGTGCGGTCGCGCGTCAGGGGCGCTGGTGGAAGACGTGGGCGCGGATCCAGGCGTGCATGGCGACGGCGGCCGCCGCTCCCGCGTTGATCGACCGGGTGGAGCCGTACTGCCCGATGGACAGCACCGGTTCGCACACCGCCCGGACCTCGTCGGACAGCCCCGGCCCCTCTTGGCCGAAGACCAGCACGCACGCGCGCGGCAGGGGGCAGGTCTCCAGCGGCACCGCCCCGGGAAGGTTGTCGATCCCGATCAGCGGGAGACCGCGCTCCTGGGCCCAGGCGACCAGGCCGGCACTGTCGGGGTGGTGGTGCACGTGCTGGTAGCGCTCGGTGACCATGGCCCCGCGGCGGTTCCAGCGGCGCCGCCCCACCACGTGCACGGCCTCGGCGGCGAAGGCGTTGGCCGTGCGCACCACGGATCCGATGTTGAAGTCGTGGTCCCAGTTCTCCACGGCCACGTGGAAGGGGTGCCGCGTGGTGTCGAGGTCGGCGACGATGGCGTCGCGCCGCCAGTACCGGTAGCGGTCGACGACGTTGCGCCGGTCGCCTTCGGCCAGCAGTTCGGGGTCGTAGTGCTCGCCCTCGGGCCAGGGGCCCTGCCACGGGCCCACGCCGACCCGGCCGCGGTCGGCGGATCCGTCTGCGGAGGCGGGGGCCGACGGGTCGGGCGTCGACGGGTCGGGAAGGGCCTGGTCGGTCACGCCCCCAGCTTAGAGGCGCACCGGGTCCGCCCGTCCCAGGGGTTTCAGGCGCGCGACCGGACGCCGCCCACCATGCGCTTGGCCTTGCGGCGCACGCGCTGGACGGTGGTGCGGGGCGACGCGACCCGGCGGTACTCGGCCATCCGCTGGCCGCGGGGGTGGCCCCAGTCGCCGATGTTGCGGAATTTCCAGCCGGCCACGTTGGCCGCCCACTCCATCTCGTAGGGCCGGTACTGGAACGGGTCCTGCTCCGGGTAGCGCTTCTTGAACGGCTTGTCGAACGGCTCGTCGGCGGGGGCCTCGAAGTAGGTGGCGAAGAACCGTCCGCCGGGCGGCATGACCTTGGCGACGCGGAACAGGCACAGCCGGATGTGGTTCAGCGGCAGGTGCGTGAACACCGACTGGGCGAGGGCGAAGTCGAACTTCACGCCGAAGTCGGCGTTGAACCGCGTGGTGACGCGCAGGTTCTCCTCGGGCAGGCGGTCGCTCAGCCCCGCGGAGGGCAGCTCGTACTCCAGGCCGGCCTTCACCAGCGCCGGGTCGACGTCGACGCCGTAGTAGTTGCCCTGGTCCAGGTAGCGGATGAAGTGGATCCCGCCGCGCAGCGATCCGCAGCCCACGTCGAGAAGCGTGGATCCGGGCGTGAGGCCCTGCTTGACCAGGAAGTCGAACTGGAGCTTCCCGATCTCGTCCCAGTAGGCCCCGACGCGCTTGCGGTGCGCGCCGGCGGCGATGTCTTCCGGGGTGTACTCCTCCAGGTGGCCGTACTTGTTGATGGCGCCGGTCGGTTTGGGCATCGGATACCTCTCCCGGTCGTCGATGTGCCAGCGTTTCGCGTCCGCGGCGGCGGATCGGCCGTGGACCCGCGGGACCGGTCCCATGTACGGATTCGGAACGACCGGAGGCGAAACCTGTGAGGACCCTGTGTATATCCTGAGTATAGCCTGAACGTCCAGTCGCTGGGGCGAGTTCCCGACGACGAACCGGTGTCGCGCGGCTTCGTCGGCGCGTCGGCGGGTGCAACCGGGGCGGGCGCGTATACCGGGTTCACGGAAGACGGCTCGCCGGGGCGGGCGCCGTCCTGACATGCCGGGGGTCCTCCCGTCGGCCGTGCCGGGGAGACCGGAAGGCCGGGGAGCCGAACGGAGGAGCCGCTTGCCCTACTCGGCCGCGGCGCGCCGGCGCGCCGCGGCGAGCAGTGCGAGACCGCGCCAGCCCAGCAGCGTGACGCCCAGGAAGGCCGCCGTCACGAGGAAGAACGCGAACGGGGTGCCGTCGCCTGCGGCGTCGCGCAGTTGCATCCCTCCGCAGACCGTTACCAACCACACGATCCAGCCGGTCGTCAGTAGGTTCTTCGGCGTGCGCCACGGCCGCCACGGAAGCGTCGCCAGCCATCCCCCGACGAGCGCGGCGGCGAAGGGCCAGAGGGTGAGTGCCACCCCGGCCGGCGTCAGCCCCTCCGCGTGGTCGGCGCGTCCGATCACCACGAAGGCGAGGACGCAGACGGCATCGGCGAGGAACGCGGAGAGGGCGAAGCGCATGGTCACAGTCTAGGAACGGAGCGCTGCGCTGCGGCCGGGGCGCGGCGGCGCGGAGCGGGTCGCTATACCCCTCGGGGGAGCCGGCCGGCGTTCTCGGGGAATGGATGCGGATGGGAGACGCCGGCCGGCCTCGCGCACCCGGGCGTAGCGATGCGCGAGACTCCGACGCCCTTGTCGGCGCCGGAGTGCTGGTGGAGCCGCCGGAGGGAAGGCGGATGCCGCGCGACCACCGGATGCGGTGCTCTCTGCGGCGCGTCCGCGACAATTCGGGCCGTTCCCGGCTTTCGTTGCATACCGACGAGCTTCAGCGGCAGCCTAGCCGCTAGGGAGGGCCGAGCCGAACCCCGGTGGCGACCGGATCGGCGAAGCCGCGGGGGTTCTCGCGTTTCGCGGGGGAGCGCTCGTCCGGGGTCGCGGCGCCCGCCGGCCCGGTGCTGCCGGACTCCGGGCGGTCGTCGGCGACGGAACCGGCGAGGCGGATGCGGAGCGGAGCGGCGTGCGGGACCGGTTCCGGAGCGGGAGCCGGGGACCGGGCCGTATCGGAACCCCTCGGCGGCGCCGCGGCCGCGGAACCGGCGCCTCCTGCGGACTCCGCGGAGACGACGATGTCTTGGGGTACGGCGGTGTTCTGGGCGGTCGACGCGGCGCCGCCGAGGACCAGTCCTACGGCGACGGCCGCGGTGCCGAGTGCCCAGGTGCAGAAGGATTGGCGCACTGCTGCTCTTTCAGGCTCGCGGAAGAAGGCGGGTCCCCGCCGAAGAGCGGGGGCTCAGCGGGGACCCGGCCATCGGCCGGCGGCCGCACGCAAAGGAGAGGGACACAGGGCCGCCGCGCCTGCTCACCGACCGTCGGTGAGCGTCGGGAAACCATAGGTCATCGGCGCCCGGTGCGACAGGTCGCCCCGGCGGTCGCGGCATCACCCGGCGTCGCGAACGGCGCCGCGGCGTAGGGGCCTCCGCGTGTCCCGGGGGCCGGTGAACGGGCCGGACGCGCCCCGTGGCCGCGGAACCCTGCGGTTGCGGGGGCCTGCCAGGACCGGTCGCACACCGTAGCTTGCGGCCGCGTGAGTGGCCGGATCCGGTCACCATTGTATGTCAACCGAAGTCGGTCCCATGCGACGTTCGCGATCCCTATGGCGGCCGCCGGCCGTCCGGTGCCGGCGCCGCGCCTGCGGCCGGCTCCCGCCCGTACGGCGGGTGCCGGCCCCGTCACCCCTCGGACCGGTGCGCCCCCAGCGACCGGTGCAGGAACTCCACCTGGAGCAGGAGGAGATTCTCGGCCGTCGTCTCCTCCGAAGCCATGTGGGTGATGCCCGACAGCGGCAGCACCGAGTGCGGACGCCCTGCCGCCAGCAGCGCCGAGGACAGCCGCTGGGTGTGGGCGAACACGACGTTGTCGTCGGCCAGACCGTGGATGAGCATCAGCGGCCGCGCGGGATCGGCCCAGCCCTCCAGCGCCGAGGAGCGGACGTAGGCGTCGGGCCGCTGCTGCGGGGTGCCCAGGTAGCGCTCGGTGTAGTGCGTGTCGTACAGGTGCCAGTCGGTGACCGGAGCCCCCGCCACCGCCGCGTGGAAGACCTCGGGGCGGCGCAGCACGGCCAGAGCCGCCAGGAAGCCGCCGAAGGACCAGCCGCGGATCGCCACCCGGTCCAGATCCAGGCATCCGAAGCGCGCCGCCGCGTCGTGCAGCGCCGCGACCTGGTCCTCCAGCACCGGAGCCGCCAGGTCGCCGTGGACCGCCCGCTCCCACTCGACGCCGACGCCGGGCGTGCCGCGCCCGTCGGCGATCAGCACCGCGAACCCCTGGTCGGCGAACCACTGCGAGGTCGAATACGCCGAACGGCTCCGCACTACGCGCTGGGCGTGCGGACCGCCGTAGGGGTCCATCAGCACCGGCAGGCGCACATGCGAATCGGGGTCGTACCAGGACGGCAGCACCAGCGCCGCGGGGATCCGCCGCTCGCCCGCCGCCCAGAACCGGACGTCGGGACGGGGGAGGTCGGGCACCTGTGCGTAGCTGTCGACGCCGCCGGACTCCTCGGCCGCCACGGTGCCGCCGTCGGCGCCGACGCCGACACCGGTGAGCACCACGGTGCGCACGCCGTAGCTGTCCATGTCGCGGCGCTGCAGCACCAGGGTGCCGCCGCGGAGCCGGCCCGCGACCACACCGCCCCCGGACCCGCCCCCGGCCGTCTCCGGCGCGTCGACACGCGCGGTTGCGCCTGTTCGGGTGTCCAGCAGCCACAAGCCGACCTCGCCGGGCGAACCGGCCGGCGAGGCCGAGTAGAGCACCCGGTCGCCGTCGACGTCGGCGACCGACCGCAGGTAGCAGCCGTCGGCGGGGCCCGCCTCGCGGCCGCCGACCAGCAGCACGCGGTGGGCGTCCCGCTCGCCGCCGCCGATCCACACCGTCTCGCCGCCGGCGGTGAAGGCGGGAACCCCCGGCATGATCTCGACCCAGGCGGGGTCGGTCTCGGTGCGCTCCCGCCGCACCCGCCCGGTGCCCGCGTCGGCGCGCATCAGAACGAGCGTGCGCTGGTCGCGGCTCTGGGCGGTGAATACCACCTCCGGCGCACCGGAGTCCTCGGCCGACCCGGCCGCACCGCCGCCCCCGGTCCAGCCCGCACGGGCCAGGTAGGGCAGCGCCGCGCGGTCCCAATCGATCCAGCGCGGCTCGGCCGCTCCGTCGCCGTCCAGGCTGAGCACCGCCAGACGCACGTCGGCGTCGCCGGTGCCCGCCGCGGGGTAGGCCGTGGTCTGCGCAGCGGCGCCGGGGTTGGCGGGGTCGCTGATGGTCCACCGGTCGACGGGTGCGTCGTCCACGCGCGCCGCGAGCAGCGCCGAACCGTCGGGGGCCCACCACAGCCCCCGGTACCGGCTCATCTCCTCGGCGGCGATGAACTCCGCCAGGCCCCAGGTGACGTCGTCGCCGTCCGGTTCGGCCAGTACGCGGTCGCCGCCGCCGTCCAATCCGACGACGTGCAGCGCACCGCCGCTGACGTAGGCCGCCGCCCCGCCCTGCGGCGAGATCGCGGGGTCGACCACGGGCGCGACCGCGTCGGCGACCTCGCGCGGCGCGCCGCCGGCGTTCAGGTCGACCGTGTACAGCCGTCCCGACAGCGTGAAAGCGGCGCGGGAGAACGCGGCGTCGACCGTGTAGGAGACGATGCCGCCGCCGGTCTCGCGCAGCCGTTCGCGGCGGGCGCGCTCCTCGGCGGGCAGGTCCTCGTCGCCGGTTCCGACGGTGCGCGGGTCGGCCGCGACGCGCTCGTGCCCGCTGTCGGCGTCGCGTATCCACAAGCAGGTCGCGGCGTCTTCGCCGTCCCTGCCGCGCAGGAACGCCATGCGCCGGCCGTCCGGGGAGATCTGGAACGCGCGCGGGACACCGATGGTGAACCGCCGAGTGCGGGCCTGTTGCCGGGGAAAACTCATAGGTCGATTGTGGCGTATCGGCCGCGCCTGCCGCGGACGCCGCCGAGGACGCCCGGCGTCGCGGCCGGGGCGGCGCGCGATGCCGTGTCCGCAGACCCGGCCGGGGTATCGTCCCCACCATGAAAGATCGGCGATTGCTGCTGGTGCACGCCCATCCCGACGACGAGAGCATCGTCACCGGCGCCACCATGGCCAAATACGCCGCCGAGGGCGCCGAGGTCACCCTGGTGACCTGCACGCGCGGCGACGAGGGCGAGATCATCCCGCCCGGGCTCGCGCACCTGGGGTCCGACCGCGACGACACGCTCGGTGCGCACCGGATCGGCGAGCTCGACAAGGCCTGCCTGGCGCTGGGGGTGCGCGACCACCGATTCCTCGGCGGTCCGGGCCGCTACCGCGACTCCGGGATGATGGGCGCGGCCACCAACGACCACCCCGGCTGCTTCTGGCAGGCCGACGTCGAGGATGCGGCGCACCTGCTCGCGTCGACGATCCGCGAGGTGCGCCCGCACGTCGTCGTCACCTACGACGACAACGGCGGGTACGGCCACCCCGACCACGTCCAGGCCCACCGCGTGACCGTGCGCGCATTCGAGAAGGCCGCCGAGCGCGCCCTTCCGGGAACGCCGTGGCAGACCCGCAAGCTCTACGCGATCGCCCAGCCCCGGTCGGTGCTGGAGGAGTCGGTCGAGCGCCTGCAGCGCGGCCCCGGGCCCTTCACCGCGCCGCAGGAGACCGGCGACATCGCGCCGGGCACGCCCGACGGACTCGTCACGGCCCGCATCGACGCGTCGGCGCACTGGGCGGCGAAGGCCCTGGCGATGCGCGCACACGCCACCCAGATCAGCGTCGAGGGCGAGCTGTTCGCGCTGTCCAACGGCGTCGCCCAGGAGATCCGGGCGGTCGAGTACTTCACCCAGATCGGGGGAGCCGCGGCGCGGCGGCGCGGACCCGAGGGCGTCGAGACCGACCTGTTCGCCTGAAGCCCCGCCGCCCCGGAGACGCGACGCGCGTCCGGCGGAGCCGGCGCGGCCGCAGCCCGCCGGAATCCGCGACCGCCCCGCGTCCGCCGCCCCCACGACACCGGAAGGAAGCACCGCCGTGTCCCCACCTCAGCATCCGCCTCCCCCGCCGCAGGCGCCGGCGGCCGCCGGCGGACCCCCGCGCCGCGCGTCGGCGGCCGCCCGCTTCGCCGATCCCGTCGTCACCGCTCTGGGGTATGCGGTGCTGCTCGCCGCCGGGGTCGCCGCCGGACTCGGCGGCACGGTCGCGGCCGGGTGGCTGTCCTATCTGTGGCGCGCGGGCGCGGCAGGGCAGGCGGTGGCCGCGGTCGCGCTGCCGGTCCTGCTGGCCGTGCTCTTCACCGGATGCCGGGCGGCGGGCTGGGGGATGGGTTCGCGGTTGGGGGCGGGCCTGCCGGCGATCGGCTGGGGCGGATCGGTGTTCGCCCTCATCGCGGTGACCTCCGGCGGAGACATGGTGCTGACCTCGACCGCGATCGACTACTGCTACCTCTTCGGCGGCCTCACCGCGGTAGGCGTCGCCGTCGTCCTGACTGAGCCCGGCTGACCGGGGCCCGCACGCTCCGGCCGCCGGGTCACGATGCCCAGAACCGCAGCAGTACCTCGCCGAATCCGACGTCGATCTGCGGCATCCCCAGTCCGGCGAACACCTGCATCAGCACCCCGGGCACCTCGACGTTGACCTGCGGAACCCACAGCAGGGCGAAGACCGCGATGACGCCGAACACGCCCCACGGGCGCATGCGCTTCTCCGCGTCGCCCGGAAGGTGCGGCGCGATGACGCCGAACCCGTCCAGGCCGGGGATCGGCAGCACGTTGACCAGCGCCGCCGTGACGTTGAGGTAGCACAGGTACATCAGTCCGCCGAGCATCCAGTTGTCGGTGTACATGTCGGCGGGAACCAGGACCGCGACGGTTGCGGCGGTGGCCGCGGCCACCGCCAGGTTGACGGCGATTCCGGCGGCGGCCACGAGGCTGCGCCGGCCCCTGCCCGGTACGGCGGAGGGGTCCAGGTAGGTGGCCGGTCCGGTCAGGCCGACTCCGCCCAGGAGGACGAAGGCCACCGGCATCAGCAGACCCGCGAACAGCTCCCGGAAACCGAACGGGTTGAGCCGCAGGTAGGCGCTGCCGCGCAGGGACCGGTCGCCGAAGCGGTAGGCGAGCACGGCGTGGCCGTACTCGTGCAGGGCCAGCGAGACGATCCACCCGGCGAGGATGAATACGAACGGCAGGTAGACGGTGGAGTCGTCACCGGTCCAGTCGACCTCGGCCCGGGTCCAGGAGAACCAGCCCGCCAGCCCGGCGATCCCCAGTAGCAGCACGAAGAACGGGCTGGGCATCAGGTCGGCGATGCCGCGGGCCGTCCCCCGGCCGCCGGAGTCCCCCGCGGCGTCGGGCCCCTGCGCGGCCGCTTCGTCCCGGTCGGTGGGTTCAGGCGCGGACATGGTGCTCCAGCTCGTGGGAAGACGGGTCACAGCATCCGTATCCGTGCGCACCCGCGGTGCGCGGGGGATCGGCGGCGGCGTCCCCAGGCTATGGGCACTCGGCGCGGACCGTGCACCGGCCCCGTCCGCTCCGGACGCGGCCCGCGGGGGACCCGCGCCGGGTGCGCCCGGGCTCGTGTCTACAGCGAGGTCGGGGGAGTGGTCGCCGACAGGTGCATGGAGGTCAGTGAGAACGCGTGGCCGGCCTTGGTCAACTGGCGGCTGCCGCCTTCGCCCAGCAGGTCGCCGCCGACGACCAAGCCCAGGGTCTCCAACAGCCAGGTGACGGTGATCAGCACCGAGCCGACCTGCTGGGTGTCGGGCAGTCGGCCGTCGCTGCCCCATCCGGCGTCGGCCAGCACCAGGCGGGCCTCCTCGGCGATGTCGGTGCAGGTGTCGCGGGCGTGGTTGCCCGTCGAGCGCGACGACAGCGACAGCAGCAGCCCCAGCAGGGTCTCGGTGGCGGCCTGGGCGAAACCGTCGGTGTCCAGCACGCTTTCGGCGACGGCGCGCCACAGCGCCTCGGTGTCGCCGTGCAGCCGCCGCCCGCGCCGCGTGAGTACCAGTCGGCGGCCCGACCGGCGTACCGCCCGCATGGTGCGCAGCAGCTTGTGCAGCGCGATGAGCTGAGTGGAGTCGGTTTCGCTGCGGGGCGGCGACGGCGAGGTCTCCCAGTCGAACTCCGCGCACAGCTCGCGCACCACGCTGGGCGAGATGTAGCCGATCTGGGTGAGCCCGATGCCGTCGTCGGCATAGTCGAGCAGCCGCACCACCGGCGCCAGCACGGCGGCGGCGTCAGGCGGGGTCTCGGCGCCGCTGATCAGTTGGCCCAGCAGCGGCCACAGCCGCTGGCGGTGGGGGTGGGAGGGCGAGGAGAGCCACGCGCGTACACGCTCCTCGCGGACCCGGTCGAGCCTGCTGCGGCCCTGGGAGTCGGGCTGGGTCAGAAACGCCCGGGTCTGCTGCTGCTGGGCGTTGCGCCAGGACGGGGTGCCCGGCCGCAGTTCGTCCAGCGCGACGGCCAGCTCCAGCGACGCGGCGGTGGCCTGGTACGCGGAGATCTCGGCGGAGCCCAGTGTGCTGCCCCAGGTCAGCTCGGGAAGGTCGGGCGGTTCGACACCCGAGGCGCGCATCGCCCGGCGGTAGGCCTGGCGGCCGGAGTCGTGGCTGACCCGGTGGTTCTCCAGGATCTCGCGGGTGACGCCGGAGGTGCAGATGGCGGCGTAGCGGTCCAACCCCAGCAGGCTGAACAGCCGGCCCAGCGACCGCGCCGCGAAGTGGTGCTCGGCGGAGTCGGTGGAGAAGCGCGCCGGCAGCACGAACCAGCAGAACTCCTGGACGGAGTGCTGGGTGAGCGCTTCGAGGTTGCGGCCGTCGGTCAGGGTCGACAGTGCGGTCTCGGCGATCCGGGCCGCGCGGGAGTCCGCGCGGGCGAGCTGGGCGAGGGCGGAAGCGACGGTCTCCTGCATGGCGTGAACTCGCCACCTCCCCCTTCGACATCAGCGGCGGGCGCTTAGCCGTCCGTCGGCGGCCTGCCGGACCCGCGCCTGCGTGTGGGTGGTTGCTGCGGCACGATACGGCTCCCCGCGACGTCGTCGGCAGTGACTTCAGTCACACTCCCGTCGCGCCGGCGGAGCCGCAGCAGGCCGTCCTGCCAGGACTCCAGGACTCCGACGATATCCTGGAATCCCCCGCCGGGGAGCCGTAGGCGCACGTTGGCGCGCCGCCCGACGTCGTGGGGAGTCAGCTCGGCACTCAAGCGCGGTGCGGAGTCCACGGGATCGACCCCCAATTACGTAAGAACGCTCGGTAGACGCAATACTGGATAGTGCGAATCGTGTGTCAGATGCCCGGCGGTTCCGCTCCGGGCTCTCCGGCATCGCCCAGGCTATGTGACAGCGAAGACACTTACACGCGGTCAACGTGGCGAAGACCGAGGAGGAGTACGACGTGACTTACGTCATCGCGCAGCCCTGCGTCGATGTGCTCGACAAGGGGTGCATCGAGGAATGCCCCGTCGACTGCATCTACGAGGGCAAGCGCATGCTCTACATCCACCCGGACGAGTGCGTCGACTGCGGCGCCTGCGAGCCGGTGTGCCCTGTGGAGGCCATCTACTACGAGGACGACCTGCCCGAGCAGTGGTCGGAGTACTACAAGGCCAACGTCGAGTTCTTCGACGAGATCGGCTCGCCGGGAGGCGCGTCCAAGGTCGGCCAGCTCGACACCGACCACTCGGTGGTCGCCAAGCTGCCTCCGCAAGCCGAATAAGGCGCGGACCGAGGCCGTGCGCGCGCTCGCGACCGGGGTGGCGCGCACGGCGGGTCCGCCGCCGGGGCGGACGCTCAAAGCGGCTTCAGCCGGTGAGCCCGCACTCCCGGCCCGTCGGCGGGTTCCGCCGGCGGCGAGACACCAGCCGCGCCGCGGCGGCCGAACCTGCCGCGTACCCGGTGCCGGACCGTGCCGCGCACCGGCCGAGACCGAGGAATGGACACGATGGCCGACCGCAGGCGCGTGGCGGACCGACTGCCGACTTTCCCGTGGGACCGGCTGGCCCCGCACAAGGCGACCGCCGCCGCCCATCCCGACGGTCCGGTGGACCTCTCGGTAGGCACGCCCGTCGACTCCGTGCCCGAACGCGTGCGCCAGGCCCTGGCCGCGGCTTCCGACAGCCCCGGCTACCCCGCCACCTACGGCACCCCCGAACTTCGTGCGGCGGCCTCCGACTGGCTGGCGCGCAGCCACGGTGTCACCGTCGAGCCCTCGGCGGTTCTGCCGTCGGTGGGCTCCAAAGAATTCGTCGCCTGGCTGCCCACGCTGCTGGGCGTGGGAGCCGGCGACACCGTCGTCTACCCCGAACTCGCCTACCCCACCTACGACGTCGGCATCCGCATGGCCGGCGCCGACCCCGTGGCCGCAGACGGGCTGACCGCCCTCGGGCCGGCGCCCGTGCGGCTGGTGTGGATCAACTCCCCGGCCAACCCCACCGGCCGCGTCCTGGGAGTGGAGCACCTGCGCAAGGTCGTCTCCTGGGCGCGCGAACGCGGAGCCGTCGTCGCCTCCGACGAGTGCTACATCGGCCTCGGCTGGGAGGGCGAGGAACCGGTCTCGGTGCTGCACCCCGACGTGTGCGGCGGCTCCCACGACGGCCTGATCGCCCTGCACTCGCTGTCCAAGCGCTCCAACCTCGCCGGCTACCGCGCGGCGTTCGCCGCCGGCGACCAGGCGCTGATCGACGAGCTGCTGGCGGTGCGCAAGCACGCCGGCATGATCGTGCCGGCGCCCGTCCAGGCCGCGATGCGCGCCGCCCTGGACGACGACGGCCACGCCGACGAGCAGAAGGCCCGCTACGGCGCCCGGCGCACGGCGCTGCGCGGTGCTCTGGAGGCCGCCGGCTGGGAGATCACCCACTCCCGGGCCGGGCTGTACCTGTGGGCGGCCCACCCCGATCGCGACGCGTGGGGGTCGGTGGAGCTGCTCGCCGAGCACGGTGTCCTCGTCGCGCCGGGAGAGTTCTACGGCCCGGCGGGGGCCGGCCACGTGCGGGTGGCCTTCACCGCGCCCGACGAGCGCGTCGACGCGGCGGTGAAGCGGCTGCGCGCCCTTTCCTGAGGCGCGGTGGACCCGCCTTCGCGCCCGAGCCGGCCCGCGGGAACCCGCGGCGCCCGCCCGGGACGCGGCCGTCCTGGCCATCCGGGCCGCCCGGTGTGCCGGACGCGCCCCGCCGGCGCCCTAGTTCAGCACGACCTCTCCGCGCGGTGCGGCGTCGGCCTCGGGAATCGTCGTCCAGCCCTTCTGACCCGCGGCGGCGCGCCAGCGCTGGTCCTGGTGGGTCACCGATCCGATGCCGTACTCCTTGGCGTTGGCCACCGCCCACTGCGCCATCGCCCAGCCCAGGTCGCCGGTGGCGTAGGACCCGCCGGGCGGCACCGCGCCGGGGTCGGCGCCGAAGATCCGGGCCATCTCCGCGCGGGCGCCCTCCAAGTCGGACTCGCCCACCCCGTCGGGCAGCACGCACGACACCGTCGGGCCCGAAGCGCCGGTGAACGCCTCGGCCATCTGCCGCGACACCGGCTCGTGCTGGTCGTAGGCGAAGCCGTCGGCGCTGCGCTGCACCGCCTGGGCCGCTTCGTAGACCGGCATGTCGTTGTAGTCCGTGATCTCGATCAGCTTGGCGTAGAAGGCCTCGGAGGCGTAGACGGGGTCTGTCAGCTCGTCGGGTTCGCCCCACTCCTGCGAGGGGCGCTGCTGGAACAACCCGACCGAGTCGCGGTCGCCGTACTCGATGTTGTAGAACTTCGACTCCTGCCAGACCGTCGCGTAGGCGATGACCACCGCCTCGCGCGGCAGGTCCCGGGCGAAGGCCACGCCGCCGATGGTCGCGGCGTTGCCGGCCTGGGCGGGATCGAGGGAGTCGGTGTCGCCGTCGGCGGTGAACGTGCAGGCTTCGACGGGGTCGGGTTCGCTGACCTCCAACGGTTGTACCGAGGTCAGCACGTAGTACCCGCCGGCGAGCAGTGCGCCGCAGATCAGCGTCAACACGACGAGGATCTTGAAGAATGCGGAGACTTTCCGGGGTTTTCCAGGCACAGGCAGACCGTAGGGGTTGGGGCGCGGGCGGAGCGCGCCTCGGCTGACAGGAGCGGTCTCGCGCGGTATCCGGCCGGGGGAGGCCGCCGCGCTGATCCGGGAAGGGGATCTGCACGCATAGTAAGGCGTAGCGGAAACCGGAGCCCGACGGCCGCGTGCAGCGGTGGTCCCGGTGCGCTCCGCCGGGCGCGGCCCCACGAGGCAGGGCGGAACCGGCGGCGCGGCGGGTGGACGGGAAACCGTCCGCACGGCGTTGCGGAGCGCCGCGCGGGCCGGGTTGGGGCGCACGGCGCCCGGCGGTAGGCTCCGGATCCATGACCACCGCGTTCACGAGCCCGCTTCCCGAGGATATCGACACCCTCTGGGAGCGCCGATCCGAACTGACCCCCGACCACACCGAAGCGCGCGACGTGATCGTCGGCGCGGTCGACGAGCTGGACACCGGCAAAGCCCGGGTCGCCTTCGTCGACGAGTCCACCGACGAGGTCGTCGTCGACGAGCGCGCCAAGCGCTCCATCCTGCTGAGCTTCCGCGTCCTGGCGATGGAGGAAGCCGAGGTGGGCGGCTTCCATTACCACGACCGCATCCCGCTCAAGACCCGCTTCGACGGCGTGCGCGTGGTACCCGGCGCCGTCGCCCGCTGGGGCTCCTACCTGGCGCCGGGCGTGGTGCTGATGCCCTCCTTCACCAACTTCGGCGCCTGGGTGGGATCGGGCACCATGGTCGACACCTGGGCGACCGTGGGATCGTGCGCCCAGGTCGGCGAGAACGTGCACCTTTCCGGCGGCGCCGGCGTCGGCGGCGTCCTGGAACCCCCGCAGGCCTCGCCCGTCGTCATCGAGGACGGCGCTTTCCTCGGTTCGCGCAGCATGGTCGTGGAGGGCGCCCGGGTGCGCCGCGGCGCCAAACTCGGCGCCGGCACCATCCTGACCTCCTCCACCCGCGTCTTCGACGCCGAGTCCGGCGACGAGTTGCCGCGCGGCGAGGCGCCCGCGTGGTCGGTGTGCGTCACCGCCAACCGCGTCAAGAGCTTCCCCGGCGGCGACTTCGGTATGCCGTGCCTGCTGGTGCTCAAGCGTCTGGAAGCCGGTGAGGAGCACGACAAGCTCGCTCTGAACGACCTGCTGCGGGAGCACGGCGTCAACGCCTGAGCCCGCCGCGGTCCGCCCCCGAGCCCGTCCCCGCCCGGCCGCCGGGCGGGGACGGCTCCGGCGGCACACGGGCGCGGCGCGCACCCGGGGCCCGACTCGGGCGTGCCGCGGACGCCGTGCCCCGACCGGCGCAGTCCCGACCCGCCACGAGACCCGCCCCGACCCGAAGGCAGCCGAAATGCTGGATCCGACTTCCGACGTCCGCACGCTCACGGCCGACCTCGTCGACACCGAGTCCGTCAGCGGCGGCGAACGCCCGCTCGCCGACGCCGTCGAGAGCGCCCTGAGCCGACTGCCGCACCTGACCGTCGAGCGCGACGGAGACGCGGTCATCGCCCGGACCGAGCTGGGCCGGCAGCGCCGGGTGGTCCTCGCCGGGCACATCGACACCGTGCCCGTCGTCGGCAACGTGCCCTCCCGCACCGAGGACGGGCGGCTCTACGGCTGCGGCGCCTCCGACATGAAAAGCGGCGTGGCGGTGCAGCTGCGCCTCGCCGCCTCGGTGCCGGAACCGGCGCACGATGCGACCTACGTGTTCTACGACTGCGAGGAGGTCGACGCCGAGCGCAACGGGCTGCGCCGGCTGGCCCGCAACCGCCCGGAGCGGCTGCTGGGCGACTTCGCGGTACTCCTGGAGCCCACCGGCGGCGTCATCGAAGGCGGCTGCCAGGGGACCATGCGCGTCGAGGTCATCTCCCGCGGCGAGCGTGCGCACAGCGCCCGGTCCTGGATGGGGTCCAACGCGATCCACGGCGCCGGGCCCGTCCTGGACGTGCTGCGGGCGTACGCTCCGCGCCGTCCGGTCGTCGACGGCCTGGAGTACCGCGAGGGCCTCAACGCGGTGTTCGTCGACGGCGGCGTGGCCGGCAACGTCATACCCGACGCGTGCACCGTGACCGTCAACTACCGGTTCGCGCCGGACATGACGCCCGTGGACGCCGAGCAGCACCTGCGCGACCTGTTCCAGGGATTCGACGTTCGGGTGACCGACTCCGCGGCGCCGGCGCGCCCGGGACTGGACGACCCCGCGGCGGCCGAGTTCGTCTCGGCCGTGGGCGGCGGCGACGTCCGCGCCAAGCTCGGCTGGACCGACGTCGCGCGGATGGCGGAGCTGGGGGTGCCCGCGGTCAACTACGGGCCCGGCGAACCCACGCTGGCCCACACCCGCGACGAGTGGGTCTCGCTGGACGCCGTCGCCGACGCCGAGGCCCGCATGACCGCCTGGCTCACCGGCGCGGCCTGATCCGCGGCGCGTACGGGTACACGTCCGATTGTGGTCGCGTGCGTGTGGCCTGGGATTCAGCATGCGGCAGCCCGAATCCGGATAGCGTTGCGGTATGACGGATTCTCGTAAAACCCGGAGTGCGGGACCGCTCACCTACCGAGGCGACGCGATCCCCGATACGACGACCGACCAGCGCCTCCTGGACCGCCGCGGTCCGGCCGACTGGGTGCACACCGACCCCTGGCGGGTACTGCGCATCCAGTCCGAGTTCGTCGAAGGCTTCGGCTTGCTCTCGGAGGTCGGCCACGCGGTCAGCGTCTTCGGATCGGCCCGCACCAAGCCCGGCACCCCCTATTACGAGACCGGCCAGGAGATCGGGACGAAACTGGCCTCGTCCGGCTACGCCGTGATCACCGGCGGCGGCCCCGGGGTCATGGAGGCGGCCAACCGCGGTGCGCAGAACGCGGGCGGATCCTCGATCGGCCTCGGTATCGAGCTGCCGTTCGAGCAGAGCCTGAACGACTACATCGACTTCGGCGTCACCTTCCGCTACTTCTTCGTGCGCAAGACGATGTTCGTGAAGTACTCGCAGGCGTTCGTCGTGCTGCCCGGCGGCTTCGGGACGATGGACGAGCTGTTCGAGGCCATCACCCTGGTGCAGACCGGCAAGGTCACCCGGTTCCCGGTGGTGCTGGTCGGCACCCGGTTCTGGTCGGGCCTGCGCGACTGGATCCGCGACACCCTCCTCGAAGAGGGGACGATCTCCGAGGGCGACCCGGAGCTGGTGCACCTGACCGACGACCCCGACGAAGTCGTCGAGATCATCCGCAAGTCCCACATCGATCTGGCCCGTCGCGAGTTCGAGGCGCAGCGCGTGGCCGACGAGGCGTCCGACCTGCACGCGGCCGAGGAAGCCTCCGAGTCCTCCTGACCCCGCAGAACCGCGTTCCCGGCGACCACGGGGTCCGCCCCGGCCGGGGGTTCCCGGGGCCCGGGGGTCACGCCAGGCCGCGGCGGGCCAGGGCAGGGGGCCTGCGGCCGCGGACCGAGGCGACCAGCGCCAGAGCCTGGCGCACCGCTTCCGGATGGGCGGTGGCGAAGACCCGCGCCCCGAGCCAGGCGTAGACCGATGCCACAGCCACCTCGGCCGCCTCGGCGGCGTGTGCGCCCCCGGCCCCCTCCGGCCCGGAGCCGCTGCCGGAGCCGTCCGGGGCCGTGCATCGGACGAGGACCGTGCTGCCGCGTTCGGCGCGTTCGCGCACCCGATCGGGGGCGGGGCGGTAACCGAGGTCCTCGGCACCCTCGACGATCGCCCCGGGTTCCACCACCCGGCCGTATTCGGTCTCCTCCGGCACCATGGCCCCCCGATCGCTGCGCGGTGTGCTGTCCGGCCGCCCCGCCCGCATGCCCGGCGCCGGCGGTGTCGGCCGCGGTGGCGCCGTCCGGGCGTGTGGCACCATTGAGGTTAATGTCTCCGATCATCGTCGCCCTGATCGCCCTTGCCGCGGTGGCCGTGCTCGCCGGCGTGGCGTACGTGGTCATGGGGAAGGGCGGCGAGCTGGCGCGTTTCGAAGCCGACCACCCGCCGTTGGAGCTGCCTTCCGGCCGGCCGTTGTCCGGTCCCGACGTGAGCCGGGTCCTGCTGCCGCTGGCTCTGTGGGGCTACCACGTGCGCGCGGTCGACGACGTGCTGCGCCGCGTCGTGGGCGCGCTGTCGGAGCGCGACGCCCGGATCGCCGACCTGGAGCGGCGCTTGGCCGAGGCCGGGCGGCCGGTTCCGCCCGACTCGGCGCCGGGGAGCGGTGCCGGTGCCGCGGGGGGAGACACCGGGCCCACCGCCGCCTTCCGTGCGGGCTCGCATCCGGGCGCAGGGACCGGCGCCGATCTCCGGGAATCCGGTCGTTCGGGCCCGAACGCCGGTGCCGCCGGGCCGTCCCGATCCCCCGCCGACTCCTCCGACTCCGCCGGCGCCTTCTCCGGTGCGGACGGTTCCGCCGAGGCCGGAAGCGCTTCCGGCGGCGGCCGGGAATCCGCAGCGGCCGCGCCGCAGCGGCCGCGCGCGTCATGAGCGTCGACGAAGCGACGGCCCGCCCCGGCCCCGACGGCCGGCGCCGGTGCCACTGGGCGCTGGGCGACGAGGCGCTGCTGCACTACCACGACACCGAGTGGGGCCTGGAGATCACCGGTGACGGCGCCATGTTCGAACGGATCTGCCTGGAGGGCTTCCAAGCGGGCTTGTCGTGGCTGACGGTTCTGCGCAAGCGCCCCGCTCTGCGGGAGGCCTTCGCCGGGTTCGCCCCCGAGGCCGTGGCCGACTTCGGTGCGGCCGACGTCGAGCGGCTGCTGGGCGACGCCCGCCTGATCCGCAGCAGGGCCAAGATCGAGGCCGTCATCCGCAACGCGCGGGCGGCACTGGAACTGCCCGGCGGTCTGGCCGCGCTGGTGCGGGGATATGCACCCGAGCGCCACCCGGCGCCCGAACGTGTCACGGACGTTCCCGCCTCCACGCCCGAGAGCGCCGCGCTGGCCAAGGCGCTCAAGCGGCACGGGTTCTCCTTCGTCGGGCCGACGACCGCATACGCGGCGATGCAGGCGACCGGTGTCGTCGACGACCATCTCACCGGGTGCTTCCGCCGGGGGCGGTCGGCGCGTCCCTAGCGAGGAGCCGATCACGCCCGCGGGCGTTGTAGGCTCCGGCTACAGGCGGATCCGCCGTCCGCGCGCCGCGTCCGCCGACGCGGCGCGCGGCCCGCCGATACGGCGCGGTCCGGTCCGCACCGCACGTCATCCCGTCCCTCTCCGCGGTCCGCCGCGCGCAGCGGGCGGCGACATGTCCGGCATCGGTATTTTCACCCAGTGTGCTCCACATCACCCCATGTCGGAGGCGGTGTCGGGATCTGTCGCTTATTCTCTGTCGCTATAGCCGCGAGCGGACGACGCCTGAGCCCGTACGCTTTGGAGGTCCACGCCATGATCACAGCCAACACCCCCGCCCCGGTGCGCCCCGGGAGCCCGCGGTGAGCGGCCTTTCCAGCGCGGACGCCAAGGGAGACGCCGACGAGAAGGGCGGCTCGCCCGTCCGGCACATCTCGCTGTGGCCGCCGCCGCGTTCCTCCCGGCACAGCGCCAAGCGCCGCCGGAACCTCGTCCTCGGGCTGGCCGCGGTCCTCGTCGTGGGGTCGGGCGTCGGTTCGGCCGCCGTGTGGGTGATGCAGCGCGACGGCTCCGCCGGCGGATCGGCCGTGCCGGAGTCGTATGCGGGCACCTGGCGGGGCGAGATGAGCCAGGTGAACGAGAACGGCCGGCATGTCGCCGACTGGGGCGCCGAGGTCAAGCTGGAGCGCGGCGAGGAGCGCGGCGTATCGGAGTGGTACACCTTCGACTGCCGCGGCAGCCTCACCCTGACCGAGCGCTCCGGCGACCGCCTCGCCTTCGACTACGTCGAGACCTACGACCCCGAGGAGCGCTGCGTGGACGAGTCCGACCTCGTTCTGGAACGCGGCGGATCCGCGGGCACGCTCGACGCCCGCTGGACCGCCGTCTCCCACAACGGCGTCCCGATGACCTCCACGGGGACTCTCCGTTAGGGTGGTCGCCGCTGAGGTCCGCGCGCCCGCCGCGCGCGGGACAGGGCCCCTGGAGGGAATATGACCGGCACCCGGCCCTTGGCCGATGACGATCCCGCGAGCATCGGCGGCTACACGCTGACCGCACGTCTGGGGCAGGGCGGCCAAGGCGTGGTCTATCTCGGCCGCGACGGCTCCGACGGCGCGACCGTGGCGGTCAAAACCCTGCACTCCGACGGCATCGACGCGGCGGGACTGCGCCGCCAGCTCTCCGAGGAGGTCGAGACCGCGCGCAAGGTCGCGCGGTTCTGCACCGCCCAGGTGCTGGCCGCCGACATCGACGCCGATCCGCCCTACGTCGTCAGCGAGTACATCGAGGGCCCGACGCTGCGCGAGGTGGTCCTGCGCGACGGCCCGCTGCGCGGCTCCTCCCTGGAGCGGCTGGCCGTGGGCTCGCTGACCGCCTTGGCCGCCATCCACCAGGCGGGCATCGTGCACCGCGACTTCAAGCCCGGAAACGTCCTCCTCGGCCCCGACGGTCCGCGGGTGATCGACTTCGGCATCGCCCGCGCGCTTGAGGGCACCGCCGTCCTCACCAGCCAGATCGCCGGCACCCCCGCCTATATGGCCCCCGAGCAGATCGCCGGAGAGGCGCTGGGCCCCGAGGTCGACCTGTTCTCGTGGGCGTCGACCATCGTCTTCGCGGCCAACGGGCGCAGCCCGTTCGGGCAGGACTCGCTGCGGGAGGTGCTGCACAGCGTCGCCGACGAGCAGCCGGAGCTGGGAGAGCTGGACGGGCGGCTGCGCGGGATCGCCGAGCGCTGCCTGGCCAAGGCTCCGAGCGAGCGGCCCACCGCGGCCGAGACCCTGATGGGCGTCCTCGGCGTGGCCATGTCCGGTCCCGCGGCCGCGGGCGCCGTGGAATCCGACGAGTCCGATGACTCCGGCGGGTCCGGTGCGGTACCCGTCCAGACGCTGGCGGCCGGCGCTGTAGCCGCCGCGGCGCCGGAGATGCGCGAGCACACGGCCGCCGGACTGCGCGACAGCCTGCCGCAGGACGCCGGGAGCGTGATCGACGCGGACGGTCTCTTCCGGTCCTTCCCGCCCGCGCCGTCGACCGGATCGGGACCGCAGCACCCGCACGGGCGGCAGTCCGCTCCCGCCCCGCCGAGCGGGCCGCAGACGCCGCCGGGGGCGCCGGCTCCGCCCCGCGGCGACTGGCGCGCGCCCGGTTCGGGTGCTCCGACCGGCACCCCGCCCGCGTCGGGCCCGCAGGGGCCCTACGGGGAGCCGCCCGCCGCGATGCCGCCGACCGGCGGTCAGCGGCCCTACGGCTACGGTCCGCCGCAGTCGGCTCCCGTGTCGGGACCGCAGCCGCCGCAGGCCTCCGGACCCGGCGGACCGGGCCACGGCCGGCAGCCCTACGGCCCGGAAGGCGCGGTACCGCCGCCCGGACCCTACGGTCCGGGAGCCGCGCCGTCCCCGACCGGGGGACAGCCTCCGCAGGGCCGGCCCGGTTCCGGGCAGCCGCCTGCGGGTCCCGGGCCCCGCGGTCCGGGTCCGGCGGCTCCCGCGTCGGGACCGCAGCCGCCCTACGGGCCGAGCGCTTCCGGCGGGCAGCCGCCGGCGCCGTCGGGCCCCCAAGCCGCCTACGCCCCGGGGCAGGGCGCTCCCGGCTGGGGGCCGCAACCGCCGTCGCCCTACGGGCCCGGCGGCTCCGCACCCGGACCGTCCTCGGGCGGCAGCGGAGCCGGCGTGATCGTCGGCGTCGTGGCCGGGGCGTCGCTGCTGGTGGTGATCGGGGTAGTGGTCCTCATCATCACGATCGTCGCCTGAACCGCCCTCGGAATCCGCCGGCTAATGGCCCTCGAACTCCGGCCGCTCCTTGTTCAGGAAGGCCACGGTGGCGTTGATGTGGTCGCGCGTCTCGGCGCACTGGTCCTGCAGGCTCGCCTCCATCTCCAAGGCGTTGGCCAAGTCCAGCCCCGAGCCGAAGGTGAGCTCGGCCTTGACGGCCGCGTAGGCCACCGTCGGGCCGCCGGCCAGGCGTTCGGCGAGCCGGCGTGCCGACGCCTCCAGTTCGTCGTCCGGAACCACCTTGCTCACCAGCCCGATGTCCAGGGCGCGCGTGGCGGGGACCGGCTCGGCCAGCATCAGCATCTCCATCGCGCGGGCGTGGCCCACCAGGCGCGGCAGCGTCCACGACGCGCCCGAGTCCGAGCCCAGGCCCACGTTGGCGAAGGCCATCAGGAACGATGCGTGCTCGGAGGCGATACGCAGGTCGCAGGCGAAGGCCAGGGACGCGCCGGCGCCCGCGGCCGTGCCGTTCACCGCCGCTACGACCGGCTTGGGCATGCGCGCCAGACCCAGCACGATGGGGTTGTAGTGGTCGCGGACGGTGCCGTTGAGGCCGTGCCCCTCGTTGAGGTTCTCGGCGTGCTCGCGCAGGTCCTGCCCGGCGCAGAACGCCTTGCCGCTGCCGGTGAGCAGCACCGCACGCGCCTCGGTGTCGTTCTTGGCGCGCTCGATCGCGGCCAGCAGGGCCTGTTTGGTCTGCAGCGTCAGCGAGTTCATCGCGTCGGGGCGGTTCAGGCGGATCGTCGCGACGCCGTCGGTGAGGTCGTAGCTGACAGGGGTGTCGCCGGTGTCGTCGGCACCGCCGCCCCCGCTGACTGTTTCGTCGTGATTGTCGGTGGTGTCGGCAGTGTCTGATTCGGACAAGCGGATCTCCCGATCTGGTCTGCTACTGGCGCGGTCCCCGAGACCGCGAAAGTGCCCTGCGGCTATAACCTTACTGTCCGGATTCTTCGGGGCCGATGGTCCCGGCACAGTCCGATCGTTCCCAATCGGTTCCCAAAACCGAGATAATGGAAGAACAGTGATTCGTTCCCTGAGTCACGCGGATGCGGCACGTCCCCGGACCGGCCGCCCCGAGGCAGGGGCACCTCCGCCGGAGCGGCCCATTCACCCGCGAGAGTTTCCTATGAAAGGGGATACGGCATGGCGGCGATGAAGCCGAGGACCGGTGATGGTCCGATGGAGGTCACCAAGGAGGGCCGCGGCATCATCATGCGGGTCCCGCTTGAGGGCGGCGGGCGACTCGTCGTCGAGCTCACGCCGGACGAAGCCGCCGAACTCAAGGAGGCTCTCGACGGCGTCGTCGGCTGACCGGCCGAGCCCCGCCCGGCGGCCGCACCGGCAGCCGCCGCACGTGTGCCGCAGCTACCGCAGGCCTGCGAGCCGCGGCCCTACCGAGAGCCCACCCCACGATTGCGAGCATCCGTGCCGATCGCTACGGAGATCCGCCCGGTTCCGGGCACCCTGATCGACTCCGCCGCCGACCTGGTGGCGATTCCCGTCGTGCGCGGCGGCGCGGCGCCGACCGCCCTGGCGGCGGGCGCGGGCGTCGAACCCGCCGAGCTGGACGCGCGGCTGCCGGCTCCGGCGGCCGCGCTGGTCGCGCACTACGAGCTGACCGGCAAACCCGGTGAGATCGCGCAGTTCCCCGCGGACCTCGGTTCGGGCCTGGTACGCGTCGTATTGCTCGGCGTCGGCGAGGGGGCACCCGCCGACCTGCGCACGGCCGGCGCCGCACTGGCCCGGGCGGCCAAGGGGCACGGCACGGCGGCGAGCACCGTCGCACTCCTGGAGCCGGTGGCCGACGGCGGCGCCGGCGCCGTGGAGGCGTTCGCCGAAGGGGCGCTGCTGGCCTCCTACCGGTTCAGCCTGGCCTCGGAGCAGAAGGGAGCCGCGCCGCTGGAGACACTCCTCCTGGTCGGCGCGGACTCCGCGGAAGCCGCCTCGGCACTGGGCCGCGGCGAGGCCCTGGCGCGAGCGACGGCGCTGGCGCGCGACCTGATCAACACCCCGTCGTCGGAGAAGGACCCGGCGTGGCTGGCCGCCCGGGCCGGCGTGGTCGCCGCCGAGTCCGGCCTGCACGCCGAGGTGTGGGACGAGGACCGGCTCGTACGCGACGGCTTCGGCGCGATCCTGGCCGTAGGCGCCGGCTCCGACCGCCCGCCCCGAATGGTGCGACTGGACTACCGCCCGCAGAACCCCGCGGCCCACATCGTGCTGGTGGGCAAGGGCATCACCTTCGACAGCGGCGGGTTGTCGCTGAAGCCCAACGACAACATGAAGCTCATGAAGACGGACATGAGCGGCGCGGCGGTGGTACTCGGCGTGATGTCGGCACTGGCGGGGCTGGGCAGCCGGGTCGCCGTCACCGGTCTGCTGCCCGTCGCCGAGAACGCCTTCTCCGGATCCGCGCTGCGTCCCGGCGACGTGATCCCCGCCTACGACGGGCGCACGATCGAGGTGCTCAACACCGACGCCGAAGGCCGGCTGGTCATGGCCGACGCTCTCGGCTACGCGGTGGCCCGGCTGGAGCCGGACGCTCTCGTGGACGTCGCCACCCTCACCGGCGCGGCCAAGGTGGCGCTGGGTACCGGGACGGGGGCCCTGTTCAGCGGCGACGACGCCCTCGCCGCGGCACTGGCCGAGGCCGGCGAAGCGTCGGGCGAACCGGTATGGCGGATGCCGCTGACCGAGGAGTACCGCGACGCGCTCCAGTCCCGGGTGGCCGACCTGGCCAACGTCGGCGACGGCGGATACGGGAGCCCCGGGGCCGCCGAGGCCGGGCTGTTCCTGCGGGAGTTCACCGGAGGCCTGCCGTGGGCGCACCTGGACATCGCCGGCCCCGGGCGCTCGGTGAGCGACGAGGGCGTGCTGAGCAAGGGCGGCACCGCGTTCTCCACCCGGCTGCTGCTGCGCTGGCTGTCCGCCGACGGTCCGGCCGCGGGACCGGGCGGAGCGTCGGGATAGGCCCGCTTTCCGGAAGGGACGCGTCCGCCGGAGAGGCACGTCCGGGGCGCGTCCCGACTATCGGGGCCCGGTCCGGCGGGCGCGGGCGCTTCGGCGTCCCTGCGGGGCCGATCCGCCGCTCCCGGGCCCGTTCCCGGAGCCCGTTCCCGAGGCCTCGGCGGCGGCCGTTCGGCGGCGGGTCCGGTGCGCTCGGCCGGCGCCGAACGGCTCTCAGGCGCTGTCGCGGGGCGCCTCGCGGATCGCCGCCAGGAGGCCCTCGCCGATGGGCAGCAGCAGCGGGATCAGGTCCTCGTCGTCGCGCACCTGGCGGGCGACCTCGCGTACCGCCGCAGTGCCCGGATCCGGAGCGCTCAACGGCCCGTCGGCGCTCGTGGCGGCCTCCAGCGCGTTGTTGAACACGACGATCCCGCCGGGGCGCAGCAGCCGCAGCGCCTCGGTGAGGTAGTCGGCGTAGGCGGCCTGCTCGGCGTCGACGAAGACCATGTCGTAGGCGCCGTCGGTCAGCCGCGGCAGCACGTGCAGCCCCCGCCCCAGGATCAGCCGCACGCGTCCGGCGGCGAAGCCCGCCCGTCGGTAGGCCGACCGCGCGAGCTCCTGGTACTCGGGTTCGATGTCGACGCTGGTCAGCACCGATTCGTCGCGCATGCCCCGCAGCAGCCAGATGCCGGAGCTGCCGCAGCCGGTGCCCACCTCCACGACGGAACGGGCGCCGATCGAGGCGGTCAAAAAGCGCAGGGCCGCGCCCCCGGAGGCGCTGACGGGCGGGGACTCGGCGCGCTGGCCGGCCTCGCGCGCCGAGGTCAGAGGGGCGTCCTCGACGGCGTACTGATCGATGTGGGCCAGTGTGTGGGCCAGTGTGTCGTCTCGGCTGGCGATGGCGGCCTCCCCGCGTGTGGTCTGACATGTCCCCGAGCCGGGCGGCCCCGTCGCGGGACCTGGCTCGGCCGGATGGCGGGACGCGGCGTGCGCCGGCTTGCCCGGACCGCGGCGCTCCGGGCGAACACCCGGTCACACTGCGTGCCGGTGCGCTCACCCCCAGGCCGGGTCCAGGGCACAGACTAGCCTGCCGAGGGCCTCTGAGGACGTGTTGGCGGCGCAGGGAACTTAATCACCGTCTCGCGACGTTGCAAACCGGGTAGGGACGGTTCCGTATCCGAACCGTCGGTGCCGGCCCCGGCACGACCGGCTTGACGACGCAGGGGCGGTGCGCCCGGACCCCGCGGGCGAACGCGAACCGAAGGGAGAGGCGGTGGCAGACTCCGACGCTGCCGTGGACTTCGAGCAGTGGGAGCCGCCGAGCTGGGACGAGGTCGTCCGCGACCACTCGGCGCGCGTGTACCGGCTGGCCTACCGCCTGACCGGGAACAAGCACGACGCCGAAGACCTCACCCAGGAGGTCTTCATCCGGGTGTTCCGGTCGCTGGCCAGCTATACCCCGGGCACGTTCGAAGGCTGGCTGCACCGCATCACCACGAACCTCTTCCTCGATACGGCGCGGCGCAAGCAGCGCATCCGGTTCGAGGGGTTCTCCGACAACGCCGACGACCGCCTCCAGGGCCGCGAGCCCTCGCCGGCGCAGTCGTTCGACGACCGCCACTTCGACGCCGACGTCCAGGCCGCACTCGACGACCTGCCCGCGGAGTTCCGCGCCCCGGTGGTGCTCTGCGACATCGAAGGCCTGTCGTACGAGGAGATCGCCGCCACCCTCGGTGTGAAGCTGGGGACGGTGCGCAGCAGGATCCACCGGGGCCGCGCGCAGTTGCGCAAAGCGCTCGAACACCGGCGGCGCCTGGCAGCCGCCCGCGAAGCCGAGCTCCGGGGCGGCGCCGATCGTGGTATCGGGGAGGTGGAGTGACCATGGACCATCCGGAAGAGCGCCTGTCCGCTCTCGTCGACGGCGAGCTCGGCCACTCCGAGCGCGACCGTATTCTGCGGCACCTGGCCGACTGCGAGGACTGCCGGTTCGAGGCCGAGACGCTGCGCGGCCTCAAGCGCCGCCTGCACGGTCTGGATGCGCCCGAGCCCTCCACCGACTTCCTGGGGCGCCTGACGTCGCTGAGCGGGCCGTCGGCCGACCCGCCGGAACGTCCGCAGGGACCGCCCGGGGGCATGTTCGGATCCGCGCCTCCGGGATCCGGCCGGCCGATCGGCGGCGGTCCCTCGGCGGCTGCGGTCGAATCGCCCCCCGCCGCACCGGCGCCCGAGCGCGCCCGCCGCCCGGCCGCCCGCCCCCGGCCGATGACGGTGCTGCGGCCGCGCTGGGAGCGCACGCGCTTCGCCGTCGCCGGCGCCTCGGTGCTGGCCGTCGCGCTGGGCACCGCCTTCGTCGCCGGCGGCGACTCCGCGGACGCGCCGGTGGTCACCCCGCCCGTGGAGGACTACATCGTCGAGCATGCCGTGACCTCCCGCGACCTCCCGGTGCCCGGAATCGAGAACGCGCGTTCCCAAGTGAGTACGGCGGTCGAGACCGGCGCGCCGACGTCCGCACCGCGGTGACCGGCGCGGGCCGCCCCTGAGCGGGCGCGCCCGTCGGCCGCCTCCCTCGAAGGCGACGCTGCGCGTCGTCCACCGCCGCCCACCGGAGACGCTCCGCGTCGGAGGAAGTCCCATGCGGATCCCGCTCGTCCTGCTGTCGCTGTCGCTGGCCGTCCTCGTGCTGCTGCCGTCCTCGGTGGCGGCCGACGCGGAGGAGGTCCCGGCACCGGGCGGGGACGACGCCTTGGAGCTGCTTCGCCGGACCGCCCAGTCCCTGCGCGAGGTCTCGTTCGAAGGCGTGCAGTCGGTGACCGCTCCCGGCGCCGGAACCGGCACCGTCGACGTGGTGCACCGCGCCGGCGAGGGCACCGACTACCGCTACGAGGCGAGCGTGCTCCCGGGCCGGGGACGCGACGTCATGGTCGGCGCGACCTCGCCCCTGCTGAAGTCCGACCGTGTGCTCCTGGACCAGCTGGCCGAGGTCTACCGGGTGACCCGTACCGGTCGCGGCCGGATGTGCGACCGGCCGGCCGCCGTGCTCGACGCGCTGCGCGCCGACGGCAGCGTCGCCGGCCGGATCTGGGTCGACGAGGCCACCGGGATACCGCTGCGCAGGGAGATCCGCGACGCCTCCGGCCGGATCGTGCACGCGGTCGAGTTCGTCGAGGTCAGTATGGGCGGCGAGCCCGATCGGCCGGAGGGTTCCGGCGTGCGGGCGCGCCCCTGGTCCGACGAGCTCTCGGAGGCGCAGCTGGCGCGGCTGCGCGCGGACGGCTGGAGCGTCCCCGAGCGCCCCGCCTGGAACCTGCGGTTGATCCGGGCGTGGACCACGGACACCGACAGCGGCCGCGCGGTCCACCTGGCGTACTCCGACGGGCTCTCCGTCGTGTCGGTGTTCGCTCAGCGCGGTCGCCTGCCCGGCGAATCGGAAGGAACCGGATCGGGGGCCGCGAAGGTCGTACCGGTGGACGGCGACGGCATGTCGGGCGTCGCGCAGCAGCGGATATGGGACTCCGGCGGTTTCGTCTACACAGCGGTGGGCCAGGCGCCCCCGGGACTGTTCGGCGCGGCGGCCGACGGCTTCACGGTTCCGGAGCCGCCCCGGTTCTGGAAGCGGATCCTGCGGGGGTTCGACCACCTCTCGGCGGCCGTTACCGACTGAACAGGGACGATGGTGGACCGGTCAGGTCCGTCATGGGGCGTTTTCGCCCTGCGAAGCGCGCATCCGGGGCATAGGATCCGCCGGTGGCGCTTCCCCCGACAGGCCACCTAACGGCCGGTTTATCCGAGCTGCTCCACGATTGGGGCGGCCGCGACAGACGGAGAGTTGGATGACCGACGACACCGGACCCCCCACCCCCGACAGCGGAGCGGACCAGAGCCGGGCGAATCCGCACGCGCCGGAGGAAGGGCGGACGGAGGCCGCGCAGGATCCCGCAGATCCGTCCCCGGCGGCCCCGCAGGGCGAGCCCGCGTCCGGGCACAGCGGCGACGCACCGGCCCCGCAGCAGCCCCGCCCCGGCGACCCCGGGAAGCAGCTCTCCGGGCCCCACAGCGCGCCTCACGCGCCGCAGAGCGGGCCCGTGCCCGGGATGCCGGGGGGACCTGCGAGTGCGCCCCAGGCGGGGCCGCGGGCGCAGCCGCCCCGCGCCCCCGCCGCCGGAAGCGGCCGGCGGCCGCCGCAGAGCACGGACGGTCCGGCGCCCGACCCGCCCCACTACGCGGGCCAGGGCGGCCCCGGCATGGCCGCCCCATCGGCGGGCGGCCCCGGCGGCCCTCCGCAGCCCGGCGGCCCCGGCGGCCCTCCGCAGCCCGGCGGCCCCGGGGGTCCCGCCGGAACGGGCGGCCCCGGCTTCCCCCCGGGCCCCGCGGGCGCCGGGGGACCTGCCGGCCCGGGCGGCCCCGCAGGGCCCGGACCCTACGGTCCGCCCGGCTTCCCGCAGCCCCCGCCCCGCCCGCCCAAGCGGCGCCGCGGCATGCCGCTGTGGGCCGTGCTGGTCCTCGTGGCCGTCGTGGCGGTCGGCTCCGCCGGCGGCGGCGGCCTGCTCGGCGGATCGCTGGGGGCGCACAGCACCGATCCGCCCGAACCCACCGACTCGCCGCGGCTCAACACCGACTTGCCTTCCGACGCCCCCAGTCGCGCCCCCGACACCGTGGCGGGCGTCGCCCAGCGGGTCAGTCCCAGCGTGGTCTCCATCCAAGACGGCGGCACGACGATGAGCGGCAACGGCTCGGGCTTCGCCATCGAGAACGACCACGTGGTCACCAACAACCACGTCGCTTCGGCGCTGGAGAGCGGCGAGCTGGAAGTCGCCTACAGCAACGGCCGCACCAGCGGCGCCGACGTCGTCGGAACCGAGCCCGACTCCGACCTGGCCGTGCTGCGGCTGGAGGACCCGCTCGACGTGCAGCCACTGGCGTTCGGCGGTTCCGGCGAGGTGACCGTCGGAGACGAGGTCGTGGCCATCGGCGCGCCGCTGGGACTGGCGGGCACCGTCACCTCCGGCATCATCAGCGCCGTCGACCGCCCCGTGCGCTTGGGCGAAGGCACTGCGGGCCAGGGGACCTCCATCAGCGCGCTGCAGACCGACGCCGCGATCAACCCGGGCAACTCCGGCGGTCCGCTGGTCGACGCGCAAGGGCGGGTGATCGGCGTCAACACCGCCATCGCGACCATGGGCGGGACCGCGGGCGAGCAGAGCGGCAGCATCGGCCTCGGCTTCGCCATCCCTTCGGACGAGGCCGAAGGCATCGTCGCCGACATCCTCAGCGGCGCCGGCGAGGACGGATCCGAGCCCGCCGACGAGGACCGGCCCCGGATCGGCGTCGCCTTGGACGGGGACTACGACCAGGGCGCGCTCATCGCGGCCGAGGAGGACGCCGGCGGCGACGCCGTCGAGCCCGGCGGCCCCGCCGACGAGGCCGGACTGCGGTCGGGCGACGTCATCGTCCGCTTCGACGGCCGCGACATCTCCGACGCCGACACGCTGATCCGGCTGATCGGCGACTACGAGTCCGGCGACCGGGTGGAGGTCGTCTTCGAGCGCGACGGCCGGCGCAACACCACCGACCTCACCGTGGGATCGGGCCCGGACTGACGCCGCCGGGATCCGGCGGCTCCGCTCACTCCGCGGCGCCGGAGCCGATGTCCTCGTGCCACAGCTCGGGGCGCGCTCGGACGAACGCGTCCATCATGGCGGCGCAGCCGGGGTCGTCGAGCACGACGACCTCGACGCCGTGCTCGGCCAGCCAGTCGTGCCCCCCGGAGTAGGTGCGCGCTTCGCCGACCACCACCCGCGGGATCCCGAATTGCCGCACCAGCCCGCTGCAGTACCAGCACGGCGAGAGCGTGGTGACCATGGTCGTGCCGGCGTAGCCGCGTTGGCGCCCGGCGGCGCGGAACGCCGCGGTCTCGGCGTGGGCGGACGGGTCGCCGTCCTGCACGCGCCGGTTGCGGCCGCGTCCCAGGACCCGCCCGTCGCCGCCGATCAGGGCGGCGCCGATGGGTACGCCGCCCTCGTCGCGGCCGGCGCGCGCCTCCTCGGCGGCCGCGGTGAGCCACTGCCGGTAGCGGTCGGTGTCCTCGGACGCGGGCAACGGTTCCTCCGGGGTCGCGGTGTCTGCGGTGCCGGCGCCCCGCCGGGGCGCGGCGGCGGGCTCCGAGGATACCGCCGGGCGCGCCGCGGCGGCCGGAACGCGGCCGTGCGCCGCCCGCGCCGCGTCCTGCGGACCGTATGCCGGCGCCGTGATCCGGCATACGAAGGGGCCGCCGTCGCCGACGGCGGCCCCTTGGAGCCCGGTTGCCCGGTGGTCGGTACCGGGTGTTACCGGCCGCCGCCGACCGGCGTGACCCCGAGCTGCATCCCCGACAGGCCCCGCGGCTTGCCGACGAGGTCGCCGGCGATCCCGCTGAGCACCTGCGAGGCGTCGGTGCTGGGCTCGCTGAGCACGAGCGGCTGGCCCTCGTCGCTGCTCTCGCGCAGGCGCATGTCCAGCGGAACCTGGCCCAGCATCGGAACCTCGGCGCCCAGGGACTTGGTCAGGCCGTCGGCCACGGTCTGGCCGCCGCCCTCACCGAAGAGGTAGGTGCGCTCATCGCTCCCCGGCGCGACGTAGTAGGACATGTTCTCGATGACGCCGGCGACGCGCTGGTGCGTCTGCCCGGAGATGGCGCCCGCCCGCTCGGCGACCTCGGCCGCGGCCTGCTGCGGAGTGGTCACGACCAGGATCTCGGCGCTGGGCAGCAGTTGGGCGACCGAGATGGCGATGTCGCCGGTGCCCGGGGGAAGGTCCATCAGCAGGATGTCCAGGTCGCCCCAGAAGACGTCGGACAGGAACTGCTGCAGGGCGCGGTGCAGCATCGGGCCGCGCCACACCACGGGCTGGTTGCCCTGGGTGAACATGCCTACGGAGATGACCTTGATGCCGTGCGACGTGGGCGGCATGATCATGTCCTCGACCTTGGTCGGGTGGTCGGAGACACCGAGCATCCGCGGCACCGAATGCCCGTAGATGTCGGCGTCGACCACGCCGACCTTGTGCCCGAGGTCGGCCAGCGCCGCCGCGAGGTTCACGGTCACCGACGACTTGCCCACGCCTCCCTTGCCGGAGGCGACGGCGTAGACCTTGGTGAGCGAGTTGGGCTTGGCGAAGGGGATCTCCTTGTCTTCCTGACCGCCCTTCAGCTTCGTCTGCAGTGCCTTGCGCTGCTCGTCGCTCATGACGTCGAGTTCGACGTTCACCCGGGTGACGCCTTCGACCTTGGTGACGGCGGTGGTGATGTCGCTTTCGATTCGCCCCTTCATGGGACAACCGGCCACCGTGAGGTAGATGCCGACGTTCACGACACCGCCGTCGGCGATCTCGACGCTCTTGACCATGTCGAGATCGGTGATGGGGCGGTGGATCTCGGGGTCCTGGACGGTCGCCAGAGCCGCGTTCACCTGCTCGGTGGTGGGTGTGGAGGACATACCCCCATGGTATGCAAGGAGGTCGCGCTACCCCGACGACCGCAGAGCGGGAGATTTCCCGGCGCCGGACGCGGCGCTCGGCCCGGGCTGCGCGGCGGGCGGATCAGGGCCGCACACGGCGCTGCACAGCTGAAACCGCGCCATGAATGTGAGGAGAATCACAATGGCCTCGCCTGGCGTACCGGCCGGTAACGATACTCGCGGCCAGGGGGCCGCCCGTCGGCGGAGCGTCGCCGTGCACCGCGCGCCGCGGCCGGAGCCGGCAGGAGCCGACGGTGTAGCGGCGCGGATGCGGTGCGTTCTTAACGCGGGCAATACAACCGCGAACGGTAATCTCGGCAACCGATGAGAAATCCGCCGCCGCCATCAGGCTCGTCCTGGTCGTCCGAACCGCAGGGGCCCGTCGGCCCGGAGCGGTCGGCCCACCAGCACGAGCAGGTCTGGGCGTGGCCGCCGGCGGCGGCAGCCCAGCACGCCCCCGCATGGGCGTGGCCTCCGCCGGCCGGACCGCGCCGCCCGGTCGGAACCGCCCGGCCCCCGGCCGGCGCTCCGTACCACCGCCTGGCCCGCACCCGCCGCCACCGCTGGTGGCGGCCGCCGCTGGCCGTCGGCACCGCCGTGGCGACCGTCGTGCTCGTCCAGGTGATCATCGCGACCGCCGCCGTGGTGGCCGCGATCGTCGCCGGCGTCGACGGGACCGGCGACGACATCTTCCGCTCGCCGCTGGCCAACGTCGTGCTGCAACTCGTCGTCATCGCGACGATGGCGCCGATCGTCCTCGCCGCCGCCTGGCTGATCCAGCGCCGGACCGTGGGGTCGGTGTTCTCGGTGGCCGGGCGGCTGCGTGTGCGGTGGCTGCTGCGGTGCCTGCTGCCGGCCCTGTCCGCGCTGGTGGTCTCTTTCGGGGTGCTGCTCGGCCTGCACCGGCTCTCCTCGCCCGATGCGCCCTTCGTCGGCGAGTACGCCGGAGGGCCCGGATTCGCCCTGACCATCGGGTTGTTCGTGCTGCTCGTGCCCTTCCAGGCCTCCGCCGAGGAGATCGCCCTGCGCGGCTTCTTGATGCAGGCCGTCGGCTCGATCGGGGCCGGGCCCGCCGAGTCCCGCGGAGCGAGACCGGTCTCCCGGTTCCTGCGCACCCCGGTCCTGGGCATCGTGATCAGCGGGACCGTATTCACCCTGCTGCACGACTACTCGGACTGGGGCCTGCTCGACGTCGCGGTGTTCGGCGTCGCTATGGCCTGGCTGACCTGGTACACCGGCGGGCTGGAGGCGGCACTGGGCCTGCACGTCCTGCACAACCTCCTGGCGTTCTCCATCACCGCCTACGAAGGCGGCCTCGACCGCGTCGCCTCCGGCAGCGGTTCGTGGCAGGGGGTCGTCAGCACCACGGTCGAGGTCGCCGTCTACTGCGCGCTGGTGGTGTGGACGGCCCGCCGCTCGGGTCTGAGCCGGTTCGCCCCCGAGGACGAGCCGGACGGGGACGCGCCGGGGGACACCGGAGCGCCCGACCAGGGTGTTCCTGCGCAGTGGCTGGAGCCGCGCGCCGACCGGCCCGGCGGCCCCGATGACGCTCCCGGCGCGTGGTACTCCGCGTCCGGGCATCCGCCCGGCTCTGCCGGCGTCCGGTACCGAGGACCGTCCGGCGGCTCCGGCGGGTCCGAGTGGACCGCGCCGGGATCGGGGGGTTAGCCGGGGAAGCGCTCGTCGGAGAGCGCGACCCCGGGACGGCGGTTCCCATGCCGCCGGTTCGGGGCCGCCGCCATCCGGGGCGGCTCCGGGACCGGCGGCGACAGCGGCGCCATCGCTTCGCCCCGATCGCGTTTCCGCACCGCAGGGACGGGTATCTTCCCGAAAATCATGAGGTCCGATCCTTCGTGTCCACGCTGCGGGCGCGCCGTCCACGCACCGGGATTGTGGTCGAGTGCGTGGCAGTGCGGCGCTCACGGCCCTGTCGCACCGCTCAATCCGGTGCGCGCACCCAACGCGGCTTCACTGGAGCTGGTTCTCGCGTCCACCCGGGTGCCCGTCTGGCTTCCGTGGCCGCTGCCGACCGGCTGGCTGGTGACCGGTTTCGCCGATGCCGGCGACGATCGCAGCGGAGCGCTCGGCACCGCCGTCGCGCTCTCGGGACCGGCGCCGCTGGGCGGCGTCGGCGAGATGGCGCTGGTGGCCGAGGATCCCGGCATCGGCCTGGGCGCGCGGTTGGCCGGGCTCGACGGCCCCGACCCCGGCAGCGGGTTCGGCGCCGGACCGCCCGACTCCAAGCTCCGCTACGACGGCCACGACATCGCGCTGTGGAGCGTCGAGACCGGGAGCGGGCGCGCGGCGTATGCCGGCGAGGCCTTCGCCGACTGGTTCTGGATCGTCTTCAGCGCCGCCGACACCGCCGTTCTCGTGGCCGAACTGGGCGACGTGCGCGACCTGCGCGACCGCCACGACGGCGGTGCGGCCCTGGAACCGCCCTTCGGCGCGCCCTCCCCGTTCCTCGCCTCGGCGTTGCAGCCCGCGTCCTGACGTGCTGCCGACCGGCGGTACGCGGGATCGTGGAATGATCGGCGCATGCGCATCGACTTGCACGCCCACAGCTCGGTCTCCGACGGCACCGAGCCGCCCGCCGACGTCGTCCGGCGCGCGGCGGCGGCCGGTCTGGACGTCCTCGCGCTGACCGACCACGACACCGTCGCAGGCGTCCCCGAAGCGACCGCCGCCCTGCCCGCCGGGACCACCCTGGTCCCGGGCATGGAGCTGTCATGCCTGCACGAGGGCGCGAGCGTGCACCTGCTCGCCTACCTCTTCTCCGCCGATCACCCCGAACTCGCCGCCGAGCTGCGGCGGATCCGCGACGACCGCGCCGTCCGGGCCCGCACCATGGTCGAGCGCCTGCAGACCGCCGGCGTCGAGGTCGCGTGGGAGCGGGTCCGCGCGCTGGCGGGGGTCCCCGACACACCCGCCGCCGGCGAGACCGGGCAGGCCGGCGGGGCCGGCAGCAGCGTCGTCGGGCGCCCGCACATCGCACAGGCGATCGTCGAAGCGGGCGCGGCCGCCGACGTGCCCGAGGCCTTCGACCGCTGGATCGGCGCGGGACGCCCCGGCTACGTCGCCCGCTACGCGCTCGACGCGCTGCGGGCGGTCGAGCTGGTGCGCGCCGCGGGCGGTGTCTGCGCCGTCGCCCACCCCGCCCGCGGCGAGTCCGCCCCCGACGGAGCGGTGCCGATGCGGCTGATCGAGGAGATGGCCGAAGCCGGGCTCGGCGGCGTCGAAGCCGACCACCCGGCGCACGACGACGATGAGGCCGCCTACTGGCGCGGTGCGGCCAAGCGGCTCGAACTGGCGGTCACCGGCTCCAGCGACGACCACGGCGATCTGACCGGCCACCGGCTCGGTTGCCGGACGACCGCCTTCGAGGAGTACGCTCGCCTGACCGAACCGGCGACCGGATCCGCGCCCGTCACCGCCGAATAGGGCGGGTCGAGCGGCGCGAATGCCGCGGCCGGGGGGCTTATCGGCGGTTTAGCCGCCGAACGGGACACTCGTCAGTCGCCTGGCCGGGTACCCGTACCGCCTGCGGGGCGGTGACAATGGTCCCGACAACCACCAGTGCTCGAAACGGACAGCGAAGGGTCGGCACCGTGTTCTGGAAGCGGAAGGGCAAGAAGAAGGACGGCGATGAGGCCGAGGGCTCCGGTGCGGAGTCGGCGGTGACGACCACGAGCACCGACACCGAGGACGCCGAAGCCGCCGGGAACGAGCGCGAGGAGGAGTCCGGCGCGGACGCTGCGGAGAGCGCGGACGCCGCCGGGAAGGGCGGCGCCGACGCCGACGACGGCGAGCCCGCGACCACCGGGTCCGACGTCGCTGAGGCCGACGCCGACGAACACGACGACGACGGGGACGACGAGGAGTCCGCCCCGGCCGCGGCCCCGCAGAAGGGCGCGTTCGCCGACGACGGCGAGCCCGAGACCGCCGGCGCTTCGGAGGTCGACGACGAGGGCGTGCAGCGCCTGCGCTCCGTCGGCGTACTCAAGGCCGAAGACCAGGAGGTCGACGTCGTCAGCAACACCTGGATCGTCGACGTCGACGACGAGGGCGTCGTGGTGATCGACCCGGCGCACGACGCCGAGGCCGTCATGGAAGCCGTGGGCGAGCGCGAGGTCTACCTCGTGGCCTGCACGAACGGCTACAACACCCACATCGCCGCCGCCGTGGAGGTGGCCGAGCGCGACGAAGCCCCCGTCGCTCTGCACCGGCGCGAGGTCCGCGCCTGGCGGCGGGTGCACGGCGCCGAGCGCCGGCCCGACCTGGAGATCGAGGGCGGCGGCGCGCTCAAGGCCGGCGACGTCGAGATCGACATCCTGCCGATCCCCGGCACCTCCAACGGCAGCGTCGCCTTCTACATCTCCGAGAAGGGAGTCGTGTTCACCGGCGACTCCCTGCGCAAGGACGAGGTCGGCACCGTCGCGGGCGGCTACATCGACTTCACCCAGCAGCTGCACTCCATCGGCGAGATGATCCTGACTCTGCCGCCGGACACCCGCGTGCTGGCGGACAGCGGCCCGGAGACGACGGTCGGCGAGGCGTCGGAGAACTTCGACAGCTGGGTCGCCACCAGGTAGAGGACGTCCGAGACGGCGCACGTACCGGCGGGTCCGGGCTCGCGCCCGGCCCGCGGGTACAGCGCCCGCCGCGGCCGGGCGGCCGGGCGCCGCCATAGCCGGGGACCGGGGGCCCGCGGTCGCTCGCGGCGGCGGGTCCCGCCGGAGATCCCGGCGTGCGCTCTGCGGCGGGGCGCTCGTTCGGCCGGTCGGGCGCCGCTACGCGCCGCCGCGCTCGTCGGCCTCGACCTGGTTCCAGAAGGCGGTCAGCGCTTCGGCCGTGGTCTCGGGCGCCTCGACGTTGGGGGAGTGGGCCGCCCCCGGGATGACGACCCGTTCGGCGGCCAGGTGGTCGGCCATCGCGGACTGGGCCTCGGGCGGCCAGGCGTCGTCGTTCTCGCCGTAGAGCACGAGCATGGGCAGCTCGGAGCGGGCCAGCTCGGGGGTGCGGTCGGCGGCGTCGAGCAGCTCCTCCGCCATGCGGACGAGCGCGTCGGGGTGGTTGGCGACCATGCGTTCACGCAGGAACGCGTGGATTTCGGGGGCGACGCCGCTGGCCCTGGTGGGGGCGTCGAAGTGTTCGGCCCAGATCTGCTCCAGGCGGTCACGCGTGCGCGTGTGGCCGATGGCCGCCACGAGCCTGCGGGCGTCGGCGGCACGGGTGCCGCCGATGGCCGAGGGGCCCGAGCTCATCAGGGTCGACGACAGCAGCGGAACCGTCGCCGAGATGACGGTTTCGCGGGTGACCAGCCCGCCGAAGGAGTGGCCCAGCAGGTGCACGGGGCCGTCGTCCAGTGTCAGTGCGACTTCGCCGACGATACGGCCCAGCCCGACGCGGGTGTACTCCCCGGGGTCGACGAAACCGGGGGACTGGTACTGCCCCGGCATGTCCACGGCCGTTACCGCGCGCCCCGCCGACGCCAGCGTCTGCAGTAGCGCGATGAAGTCCTCTTTGCTGCCGGTGTAGCCGGGCACCAGCAGCGCCGGTTGCCGTTCGCAGCCGCCGGCGGCCGGAGTGGCCTGCAGGGCGGCGACGTCGCCCATAGGGGTGCGGATGGTGGTGTGCCGGACACCGGGCGGCAGGCCCAGGAATCGAGGAGTACTCACGTCGGATCACTATATGCGTCGTATCGGACCTGGGGCGCGCCAGCGTGCGCCTGCGGAGCCGGGCGACGGGGCCGGTGCCCGCCCGCGGCGGCGGGGCCCCGCCGGCGGTCCTGTTCCCGCACGCTCCGGCCGCGGCTCGCGGTTCGCGACCGGTGCCGGTTCCGCCCGATCCGCCGCGGTGGCGTCCGGGCGGTCGCTGTCTACTGCCGGGGGCTTAGCGGTCCTGGTCCTTGCCGGGCTGCTCGACACCGCTGCGGGTGCGCCGCCGGCGGCGCCGCCGGGGAGCGGGCGACTCGCCCGACCCGCCGCTCTGGGCCTGGGCCGCGGCACCGGAGCCGGTGTCGGCGCCGGCAGTGTCGCCGGAGGATCCCTTGGTCGCCGTACCTCCGCCGGTCGAACTGCGGGTGCGCCGGCGGTTGCGGGAGCGTCCGCTCTTGGCGCCGCCCTCTTCGCGTCCGCCCTTGCCGGCGCCCTTGCCGCCCTTGCCGCTGCGCTCGCCCCGCTGCCCGGTGTCGCCGATGTCTTCGACTTCCTCGGCCTCCAGACCTGCGCGCTTACGCAGATCGGCCGCCAGCCGCCCCTTGCTGCCCGCCGGGATCCCCATCTCCTCGAAGAAGTGCGGGGAGGTGGAGTAGGTCTCGGCGGGGTCGGAGTGGGCCAGCTCCAGTGCGGTGTTGATCAGCTTCCACCGCGCGACCTCCTGCCAACTGATGAAGGTCACCGCGGTGCCCGAACGCCCGGCCCGGCCGGTGCGGCCGGTGCGGTGGGTGTAGGTCTTCTCGTCGTCGGGGCACTCGTAGTTGACCACGTGGGTGACGTCGTCGACGTCGAGGCCGCGTGCGGCGACGTCGGTGGCCACGAGCACGTCGATCTTGCCGCCGCGGAACGCCCGCAGGGCGCGTTCGCGCTGGCTCTGGCCGAGGTCGCCGTGCACGGCGGCGGCCGCGAAACCGCGGTCCTTGAGGTCGGCGGCGACCTTGTCGCAGGCCCGCTTGGTCTGGCAGAAGACCATGGTCAGTCCGCGCCCCTCGGCCTGGAGCAGGCGTCCGAGCATCTCGGGCTTGTCCATGGGGTGGGTGCGGAAGACGTGCTGGTCGACGTGGCTGATACGGGCCTGGCTGGGATCGTCGTCGTCGCCGGCGCGCACGTGTGTGGGCTGGCGAAGGTAGTTGCGCGACAGGGAGACGATCTCGCTCGGCATGGTGGCCGAGAACAGCATCACCTGGCGCTCGTCGGGGATCTTGGTGAGGATCTTCTTGATGTCGGGCAGGAAGCCGAGGTCGAGCATCTTGTCGGCCTCGTCCAGCACGACCGCCGACACGTCGCGCAGGTTCAGGTGCTTCTGATTCTCCAGGTCGAGCAACCGCCCGGGGGTTCCCACGACGACGTCGACGCCGTCCTTGAGCCCTTCGATCTGCGGCTCATAGGCGCGGCCGCCGTAGACGGTGACGATCCGTGCTCCGATGCGCTTGCCGGCCGTGCTGAGGTCGGCGGCGACCTGGATGGCGAGTTCGCGGGTCGGGACGACCACCAGCGCTCCCGGGCGCTTCGCCGATCCCGGCACCTGCTGCACGCGCTGCAGCAGCGGCAGCCCGAACGCGAGCGTCTTGCCGGTGCCGGTGCGGGCCTGGCCGATGATGTCGGAGGCGGAAAGGGCGAGCGGGAGGGCGAGGGTCTGGATGGGGAACGGTTCGACGATGCCTTCGGCTTCGAGTGCGTCGGCGATGTCGGGGGCGACACCGAGTCCGCGGAAGGTTCGTCGTTCTTCGTTGATTTCTGCGCTTGTCAGGGCTCATGCCTCCTCTGGGCGGGCCGCTTCTGCGTTCGTGGCCGTGGTGTATGGCGGACGGGCCCGGAGCGGCCGGGCCGGGTGATTCGCGCGGGGGCCCGATGGACGGGCCCGGCCGGCGCGGCTCGGGGGTCGGCTAGGACCTCCGGCGCGGCCCGGCGGCGCGGGTCGATAGCTTTCTTGTGGCCGTCCGCCGCCTGTCGTGGCGTCAGCGGGGACCGGTAGGCGGGCGGGCGCGTGTGCGCGGAATTGCTGCACTGCACGCTCCTTGCCTGCCGTGGTCCCGGCAGTCCCGGCACGTTAGGCGGTCGACGCTGACGCTCGCTTCGCGTTCGCGGCGCCGATGACGGTCGTTGTCACGGTTGGCCGCGGCGCCCACCGCACGGCGGCGGGCGCAGAGGGCCGCGCGGTGACCCCCGCGCGGGACCGTGCAGCAGCCCGCCCGCGCCTTCCGGCGAACGGTGCGGCTGCGGCGGGGGTGCCGCGCGATGGCCGACTCGCGGCGGCCACTGCGACCGATTCTAACCTGCCGTTCCTCTGCTGGATATGCCGCTTTCGGGCACGGAGCGGAAGAACGGTGTCACGCTCGCGAAAAGCCGTCCTCGCGCTACAACACGCGCCCGCCGGGGAAAAGTCCCGATCGGCCGCGGCCCGCGGGGTCCGCGCGGGGCGATAACCTGGCCGCCATGACCAAGCGTGCTCGCAACCGAGGGGAGCCGACGGCCCGGGCCGTTCGCGCCGGGGCCGGGACGGGCGGTGCACGGTGAGCGAGGAGTGCGGCGCGGCCCCGGGGGCGGCCGCCCCCTCCGCCGCCGGCCCGGGCGTGATCGACCTGCTGGGTCTGCTGGCCTATGCGCGCCTGGTCGCCTTCTTCCGGCTGGCCGGCGACGCCGAGTTCGCGCCGACGCTGGCCAGCAAGGGCGCGCTCGCCGACCTCGCCGGCGCCGAGCACGCGAATTACCGGCGGCTGCACGACCGCCTCGCCGAATTGGGTGTGCAGCCGGAGTCGGCCATGGAGCCCTTCACGGCCCCTCTGGACGCCTGGCACGCGCGCACCGAGCCGCAGGGCTGGGTGGAGAGCCTGGTCAAGGTCTACGTGGGCGACGGCATCGCCGACGACTTCTACAGCAAGCTCGCCGAGCTGTGCGACGAGCAGACCCACGCGCTGGTGCGTGGAACCCTGGTGGAGTCGGGGCGCGCCGAGTTCGTCGTCGCCCGGGTGCGCAGCGCTGTCGCCGAGGAACCCGCGCTGGCCGGGAGGCTGTCGCTGTGGGCGCGGCGGCTCGTGGGCGAGGCGCTGAGCCAGGCGCAGAGTGTGGCCGCACAGCGGCCCGAGCTGGCGGCACTGCTGGCTTCGGGTGTGGGCAAGGTCGCACCGGGGGCCGGAGCCGACGGATCCGGGCAGGACGAGGGAGCGTCCGCAGCGGGGGCGGAGGCGACCGATCTGGCGACGGTCGGCCGCGTGTTCGCCGATCTCACCGAGAGCCACACGGCGCGGTTGGAGGCCTTGGGCCTGAGCACGTGACCGGACCCGCCGCACGAGTGCCCAGCGCCTGCATTGTCGGCTTTGTAGCGCTGTGTCCAGCGGTGTCAGGTCTGTGCCCTCTGAAATGGAGCGTCACGATTTGCTCTTGGTTTCGTATATAGTCGGTCGCGTTCTTGTTTCGTCCCCTGTCTGAGGTAGCTCTCCATGCGTCCTGGGTACTTCGCCGAAGGTCCGCTGGCCCGGCTGACTCGTGAGTTCGGACTGTTCGGCCCGCTGGGCGACTCCACAGAACCCTGGATGACCGCTGAGCTGGACCAGCACGCCGCTGCGGTGCGCGATTCGATCGGTGCCGACGGCGACAGGCTGACCGGCCAGGGCCTGTCCCGCTACCTCGACGGCTTCATGGACGGCTGCCGCGAACGCGGCTGGCACTCCTCCTGCGACGGTTACGACTGGGAGACCCTGCGCGTGCTCGCGGTGCTGAGGCTGGCGAAGGAACACGGCTTCGTCCGCTAGGTTTGGTCCCACTCTCACCCGAACCCGGGGACGGGTCCCGGCGCAGCGGCGCCGCGGACCGCGAAGTACCCCGCGGACGCGGTGACTGAGCGTAGGCTTGACCCTCCGGGGGTGGCCACGCGGCTCTCTGCAGAGGCGCATGCGAACCGGAGCGGTGATCGTTCCGGTGCCGCGGCGCCGGCCCGCAGCGGCGCGCGAGGGACCGCACTCCGGGACGAGTACGCGCGGTGCCGGGCACCGCAAGAAAGGAAGAGCGCATGGGGAGCGGCCGGCATGGTGCGGCGCGACCGCCGATCGGCGTCCTGGTTCAGCAGGAGCGCGTCGAATTCTCGCTGTTCACCTCGATCATCGTGACCGCCTTGGCGGTAATGGTGCTCATCGGCATCGGCTGGGCGGGCACGGCCTTCTGGCTCGCCGTCGTCCCGGTCGTGATCGCCGGGGTGCTGATCGTCCGCCGCATCAGCCGGCTCGCTCGCGACGAACTCGGCAACGACGAGCTGCTCTGATCCCGCCCGCCGCGCCGGCGGGCGGGAACAAGCAGAGGGGGCGGGGCCGTCGGACGGCCCCGCCCCCTTCGCGTGCGTGGGATCGGATCGCCGGCGCACGCGGCGCCGGCGCCGCGCTCACCGCTCGGGCGAGTGCGGCGGCTGATCACCGCCGGGGCGGCTGCCCTGCGCGGGGCCGCCCATGGTCGCGGTGTCCCGTGCGCCGGATTCGCGCGGCGCCTGCTGCGGAGCGCCCTGAGGGCCCTGTTGCATGGCGTCGGAACGTCCGGCGCGGTAGGAGTCCTCGCGCATCCGCCCGGTCTCCTGTTCGGCGAGCTGGAGCCAGTTGCTCCAGCGCTCCTGCATCGGCCGGACCAGGCCTCCGCCGACACCGACGATGACGACACCGGCGACGGTGGCCAGCACGGCGATCAGCACCGGCTGGGTGACGGTGGTGGCCACGCCGATCTGGTTCAGCGCGGCGATCACCCCGAGGCCCATGATGAAGACCCCGGCGATGTTGCCCAGCAAGCGGCCGTAGCTCACACCGGCCAGAGCGTTGGAGACGATGTCGCGCGCCGCTTTCGCGATCATTCCGGCCACCACGACGATGACCAGCGCGACGATGGCGAGCGGAATCCACGCGACCACGTCGTTCAGCAGCTGCGTGATCGGGTTGTTCGGCCCGAAGACGCTGAACGCGAACTGCAGTGTGACCAGCAGCAGGACGTAGTAGACGATCTTGCCGCACAGTTGGCTCGCGCTGTAGCGGCTGCGTTGGAAGTACTCGCCCACGCCGCTGCGGTCCAGCCCGCGGTCGAGTCCGACCTTGCCCAGTCCTTTGCCCACCAGCCGACCGGCGATCTTCGAGATGATCCAACCGAGGACCAGGATCACGAGGAATCCGGCCAGCAGTGGAACGAAGGAGGCGACGGCGCTCCAGGCGTCCGTTAGCCCTTGCTGGATGTTCATGCGATTTCACCCCCATGGCGCCCCGCCGGTACCCGGGTTTCGCCCCGCGTCCGCCCGGCGAAACCGAGACGACTCATACTCACAACGCCGATTACCCGGTTATGGACACGCCGAATCACCGGAGGGTGACTGGTGAACACATAAAGTAACTTTTTGCCGCTCCTTGGTCGGAATTTGACCAACCGCCACCGACGGTGCGGATGTGCCGCCGGCCGTGCGCAAGCGGCGCGGAGCCCGGAGCGGACGGCGGGAGGAGCCGCGGACGCGGCTCCGGGAGGCGACGGCGAGGGGGAGGCGGGGCGCGGAGGCCCCGGCCCCGGGCCGCGCGTCAGCCGCGGGTGAGGTCCCAACCGCTGATCCCGCGCCAGGCCAGCCGGGCGATCAGCTGCTCGGCGGCCTCCTGCGGGATGCTGCCCTCGTTGTTGAGCCAGTACCGGGCGCTGGTCTCGGCCATGCCCACCAGCCCGATGCTGAGAAGGTGGGCCTCCTCGTCGGAGATGCTGGTGTCCTGGCGGATGACGTCGCTGATCAGCTCGGCGCAGCGCTGCAGCGTCTGCTCGGTCTTCTCGCGCACCGCGGCGACGTTGCGCAAGTCGGACTCGAACACCAGCCGGAACGCTTCGCCCTCGCCGGCGACGAATTCGAAGTAGGCGCGGAAACTGGCGGCCACCCGTTGGCGGTTGTCGTCGGTGCTCTGCAGCGCCTCGCGCTGCTTGTCGATCAGCGCCTCGGAGTGCTGCTCCAGCAGCGCCAGGTACAGCTCCAGCTTTCCGGGGAAGTGCTGGTAGAGCACGGGCTTGCTGACGCCCGCGCGCTCGGCGATCTCGTCCATCGCCGCGGCGTGGTAGCCGTGGGCGACGAACACCTCCTGCGCGGCGGCCAGCAGTTGGCGCCGGCGGGCCATCCGGGGCAGGCGGGTGCCGCGCGGACGGGCGTCTGAAGGAGCTGTCACAGCAACACCCTCCGAACTCCTCGCGGCCTGGAGCCTGCCGCGCTCGACGACCTTGCCTGGAACGCCCGTTCGCTTCCGGATACCTTCGGCCTCGACCCGGCGTACCGCCACTATCTTACTCGCCCGTAGGTTCGCCCCCGCCAACGGCCCGGCCGCGCCCTCGGCGGGGCCGCCGCACCGACCCGTCCGCGGCGGCCCGCGCGGCGCCGTCCTAGCGGTATTCGTCTTCGTCGATCTCGACCTCGCGCAGCTGCTCGACGGCGTCGGCCTCGGACACCTCGTCCTCGGCGTCGAGCCGGCCGCGGCGCGTCCAATCCGCCTCCTCGGAGGAGACCTCGGCGTTCTGCTCGCTGAAATCGGCGTCGCCGGTCTCGATGGGGCGCTCGGCGTCGTCCTGAGGCTGGGACACAGCTTCCCCCTGCGTGGTCGGTTGGTGCCAACGGTACTCGCTCTGCGCCGCGCCCTCCCGGTTTCCGGGGCACGCCGACGCGGGCCTGCAGGCGCCCCTACCCGGCCTTGCACACCTACGCACGCGTTGTGGAGCATAGAGGTGCGGGCGGCAGCGCCCCGCGCCCGCATGACGAACGGCGAAACCCGCACGCCGGCGATCCGCAGGAGGCCGCACCATGGCCGAGCCCATCGACCTCTGGCCCGGCGAGCCGCTCGACCTGGGCGGAGGACGGCGGGTATTCGTCCGCCGCGACCGCGCCCCCGCACACGGCCGAGCCCGCCCCCGCGCCGTCTACGTCCACGGGCTCGGCGGCGACTCCACCAACTGGACCGACCTGATGGGCATCCTGCACACCGAATGGGCCGGCGAAGCGCTCGACCTGCCCGGTTTCGGGCACTCGCCGCCCCCGCCGGGCGGCGACTACACCGTCGACGGCCACGCCGGCGCCGTCGCCCGGCTGATCCGCTCCGGCGAGGAACCGGTCCACCTGATCGGCAACTCCATGGGCGGCTCCGCGGCCGTGCGCCTGGCCGCCGAGCACCCGGACCTCGTGAAGTCGCTGACCCTGATCGCGCCGGCGATGCCGGACCTGCGGCCGCGCCCGGTGCCGTACCAGATGGCCGCGTCGGTGATCCCGGTCCTGGGTCCGGCCGCCTACGGGCTGATGCAGCGCCGCCCGCCCGAGGTCCGCGTACAGGACATGTTCGCCACCACCTACCACGACCCCTCCTCGGCGCCGACACGGCGCGTCATGGAGGCGCTGGAGGCCGCGCGCGAACGCGACACCCACCCCCACGCCGAGACCGCGGTCCTGCGTTCGCTGCGCGGGATGGTCGCCGAGTACGTGCGGCGCGGGCGCCGCAGCCTCTGGCGGCAGGCCGCGCAGGTGCGGTGCCCGGTACTGCTCGTCTACGCGACCGCTGACAAGTTCGTCGACCCGCGGATGGCCGCCCGGGCCGCGCGCACCTTCCGCCGCAGCCGGCTGGTGCTGATGCCCGAGGCCGGCCACGTCGCGATGATGGAGTTCCCCGAGCGGGTCGGGCGCGAGGTCGCAACGTTCCTGCGCGGTGTCGGCAGCGGCGGACCCGGCCGGACGGAGGCCGCACCGGCCGCCGCGGCCTCCGCCGGCGGCGTCCCCCGCCGACCGTGACGTAGGCGGCGCGAACGCTCGGGCCGGGGCGGGAATGCGAAAGCCCACCCCGTAGGTTGGCTATGAGTGCAAGCTCGTCACGTGCCCGTACGCCCCCGCGTCCACCGGCGACGCCCCGGGGACGTGACACCGAAGAGGAATGCTGAGGAGCTGCTGTGTCGCTGCCGCCGCTGGTCGAACCGGCCGACGAGCTCACCGTCGACGAGGTTCGCCGCTACTCCCGCCACCTGATCATCCCCGACGTGGGCATGGACGGCCAGAAGCGCCTGAAGAACGCCAAGGTTCTTGTGGTGGGCGCCGGCGGGCTCGGCTCGCCCGCGCTGCTGTACCTGGCCGCCGCCGGCGTCGGCACCTTGGGCGTCATCGACTTCGACGAAGTCGACGAGTCCAACCTCCAGCGCCAGGTCATCCACGGGCAGAGCGACGTCGGCAAGCCCAAGGCCGAGTCGGCGCGCGAAAGCATCGAGGAGATCAACCCGAACACGAAGGTCGTCCTGCACCAGGACCACCTCGACTCCGACAACGCGCTGGAGATCTTCGAGGGCTACGACCTCGTTCTCGACGGGACCGACAACTTCGCGACCCGCTATCTGGTCAACGACGCCTGCGTGCTGCTGAACAAGCCCTACGTGTGGGGTTCGATCTTCCGCTTCGACGGCCAGGTCAGCGTCTTCTGGAACGAGTACGGCCCGCAGTACCGGGACCTCTACCCCGAGCCCCCGCCGCCCGGGATGGTCCCCTCCTGCGCCGAGGGCGGCGTGCTGGGCGTGCTGTGCGCCTCGATCGGCTCGATCATGGTCAACGAGGCCATCAAGCTGATCTGCGGAATCGGCGACCCGCTGGTCGGCCGCCTGATGATCTACGACGCCCTGGAGATGACCTGGAAGACGGTCAAGGTCCGCAAGGACCCCGAGGGCGAGCCGGTCACCGAGCTCATCGACTACGAGGCGTTCTGCGGCCAGGTCTCCGACGAGGCCGAGCGGGCCGCCCAGGGGGCGACGATCACCGCCCCCGAGCTCAAGGACATGATGGACAAGGACGAGGACTTCTACCTCGTCGACGTCCGGGAGCAGCACGAGTACGAGATCGTCAACATCCCCGGCGCCGTCCTCATCCCCAAGGGCGAGTTCCTCAACGGCGAGGCGTTCGGCAAACTGCCCCAGGACAAGCGCATCGTCCTGCACTGCAAGTCGGGTGCGCGCTCGGCCGAGGCGCTCGGCGCGCTCAAGGGCGCCGGCTTCGACAGCGCCGTCCACGTCGGCGGCGGTGTGCTGGCCTGGGTCAACCAGGTCGACCCGAGCCTGCCCGCCTACTGAGGTACCGGCTCCCGGCACCGCTCCGTCTCCGGGCCGCCGCGGCACCGCGCCGCGGCGGCCCGTACGCGTGTCGGGCGCCGGTGCTCCGGCGGTGCCGCGTGGCGGTCCGCCGGTTCCGCGGGCCGCGCGGCGGGTAGGTGCGCGCAGACGACATCCGACGAGCATGGAGGTGCGGCGATATGCGAAGCGCCAGAACATGGGCGGACTGGCTGGCCCTTCTCGCGGGTAGCGCCGTTTCCGTGAGCCACATCTGGCACGGCCTGCTGGGAGTCGGGATGGCGGGGCTGTTCCTGCTCGGCGTGCTTCTGGTGTTCCTGTCCTGCCTGGCCGTCATCCACCCGGAGCTGTTCGTCGTCGAAGCGGCCACGGTCGTGACGGGCCTGCTCCTGATCGCGGCGCCGTGGCTGCTGGGCTTCTCCGGTACCGCCTCGGCGGCGCTGACCGCGTGGATCGCCGGCGCTGTCGCGGTGGTCACGGGCCTGGCCACCCTGCCGGGATCCGTCGCGCTGTACCGCCGCATCGTCCCGCCGCAGCCCACGGAGCACCTGCTGAGCGGTTAGACCGCGCTCCTGCGCCGCCGCCGGGGTGACCGCCCCCGCGCCCGGCGGTACTACGATCGGGCCATGCCGCACGCGTTCACTCGTCACACCGCTTATGTGGAGCGGGTCCTGGAGGTCGCCGAGGCGATCCCGGTCGGCATGGTCATGGGCTACGGCGACATCGCCGAGTACCTGGGTGAGGGCGGTCCCCGCCAGGTGGGCTCGGTGATGTCGGCGTGGGGCGGCGCCGTCTGCTGGTGGCGCGTCATCCGGTCCGACGGCAGGCCGCCGCCCGGTCACGAGGTCGAAGCTCTGCAGCATTACGCGGCCGAAGCCACCCCCATGCGCCCGGCCGGCGACCGGGTCGACATGCGCCGCGCCCGCTGGGACGGCGCAGCCCCGCCGGAGCACACGGACGTCCGGCCGGAGGGCCGCACATAGGTCCGCTTCCCGGCCCCTTTTTCCCGGGCACCCGGGCCCCGCGCTCCGGGAACGCCCCGGATCACGCCCGGTCGGCCGATGCAGGCCTACCGCTCCGATTCCATTCCGCGGGAGACGCCTGTTGCATTCGAGGCGCATAGGTGTCGGGACATAGGTTCGTCGGTTCTTTCTTCCGCGGCGCATGCGGCGGTGCATCCCGGCAAACCCGTCGGGGGTTTCCGATAGCGGCCGGAAGATTTCCGGTGCTCATGTGAACCGCAAAGACGTACGGGAGTCGGTGCCCCGTCCCCTCCGGTTCCGGTCAGCAGTTCCGTGTTTTCACTGAAGTGTTCGGGGAAGCACTGCTACATTCGTATTCGAACCTGCACGCTAGTCGCGCACAGCGCCGGTTCCGGGCCCGCGGACGGGCAGCACCCTCATCCCCCCGAATTTCCCTCGGACGCACACGCATTCGGATCGGCGTTCCCCGGTTCGCCCGTCACTCTCTCGGGCGCCGGTCCATCGGGCGGGGAGCCGGGCTCCGGTCCACGACACCGGGCGCGGTGGAGGGAGTCTGAGTGCTTACCGAAAGCACCGGCCGGATCCACGGCCGCAACGAAGCGGTCGAGGACCTCAGAAACCATATGAGACGCGCAGTCCCGGCGGAAAAGCGGCCCGGTCTGCTGCTGTACACCGGGACCGGCGGAAGCGGAAAGTCGGCCCTCCTCGGCAAGTTCGAGGATGAACTCCGTCAGATCGTTCCCTATGCGGCTTTCGATTTCGCCCGTGCCGGAAACGACTTCGGCCTCCCGGAGGTGCTTTCGGTTCTGGCGTTCCAACTGGGCCAGCGGTGCCCGGGGTACGGCCGCTTGCGGTTCCACCGGCTCGTGATGGGTCGGCTGGCGATGAAAGAGAAGGTCGACTTCACCGACCATGCGGGTGCGCGGCGCCACGTCCTCCACGTGCTGCGCAACTACCGCGGGAAAGGCCGGGTCTACGACGCCGTATGGGCGTTCACCCGCGAGAGCGCCGGCGGTCTGGCGGGGGCGGCCGGTCTCCCGGAGCCGCTGAAGTCCTCCGTCGGCGCGGTCGCGGCACGGGGAATCGACTTCATCGGATCCCGCGAATCGAGCGGTTCCTTCCTGCTGGGCGAGTCCTTCCGCTGGTACGAGCACCGCGGCCGGGGGGACACCGGAAAGCCGCTGGACTCCCTGGTCAAGCTCAGCGCCTACGCGGGAAATCTCGCCGACCCGGCGAAGCGCGAGTTCGTCGACACGACCCTGATCGAGGCGTTCCTGGCCGACCTCCGGGCGGCCTTCAGCCGCGGCCTGCGCGCCAAGCCGGGCATGTACGACTGCGTACTCCTGCTGGACAACATCGACAAGGAACTCGGCCAGGAATTCCGGTCCCGGTTCCTGGCGGCGGTCAAGAGGGAAGCCAACACCGCCCTGTCCCCGGCTCCGCTGGTGGTGGCGGCCACCAGCCGCAGGCCGAGCGTGGCGGAGACGAACGAGAGCCGGGTACGCGTGCACCCGCTGCGGGACCTCACCGCCGACGAAGCGGCCGACCTGGCACCCACCGCTATGCCCGGCGACGTCCACCGCAGGTTCCCCGGCCTGGTGCACCGCCTCACAGGCGGCCATCCGGGTGCGACGGCGCTGCTGTTCGAGACCGCGGCGGCCTGGCCGACGGCCGCCGAAGGCGGGTTGGCCAAGCTGCTGGCCCAGCAGCACCCCCGAGACGACGGTGACGGAAACGCGCAGGCGACCGTCGAGGAGCGCCTGCGGGACGACCTCGTGCGCGGCCTGTCCGGAGTCCCCGCAGCCGCGGACGTGGACCGCGGGATGCTGGCGACGCTGGCGGCCTTCGCCGCCGCGCGCAGCGACGAGGACGCCGCCTGGATCGTCTCCGAGTACCTCGGAGGCTCGCTGACCGGATTCATCGGAGCCGAGTCGCTGTGGCGGTCGTGCCTGTGGCACGAGGGCGCCACCACCGGCGACCGGGTGCTGCTGCGGCGACTGCTGTTGCGCTGGTCGTCCCAGCAGGGCGACGACCCCGTCCCGCGGCTGCGCGGCCGGCTGCGCGAGCGCTGCCGCACCGGCGGCGACACGGTCGGCGAGCTGTACCACGCCCTGGGCGCCGGCGACGTCGCCGCGTGCTCGCGCGGGCTGGCCGAGAAGCTGCCGGAGACGGGCGAGGAGACCGACTGGGTCGGGCTGCTGCACGCGGTCACCGCGGTACCGCGGGTGGCCGATGCGACCGGTCCGGCGCCGTCCGACCCGCAGACGGAACCGGCGGGCCGGGTGGGGGACACGTGCGACCACCTGGCCGCGGTCGCCCGCGTCGCCGTCGGCCTGTGGCGCGTCGGCGACCCCTTCACCGTCGACGGCCGCTGGTTCCTGCACAAGCGGATCGCCCGGGACCTACAGGAACTGGCCAACCACGCGGGCAACCCGATGGCCCTGTACCAGGAGGCCGAGCGACACGGCGAACTCGCTCGGGACTGGGAGGAGTAGCCGGCCGCACCCCCGTTCGGCGGACGGCAGAACCGAGGAGGATACGTGTCGCAGGAGAATTCGGCCGAGTCCACCGGAGACGACTCCGGCAACGAAGGAGCCATCCCGCGCCCATGGCCCGTGCGGCTCTGGGAGCAACGGCGCCGCATCCTGGCCTGGGGAGCGGCGGCCACGGCGCTCGTGCTCGTCGCGGGCGCCCTGTGGTGGGGCGTGCCCCGCCTGCGCTGCGGCGGGCTGGGCAACGGGGTCAGCCACGTCGACGGGGAATGCGTCGGAGTCACCGACGGCTCGTTCGTCTTCGCCGAGGAGGAGCTGGGGGAGGTCCAGCGCAACATCGACGCCGAGAACCGATGGGCCGCATCCCGGGCCGAGCAGACCGGCGTGCCGCTGGTCAAGGTCGCGCTGCTGGCGCCCCTGACCCCCGAACCCAACGGCGCGATCACCCCCGGCCAGGTGCGCAGCGCCTTGGAAGGCGCCTACGTGGCCCTGCGCCGGGCCAACCGCAGCGGGTTTCCGCGCGGCGACGATCCGCTGATCCAGCTCCGCCTCGCCAACGAGGGCAGCCGCCAAGCACAGTGGCGCACGACCGTGTCCCGAATCGAGGAGATGACCGAAGACGACGTCCCGCTGGTCGCGGTGCTGGGGCAGGCGCTGAGCACCACGCGCACGCGCCGGGCCGCCGAGCGGCTCTCGGACCGGGGGATCCCGATGGTCACCGGCGCCACCACGGCCGACGGCCTCGACCACGCCGAGATCCCCGGCCTGATCCGGGCGGCGCCCAGCAATACGGATTTCGCCGCGGCGCTGGACGGCTACGTCGACGGCCGCGACGACCTCGAAACGGCGGTAATGGTCTTCGACCGGGTCTCCGACGACCTGTTCGTCAACACGCTGCGCACGGCCTACGAGGAGAAACTCGGCGACCACATCGCCTTCCCCGACCAGCCGTTCTCGGGACGGGCGATCGCCGACGAAGGCACGAACGTCTTCTACCCCATCACCCAGAACATCTGCTCGGCCGAGCCGGACATGGTGTTCTTCGCCGGGCGGGCGACCGACATGCGGCTGTTCATCGACGCGCTGGCCAGCAGCGCGGGCGTGTGCACCGAGCCGCTGTCGGTGCTCTTCGCCGAGGTGGGCATGTATCCGTGGGACGACGAGGCCCTGGACACCCTGCACGACCGGGACATCACCATCCTCAACGCGTCGGGTTTCGACCCCCGCTGGGCCGAGGGCGGCGGGCAGGACCCGCCCGACGGGTTCGCCGCCTTCCGCGACCACTTCGGCGACCTGGTGGACCGCTCTCCCGAGGCGCTCGACAACGGTTACGCCGCGACCTATCACGACGCCATGGCGGTCACGGTGAACGCGATCCGCATCACCGACCCGCGGAACGAGGACGCTCCTCCGCCCGCGCCCCAGGACATCCGCGACCGGCTGCTGCTGCTCAACGAGCAGCACGACGTCCAGGGCGCGACCGGAACCCTGAGTTTCACCCAGGACCGCTCGGGCAACCCGGTGGGCAAGCACGTCCCGGTGGTGCCCGTCCCGTTCTCGGAGGAGGCCGGCGACAGCGCCACCTACGTCACCGGCTCGTAGCGCCCAGCGGCGGCGGGCCGCCCGGTTCCCGGAGTCCGGGCGGCCCCCGGCGGATTCCGCGCGCGGTACGTGGGGGTGATGCCCCGATTCTCCGGTAGCGCACAGTGATCGAGTGCTACCTTTCCGGTGAATCCGCGCGCGGCTCGCGCAGCGCGGCGGCTCCGGCCGCCCCCGACACCGGCGCACCGCCGGTCCCCTCGTTCCCACCGGACTTCCCGGCCGCGCCCCAGGATCCGGCCTCCTCGGAACACGGCACCGATCCGGGACGCCGGGCGGCGCCCGACCCGGCGGAACCCGGGCGACGACCCCCCGATACCCCAGCACTCCCAGAAGGAAGGTGAGGACGCCTGTGACACCGCACGCGACTCCGCACCGCGCGCCGCCCGGCTCCGCGGGCGGCGCGTTCCCCCCGCCGAAGCCGGTCTCCCTCTTCCGGTTCCTGATGCGGATCCTGGGCCTCGTCGCGGCCGGTGCGGCACTGGCGCTGGTCGCGTCCTCCGCCTGGTGGGCGGTGCCGGCCCTGCGGTGCGGCGGCCCCGTGGGCGCGATCCGGTCCGTGGACGGCCAGTGCGTCGGTGTCACCGACGGCTCCTTCGAGTTCTCGGACGACTTCGCCGGAATCCAGGACGACATCCGCGCCGAGAACGAGCGGGTCGCGCGGATGGTGGCCGAGGAGGGCGCCGCCGCCGTCAAGGTCGCCCTGCTGGCGCCGCTGACCCCCGTCGAGTCCGGGCCGATCTCGCCGGGTCAGGTCCGCAGCCTGCTCGAAGGCGCCTACGTCGGGGTGTACCGGGCCAACCGCACGAACGAGTTCGGAGACAAGAAGCCGCTCATCCAGCTCTACCTGGCCAACGAGGGCAGCCGGCAGCTCCAGTGGCGCTACCCCGTTTCCCGGATCGAGGACATGACCGACGACGACATCCCGCTCGTGGCGGTGATGGGCCAGGCCCTGAGCACGACGCGCACGCAGCAGGCGGCCGAGCGGCTCTCGGACCGGGGGATCGCCATGGTCACCGCCACAGCGACCGGGGACGGGCTCGACCACGGCGGCGTCCCCGGCCTGCTGCGCGCCTCGCCGAGCAACACCGACTTCGCCGCGGCGCTGGACCGCTACCTCACGGGCCGCGACGATCTGGAGTCGGGGATCATGGTCTACGACCGGGTCCAGGAGGACCTCTTCGTGTCCACGCTGCGCGCCGCCTACCAGCGGCGCCTGGGTGATCACTTCGATTTCCCGCACCAGGGGTTCTCCGGCGCCTCGGTCGTCGACGGCGGGGCCGACGTCTTCTTCCCCATCAGGCAGACCATCTGCACGGCCCGGCCCGACATGGTCGCCTTCGCGGGGCGCGCGACGGACCTGCGGACGTTTCTGAACGTGCTGAGCGAGCGGGTCTGCAACGCAGACCCCGTATCGGTCCTGTTCGCCGAGACCGGCCGCTACCCCTGGAGCGACGAGGACCTGGCGATGCTGCAGGAGGGCAACATCACCATCCTCAACGCCACCTCCGCCGATCCCCGGTGGGCCGAGCCGGGCGACCAGGGCGAGCCGGCGGGCTACGCCGACTTCCACGAGCGCTATCGCGGCCTGGTCAGCCGGGATCCGCAGAAGCTGGAGAACGGCTACGCCGTCGCGTTCCACGACGCCATGGCGGTCACGGTCCGGGCCGTGCGCATCGCCGACCCCTTCGGGGACGGTCCGCCGACCCTGCGCGAAGTCCGCGACCACCTGCTGCTGCTGAACGAGCGGCACACGGTCCGGGCGGCCACCGGGACCCTGAGCTTCAGCTCCGAGCGGGACGGCAACCCCGGCGGCAAACACGTCCCGGTGGTGCCCGTCCCGTTCTCGGAGGAGGCCGCCGACGACGCCCCCTACGTCACCGCCGACCCGTCGTAGGACCGCCCGGCGGCGGGGCGGCTTCGGCACGGTCTGAGCGCCTGTCGGGCGGGTCCGCCGGAAACGATCTCGGGGGTTGCACCGTTCTCCGGCGCCGCGCCGGTAACAACCCCGCGCTCGGCGGGACCGGGGCCGGGCCGCATCCCGGCGCCGCCCGCGCCGCCGGTCCGTGTGCTGGCACAATGTTGCGGTGACCCAATCCGATTCCTCCGGCGATGCGCGCCTGCTCACGCCCGGCGACGTGCGGCGGCTCGCCGAACGCACGGGGCTGCGGCCGACCAAGACGCTCGGGCAGAACTTCGTCGTCGACGGCGGGACCGTGCGGCGCATCGTGCGCACGGCCGAGGTCGGTGGCGACGACGCGGTGCTGGAGGTCGGCCCCGGGCTCGGGTCGCTGACCCTCGCGCTGCTGCCCCACGTCCGCGCCGTCACGGCCGTGGAAGTCGACCCGCGCCTGGCCGAGACGCTGCCGCAGACGGCGGCGGAGTTCTGCCCCGCCTACGCCCGCCGACTACGCGTGGTCACCGCCGACGCGGTGCGCGTCACCGCGATCCCGGGACCCGCCCCTACGGCGCTGGTCGCCAACCTGCCCTACAACGTCGCCGTCCCGGTACTGCTGCACCTGCTGGAACTGCTGCCGAGCTTGGAGCGCGTGCTCGTCATGGTCCAGGCCGAGGTCGCCGACCGGCTCGCCGCCGCTCCGGGCAGTCGGACCTACGGCGCGCCCTCGGCCAAGGCGGCCTGGTACGCCGAGGTGCGCAGGGCGGGGTCGGTCGGACGCGGCGTTTTCTGGCCGGTGCCCAACGTCGGGTCCGGGCTCGTCGCGCTGCGGCGCAGGAGCGCACCGCCCACCGGCGCCGACGGGGCGCGGCCCGACCGCCGCGCGGTGTTCGCGGTCGTCGACGCCGCCTTCGCGCAGCGGCGCAAGACCCTGCGTGCGGCGCTGGCCGGCTGGGCGGGCTCGGCGGCGGCGGCCGAACGAGTGCTGCGGGCCGCCGGAATCGACCCGGGCGCCCGCGGGGAGTCGCTGGACATCGCGGCATTCGCCGGGATCGCCGCGCACGCCGACCGCGCCGCCGACCCCGGCGAAGCCGGGAACGGGAGCGGCTGAACCGCGGGAGCGCGGCCCTGCGGGCCTCAGCCCGCCCGGGTGACGTCGGCGACGTCGACCACGGCGGGCGAACCGCCGTCGCCGCTGCTCAGGTGCAGCGTTGCGGTGGCGACGTCGTTCTCGTCGGAGACGATGAACACCAGCCGGCCCTCGGCCCGCTCCCCGCTCGGCACGGGATGCCACAGGGGAGCGCGGGCCTCGGTGCCCAGCGGCTCCGACGCCGGCAGGACCTCCTGGCGCCCCTCCAGCCGCTGCCGCTCGTGGTCCAGCGAGACGCGCTCGGGGCCGGTGTTGTGCACCGACAGCGCGAAGACGCAGTAGGTGCCGCGGTGCACCGTGGAGCGGCCCTCGATCTCGGCGGAGCACTCGTACTCCTGCACCGTGAACACCATGCGGCCGTCGCCGGCGGTGTCGGGCGCCGCCGTCGCGTCGGCGGCGCCCTCGTCCTCGCCCTCGTCCTCGGCGTCGGGAGCGGCTTGCGCACCGCCGCCGTCGTCGTCCTCGGACCGGCCGTCGGAGTCCTCCGCCCCCGACGCCGACCCCGACCCGATCAGGTTCTGCATCCCCAGCAGCGTGAGCGTGGTGAACAGCAGTACGACCAGGACCACGGCGGCCACCGCGGTGACGGCCACCCAACGGCGCCGCCTGCCCGGCTGCACGGGTCGGTGCGGCGGCAGCGAGGCGGGCGGCACGTACGGCTGAGCGCGCGGGCGTGCGTTGGCCCCGGGGCCGTGCTCGTGGCCGGGAGGCGGCCCCGTCTGGTTCGGTGCGGCCGCGGGGAACTGGCCGGTCTGGTGCCCCTGTGGCCCTTGGTGCTGCTGCGGTCCCGGGCCCTGCGGTGCGCCCGGCCCGCCCGGCCCCGGCCCCTGCGGGGGGCCCGGGCCGGGCTGCGGGGGAGCGGGCGCCTGCGCCGCCTGGGGACCCTGGGGCCCTATGCCCGCCGGGCGCTGCACGGGTTGGCTGTGGTGGTTGGGCTGCGCCGGCATCGGTGCCTGCTGGGGCGGTCCCGGGTAGGGCTGGCCGCCGCCGGGGGGCGGGCCGCCCGGCCCCGGCTGGGGCGGATGGGGCATGCCGGTGGCGGTCTGGTGCGGGTTGGGCGGCGGCCCCGGCGGGGGCATGGGCCCCGCGGGCGGCAGGTTGGGCCGCCACGAGTTGTGCAGCGCATGGCTGACCATCTCGTTGGCGTCGTCGCCGCCGCTGCCGCCCTCGTCGCCGCCGGCCAGCTCCAGCAGCAGGTCCTGGGCCTTGGGCCGGCGATCGGGCTCCTTGGCCAGAGTCTGCGCCACCAGGCGGTCCAGCGGACTGTCGAGCGCGCCGATCTGCGGGTCGGCGAACAGCACCCGCTTGCCCAGCGTCATGGCGTCGCCGTTGCCGAACGGGTGGACGCCGCTGCCCGCGAACGCCACCAGGCACCCCCAGGCGAAGATGTCGGCCGAGGTGGTGACGTTCTCCTCCAGCAGCTGCTCCGGCGCCATCCAGCCGGGGCTGCCCATGACGATGCCGGTCTGGGTGTGGTTGGTCGAGGTGTTCATCGCCCGAGCGATGCCGAAGTCGATCACGCGCGGCCCCGACAGCGACAGCAGCACGTTGGCCGGTTTCAGGTCGCGGTGCACCAGGCCGGTGCGGTGGATGGCCGCCAGCGCGGCGGCGATCCCCAGCGCGAAGCCGTGCAGGGTGCTGGAGTCCAGCGCGCCGTGCTCGGAGACGTGCTCGGCCAGCGCGGTGCCCGCGATGTACTCGGTGACCATGTACGGGCGGCCCTCGAAGGTCCCGTGGTCGAGCACTTTGGCCGTGCAGAAGGATGCGACCCTGCGGGCGTTCTCCATCTCGTCGCGGAAGCGCGCCCGCGTGGGCTCGTCGAAAGCGAGCTCGGGACGGATCACCTTGATCGCGACGTGGGCGCCCTTCTCGGGGGTGCGGCCGAGGTAGACCGACCCCATTCCACCGCTGCCCAGGCGACCGGACAGCACATAGGGGCCGATGGTCGCCGGATCTCCGGCGGCCAGCGGTTCCAGGTTCTTCGGGAGCCCATCCGACGGCAAGCGACCCTCCCCGACGGTGTCCAAACTCCGACGGTCCCCAAGGTAGCGGTGTTCGCGCCCAGATACCCACCCGGGCAGGCCACGGCGCCCGCATCCGGACGACCGGGATCCCGGGGCGGGCGGGAGCCCGCCGGCGAACCGCCCGCCGCCATCATGCGGCCGCGCCCGGGGCAGGGGCGACCGACATCGCGGTTGGGGGGTTCACGGGGGCGGGGATTCCTTTACGATCTAGGACTCGTGACCACTACGACCGCCGTGACCGTTCGGGTCCCCGCAAAGGTGAACCTTCAGCTGGCGGTGGGGCCGGCGCGCGAAGATGGATACCACGATCTGGTCAATGTCTTCCACGCAGTAGCGCTGTTCGACGAGGTTACCGTCACCGGCGCCCGAACGCGCGCAACAGGGGGCCCGGCGGAGCTGACGGCCGAGGACGCGAGCGGGGGCGCACTGGCCGCGCACGTGGCCCGCGTGCCGCTCGATTCCACGAACCTGGCCTGGCGCGCCGCCGAACTGCTCGCACACGAGGCCGGTGCGCGGCAGCCGGTGCGCCTGCACGTGCGCAAGGCGATCCCGGTCGCCGGCGGAATGGCCGGCGGCAGTGCCGACGCCGCTGCCGCTCTGGTGGCCTGCGACGCCTTCTGGGGAACCGGGCTGGATCGCGGCCGGCTGCTGGAGCTGGCCGCTCGGCTGGGCAGCGACGTCGCGTTCCCGCTGGTCGGCGGCACGGCCGTGGGTACCGGCCGCGGCGAGGTGCTCGCCCCCGCCCGCTGCGCAACGCGGCTGCACTGGGCCTTCGCGCTGTCCGAGGGCGGGCTGTCCACACCCGGGGTTTTCGGCGCCTACGATCGCCTGCGGCCCGACGCGCCACGGCCCCGGGCGGATCCGGCGCTGATGGCGGCGTTGGAGGCGGGTGACGCCGCCGGCGTCGGCGCCGCCCTGAGCAACGACCTGCAGCCCGCCGCCGTGTCGCTGCGCCCGGTGCTGGCGGAGTCTCTGGAGGCCGGCCGGGCGGCGGGGGCGCTGGGCGCGTTCGTCTCCGGATCCGGTCCGACGTGTGCGTTCCTGGCGGAATCCGCCGAGCACGCCGAGCGGGTCGCCGCGGCGGTGCGCACCGCCTCCGACTGCACGCACGCCGTCACCGCCTATGGGGACGTGCCGGGAGCGGTGATCCGCTGAGCGGCCCGCGGCGCTCCGGTCGGCCGCTGCCCCGGAAGGCCCCCGCACCGGAGCGCTCCGCAGCCCCTGCGCTGCCCGGAGGGGCGCGCGGCGCACCGGATTCGCGCGGGCGGCCGCCCGGGCCTTGACCTCACGTTCGGTTCAGGTATGAGACTGGCGCCATGCCTACCGCACCAGCGTTCACCAGGTACGCCGACCTTCCCGCGCTGTCGGGGCTGATGACCGGCGACGAGAAGCACCGCAGCGCCGCCGAGTCCACCCGCGAGGTCCTGTGGGTGCTCTACGACCGCGTCCTCGACGTTTCGCCGGAGACCGCCGACGACCCCGACCGCGACCGGTTCCTGCTGTCCAAGGGACACGGACCCGTGCCCTACTACGCGGTCCTGGCCGCGAAGGGCTTCATCGACCTGGCGACGCTGCGCCGCTGGGCCGAATTCGACTCCCCGCTGGGGCACCACCCCGACCGGACCCGGATCCCCGGTGTCGAGATCAGCAGCGGCTCCCTCGGCCACGGACTGGGACTGGGCGTGGGCACCGCGCTGGGACTGCGCGCTCAGGGCCGCACCCGCCCCCGCGTCGTCGTCCTCATGGGCGACGGCGAATTCGACGAGGGCAGCAACCACGAGGCCGTCGCCGCCGCCGGCCGCCTGGGCCTCGACAACCTCACCGCCGTCGTCGTCGACAACAGCTCGGCCACCCACGGCTGGCCCGGCGGCATCGGCACGCGCTTCTCCGCCGAAGGCTGGCAGACCCGCTCCGCCCCCGGCCGCGACCGGTCCGCCCTCGACGACGCCCTGACGCGGCCGCACCGCGGCCGGCCGCTCGCCGTCGTCGCCCGCGTCCGCCCGAAAGGATGACCGCCATGACCGCAGCACCGCCCGCACCGGCCCCGGCAGTGACCGCCCAGCCGATGCGCGACGTCTTCGCCGAGACCGCCGCCGCCGCGCTGGACGCCGACCCGCGGCCGGTCGTCGTCCTCGCCGACGTCTCCGCCGACCGCTTCACCGACGCGGCCCGGCGCCACCCCGACCGCGTCGTCAACCTGGGGATCCGGGAGCAGTCGATGATCGGCGTCGCCGGCGGCCTGGCGCTCACCGGCATGCGGCCGATCGTCCACACGTTCGCGCCGTTCCTGGTGGAGCGGCCGTTCGAGCAGGTCAAGCTCGACCTCGGCCACCAGGGGGTCGGTGCGGTCCTGGTCAGCTCGGGCGCCTCCTACGACGGCGCCCACTACGGCAGGACGCATATGGCGCCCGGCGACGTCGCGCTCCTGGACTCGCTGCCCGAGTGGACCGTGCACGTCCCCGGGCACGCCGCCGAGGTGCCGCCGATCCTGGAATCGGCGCTGCGCGGGGACGGCAACGTCTACGTCCGCCTCAGCGAGCGCGGCAACGCCGCCGCCCGCCCCGCCGGCCCGGGCACGCACCCGATCCGGTCGGGCTCGGGGCGCTCCAGCGGGACCGTGCTCGCGGTCGGCCCCATGCTGGACCGCGTGCTGGCCGCCACCGAGGACCTGGACGTCACCGTCGCCTACACCGCCACCGTGCGCCCCTTCGACCGTGAGGGGCTGAACCGCATCGCGGCGCGGGCCGGGCAGGCCGACGTGCTCGTGGTCGAGCCCTATCTGGAGGGCACGTCGGCCCACGAGGTCGCCGCCGCGCTGTCCGACCGCCGCCACCGGCAGCTTTCGCTGGGTGTGCGCCGCGACACCGAAGTCCGCGGCTACGGCACGCCGGCCGACCACGACCGGGCCCACGGCCTCGACACCGCCGGGATCGCCGAGCGGGCCCGTGCGTTCTTCCTGCTGTGACCGCCCTCCCGGGACCGCGCCACCCGCCTCCGCCGCGCCCGGGACCGTGGTCACGGGCACCCGCCAGGGCCACCACAATGGGAAGCACGATGACGAATCTGGTGAACCTGCAAGACGTGTCCCTGGCATACGGGCCGCTCGTACTCCTCGACCGGGTCTCCCTCGGTGTCGACGAAGGCGACCGCATCGGCGTGGTCGGGCGCAACGGCGGCGGCAAGTCCACTCTGGTCTCGGTCATGGCGGGCCGCACCGAGCCCGCCTCCGGGCGCATCGTGCACAGCCGCGGCCTGCGTATCGGCTTCCTCCAGCAGAGCGACACCTTCCCCGACACGACCGTCGGCGGGTTCGTCCTGGGCGACCTCGCCGAGCACGAATGGGCCGGCAGCGCCCGAGTGCGCGACGTGCTGCGGGGCCTGCTCAGCGGGTGGGACCTCGACGCCCCCATGGCCACGCTCTCCGGCGGCGAGCGCCGCCGCACCGCCTTGGCGCGGCTGCTGATCGACAGCCACGACCTCGTCATCCTCGACGAGCCCACCAACCATCTCGACCTCGAAGCCATCGCGTGGCTGGCCGAGCACCTGCGCGGGCGCCGCGAGGCGCTTGCGGTCGTCACCCACGACCGCTGGTTCCTCGACGCCGTCACCAACCGCACCTGGGAGGTCGTCGACGGCCGCGTCGAACGCTACGAGGGCGGATACGCCGCCTACGTGCTCGCCAAAGCCGAGCGCGAGCGGCTGGCGGCAGCGGCCGAGGAGCGGCGGCAGAACCTCATGCGCAAGGAGCTGGCGTGGCTGCGCCGCGGGCCGCCCGCCCGCACCTCCAAGCCCAAGTTCCGCGTCGAGGCCGCCAACGCCCTGATCGCGGGCGAGCCGCCGCCGCGCAACACCGTCGAGCTGGTGCGCTTCGCCAGCTCCCGCCTGGGCAAGTCGGTCATCGACACCGAGAACCTCACCCTCAACGCCGACAGCACCGTCCTGCTCGACCGGCTGGACTGGCAGCTGGGGCCGGGCGACCGCATCGGCCTGGTGGGGATCAACGGGTCGGGCAAGACCTCGCTGCTGCGGGCGCTGTCGGGCGAGCGCGACCCCGACGGCGGGAAGGTGCGCCACGGCAAGACCGTGAACCTCGCCCACTTGTCGCAGACCCTGGCCGAGCTGGCCCCCGAAAAGCGTCCGCTCGAAGCGGTCGAAGAGGTCCGCCGGCACATCACCTTCGGCGGCAAGGAGGTCACCGCCAGCCAGATGCTGGAGCGGTTCGGATTCCGCGGCGAACGCCAGTGGACCCCGATCGGCGACCTCTCCGGCGGCGAGCGGCGGCGCCTGCAGCTGCTGCGGCTGCTGATGAACGAGCCCAACGTCCTGCTGATGGACGAGCCCACCAACGACCTCGACATCGAGACGCTCACCGAGCTGGAAGACCTTCTCGACGGCTGGCCGGGAACCCTGGTGGTGGTCAGCCACGACCGGTGGTTCCTGGAGCGGGTCTCCGACCGCGTGATGGCGCTGATGGGCGACGGCGGCCTGCTGTTCCTTCCGGGGGGCGTCGACGAGTACCTGCAGCGCCGCGCCCGCCAGACCGACGCCGGCGCCGGCGTCCCGGGGCACCGCCCCGAGTCCGGCACCGAAGGCGCGGCCGCTGCCGCTCCGGACGCGGCCCCCAGGCTGTCGGCGGCCGAGCGCCGCTCCGTGCAGAAGGAGGCCCAGCGCATCGAGCGCCGTCTCGACCGCATCGGCACTCGCGAGTCCGAACTCCACGAGCAGATGGCCCAGGCGGCCGACGACTACACGCGCCTGGCCGAGCTCGACTCCGAACTCAAGACCCTCCGGTCCGAGAAGGAGGAGCTTGAGGAGCTCTGGCTCACCGAAGCGGAGAAGATGAGCGACTGACGGCGCGGGCCGGCGGGCGCCCGGATCGCCGGCCCGCACCGCACCACCGCCTGTCGCGCGGATCCCGCTGTGCGGGCGCTGTGCGCGGTGGGAATCGACCGCTGGATCGACGCCGCTCCGGCGGGTCCGTCACTCGTCGAGGGGCGCGAGCACCGACCGCAGCAGCGACGCCAGGGCTCGGCGGTCCTCGCGGGGCAGGCCGGACAGCAGCGACTCCTCGTAGTCGAGCAGGGCCGCCAGCGCCCCGTCGACGCGCTCGCGCCCTTCGGGGGCCAAGCGCACCAGGACGCCGCGCTTGTCGGCGGGGTCGGGGCCGCGCTGCACCAGCCCGGCGGCGGCGAGGCGGTCGATGCGGTTGGTCATGGTGCCGGAGGTGACCAGTGTGGCGCGCAGCAGCCTGCCGGGGCTGAGCTCGTAGGGCGGGCCCGACCGGCGCAGCTCGGCCAGGACGTCGAACTCCCAGGGCTCCAGGCCGTGTTCGGTGAAGACTGCGCGCCTGGCGCGGTCCAGGAGCCGCGCCAGGCGGGACACCCGGCTGAACACCTGGAGTGGCTCGATGTCGAGGTCCGGGCGCTCGGCACGCCAGGCCTCGACCAGACCGTCGACCTCATCACGCATGCCGACAGCCTATCTCTTGATATCAAGATAGTGGTGGTCCGGCGGGCGGTACGGCGCACCGGCGTCCGAGCGGCGCGGCAGGGACTCAGGGCCGGCCCTGCCCGCGCCTGGGGCCGCCGTGGTCCAGCTGCGGCCGGGTCTCCAGATTGGACAGTCCGTTCCACGCCAGGTTGACCAGGTGCGCGGCCACGATCTCGCGCTTGGGCTTGCGGACCTCCAGCCACCACTGCCCGGTCATCGCCACCATGCCCACCAGCGACTGCGCGTACATCGGCGCGAGCTTGGGATCGTAGCCCCGGCTGCTGAACTCCTCGGCGAGGATGTGCTCGACCTGGGTGGCTATGTCGCTGATCAGGCTGGCGAAGCTGCCCGTGCCCGAAGCGGCGTGGGAGTCGCGCGCCAGGATGCGGAAACCCTGGCTGTACTCCTCGACGTAGCCCAGCAGCGCCAGCGCGGCGTTCTCGATCTGGCCGCGCGGGGTGTCAGCGGTCAGCGAGTCGGCGATCATGCCCAGCAGCGTCTGCATCTCGCGGTCGACCACAACCGCATAGACCCCTTCCTTGCCGCCGAAGTGCTCGTAGACGACGGGCTTGGACACGCCGGCCCGGGCTGCGATCTCCTCGACCGACGTGGCGTCGAACCCGCGCTCGGCGAAGAGCTCGCGCCCGATCTGAAGGAGCTGCTCCCGGCGCTGCTTTCCGGTCATACGCCTGCGGCGCGACCGCGGTTGCTGCTCGCTCTCACTGACCGCTGCCATGGGGACCCACTTTAGCTCTCGGCGCTGACGCGCTTGGCGGAAAGCCGGTCGGCGTTGGGCCACCGGACTTTGCTCGCCCATCCGAGTTTCTCAAACACACGGATGACGCGTGCGGAAATGTCCACCTGGCCCTTGAGTACGCCGTGGCGGGCGCACGTGGGGTCGGCGTGGTGCAGGTTGTGCCAGGACTCGCCGAAGGACGGGATGGCCAGCCACCACACGTTGCGCGAGCGGTCGCGGACCTCGAAGTTCTCCTCGCCGATGGTGTGGCAGATGGAGTTGATCGACCAGGTGACGTGGTGCAGCAGGGCGACACGGACGAGGCCGGCCCAGAAGAACGCCGTGAGCGCACCCCACCAGGACATGGTGACCAGTCCGCCGACGATCCCCGGGCCCACCAGCGACAGCAGTACGATCGGGCCGAACCAGCGGTCGACGCGGCGGATGTCGGCGTCCTTGAGCAGGTCCGGCGCGAACCGCTTGGGCGAGGTCTTCTCCTCGTCCAGGTAGAGCCAGGCCATGTGCGCGTAGTACAGGCCCTTGGCCACCGAGCGCCAGTCGTCGCCGAAGCGCCACGGCGAGTGCGGGTCGCCGTCCTGGTCGGCGTACTTGTGGTGGCGCCGGTGGTCGGCGACCCACTTGATGACCGAGCCCTGGATTGCCAGGCTGCCGGCCACGGCCAGCGCGATGCGCAGCGGGCGGTTGGCCTTGAACGAGCCGTGGGTGAAGTGCCGGTGGTAGCCGACCGTGATGCCCAGGCCGCTGACGAGGTAGAACACCGCGCCGATCACGATGTCGGTCAGGGTGAGCCCCCAGCCCCATGCGAAGGGCACTGCGGCGGCCAGAGCCAGGAGCGGGATGAAGACGAAGGCGAAGACGGTGTAGCGCTCCAGCTTGCCCCGGCCTTCCGGGTCGATTTCGGGTTCGCGCTCGCGCTTGTTCCCCTGCGCGGGCGCGGCCTCGTCGGGTGCTGCGGTCATATGTCCACCTTGTTCGTGGGCCGGGTCGCGGAACCGGTGCGCAGCGGCGACTCCGCTCGCTCGTCCGCTGCCCGGTATTCAAGAACCTATACCTACGTAACCGTAACCTACGGTCTCGTAAGTTCCAAGCGGCGGGGACACCCGGGGCCGGATCGCCCGAGGCCGGAGGGTGCGGTGAGCGGGTACGGATGTGCCGACACCCGGGCGGAGCCGCTATCGTTGGCGTGCGGACCGGAAGCGCAGCCCCGCAGCGGGCCCGGACCGTTCTTCCCGGGTGGTCTAAGGGCAGGACACAGGCTTTTGGTGCCTTGAGGTGAGGGTTCGAATCCTTCCCCGGGAGCCCCTACGACACGCGGTGGGCCCCAGTCGGCCCATCGGGTATGTCACAGCGCGCCCGCCGCCCGGTGGGGCCCCGGCAGCAGCGCGGTGCGCCGCGCGTTCGTCCGCCGCGCCGCTCCCGCCGCACACCCGGCCCTGCACAGGCCGGCCGCCGCGGTACGCGCTCCGCCGCATCGGCGCCGTGCGCGGCGGTCGCAGCCTCGTCTGGCAAAGGCCGCATGTATCCTGCCCATGTCGGCCCTGAGCGGTCTGTCCGCCTTCGACGTCAGACTGCTCCCTCAGGCGCCGTCAGCCGTACGGACGCGTCGCGCCGGCCCGTGCTCGCCCGCGGGGACCGCGCCGTGCCGCGTCCGGGACACCCCGCCCGCGCAAGCGCGGGGATCATCCGCATCCGCCAGCGACATGAGGAGTCTCCGCCAGTGAGCGTGAGCCGCCCGGCTGCCGTCATCGTCCTTGCGGCGGGCGAGGGCACCCGAATGAAGTCCAGGCGTCCCAAGGTCCTGCACGAGATCTGCGGCCGCAGCATGCTCGGCCATGTACTGGCCGCGACCGACGAGCTCCGCCCCGAGCGCACCGTCGTCGTGGTCGGCCACGCCCGCGAGCGCGTGGTCGCCCACCTCGAAGACACCGCACCCGACGTGTCCACCGCCGTCCAGGAGACGCAGAACGGCACCGGCCACGCCGTGCGCATGGCCGTGGAGGAGCTGGAAGCCCAGGGCGCGTCCCTCTCCGGGACCGTGGTCCTGGCCTACGGCGACACCCCGCTGCTGCGCGGGCGCACCCTGTCCGACCTCGTCGCGGCCCACGAGAGCGCCGGCAACGCCGTCACCGTCCTCTCCGCCGAGGTTCCCGACCCCGCCGGCTACGGCCGGGTCGTCCGCGACGCCTCCGGGGGCTTCGCCTCCATCGTCGAGCACGCCGACGCCACCGACGAGCAGCGTGCCGTCAGCGAGATCAACTCCGGAATGTACGCCTTCGACGGCGCGCAGCTGTCCGCGGTCGTACGGCGCCTGTCCACCGACAACGCCAAAGGCGAGGAGTACATCACCGACGCCGCCGCGATCCTGCGCGGCGACGGCCGCCCCGTCGGCGCCTCCGTCGCCCGCGAATGGACCGAGATCCAGGGCGTCAACGACCGCGTGCAGCTGGCCGAGGCCCGCCGGCTGCTCAACGACCGCCTGCTGGCCGAGCACATGCGCTCCGGCGCGACCATCGTCGACCCCGCCTCCACATGGGTCGACGCCCAAGTCGAACTCGGCCCCGACACCGTCGTGGAACCCCAGACCCAGCTGCTGGGCCGCACCGTCGTCGACGAGGGCGCCGTGGTGGGACCGGGCTGCCGCCTGAACGCCACCCGCGTCGGTGCCGAAGCCGTCGTGCGCCACGTCTTCGCCGACGCCGCCGACATCGGCCCCGCCGCCGGCATCGGCCCCTACTCCTACCTGCGCCCCGGGACCGTCATCGCGTCCGGCGCCAAGATCGGCGCTTTCGTCGAAGTCAAGAACTCCGCCGTCGGCGAAGGTTCAAAGGTCCCGCACCTGACCTACGTCGGCGATGCCGACATCGGCGTGGGCGTCAACATCGGCGCCTCGTCGGTGTTCGTCAACTACGACGGCGTCGACAAGAACCGCACCACCGTCGGCGACCACGCCCGCACCGGCAGCGACAACACCTTCGTCGCACCCGTGCACGTGGGCGACGGCGCCTACACCGGCGCCGGAACCGTGGTCCGCGAAGACGTCCCGCCCGGTGCGCTGGCGGTTTCGGCCGGAAAGCAGCGCAACATCGAGGGCTGGGTCGGGCGCAAACGTGCCGGAACGGCGGCCGCCGAGGCGGCCGAGCAGGCGCAGGGCGGACGGTCCGAGTCCGCCGAGGAGCGCCGGGATGAAGATTGACTGCGTCAGTGTCTGTGGGGGATCTCTGAAGTGACCGGCATGAAGGCCGCGGGTCAGAAGAAGCTCATGCTGTTCGGGGGGCGTACGCACCCCGAACTGGCGGAGCAGGTGGCCGATCAGCTCGGCATCGAGGTCGCGCCGACGAAGTTCCAGGACTTCGCCAACGGCGAGATCTTCGTTCGCTACCTGGAGTCGGTGCGCGGGTGCGACGCCTTCGTGCTGCAGTGCCACTCCGATCCGATCAACGAGTCGATCATGGAGCAGATGATCATGGTCGACGCTCTCAAGCGGGCCTCGGCCAAGCGCATCACGGTGGTGACGCCGTTCCTGGGGTATGCGCGCCAGGACAAGAAGCACCGGGGCCGCGAGCCCATATCGGCGCGGCTGATGACCGACCTGTTCCGGACCGCGGGCGCGGACCGGCTGATGTCGATCGACCTGCACACCGACCAGATCCAGGGCTTCTTCGACGGCCCGGTGGACCACCTCTTCGCGCTTCCGCTGCTGGCCGACTACGTGCAGTCGCGCGTCGGCTCCCCCGACGAGGCCACGGTCGTCTCGCCCGACTCCGGGCGCGTGCGCACCGCCGACCGCTGGGCCGACCGCCTGGGATCGCCACTGGCGATCATCCACAAGCGGCGCGACCCCGACGTCGCCAACCAGGTCAAGGTGCACGAGGTCGTGGGCGAGGTCAGCGGCCGCACCTGTGTGCTGGTCGACGACATGATCGACACCGCCGGCACCATCGTGAAGGCGGCCGACGCCCTGTTCGAGCAGGGCGCGCGCGAGGTCATCACCGCGGCCACCCACGGCGTGCTCTCGGGGCCGGCGGCCGAGCGGCTGCAGAATTCGCGGATCTCCGAGGTGGTCATCACCGATTCGCTGCCCATCCCCAAGGACCGCCGGTTCGAGAAACTGACCCAGGTGTCGATCGCCCCGCTGCTGGCGCGGGCCGTCAGCGAGGTCTTCAGCGACGGATCCGTCACGAGCCTGTTCGACGGTTGACCGGAGCCGGCGATCGGTCCGGTTCCGGAGCCGGTCCCCGGGCCGGTTCCGGACCGGCGGCCGCGGCCGCCGGGCGGGGTGCGTGTTCGAGGGGACCGGTAGAGCCATTAGACTTGGCCGAGTGTCCCCAGCTCCCGCGGGGACGCGTTGGGCGCTGAACAGGAACGTGGCCGCACCGCCGCGGCCGGTGCGGCGCCGTCGGCGAGTGCTCGCGCCCGATGCGGGTGTGTTTCACGCGGCGCGGTCCGTTCCCGTCGTCGGAAGGCAGCGGACCTCGGCCCCTGAGGACGTCGCGCAAGCGAACCTTGCGCTCCCGCCTGACAGGGGGAACAGCACAACACGGGTACCGGTGGTCGATCGGGATCCCGGGGAACGCTCCCCGAATGCCTGCGGAGGCGGTGTGAGACCGCCCGGCCACGGCCGGGGGCAGTCGCCGGTGAAACAGGAAGTCTCCGCCGCGAGGCGGAGAATCCCCTTCCTTCAGGGAGGGGAGTAGTCAAGTAAAGTCGTGTTCCCCGCGGTTTCGCGGGGACGATCCCGAGGAGTTTTGTCGTGTCCGAGGTACGCATCGCTGCCGAGCCGCGCACGGAATTCGGCAAGGGCGCCGCACGGCGCGTCCGCCGCGCGGGTAAGGTGCCGGCCGTCCTCTACGGCCACGGCACCGACCCTCGCCATATCGCTCTGCCGGGCCACGAGATGATGCTGGCCCTGAAGACCCCGAACGTGCTCCTGCGCGTCGACGGCCTCGTCGGCACCGACAACCTCGTTCTGCCCCGGGCCGTCCAGCGCGACCCCATCAAGGGCTTCCTCGAGCACATCGACCTGCTCGTGGTGAAGAAGGGCGAGAAGGTCACCGTCGAGATCTCGGTGAACCTGACGGGCGAGATCGAGGCGGGCGGCGTCCTGACTCAGGAGCTGGTCACCGTCGAGGTCGAGACCGAGGCGACCCGCATCCCCGAGGGTGTCGAGTACAGCGTCGAGGGCCTGGGCTCGGACGCCCACGTCACCGCGGGCGACCTCGACCTGCCCCAGGGCACCAGCCTGGTGACCGACCCCGAAACCATGGTGCTGGCGATCTCCAACGAGCGCGGCGACGCCGACGCCGAGGAGGCTTCGGAGGAAGCCGGCGCCGAGGGCGAGAGCGAGGCGTCCGAGGAAGACGGCGAGGCCGCCGCGTCCTCCGCGGGCGAGTCGGCCGGCTCCGCCTGACGAATCAGCGTTCGGCACCGGTCCGGGGACCGCTCCGCGCGGGTGCCCCGGCCGTGCCCCCCTGTGCCGCCGGCCGTCGCGGCCGCGCGGCGCGCGCAGCACACGAGGGACGAAACGGCGGACGGCGATGCGCACTCTCCTGCAGCGGATACTGCGGGGCGGTGCGCCGCCGTCCTCCGGTGCGGCAGTGGACTCCGCCGCCGCACCGGCCGAGGAGCGGAGCGGTGACGTGGCCCCGGTCGAGACCGAGCGGTGGCTGGTGGCGGGGCTGGGCAACCCGGGTCCCTCCTACGCCGGCAACCGGCACAACGTCGGCTTCATGGTCGCCGAAGCGCTGGCCGAGCGCACCGGACAGCGGTTCAAGGCGCACAAGTCCCGTGCCGACGTCGCCGAGGCCCGCATCCGCGGGGTTCCCGCCGTGCTGGCCAAGCCCCGTTCCTACATGAACCTCTCCGGAGGGCCCGTGGCGGCGCTGAGCCGCTTCTACAAGGTTCCCCTGGAACGCATCCTCGTCGTCCACGACGAGCTCGACGTCGACTTCGGCGCGCTGCGGCTCAAGCGCGGCGGCGGCGCCGGCGGGCACAACGGTCTGCGCTCGCTCACCGAATCCCTGTCCGGGCCCGGCTACCTGCGCGTGCGCGTGGGCGTGGGCCGCCCGCCCGGCCGGATGGACCCGGCCGCCTATGTGCTCAAAGACTTCTCGGCGGCCGAGCGCACGGAGCTCGGCGTGATCGTCGAGCGCGCCGCCGACGCCGCCGAGACGGTCCTCACCGACGGCCTGGAGAAGGCGCAGAACCTCTACCACACCCAGGCCTGAGCAGGCCTGAGCAGGCCTGAGCAGGCCTGAGCGGAGCGTGCCCGGCGGCCCCGAACGGGTCCGGTCCGGCGTCGCCGCGGGGAGTTCCCGACCCCGTCGGGCGCCGTGCGGTCGCCGGGTGTACCGGGGCCCTGGCGGGGCCGTCCGGTCGGGCGGGCGGACGCGTGGACACGGCGGCCCGGGGAAAGCATCGGACGCGCAGGGCCGCCGGGAGGCTTATTCGGCCACGGGCCGTTACGGTACGCGACTGCGTCATCGCATTTAGCTAGTATCGCTGGCGTACGTTCGCGATTCCGCACCCCTTTCACCGCGTACCGCGGTCAGCCGTATCCGACGTCCGGAGGCCGATGCGGGCCGCCGGATCCGTGCGCCGGCCCGTGCCGCGCATCGTGGACGGGGGCTGTGCCGAGGTGGGGGTTTATGGTCGTCATCGAACGGGTCCCGGCGCAGGCCGCAGGCGCGCCGACCGTCCGCACACGGCCCGGGTGGATGCGTTCCTACGTGCACACGCTGCGGTGGATCGACGCCGCATCCGGGGCGCTCGCCGGGGTGTCGGCGCTGCAGATCCGTTTCGCCCATCCGCTGGATGCGGCGTCGGGCCCCTGGTATCCGCTGTTCTCGCTGGTGCTTCCCGCGGTCTGGGTGCTGGCGGTGGCGTCGGCGGGCGGCTACGCCCACCGGTTCGTCGGGCAGGGCACCGAGGAGTTCCGCCGCGTACTGACCGCGGGCCTGGTCCTCACCGCGGCGGTGGCCATATGCGCCTACGCCGCCCGGATCGACGTGGCCCGCGGGTATGTGCTGCTGGCACTGCCGACGGCGGTGGCAGCCAGCCTGGTGATGCGCTACGCCTGGCGCAAGCGGCTGCACCGGCTGCGTGCCCGGGGGCGGTGCATGCGCGGGGTGGTGGCCGTGGGACACCGGGAGTCGGCCCGCGACCTGGTGCACCGGTTCCGCCGCGAGCCCTACCACGGCATGCGGGTCATCGGCCTGTGTCTGCCCGGCGCCCAGCGGTGGCACGCCGCCCGCGACGACGTGGACGGCTGCCCGGTGCTGGGGTCGTTCGACGACGCCGCCGAAGCCGCCGAACGGGTCGGTGCCGACACGGTGGCGGTGCTGGCGTGCCCGGAGATGGACGGAACCCGGTTGCGCCGGCTGGCCTGGCGGTTGGAGAAGAGCGGAACCGACCTGACCGTGGCGCCCGCGCTGATGGACGTGGCCGGCCCGCGTACGACCATCCGCCCGGTGGCGGGGCTGCCGCTGCTGCACGTGGAGCATCCCGAGCTGGCGGGGGCCAGACGCGCGGTCAAGGGCCTGTTCGACCGGGCGGCCGCAGCGCTGGCCCTCGTGGCACTGGGGCCGCTTCTGCTGGCGCTGGCCGTGCTGATCCGCGCGCGCGACCGCGGGCCGGCCCTGTTCCACCAGACGCGGGTGGGCAAGGACGGAGTACAATTCACCCTCTACAAGTTCCGTACCATGGTGGCCGGGGCGGAGGACCTCAAAGGAGGGCTGCGCCCTGCCGACGAGCACGACGGCGTATTGTTCAAGATGCGCCGCGACCCCCGGGTCACCGCGTTCGGCGGCTGGCTTCGCCGCTACTCGCTGGACGAACTCCCGCAGCTGCTCAACGTGGTGCGGGGAGATATGTCACTCGTGGGGCCGCGGCCCCCGCTGCCCGAAGAGGTGGCGCGGTACGGCCGCGACGTTCGGCGGCGCCTGGTCGTCAAGCCGGGCATGACAGGGCTGTGGCAGGTCAGCGGTCGCTCGGACCTCTCCTGGGAGGAGTCCGTCCGACTGGACCTGCGATACGTGGAAAACTGGTCGTTGACCCTGGACGTCCAGATCCTGTGGAAGACATGGTCAGCAGTTGTCCGCGGAGCGGGAGCGTACTAAGGCCGGTGAGCAGCATCCGAAACGATCATGAAGTCGCGCGCGACCTGGCGAGCGAGGCGGGGCAGCAGTTGCTCCGGCTGCGGGCCCGGCAGGGGTTCGAGGAGCCCGAGGTCCTGCGCACGCTCGGCGACCGCACGTCGCACGAGTTCCTCTTCTCCAGCCTGGGACGCCTGCGCCCCAGCGACGCCGTGCTCTCCGAGGAGGGCATCGACGACCAGGCGCGGCTGACCGCCCGGCGGGTGTGGATCATCGATCCGCTCGACGGCACCCGCGAGTACTCCGAGTCGGGCCGCACCGACTGGGCCGTGCACGTCGCGCTGTGGGAGGACGGCGAGCTCGCGGCGGGCGCGGTGTCGCTGCCCGCTCAGGGCACCACCGTCTCCACGGTCGACCCGCCGTGGCTGCCCGACGAGCGCCCCGCCGAACAGCGGCTGCGCATCACCACCAGCCGCACGCGCCCCCCGGAGTTCGTGCAGCGCCTGGCCACCCAGATGGGCGCCGAGATCGTCCCCATGGGCTCGGCCGGAGCCAAGATCTGCGCCGTCCTGCTGGGGATCGCCGACATCTACGTGCACGCGGGCGGCCAGTACGAGTGGGACAGCGCCGCACCGGTGGCGGTCGCGCGCGCGGCCGGTCTCCATACGTCGCGTATCGACGGCAGCGAGCTCTCCTATAACAGGAAGGACCCCTCACTGCCGGATATTCTTGTCTGTCGACCGGAATTGTCGAATATGTTGTTGGCCAGCATCCGCGGCGTCGCCGAGCGCGACGACGCGGATCCGCACGCGGCGGGATGAATGCACAGCCGCAACCACCCATCGTGTGTGTCATAGGAGCGTGAGGCGGGTTCATGAGTCAGGCCAGTACGGCACCGCTCGGCAGGTACCAGCTGTCCCAGCTGGACTTCCTGGAGGCCGAGGCGATCTACATCATGCGCGAGGTTGCCGCCGAGTTCGAGCGGCCGGTTCTGCTCTTCTCGGGCGGTAAGGACTCCCTCGTCATGCTGCGGCTCGCCGAGAAGGCCTTTTGGCCGGGGGCGATCCCCTTCCCGGTGATGCACGTCGACACCGGACACAACTTCCCCGAGGTGATGGAGTTCCGCGACCGCCGCCTGGAGCAGGCCGGGGTCAGGCTCGTCGTCGCCTCGGTGCAGGAGCAGATCGACGCAGGCAAGGTCGTCGAGCCCACCGGCCGCCTGGCCAGCCGCAACCGGCTGCAGACGGCGGCGCTTCTGGAGGGGCTCGAAACCCACGGCTTCGACGCCGCGTTCGGCGGCGCGCGGCGCGACGAGGAGAAGGCCCGCGCCAAGGAGCGCGTCTTCTCCTTCCGCGACGAGTTCGGACAGTGGGACCCCAAGCAGCAGCGTCCCGAGCTGTGGAACATCTTCAACACCCGGATCAACCCGGGTGAGAACATGCGGGTGTTCCCGCTGTCCAACTGGACCGAGCTGGACGTGTGGGGCTACATCGCCCGCGAGCGGATCGAGCTGCCGCCGATCTACTACTCGCACCGGCGCACGGTGTTCGAGCGCGACGGGATCCTGCTCTCCGACGGTCCCTACATCACCCGCGGCGAGGACGAAGAGCTGTTCGAGGCCACCGTCCGCTACCGCACGGTGGGCGACATGACCTGCACCGGTGCGGTGCGCTCCTCGGCCACGAGCTTGGAGGAGATCATGGCCGAGATCGCCGCCACCCGGGTCACCGAGCGCGGCCAGACCCGCGCCGACGACCGCTCCAGCGAGGCGGCCATGGAAGACCGCAAGCGCGAGGGCTACTTCTAACGGCCCGGCGCCCTCTCCCCACCCACTTGGAACGCGTGCATATGAGTACAGACATTCTGCGGTTCGCCACGGCCGGCTCGGTCGACGACGGAAAGTCCACCCTGATCGGCCGCCTCCTGTTCGACTCCAAGTCGATCTTCGAGGACCAGCTCGACGCCGTGGAGCGCACCAGCCGCGGCCGCGGCGAAGAGCAGACCAATCTGGCGCTGCTCACCGACGGCCTGCGCGCCGAGCGCGAGCAAGGCATCACCATCGACGTCGCCTACCGCTATTTCGCGACGCCGCGGCGCACCTTCATCATCGCCGACACCCCCGGCCACATCCAGTACACCCGCAACATGGTCACCGGGGCCTCGACCTCCGACCTGGCGATCATCCTGGTCGACGCGCGCAAGGGCCTGCAGGAGCAGAGCCGCCGCCACGCCTTCCTCACCACCCTGCTGCAGGTGCCGCACGTGGTCGTGGCGATCAACAAGATGGACCTCGTCGACTACTCCCAGGAGCGGTTCGACGAGATCAAGGACGAGTTCACGGCGTTCGCCACCAAGCTCGACGTCAACGACCTCACCTTCGTCCCGATCTCCGCGCTGCACGGCGACAACGTGGTCGACCGGTCCATCAACATGCCGTGGTACGACGGCTCCTCGCTGCTGCACCACCTGGAGCACGTCCACATCGCCTCCGACCGGAACCTGATCGACGCGCGGTTCCCCGTGCAGAACGTCATCCGGCCGCAGCGCGCCGCCGACCCCGAGCTGCACGACTACCGCGGCTACGCCGGGATGGTGTCCGGCGGGGTGTTCAAGGCCGGCGACGAGATCATGCACCTTCCCTCGGGGCTGACCAGCCGGATCGCCAAGATCCTCACCGCCGACGGCGAGCTGGACGAGGCGTTCCCGCCCCTGTCGGTGACGATGCTGCTCGAAGACGACATCGACATCTCGCGCGGCGACATGCTGTGCCGGCCCAACAACCAGCCCGAGGCCTCCCAGGACATCGAGGCGATGGTCTGCTGGATGGCCGAGAGCCGCAAGCTCACGCCGCGCTCCAAGCTGGTCATCAAGCACACGACCCGCACCGCCAAGGTCATGGTGCGCGACGTCCGCTACCGGCTGGACGTCAACAGCCTGCACCGCGACGAAGAGGCGGAGGATCTCTCGCTGAACGAGATCGGGCGGGTCAGCATGCGCGCCACCCAGCCGCTGTTCGCCGACGAGTACAAGGACAACCGGCTGACCGGAGGGTTCGTCCTCATCGAGGAAGGCACCAACACCACGGTCGGCGCCGGGATGATCGTCCGGGCCGAGTGATCGGAACCGGGGTCGGACCGGTCGCCGGCGGCGCGCCCGGGAGGCCCCGGATTCCCGGATGCGTATCGTAGCCGTTCGGATGCGCACGGTACTAGTCTGCGCCTGTGGACGATTTCCGACTGCTCTACGTCGGCGGCATGGGGCGCTCCGGTTCCACCCTCGTCGAACGGCTGCTGGGTGAACTGCCCGGCGTCTGCTCGCTGGGCGAAGCGGTGCACATGTGGCGCCGGGCGCTGGTCGACGGCGAGCCCTGCGGCTGCGGCGCCCCGTTCGGCGAATGCGGATTCTGGCGGGACGTCGGCGAGGCGGCGTTCGGCGGCTGGGACCGGATCGACGCGGCGGAGGTCCTGGCGCTGAAGGCTTCCGTCGACCGCACCCGCTTCGTTCCGTCGCTGCTGGGCGCCCGCCCCCCGGCGCGTATGGCCCGGCGGCTGGCGGACTACACCGCCCTGTACCACCGGGTCTACGCCGCCGCCGCGCAGGTCAGCGGATGCCGGGTGATCGTCGACTCCAGCAAGCACGCCTCCCTGGCGGCCTGCCTGCGCCACCGCTACGGGCCGCGCCTGCACCTGGTCCACATGCTGCGCGACCCGCAGGCCGTCGCCCGCGCCTGGGGCAAGCGGGTGCCGCGGCCCGACGCCACCGCGACCAGTCCCGAGCAGGAGATGGCCCGCTATTCGCCCGGCCGCGCAGCGGTGCAGTGGGCGGTGCAGAACGAGGTGCTGGCGCGCGTGAGCCGACTGGGCGTACCGACGCTGCGGGTGCGCTACGAGGACTTCGTAGCCGATCCCGCCGGCGAGTTCGCGGCTCTGGCGGAGTTCGCCGGGCACGCCGGCGAGCTGCCCGTCGACGCGGCCGGAACCGCGCGGCTGTCGCCCGCCCACACGGTCTCCGGCAATCCGATGCGCTTCGACTCGGGCACCGTCCGGGTGTCCGCGGGCGCCGCTCCGAGCGGCGCCGTGCGGGCTCCGGGCCGGATCGCGGTATCCGTCCTGACCCGCCCCAGCCGGCCGAGGTTCGGCTACTGAGGCGCCTGGCCCCTCCGGCCGCGCCGCGCCGTGTCGGATTTATCGGGGATGCGGCGCGCCGATGGATTGTGACGTGATGTGACGATCCGTATTCGGGTGATAACTGTTGGACCATGAGGGAGCTGCGGAAGGGGGAAGGAGCCCGCCCGAGCAGCCGCGGCACTCGGCGGGCCCACGGGATCGGAACGCCCGGGCGCTGCGGCGGTACCGCGCTCGCGGTGGCGGTCGCGGTGACGGCGTGCGCCCCCGCCGGGGCGTTCACCTCCGCCCTCGCGCCTCCGGCGGACTCCGCAGGCGCCGTACCCGCCGGCCTCCCCGAAGAGAGCGCCGGCACCCTGCGCCCGTCGTCCGGCGCCTCCGGACCCGCGCCGCCCGACACGGCTTCCGGGTACGCGGCGCCGACGGGATCCGCCGAGGCGGAGTCGGCGCCGCCGCCGTCCGCGTCCCGGCCGCCGTCCGCCTCGCCGTCCCCGCCGCACCCCTCGGCCGACGCCTCCGCTCCGCCTGCGGGCGAGCCCTCCGGTCCCGAACCCGGCCCCGCGGTGCCGCCGCCGGGCGGGGACGCCGCCGACGGCGCCGATCCCGCCCCGCCGGCCACGGGATTCCCCTCGCATTCGGCGAGCGCGGAGCCGGAGCAGACCGCCCAGCCCTCGCCGGACTACCCCGGATACCCCGGCTATCCCGGCCCTGCACCCACCCCCGGGCCGTCGCCCGCGCCCACGCCGGCACCGTCCCCGCCGCCGTCGCCCGAGTGCACCGTCACCGCCCTCGTGGAACCGACCTGCGGCGTGTGGTGGGGAGCGAGCCCGTACCGCGGCGACGTGGAACCGCTGGAGACCGCGGTCGGCCGCCGGCTGGACATCGTCTACACCTGGCACGGCGTCGACCAGAGCCGTGTGCCAACGGACGAGGAGCGCAAGCTCGCCGAAGAGGGCCGCTTCGTCCACGCCAACATCGAAGCCAAGCGGTTCAACGCCGACGGGCACCCCGCGCAGAGCTACAGCGACATCGTCGACGGCCGTTTCGACGACGCGCTGCGGGGCCAAGCGCGCCGCATCGCCGATCTCGGCACGCCGTTCTTCGTCACCTTCGACCACGAAGCCGACGCCGACAAGCGCTACAACACCCGGGGCACACCCGAGGAGTTCGTCGGCGCCTGGCGGCACATCGTCGACCTCTACCGCGACAGCGGCGCCGGAAACGCCGTCTTCGTGTGGAACGTGACCGGCTGGCCGGCCAACCTCGACCGGCTGCCCGGGTTGTGGCCGGGCAACGGCTACGTCGACTGGATCAGCTGGGAGGCCTACAACATGACCGGGTGCCGGCTCCAGCCCGACTGGGACCACGTCGACACCTTCGAGGAGGCGCTGCGTCCGGCCTACGAGTGGATCCAGAACGAAGGACCCGAGCACGGAATCGCCCCGGAGAAGCCGGTGATGATCGGTGAGATGGGGACCGTCCCCATTCCGGGCGATCCCGAAGCCACCCGGGAGTGGTACGCCGACGTCCCCGGAGTGCTGGAGGACTACGAGCGCATCCGCGCCGTCAAGCTGTGGGACGGGATCACCGCGCCCACCTGCGACTTCCGGGTCCTGCAGGACCGCCACGCCACCCGCGGCTACCTTCAGGCCTCCGACCACGCCTACGTCGACGTCCCCCGCCGCGCCCGCGAGGCCGTCGGCGACGCCGTGGAGCTGGCCGACCGGGCGCGTCGGCCCGGCGATCCCGGCGCGCGGTGAGCGGCGACCGGGATCCCGGTGCCGTGCGCCGCGGGCGGGTCCGACCTCCGCGGCCGGCCGCCCGTCCGTCAGACCCCCCGGCCGCGCCTGTTCACAGCGCTCAGCACCGCGCCCGGCGGCAGCCCGCAGGCCACGGCCGCGGCCAGGACGGCGCGCGGTTCGCTCCACCTGGCCCGCAGCGCGGCCGCGGACCACCGCAGGGCGGCGCCGCGCCGGCCCGCTGCGGCCTCGGCGAAGGCGATCTGCCCGGCGACGCGCGCATAGCCGCGCGGGACCAGCCGGAACTCCGGGTAGGCGGTGAGCAGCCAGCGCAGCGCGGTGGCGATCGTCTGCCACCGGCCGCCGAAATAGGACCGCCGGTGCCACAGCACCCGCACGAGCGGCTCGCCCACGTTGCGGATCGGAGCGCGCCGGGACAGCCGCAGCAGCAGTTCGTAGTCCTCGCCGTACCCGCCGGGGATCCCCTCGTCGACGGTGCCGCACCCGCCGATCAGAGCGCTGCGCCGCAGCAGGAACGTCGAAGGGTGCAACTCGGTCAGCCGGGAGCGCAGCAGGTCGGCGAAGCCCACCGCGGTTCGCGGCAGCACCCGGTCGGACTCGGCGCCGTCGTAGGCGACGCGGATACCGCAGCAGACCACTTCGGTGTCGGGCTCGGCACCCAGCACCGCGGCCTGGGCGCGCAGTTTGCCGGGCAGCCAGAGATCGTCGTCGTCGCAGAAGGCCACCATTTCGGTTCCGGCGGCCAGGATGCCGGTGTTGCGGGCGCCGGCCAGCCCCGGCGCCGCCGTGCTGGCCAGCACGCGCACCGGCCGCCCGCCGTCGTCGCGCTCCAGCGAGCGGTCGGGGTCGGCGCCGTCGAAGACCACGAGGGTGTGCACCGTGCCCGGGTAGTCCTGTGCGCGGATGTGATCGAGGGTCTGCCGCAGCAGTTCGGGACGATCGCGGGTCGGTACGACCGCGGTGATAGCGGGCCACTGCTCGTGCGCGTGGGCGTCCGGACGCGGGAGCGGCAGGTCGGGGCGCGGGCGGTGGGCGCCGGTGAGCAGGTCGATGAGGCCGCCCGCCCGGTGGGCGGCGGCCGCGGTGCCGGCGCCCGCGCCGTCCGGCAGCCGGAAGTCGTCGGGCTGGGTCAGCGCCTTGTCGAGGGTGGAGCGGAACTGCTGGTAGCTGGAGCAGGCGCGCACCAGCCCGGCCGCGTCGAGGCGGCCGACGAAGCGCAGTTGGTGGTCGTCGACGTGCTCGCGCAACTCGGGGTCGCGTGCGACGGCGACGGGAAGGTGCCCGGCGTCGCGCGCTTCGGCGACGGTGGCGGGTCCGCCGTGGGTGACCACGGCCGCGGCCCCCGTCATGGCGGCGGCGAGGCCGCCTGGCTCGAAGTAGGCGGTGCCCGCGGCGGACGCGGGTGCGGCCGAGGCCCCGTGCTGGACCAGGACCTCTACGTCCGGCCGGTCGAGCGCGTAGGAGTCGGACCAGTCGATCAACCGGGTGAAGGGGTGGTGGTCGGTGCCCACGGCCACCAGCACCAGCGGACGGCGGCCTGCGTCCGGATCCGCATGCCGCTCCGCTGCGGCGTCGGCGGGGCCGGCGGCGTCGGCGGGGCCGCGCCCGTGCGGGCCCGCGCCGGTCACAGCAGCGGCCCCACGGTCACGGCGCTGGGAAGGAACGCGCGCTGCTCCTCCCACTGGGCGAGGTACAGCCGGGTGAAGGGGCGGCACAGCCGCGTCGTCAGCGGCGGCGTGTCGATGCGGTCGTAGACCTCGATGTAGACGGTGGGAATGCGCAGCAGCCACGCAAGTGCGAAGAACGGCAGCGCGACCCCGGCCCCGGTGGAGACCACGGCCGCGGGGCGGACGCGGGCCAGCGTGCGTACCGCGAGCACCGTGTTGCGCAGCAGGTTGCCCGGATGGCGGGTTGTGGGGTGGTGCGCCGGGCGGACGTCCTCGCCGTCGAGTCGCTGGAGCGCGTCGGCGGTGGGGAAGGTGACCCAGATCCGGCGGTGGCGGATCCACCAGGGCCGCAGTGACCACAACTGGGCGAGGTGGCCGCCGCTCGACGCGACGAAGAGGATCGGGGAGGTCGGCATGGCACCATCATTACACAGCGAAGAGTAATCAATTAATAGCTCAGAGTCATGTCGCGGGTCGGGGAGGGGCGCACCCGCCGATCAGCCGGCGGCGCCGACGGGGGCCCCGCCGCGCCGCAGCAGCAGATCCAGCTCCAGCGGGCCGCGCAGGAGCCACAGCGTCGCCGCGAATCCCGCCGATCCCGCGGCCAGCGCGGCGGCCAGCGACCCCGGCCCCGTCCCCAGCGCCGCGGCCGACAGCGCCGGGACCGCGCCGAACCACACCAGGCAGCTGCCCGTGGCCAGCGCCCATCGCCGGTCGAAGGGGTGTATCCCGGGCGAGCGCACCAGCTGGACCAGGGGGAGCGACTTGCGGACGGCGATCGCACCCGCCCACGCGGCCGCTGCGCCGCTCGCTCCGGCGGCCGGAACCAGGAGCAGGCACAGCGCGACGTCGGCGGCCAGCGCAAGCAGATTGTTGACCAGGTTCGACCGGGTCCGCCCGGTCATGGTCAGCACCAGGTCGCCCATCCCCAGCCCGGAAGCCAGCAGCTGCGCCAGGCACACCACGACGAGCGCCCGCGATCCTGCGGCGTAGTCCGGCCCGAACAGCTCCATCAGCAGCGGCGCGTAGACCATCGCGGGGAGGAACAGCGGCCAGGTCAGGCAGATCAGCCACGCGGTGCTCGCGCGGAACAGGGTCGAGGCGCCGCGGCGGTCTCCGGCCGCCAGCAGCTCGGCCAGCCGCGGCTCGGCCGCGAACTGCAGCGCCTGGGCGGCGAACTGGCCGACCACCGGGAAACGCGAGGCCGCCGTGAACACCGCCGCTTCGGCGGCTCCGGCCAATGCAGCCGTGAACACCACGCCCGCGCGTTGGATGCCCAGCTGGGCGATCCCGGCCGCCGAGCGGGGCAGCGAGAACGCCCAGAACGCGCGGGGCGATACCTGCTCCCCGGCACCGTCGGACGGCTCACCCGCCCCGGCCGTCCCCGGCGAGCCGGGGGAGACCGGAAGCACTGCGGGGCCGGGTGGTGCCTCCGGACGGTGCGCGCCGACGACACGGCGCATCCACCACCACGCCAGCACCGCCGCCGGCAGATACGGCCCCGCCCAGGCCACCGCCAGCAGGCCGGCGGACCCGGTCGCCGCCGCCGTGCAGACGAGGGCCAGCTGGCCCAGCGGGCGGCCGAGCTTGTCCAGCAGCACCCCCGCCCGCATCACGTGGTAAGCCCGGGTTGCCGCGAGCGCTGCTTCGGTGACCACCGCGAAAGGCAGGAAGACGGCCAGCAGCCGCAGGTAGGTCGCCGCGTCCGGCTCGCCGATGAGTCCGGCCAGGTCGTCGGCGAGTACCGCCATCGCGGCCGCGGCCCCCAGCGATGCGGCCACCGCCGGGCCCAGGGCGGTGCGCAGCACCCGCGCAGCCGCGTGCCCGGTACCGCGGGCCTGCATCCGGGACAGGAAGTAGACCAGGCCGCTGGGAGTGCCCAGGCCGGCCACGGCGGAGCCGATCAGGAACACCGAGGTCGCCGCGAACAGCACCCCCGCCGTATCCGGGGAGAACCCGCGAGTGATCGCGACGACGAGCCCCAGGTTCAGCAGAGCGCCGCCGGCGGCGCCGGCCATGTTCAACGCGCCGCCGCGGGCGACCCGGCCCAGTCCCGTCCGGTCGCGCGCCGCGGTGCTCACTCCCGCCATACCGGAGCCCGCCCCCACCACACGGCGAGCTCCCGGTCGGGACCGGCGAAATACGCGTCCAGCCGGGCGCGCATCCCGGCGGGCATCCCCTCGCGGGGGCGCGCGTTGCGCCGGCCGAACCGGATGCGTTCGCAGTGGGTGATGCCCAGGAAGTCCTCGACGCCGGCGAAGACGCGTTCGGGATCGGCGAAGAACGCCTCGCTCTCGACGAGGTGAATCCGGTGGCGCCCCAGGTGCCGCTCCAGCCGCTGCAGCTGCTCGGCGTAGCGGCCGCGCGCCAGGTAGGCGTGGTGCTGGTGGGAGTGCGAATGCGCCGCCGGGTCGGTGCGCAACCGCTCCTCCTCGCCGTTCAGCCGATCGGCCTCCAGCTCCAGCGCGCGCTCGAACGGCTCCGTCTCGAACCCGCGCGCGAGTTCGTGGCTGTGCGCCGAGTAGGCGCGCTCGGCCGGGTCGCGGAGCATGACCACCGCCTTCACCCCCGGCAGGTCGCGCGCCAGCCGCTCGGCCGCCAGCGGATGGAACAGGTAGTACGGGCTGGACTCGCCCACCTCGATGCGCGGGCGCCCGCTGCCCGGGCGGACCAGGACGCGCAGCGGGAAGTGCCCGCGGTACCAGTCCAGCCCGTGGTGGTAGCCGGTGTCGAAGTAGTGCACCCCCTTGCGCAGCGGCGGGCCCGCGACCTGGGGATGCTGGGCCAGGGATCGGAACAGCGACGTGGTGCCGCACCGCTGCGCGCCGGCCACGACGAACGTGGGCAGGGTGCGTACGCCGCGCGTCGCCTGCCCGAGCGCTGCGTGCACCGAGCGCACCGAATACTTGACGGGTTCCGGCAGCGGCAGCCGGCCGGTGGTGGTGTCGGGCATCGGGGACCTTCCCGTGGACCGTGCGTGGGGCCGGTGCCGCCCGCGGGCCGGAGCCGGTGCGGGCGGGCGGCCGGGCTCATCCGGCGTCGTGGATCTCGCGGGCGGCGCGGTCCTGCAGGCCGGCCAGCGCCGGAAGCAGCCAGTCGTCGACCGCAGCCATGCGCGAACCCGCCTCGGCCTGCCGGTCGTGCAAATACCGCGTCGCCAGGTCGATCAGGTACAGGGCCATGACCGTCGCCTCCGTGCCCGGGGCGACGCCGGCCGCGGACAGGAGCGGATCGCGCAGCAGGCGCGCACCGGTGTCCAGCCAGCGGTGCACACCCGGATGCACCCCGTGCTGCACGCACTCGTTGAGTTCGTAGTGCAGCGCGTCGAATCCCACGGGCACGCCGAAGGCGAGCCGCTCCCAGTCCCACACGAACGCGCGCCGCGGGGTGGCGGCGACGTTCCACCTGGTCAGGTCGCCGTGCCAGGCGCCGAACGGAAGGTGGGCGTCGGGCAGCCGGTCCAGGCACGCGCGCAGCGGAGCGGTCTCGGGACGCTCGCCCAGCGCCGCGATCCGCTCGGCCAGCGACGCGCGGTAGGGGCTCTGCGACAGCGGCAGCACCCGAACCGGCTCCAAGGCGCTGATCTGCACTACGCAGCGCAGCAGCTGGCGCGGGGTGGGCCGGTCGGTCTGGGAGCCGACCGGCAGCGCGTCCTGCACCAGCAGCGGACGGCCGTTCCATTCGCCCTCGTGCAGCAGCCGCGGCACGGTGATCTCCGGCAGGCGCGCGTGCGTCAGCCGCTCCAGCGCGCGGGTCTCCGAACGCACCAGGCGCGAGGTCAGCTCGTCGACCCCGATCTTCGCGTAGCCCACGGTGCGCCCCGCCGGAGTGAGCAGCAGCAGGACGGGCTTGCGGTTGGCCCGCGGCGGCCCGACATGGACCGCGATGACCACGCGGCGGTCCAGCGCCGCCGACAGCGCGTGCTCGACGGTGCGGCCGGGTCCCACGTGCAGTCGGTCGCGCAGCAGCAGCGGCGCCAGACCGCTGGCGAAAGCCAGCGTGAGTGCTGTCGCGCGCAGCCGCTCCCGGAGCGAGTGGCACTGGGAGAAGGCGGCGATCGCGCGGGTGGCGGCGTAGCGGTCGGCCACCGGCAGGATCACCCGCGGATCGTGTGCCGAGGGCACCGGAAGGTACGCGCGGGTCCCCGCGTGCGGCGAGCCGCCGCGGGTCCTCCGCGGCTCTCCGCGCCCCAGCAGCCCGCCGCACGGCCACAGCACCTCGGCCAGGCCGGTCAGATACGTCGTCTCGCCGTTCACCGCGCACCTCCCGGCACGGCCGAGGCGCCGCCGGCCCCGGCCGAGCGCCGCCACAGCAGGGCGACGCCGATCATCGTGACGGCCAGCGGCGCCGCGAGCGCGACGTAGAAGAACATGTACCAGAGCAGCAGCAGGATCGACAGCAGCGCCGCCGAACCCGTCACGGAGGTCGCGTGGCGGTAGCGCCACAGCGCCTGGGCGAAGAACGCGAGGAACAGCGCGGCGCCCACCCATCCGTTGGCCACCAGCAGCAGCCAGAACTGGCCGTTGTTGCCGATGGTGTGGTTGCCGCAGTCGGGGCAGTCCGGCGAGGGCCCGATCGCGATCGACTGCGGACTGCCCGCCATGTCCCGCGTCGTCCCCCAGCCCACCACCGGCGAAGCGTTGGCGGCCCGCACGGCCGCGGCGCTGCTCGCGGCACGGCCGCCGTCGCTGTGCGGACTGTCGAGCCGCTCGTGGACCACGTCCGTCAGCGGCGACAGCAGTACGGCCAGCAGCGCGGCGGCCGCGGCGGCGCCCGTGGCCGCCACCGCCGCGGCGTTGCCCCGCCGCAGCAGCTGGAGCAGCACGAAGGCCGAGGACAGCGCCAGGCCCGCCCACACCGCCCGGTTCAGCGAGTAGACGACCGGGACGGCCGCCGCCGCGATCGCCGCGACCGCGATGCAGACCCGCACCCGGTCGGCGCGGGAGCGCCGCGCCGCTCCCGCCCGGCCGGCCGCCGGCTCCCGGGCCCCCATCCAGCCCGCCACCAGCCACACCAGCAGCAGCGACAGCATGTTGCCCCAGGTGTTGGTGTACTCCCACGGGGCCTTCGGACGCGCGGACTCATAGCCGAGAACCTCCATGACCTGGGATGAAGCGGGGTGGATGAGGTCCTGCACGTAGGGGTGGGCGGCCAGCCCGGCCGGAAGCAGCAGTTCCATCGGCGACGTGAACTCGAAACGCGGAGCCGCCAGGCCCAGCAACCCGCCGGCGACGGTCGCCAGGCACAGCCACCCCAGCGCTCGCGCTACGTCCGTATCGCTCAGCTCGCGGCGGCCGAGGTTGCCGACGTAGAGGAGCAGGACGGTCAGCGCGAGATACCCGGCCAGCCGCGCCAACGCCCCCGCCGGGCCGCCGCTGCCGGGAACCGTGCCCGCAGGCGTGGCGCCGACGAGGGTGAGCCCGGCGGCGCACCACAGCAGGAACAGCGCCCACAGCCCGAACCCGGGCGGCAGCCGGAGGCCGACGGTCCGGTGGCGCCGCACCAGTGCGACGGCCATCGGTACGGCGAACACGACGAACGCGAACCGGCCCAGTCCCAGCGCCCACCACAGCGGGTACCCGGCCAGCAGCCACAGCACCGGCCATCCGGGGCGCAGCAGGCGGTGCAGCAGACGCGCCGGCGCGCTCTCCGCGGCACCGGCCGGATCGGGCCGTGCGGGAGAGGCGCCCGCGGCGGCCGCCGTGCCGCCGCCGGCCGGCGGGCGCCCGCCGGTGCGCACGGGGGACAGGTCGTCGGACATCGGGATCAGCGCTTCAGGGCAAGGTCGGCACGGTCCCGGTCGGCGGCGCCGTCCGGCGGCGCGGCGGACCCGTCGGCCGCGCCGCGTTCCCCGCTCCGGCGGTGGCGCTGTGCGCCGGACTCCTCCCGGTGCGGGTCGGCCGCACGCTCCGCCGTTCCGCCGCGCCTGCGCGCCGGCCCCCGCGTCGCCCGGGAGCGGCGAAGGGCCGCCACGGTTCCGGCCACGGGGGCGTCCACGCCCGCGAAGGCGGCCAGCGCCGAACGCAGGTCTTCGGCGCGGGTCGCGCCCAGCTCGACCACCGGGACGACGGCGTCGGCGCCGCGGGCCAGCGCGCAGGCGTCGGCGCGCTCGCCGGTGGGCGCGGTGGCGACGACGACGTAGTCGGCCTGCGTCCGCAGGCGGTCCAGCAATCGCGCCATGGCCGGGCGCTGCAGCATGCCGGCGGCGTCCGCGCCGCCGTAGTCGAGGATGCGCAGTCCGGGCGCGTCGGCGGTGCGCCGCTCCAGTTCGGCGGGCTCGGCTCCGCCGAGCAGCGCGTCGGCCAGCCCGGCGCCGTCGGCCGCGGCCGACGCGGCGGGGTCGGCGCGCACCAGCAGTACGTCGGCGCCCACGCGCGCCAGGGCGGCGGCGATGCGGGTCGCCGCGGCTCCGGAGTCGGTGCCGGGGGACACGCCCGGAACGAGTACGACGGCGCCGCCGCTGCGGTGCGTGCCGCGGTCGCCGATCCCGGCGGCCAGTCCCAGAGCGGCCCGGTTGGCCTCCTGCGCCTCCCGCTCGGTCTCCGGTGCGGCAGCCGGGCCGTCGGCGCGCTCCGCGCAGCGCGAGGGGCCGAGCAGTACCGCGGTGCCGGCGGCCCGCTCGGTGCCGCCCACGGTCCGCAGCCGGGGATCGCGCCGGTCCGCTCCCACGGCCGCCGCGAGTCCGGCGGCCAGCCCCAACACGCCGCCGGCGGCCGCCCACAGCTCCGGAACGGGAGCGGACGCCTCATCGGGCAGGGTGGCCGGGGTGATGATCCTGCCGGGCACGACCGAGGACCGCAGTGCGGCCAGGGGGCGGATCTCCTTGTTCAGCTCGGCGATCTCGCCCTGCACGGCGGCGGCGCGCCCTTGCCCGGCCGCGCCGCCGCCGTCGGCGATCCCGTCCAGCTCCGTGTAGCGGGCGTCGGCTTCGTCCCGCAGCGAGGACAGGACACGGCCGATCTTCTGGTCGGTCCGGTCCCGGCGGTAGGAGAGGTAGGCGTCGGCGAACGCGGCCGAGATGCGCCGGGCCGCCTGCGGAGAAGAGCCGGGATAGGAGATCTCCAGCACGCTGCTGTTGGGCGGCACGCCGACGTCGACCCTGCGCCGCAGTTCGGCGGGATCGGCGCCGGATCCGAGCCGGTCCGCGACCGCATCCGAGACCTCGGCCGACCGCACGATCTGCGCCTCGGTGTCGAGGTTGACCTCGCCGTCGGAGCGCCCGGAGAGTTCGCCGGTGAGTTCGGGTACGCCGGTGGGGTGGACGTGCACCGACGCGGTCGAGGTGTAGGTTCGCGGCGCCACCGCCAGGGCGGCCGCCGCGAGCGCCAGCCCGGCGGCGGTACACGCGGCCACCACGCGCCACCGGCGGCGCAGAGCGGCCGCCGTTTCAGCGAGGTCTCCTCCGGCGGAGGTGTCCATACCGGCCCGATCCTTTCCCCGGATACCACTTTCGGTGCTGCAACAAACACCAAGAGTAGTTGTTTTACGGTCACGTGCCGGTGATCCACACGCGCGTCCGGGAAATGGAGCCGGCCACTACAGAGGTTGCGGCAAGCCGGCTTGCTCGCTGGGCGAGCTGCGCCCCATTGCCGCAGCCGTTGTGGTGGCCGGTTCTATGTGGTTCCCGGAGGGTGCCTCTCCAGCCGCAGGCGCCCGGTGGGGGTCAGTGGCGCGTTACCGTGGCACACGAGGGCCTCCTGAGCATCGGTGCAGACGTGACATCCACACCGGGATCAGAAGGCCCTCTTCTTGTTCAACCGCTGTTCGAGGCGTGTCGGCTGTTACCAACGTGCCAGGACATCACATCAGGACGACGCCGGCGCCTCCCGTTTGCCGGGTTCGAAGACCGCCTCGACGAGTTCGCGGCACCACGTGAGCAGTTCCAGGTCGCGCAGCTGGCGGCCGCCCAGGCCGCCGGCCTTGGGGGCCGGGACCAGGAGGGTCTGGGCGGGTTCCTTGTACACGGCCTTCGGGTGCAGCCGCTTGAGCCGCAGGCGCTGGGACTCGCGCAGCTCGACCGGGGCGAACCGGATCTGGCTGCCCTGCAGCACGACGTCGCTGAGCCCGGCGCTCTTGGCCAGCACCCGGAACCGGGCGACCTCCATCAGGTTGCCCACGGCTTCGGGCAGCGGGCCGTAGCGGTCGACCAGCTCCTCCCGGGCCGCGGCGATGTCGTCCTCGCCGGTGACGCCGGCGATGCGCTTGTAGGCCTGCAGCCGCAGCCGCTCCCCGGGCACGTAGTCGTGCGGGATGTGGGCGTCGATGGGCAGCTCGACCCGGGTCTCGGTCTCGTCCTCGCTCGCGCTCGCGTCGCCCTTGAGCTCACGCACGGCTTCGCCGACCATACGCACGTACAGGTCGAACCCGACCCCGGCGATGCTGCCGGACTGCTCGGCGCCCAGGATGTTGCCCGCGCCCCGGATCTCCAGGTCCTTCATCGCCACGTACATGCCCGCGCCGGTCTCGGTGTGCTGGGCGACCGTGGCCAGCCGCTCGTGGGCGGTCTCGCTCAGCGGCCGCTCCGGCGGGTACAGGAAGTAGGCGTAGGCCCGCTCGCGCCCGCGTCCGACGCGGCCGCGCAGCTGGTGCAGCTGCGCCAGCCCGTAGGTGTCGGCGCGGTCGACGATCAGCGTATTGGCGTTGGGTACGTCCAGTCCGGACTCGACGATCGTCGTGGACACCAGGACGTCGTAGTTCTTCTCCCAGAAGTCGATCATCACCCGTTCGAGCTGCTGCTCGTTCATCTGCCCGTGGGCATAGGCGACCCGCGCCTCGGGCACCAGCCGGCTGATCGACGACGCGACCTTGTCGATCGACGCCACCCGGTTGTGCACGAAGAACACCTGGCCTTCGCGCATCAGCTCCCGCCGGACGGCCGCGGCGATCTGCTTCTCCTCGTAGGGCCCGACGAAGGTGAGTACGGGATGCCGTTCCTCGGGAGGGGTGAGGATGGTGGTCATCTCGCGGATGCCGGTCATGCCCATCTCCAGGGTGCGCGGGATGGGGGTGGCCGACATCGCCAGCACGTCGACCTGGGTGCGCAGCCGCTTCAGGGCCTCCTTGTGCTCGACCCCGAAGCGCTGCTCCTCGTCGATGATGATCAGACCGAGGTTCTTCATCTTGGTTTCGCTGGACAGCAGCCGGTGCGTCCCGATCACGACGTCGATGGCGCCCGTGCGCAGCCCCTCGCGCGTGGCCTCGACCTCGCCCTCGGTCTGGAAGCGCGACATCGCCCGTACCGTCACCGGGAACGAGGCGTAGCGCTCGGTGAACGTGGACATGTGCTGCTGGACCAGCAGGGTGGTGGGCACCAGCACCGCCACCTGTTTGCCGTCCTGCACCGCCTTGAACGCGGCGCGCACGGCGACCTCGGTCTTGCCGTAGCCGACGTCGCCGCAGATGAGCCGGTCCATCGGAACCGGCTTCTCCATGTCCCGCTTGACTTCCTCGATCGCCGCGAGCTGGTCGGGGGTCTCGACGTAGGGGAAGGCGTCCTCCAGCTCGGCCTGCCAGGGCGTGTCGGCTTCGAAGGCGTGTCCGGGGGAGGCCTGGCGGGCGCTGTAGAGGCGGATCAGGTCGCCGGCGATCTCGCGGACGGCCTTGCGCGCACGGCTCTTGGTCTTGGACCAGTCGGCGCCGCCCATCTTGGACAGGGTGGGCGCTTCGCCGCCGACGTGGCGCGTGACCTCGTCGAGCTGGTCGGTGGGGACGAACAGCCGGTCGCCGGGTTGGCCGCGCTTGCTGGCGGCGTACTCGATGACCAGGTAGTCGCGGGTGGCGCCCTGGATGCTGCGGCTGACCATCTCGATGAAGCGGCCCACGCCGTGCTGCTCGTGGACGACGTAGTCGCCCGACTTGAGCTGCAGCGGGTCGACGGTGCCGCGGCGCCGGCTGGGCATGCGGCGCATGTCGCGGGTGGAGGACCGCTGGCCGGCGAGGTCGGTTTCGGTCAGTACCACCAGGCGCACCGACCGCCACACGAACCCGTGCTCGATCATGCCGGTGGCGACCGTGGCCACCGCCGGTTCGGGCGGGGTGTCGACCTCCGAGCGCAGCCGGGCCCCGAGCCCGGCGTCGTGCAGCATGGACACGAGCCGCTCGGCGGGGCCGTGCCCGGGTGTCAGCAGTACGACGCTCCAGCTGTCGTGCAGCCACGACTTCACGTCGGCCAGAGCGCGCTCGGTATCGCCGCGGTAGGTGTCGGCGGCCGCCGCGCCCAGCTCCAAGCCGCCGTCGCCGCCGCCGTCGTCCTCGCCGGCCGCGTCCTGCGGCGCCTCGGCGACGCCGCCGGAGTCGAACGGCGAGATCGACCACCAGGCCAGCCCGCGCGCATCGGCGTCGGAGCGGACCTCGGCGATGGACTTGTAGACCGATCCGCCCAGGTCGATGGGGGCCTCGCCGCCGGAGGCGGCGTTGATCCAGGAGGCGTCGAGGAACTCCCGGCTGGTGGCCTCCAGCTCCAGTGCGCGACTGCGGATGCGCTCGGGGTCGCAGCCGACGATGTGGGCACCCTTAGGCAGGTAGTCGAACAGCGGTTCCATGCGGTCGGCCAGCACGGAGGCGAACGCTTCCATGCCTTCGACGGTCACGCCGTCGGCGAGCTTGTCCAGCACCTCCGAAACCGCCGGGTACTGCGCGGACAGCGCGCGGGCGCGCTCCCGCACCCGCGGGGTCAGCAGCAGTTCCCGGCACGGCGGCGCGAACAGTCCGGACTCGGCCTCGGCCCGGGCGTCCTCGCTGAGCGAGCGCTGGTCGGCGACCTGGAAGTAGCGGATCTCCTCGACCTGGTCGCCCCAGAACTCCAGGCGCAGCGGGTGTTCCTCGGTGGGCGGAAACACGTCCAGGATCCCGCCCCGAACCGCGATGTCGCCGCGCTTCTCGACCAGGTCGGTCCGGGCGTAGCCGGCGTCGACCAGCGACTGGACCAGATCCTCCAGGCCGACTTCGTCGCCTTGGCGGACGCGTACCGGGGTGAGGTCGCCCAGCCCGCCCACCAGCGGCTGCAGGACGCTGCGCACCGGTGCGACCACGACGCGCAGCGGAGCCGTGAGCGGGTCGGCCGGGTCCGGGTGGGCCAGGCGCCGCAGCACGGCCAGCCGCTGGCCGACCGTGTCGGAGCGGGGCGAGAGGCGCTCGTGCGGCAGCGTCTCCCACGCCGGGAAGTCGGCGACCGAGTTCTCCGGAAGCAGCGATTTCAGCGCCTCGGTGAGGTCGCCCGCCTCGCGCTCGGTCGCGGTGACGGCCAGCACCGGGCGCTCGGCGCCCACGGGAGCGTCGGCGGCCAGCGCCGCGATCACGAACGGGCGCAGCGATGCCGGCGCCACGAGGTCGAGGCGGGGGTCCCCGCCGGTACGGGCGGTCTCGACCGCCCGGCTGAGGGCGGGGTCGTCGGAGACCACGGAAAGGAGCCCGGTGAGCGGGCGCTGTGCGTCACCGTTGTGGGCGGTGGACGATTGCGAGGGCGTCATATCACCAGAGAGAAGACTGTGACAGGGATTGGGCCGTGCTGCGCTCCGCGGCGCGCGATCGGGGGAGCGGTTGCCCGGGACGTGCGGCTGCCGGGTGCGGCGCACCGGACGTGCTCCGCGGCGGATCGGTGCCCGGCCCTCGGCGGGGCGACGGGCTCCCCGTAGGCCAGCCTACGCCGCCCGGTGCCCGCGGGTGCACGGAGTCGCGCATCCGCGGCGTTTCCCAGGTCATGCCCCCTCCTTGGCTCCGTGTCGCGCACGCGGCGCCGCACCCGCGTGTGCGGCCCGGGCGAAGCGCTCGGATCGGGATCGGGATCGGGTGCGCCGGGCGGCGCATCGACGGCCGCGCGGCGCACATGTCCGCCGGTCCGATGCGTCGGGTCGCGGTCGGCGACCCGGTCGGCACCGGTCCGCTGCCCTGGCGCGACAGGAACCGGTCGCGCCGGGGCGGAGCGTATGGCACGTGCACTGATCACCAGGCACAACACCTGACCCGCCCGAGGTGTTCCCATGCGCGCGGCGTCGTGCTTCGGCGAGGGCGGCGGGCGGGCGTGCCGCCGACGCACCGGCGCGAATACGCTGTTGCGCAGAAGCCGCAGCGGAGACGATCAGGGAGGCCGGGTTGAGCGACAGTGGTGACCGCAGCGGAGGCGAGGCGGCGGCACAGGATTTCGCGCCCGATCCGGCGAGTCTGGCCCACCTGGAGCTGATCCTCAGCGGGGCGTATCCCCTGGCCGGGTTCATGACCCGCGAAGAGGCCGACTCGGTCACCAAGCACGGTCGGCTGCCCGACGGGAGCGCGTGGCCGGTACCGGTCACCCTCCCGGTGCCCGACGCGCTGGCCGACGCCGAGCGGCTGACCCTGACCGACCCCGAGGGCGCGCCTCTGGCGGAGCTGCGGGTCCGTGAGCGCTGGTGGTCCGGTGCGGAGGACCCGCAGGACGGCGACGGCGCGCCCGGCCACCGGCTGGCCGGCGAGGTGCGCTTCTGCCAGCCGCCCGTCTACGGCGCCCTGCGCCACCTGCGCAGCTCGCCCGAGCAGGTCCGCGGCCGGCGCGAGCTCGCCGGGGACGGGGGGATCCCGGTACTGGCCGTGGTTACCGACCGCCCGCTGCACCACCGTGAACTCCACCGGATCCGCGCCGCCGCCGACGATACGGGCGGCGGCGCCCGCGCGGAGGTGCTGGTGATCATCGACGCCCCGCTGGAGAGTGCGGGAACGGCGCCGGTGGTGCTGGCCGCCGAACCGCTGCTGCCGGCCCCCGCCCGCTTCGTCGTGGCGACGCTTCCCCGCGCCGGTGCCGGCGGTTCGGCCGCGTCCGAGCGCCGCGAACTGCTCCGGGCTCACGTCGCCGCCGCTTACGGCGCCACGCGGCTGCTGGCGCTCGGCGACCCGGTGCCCGCCGGCGACGAGCTGCCCGTACCGGCGGTGCGCGCGCCCGATCTGGCCTACGACACCGCACAGGCGCAGTGGCGGCCGGCCGGCGAGGTGGAGCCCGGGGCCGCCGCGCGGCTGCCGGACGAAGCCGAGGTCGAGGAGACGCTGGCTCTGGGCCGCGAGCTGCCCGCCTGGTTCACCCCCGCGCGGGTGGCCGCCGAACTGGCACGCATCCGCCCGCCGCGCACCGAGCGCGGGCTCACGGTGTTCTTCACCGGGCTGTCGGGGTCGGGCAAGTCCACGATCGCCCGCGGGGTGGCCGAGGGCATCCGCAAGTCGGGGCGCACGCTGACCCTGCTCGACGGGGACGTCGTACGCCGGATGCTGTCGGCGGGCCTGACCTTCTCGCGCGCCGACCGCGATATGAACGTGCGGCGGATCGGCTATGTGGCGTCCGAGGTCGCCCGCCACGGCGGTGTCGCCGTCTGCGCCCCCATCGCGCCCTACGCCGCCACGCGCGCCGAGGTGCGGGCGATGGTCGAAGAGGTGGGCGACTTCTTCCTCGTGCACGTGGCCACCCCGCTGGAGGTGTGCGAGGAGCGCGACCGCAAGGGCCTCTACGCCAAGGCCCGTGCCGGCGAGATCCCCGAGTTCACCGGGATATCCGACCCGTATGAGGAGCCGGAGGACGCCGAGCTGGTGCTCGGCACCGAGGGCCGTACCGTCGGCGAGTCGGTCGCCGAGGCGCTCGACGCCCTGCGCGCGGGCGGGTGGCTGCCGACCGAGCAGGACCGCGGCGCGGAGAACCGGGACGCGGACGAGCCGCCGACGCCGCAGGAGGCGTGATGAGCACCGAGACCGGCGGATCCGCGGAGAGCGGCGGCACTGCGCGCGGCGGCCGCGTGCTGGAACTGGTCGCCGTGATGGACGTGCTGCGGCGGGAGTGCCCCTGGGACGCCGCCCAGACCCATTCCTCGCTGGCCAAGTACCTCATCGAAGAGGCCTACGAGACGCTGGAGACCATCGAGCAGGGCGATCTGGCGACGCTGCGCGAGGAGCTGGGCGACGTGCTGCTGCAGGTCGTGTTCCACGCCCGGGTCGCCGAAGACCGCGGTGCGGAGGGCTTCACCGTCGACGACGTCGCCGCCGGCATCGTGGACAAGCTCACGCGGCGCCATCCGCACGTGTTCGGCGGCGCCGAGGTCGAGAGTGCCGACGACGTGCGCGCGAACTGGGAGACCATCAAGGCCGCCGAGCGCGTGGAGAAGGGCCGCGGGGATTCCGTGCTGGAGGGCGTCCCCTTCGGCCAGCCCGCTGCCCTGTTGGCCTACGAGCTGCAGAAGCGGGCCGTGCGCAACGGGGTGCCGGAGGAGCTGGTCGACGACGACGGCGACGGCGGTGGCGCGCTGTTCGCGGGCGTGGCCGAGGAGCGCCGCAGCGGCGCCGACCCCGAGATCGACTTGCGGTCGGCGGCGCGCCGCTTCGACGCCCGGGTGCGCGCCGCCGAAGGCCGCGCGCGGGCCGACGGGCTCGACCCGCGTTCGCTGACCCGCGAGCAGTGGCGCTCCTACTGGCGGTGAGGCCCGTTCACGGGGCTCGGAAGAGTGCCCGGGTCGGTTGCGGGCCCGCGTCGGGCATGCCGGCGGAGTCGCGGGCGGGGGCGGCCGAGCTCGGCCGGCGCGCGGTGTCGCTGAGTCGCAGCCACAACCCCAGGATCAGCCACGTCGACACCAGCGACGACCCTCCGGCCGACAGCAGCGGCGTGGTCATGCCGGTCATCGGGATGAGCCGCGTCACGCCGCCCAGCACCACGAACACCTGGAAGGACAGCAGGAACGCGCTTCCGGACGCGGTGAGCTTGGCGAAGACGTCGCGCGAAACCAGGGCGGTACGGTAGCCGCGCTCGGTCAGCAGGAGCAGTGTCACGAGCACGGCCGTCAGCCCTGCCAGCCCGAACTTCTCCCCGACGGAGATGAGGATCAGGTCGCTGTCGGAGGCGAAGAGCGCGGCGGTGCGCCCGTGCCCGAACCCGGTGCCCGTCAGGCCGCCGCCGGCCAGCGCGAACAGGCCCTGCACCAGCTGGCCGCTGCCGGCGGCGGAGCCGTAGAGCTCCGGGTCGAACGGGTCGATCCAGATTTCGACCCGCCGGCGCACGTGCCAGAAGACCGCCCAGGTCGCCGCGGCGCCGGCGAGGAACAGGACCAGGCCGATCCCCACCCAGGATTTGCGGCGGGTGGCGGTGTAGAGCATCGCCAGAAAGACTGTGAACAGCACGAGCGAGGTGCCGAGGTCGCGGGTGCCGGCCAGGAGCAGCAGGGCCACCGCCCAGGCCGCGATCATCGGTCCCAGGTCGCGCATGCGCGGGAGGCTGAAGATCTTCACGGGGCCCGCCCGCAGCTGGCGGGCGGTCAGCGCGAGGACGTCGCGCTTGTGGCCGAGGTAGCCGGCCAGGAAGACGACCAGCAGGATGCGGGCGAACTCCGAGGGCTGCACGGTGTAGCCGCCGAAGCCGATCCAGCGCCGCGCGCCGAACACCTCGATGCCGATGCCCGGCAGCATCGGCAGCACGATCAGCGCGAGACCGCCGGCGAGGGTGACGTAGCGGTAGCGCTGCAGGAACGCGGGCCGGCGCACCGCGGCGAGCACCGCGACGCAGCCGGCCATGCCCAGTGCGGTCCACAGCAGCTGCCGGTCGGACTCGGACGGTCCGGCCCCGGAGGCGGCGTGCAGCCCCCAGATCACGGTCAGTCCGATGCCGTTGAGCGCGGTCGCCAGCGGCAGGATCAGCGGGTCGGCCCAGGGAGCGAGGAAGCGCACCGCGATGTGGGCGGTGGCGGCCAGACCGCCGAACGCGCACGTGTAGAAGGGGAAGCGGGCGGGGACGCGGTCGTCGATCTGCAGCCCGGCCAGGCACAGGCACAGCGCGGACAGCCCCACCGCGATGAGGGTCAGCACCAGTTCGGCGTCGCGCCGCCGGGCCGGGGTGTTCGGCGGCGGCGCGCTTGCGCCCGTTGCTGGTGTGGCCATTCCGCCTCGCCTCGGGGCGCCGGTCTCTCCCGCGCCCCGCGCGGTGCGCGGCCGCCGTGGGGCGGGGCACCGGGGGCGCGAGGGGACGGACGCCGGTCGCGGTGGGTGGTTCGGGCAACTATAGGCGCGCGTGTGCGGCTTCCACCTTAGGCGCGACCGAAAACGCCGTTTCGGCGCCGGTCGCCGGACGCAGCGGTGTCCGGAAAAGGGGGGTCAGTCCGCGGTGGCCACCTGCTCGGCGGCCGTGGCGGCGGTCCGCCGCTCGATGCGGTGGGCACGCAGCGACCAGGCCACGGCGGCCGCCCAGGCGAGGGCGACGCCGACGTAGACGGCCGCCGTTACGCCGGGGGAGGCGTCGACGGCGTCGCTGGCCAGCAGCACTCGGGTGTTGGTGAAGACGATCAGCCCGCCCACCAGTGATCCGAGCATGCGCGGGGGTACGTGGCTGGCCAGCCACGCGGCGATGGGCGCGGCCAGCAGCCCGCCCAGCAGCAGCACGGCCACCCAGGTGATGTTGATGCCGGTGAATCCCAGACCGACGGCGAACCCGACACTGCCGGCGACCACGACCGCCGACTCGCCCACGCTGATCGATCCCACGACCTTGCGGGGCTCCAGCCGCCCGCTGGCCAGCAGCGCCGAGGTCCCCACGGGGCCCCAGCCGCCGCCTCCGGTGGAGTTCATGAATCCGGCGAACAGCCCGACGGGGGCGAGGAACCCGGCGCGCAGCGGCCGGCTGAGGTCGGGCCGGGGCAGATCGCGGAAGGTGAAGCGGGCGAGCAGGTAGGTGCCGAGGGCGAGCAGGATCGTCGACATCAGCGGGCCGGCCGCCTCGGTGGACAGCCGGCTGAGGAAGACCGCGCCGACGAAGGAGCCCGCGGCGCCGGGTACGGCGATGCGCCAGACCACCGCCCAGTCGACGTTGCCGAACCTCCAGTGGGCGAATCCGGAGGCGAATTGCGAGCCCACCTGGGAGAGGTTGACGGTGGCCGAGGCCAGCGCCGGGCTGGTGCCGATGACCAGCAGGGCGCTGGTGGTGCTGATCCCGTAGCCCATACCGAGGCTGCCGTTGATGAGCTGCCCGAGAAGGCCGACGAAACCCAGAAGCACGAGGGTCTGCATAGCGGGCGGCCTTCCGTGCCGGGTGTCGAAGCAACACCTCTATTTATACCTCTTTAGTAGGGATAGACGCCATGCGCCGGTGCCGGACCTCCCGCAACCGTCCCGCCCCCCGCTGCGGCCGGGATTTCGCCCGCTGTCCACCCCCGGACGCGAAACCGCGCGGCCGGTCCGGACGGCGGTGTGCCGGGCGTGTCGCGCGCAGCCCGCGGTCCGGACCCCGCCGAGCAGGGATCGCGGGCGGCGGCGCGGCGGACGCCCGGTGTGGACTAGACCAATTTCGGGCGGCCCGGGAGACCGCGCCGGCCGCCGATCGCTAGGGTGTCGGGTGGATGGGCGCTGGACGCGCCGCACACCGCGGGCGCCCGTCGGCGCGGGCGGCCGGCGGCCCGGCGGGCGCCCGCCGCATACGCCCGTGGCTCGGGGCGGATCGCACAGGGTGCGGGAGGGGCGTGTTCCACGCGGCCCGCCCGTCGGGTCCCGTCCGCGCATGCGCCCGAGCCGCGTCCGCACGCGAAGCTAAGGAGTTGCAACGTTGTCGTCGATCGAGGCAGTGCAGGCGAGGGAGATCCTCGACTCCCGCGGTAACCCGACGGTCGAAGTCGAGGTCCTGCTCGACGAAGGGACCACCGCCCGCGCGGCGGTCCCCAGCGGCGCGTCCACCGGGCAGTTCGAGGCGGTGGAGCTGCGCGACGGCGGCGACCGCTTCGGCGGCAAGGGCGTCGAGAACGCGGTGACCGCCGTCAATGACGACATCGCCGATGAGCTCGTCGGTTTCGCCCCCGAAGAGCAGCGGCTCATCGACCGCTCCATGATCGAACTGGACGGCACCCCCGGAAAGTCCCGGCTGGGCGCCAACGCCGTCCTCGGCGCGTCCCTGGCCACGGCCCACGCCGCGGCCGACAGCGCGGGCCTGCCCCTGTTCCGCTACATCGGCGGCCCCAACGCCCACGTGCTGCCGGTGCCGATGATGAACATCCTCAACGGCGGGGCCCACGCCGACACCAACGTCGCCATCCAGGAGTTCATGATCGCGCCCATCGGCGCGGGGAGTTTCCGCGAGGCGGTGCGCTGGGGCGCCGAGGTGTACCAGGCGCTGAAGTCGGTGCTCAAGTCACACGGCCTGGGCACCGGCGTGGGCGACGAGGGCGGGTTCGCGCCCGACCTCGCCGACAACCGCGCCGCCCTGGACCTGATCATCGAGGCGGTCCAGAAGGCCGGTTACACCCCGGGCCGCGACATCGCGCTGGCCCTGGACGTGGCCGCCACGGAGTTCTGCACCGACGGCGTGTACGACTTCGAGGGCGAATCCCGCAGCGCGGAGGACATGGCCGCCTACTACGGCGAGCTCGCCGACGCCTACCCGCTGGTCTCCATCGAGGACCCGCTGGACGAGGAGGACTGGGCCGGTTGGGCGCACCTGACGTCCACACTCGGCTCGCGCCTGCAGATCGTGGGCGACGACCTGTTCGTCACCAACCCCGACCGCCTCCGGCGCGGCATCTCCGAGGGCGCCGCCAACTCGCTGCTGGTCAAGGTCAACCAGATCGGCACGCTCACCGAGACCCTCGAAGCCGTCTCCATGGCGCAGCGCGGCGGGTACACCGCGATGATCTCCCACCGGTCCGGCGAGACCGAGGACACCACCATCGCCGACATCGCGGTGGCCACCAACGCCGGCCAGATCAAGACCGGCGCCCCGGCCCGCAGCGAGCGTGTGGCCAAGTACAACCAGCTGCTGCGCATCGAGGAGGAGCTCGACGACGCGGCGCTGTACGCCGGCGTGTCGGCCTTCCCGCGCTTCCGCAGTCAGGACTAGTCTGCCCGCTCATGCCCGAGGTGCCGGAGGAGCCGAAGCGGCCGCGCCCCGCGAAGGCGCGGCCGCCGGCCTCTGGTGCCTCGGGTGCGGCCGCCGGCGGCACGAAGAGCGGTACCGGAAAGAGCGGTACCGGAAAGGGCGCGAAGTCCTCCAGGGCCGCCGGCGCCACCGGGGGCGCGTCCGGCACGGGCGGGAGCTCCTCCGGATCGGCGAAGACCGGCGGCGGCGCCCCGACCGGCAAGCGCGGTAGAACCGCCACGACCACAACGGCCGGGAGCGGCGGCGCGAAGAGTGCGGCCGCCGCCTCGGGCACGAAGTCGGCGCGGAAGTCGGACGCGAAGCCGGCGCGGAAGCCGGACGCGAATCCGGCGCGGGCTTCGGGCTCTACGCCGAGCACGGCCGCGGGCGGCAAGAAGGGCGCGTCCGGCTCGAAAGTCGTGCCGATCGACGCCGCGCCTTCGTCCAAGGACCGCGGCGGCACGGCGAAGGAAGGCGCCCGCGGCGGGAACGGCGGCTCCGCCGCCGGGTCGGCCCGCGGCGGCGGGGGCGGCTCCGGTCCGCGCTCTCCCGGGCCGCGCAACGGCGGTCCGTCCGGCTCCGGCGGCGGGAAGCCCAGACCTGCCCTGACCAGCCGCGCCGCGATCCTCGCCCTGGTGATCTGCATGATCGCGCTCAGTCTGGCCTACCCGCTGCGCGAGTACCTGGCACAGCGGGCGCGCATCGCCGAACTGCGCGAAGAGAAGGCCCAGACTGAGCAGGCCGTCGGCGAGCTGCGAGAACGCCGCGAACACCTGCGGGACCCCGCCTACATCGAGCGCGAGGCCCGCACCCGGTTGCACTACCACTACCCCGATGAGCGCGCCTACGTCGTCGTCTCCGACGAGGACGAGCAGGACGCCGCCGACGACACCGGTTCCGGCGATCCGTGGTTCACCCGGCTGTGGAAGTCCGTGCTGGAGGCCGACGATCCGCAGCGGGAGCAGGGGATCCCCGAGGCCGAACCGACCGGCTGACACGCGGTCACAGCCGTGCGGCACCGTGCGGTCCCCTAGCCCGGGAGTACGGTCGGGGGGAAGGGCGGACCCCGTGCGCGCGCCGCGCGGCGGCCTCTGCGCGGCGCAGGTCGTGCGCGGGGAGGGGCCGCCGGGAGCTAGGCTGAGTGCGCGATGGATTCCGCCGACCGCAGCACAGCCGCCTCCGACCGCGTCTCCGACACCGACGCGGCGACCGTGCAGCGCCAACTGGGGCGCCCGCCGCGCGGCCTGCGGGCGGTGGCCCACCGCTGCCCGTGCGGGCTTCCCGACGTGGTGCGCACCGCGCCGCGCCTGGAGGACGGCACCCCGTTCCCCACGCTCTACTACCTCACCTGCCCGCGCGCGGCTTCGGCCATCGGCACCCTGGAGGCCGGCGGGACGATGCGCCGGATGCAGGAGCGCCTGGCCGAGGACCCCGAACTGCGGGAGGCCTACGAGCGGGCGCACCGCGACTACCTGGGCGAGCGCACCGAGCAGACCCGGCGCGACGGTTCCGCGCCGCTGCCCGAGGGGATGCAGAGTACCGGGGGCATGCCCGAGCGGGTGAAGTGCCTGCACGCGCTGGTCGCCCACGAGCTGGCGCGGCCGGGCTCCAACCCCTTCGGCCGCGAGGCGCTGGACGCGCTGCCCGAGTGGTGGGCCGACGGGCCCTGCGTGTGCGCCGGCGGGGACGGCGGCGACGGCGCAGCCGAAAGCGCGGCGGGGCATCCGCACGCGGACGACGACATCGAGGGGACGACCAGGTGACCACCGTGGCCGCCGTGGACTGCGGCACCAATTCCATCCGGCTGCTCATCTCGGCGCTGATCGGGATGGAGGACGAGGAAGTCGGGCTCGTCGATCTCGAACGGCGCATGGAGGTGGTCCGCCTGGGCCAGGGCGTCGATCGTACCGGCGAGTTCACGCCCGAGGCGCTGGAGCGGACGTTCGCCGCGCTGCGCGGGTACGCCGACCTGATGCGCGAGAACGGTGTGGAGCCGGGACCGGAGTCGGTGCGCATGGTGGCCACCAGCGCCACCCGCGACGTGCGCAACCGCGACGAGTTCGTCGAGGGTGTGCGCGGGATCATCGGCGTCGAGCCCGAGGTGGTCACGGGTGACGAGGAGGCGGAGCTGTCCTTCGTCGGCGCGACCGCCGAGCTGGAGGACGACGACGCCGGATTCGCCCCTCCGTTCCTGATCGTCGACATCGGGGGCGGCTCCACCGAGTTCGTGCTCGGCCGGCCCGACCCCGGCGACATTCCCGACGGCGAGGGCGCGGTACGCGCGGCCCGCTCGGTCGACGTCGGCTGTGTGCGCCTCGCCGAGCGCCACCTCGCCGCCGACCCGCCCACCGCCGAGCAGATCGCCGCGGCCACGGCCGACGTCGACGCCGCGCTGGACGAGGCCGCCGAGTCGGTGGCGCTGAAGGAGGCCGCCTCGCTGGTGTGCGTGGCCGGCACCGCCACGACGGTCGCGGGCATCGCCATGGAGCTGCCCGAGTACGACGCCGAGCGGATCCACCACAGTTGGGTCCCGGCTGCGCGGGTGCACGAGATCGCCGAGGAACTGCTGGCGATGGACCACGACCAGCGGGCCGCGATCGGTGTCATGCACCCGGGCCGGGTCGACGTGATCGGTGCGGGTGCACTCGTCCTCTCCCGCGTGGTGGCGCGTACCGGCGCGAGCGGGTTCGTGGCCAGCGAGCACGACATCCTCGACGGAATCGCCTGGGGCCTGTGCCTGGACGATACGGACGAGGCGGACGAGACGCCGCAGGGCGCCGCCGGCGAGTGAGCCCGGGCCGCAGGCCCCCGGCGGGACCGTCCCCGGCCGCCGCGGGGCCGCGCCCCAGTGCCGCGGCCTTCGCGGAGCCCGCCCCCGTGGCTCCCGGTGAGACGCGTCACGCGCGAACTGACGCGTGAATCCGTTCACAAGGTCGCTGACCTGCACGGATGGACGTCAATGCAGGCATATCATGGTCTAAACCTGTACTACTCCTCGCTTTAATGTTACGCGGGGCTTGTGAAAGAATGCACAAGCAAGGCGAGGGAGAGATCCTCGGCTCCCTTGGCAAAGAAGAGCATTCTTTCCTTCGAAAGCCGAACGGGAACATGCCAGTCAACGAAGACTTACCGATCTTTGCGTCCTGGACGAGGGGCGTAGAACGGGACTCAGGGGCGGATGCGCGATGACCGAAGGCAGGAACTACCGCCTGGTGCACGGCGGCGGTGACGATGAGAAGATCCCGCATGTACTCGTCGTCGGCGGCGGGTACCTGGGGATGTACACCGCTAGGCGGCTGGAGAAGCAGCTGGGGCCGGGCGAAGCCCGCATCACGATCGTCGACCCCAACTCCTACATGACCTACCAGCCGTTCCTCCCCGAGATCGCTGCGGGCAGCATCTCCCCGCGCCACGTCGTCGTGCCGCTGCGCAAGGTCTTCGAGCGGGTGCGGGTGCTCACCGGGCGCGTCATCCACGTGGACCACGAGAACCGCTCGGTCGACTTCGAGCCCGTGGTCGGCGAGCCGCGCGCGATCGGCTACGACTACATCGTGATGGCCGCCGGCGCCGTGTCCCGCACGCTGCCGATCCCCGGGCTGGCCGAGTGGGGGATCGGGATCAAGACGGTCGAGGAAGCCGTGTTCCTGCGCAACCATGTGCTGGACCAGTTGAACATCGCCGACTCCACCGACGACCCCGAGATCCGGCGCAAGGCGCTCAACTTCGTCTTCGTCGGCGGCGGTTTCGCCGGCGCCGAGGCGATCGCCGAACTGGAGGACCTGGCCCGCGACGCCACGTCCATGTACGCCTCCATCGACGTCGACGACCTGAACTTCTACCTGGTCGAGGCTGCCGACAAGATCCTTCCCGAGGTCGGCCCCGACGTCGGCGAGCGGACCCTGAACCAGCTCAAGCGCCGCGGCATCGACATGCGGCTGTCGACGTTCCTGGAATCGGCCGTCGACCAGCGCATCAAGCTCAGCGACGGCGCCGAGTTCGACGCGGGCACGCTGGTGTGGACCGCCGGTGTCAAGCCGAGCCCGGTCGTGCAGGCCGGTGACCTGCCGCTGGGCCCCAAGGGCCATATCGATACCAGCGACTACCTCACCGTCAACGGTGTGGACAACGCCTTCGCCGGCGGCGACAACGCGCAGGTGCCCGACGGCAAGGGCGGCTTCTACCCGCCCAACGCCCAGAACGCGGTGCGCCAGGCCCCGGTGCTGGCCGACAACGTCATCGCCGCCCTGCGCGGCCGGGAGATGACCCGTTACGCGCACGGCAACCTGGGCGCCGTCGCGGGCCTGGGGCTGCACAAGGGCGCCGCCCAGCTGTTCGGCAGGATCAAGCTGACCGGCCGGCTCGCCTGGTACGCGCACCGGGCCTACCACCTCTACGCGGTGCCGACCTTCAACCGGAAGGCCCGTGTCCTCGCGGACTGGATCGTCGGCTTCGTTCTGCGGCGCGACTACGCCGCGCTTCCGGAGATGGACGAGCCGCGCCAGGCCTTCGAGGAAGCGGCCACACCGCAGGTGGAGAACGGCCAGCTGCTGCGCCGGGTCAGCTGATGCTCCGGCGCCGCAGGCGCCACGAACGTCGGCCGGTCCCCGAAAGGGGGCCGGCCGCTTTTGTCGGGTGCGGTTCCGCCTGTGCCGCGGCGCGGTCCTCCGCGGTTGCGGACCTGTCGGTTCGCAGGCCGTGGCGCGCCGAAATCGGCGACGAGTACGGCGCAGAGCGGCCGTTTCCTCCGTCGCCAGGCCGAAGCCGCGCGAATCCCGCTGAATCGACCATCCCCGGTATGATGGTGCCGCCCTCGTAGCCCAATGGTAGAGGCAGGCCCCCTAAAAGGGTCACAAGTGTCGGTTCGAGTCCGACCGGGGGTACGACGCTGCGCGCGCCGGCGGCGGCGCGCGCACCAGTGACCGCACCGCGAACTCCGGGAGCGGCATCGGCTTCAGGGCGCGGCAGAACACGCGGCCGCGGGGAGACCGGCGGGACCTGTGCCCCGTCCCGATCCGGCGCCGACCGGGCTCGTGGCGGGGCAGCGGCCGGATCCGGCCGCGCGCGGGACTCGGGCGGGCGTTGACAGCCGTGCGCGCGTGGGGTTGGGTATCCCGTGTGCCGACCGCCGCCGGGGACGGATGCGGCGTGTGGGCGGCACCCTGAGCGTCCGAGGGGGATGATGTCGTGAGTATCCGATTCACCGGTGCCGCCTGACCCTCTGCGAAGCCGCGCGTCGTCCCCGCTTCCCGCGGTGCCCCGCACCGCCTGAGGCGTCCCGCGTGTCGCCGCCCTCGACGGCGGCGCCGTGCGCCGTGCCTCCGCCTCTCGGCACACCGCCCGCACCCCTCCGAGCCCGACGCAGCCGAGCGCCGGGACGCTCCGGTGCGCTCCAGCCCTGGTCCCGCCGCGATTACGGCCGGTGAGCAGCGTCGACGCGCCTTCGCCGAACCACCGATCGACGAGTGCCCGCGCACCCGTCCCGCTTTCCTGCCGAGCGGACCGTGCGCGCTGCCGCCGGACCCGGTGCCGCGGCAGCCGATCACATTGTTTGGAGCGACACACCGCATGACCGATGAGCACACCCCTGGCCACGCCGACGCCGCCGATTTCAACACGGCGGTCATCGAGGAGTTCCGCGCCAACAACGGCCGCGTCGGCGGCATGTTCGAGGGCGCCCGCCTCGCGCTGCTGACCACCACCGGAGCACGCTCCGGCGAGCCCCGCACCGTTCCCGTCGCCTATCTGCCCGACGGTGGGCGCAGCGTCGTCATCGCCTCCGCCGGCGGCGGCCCCCGCCACCCGGCCTGGTTCCACAACCTGCGTGCCGATCCGCGCGTCACCGTCGAGAACGGGGTCTTCACCGTCGAATGCGACGCCGTCGTACTCGAAGGCGAGGAGCGCGACGCCGTGTTCGCCCGCGCCGTCGAAGCCGACCCCGGTTGGGCCGAATACCAGGCCATGACCGAGCGCACCATCCCCGTCGTCGCCCTCGAACCCGTCGGCGGCGAGGCCGTCGAGCAGCGCCCGGGCCAAGGGCTGCTCGCCGTCCACGACGCGTTCCGCCGCGAACTGGCCATCGTCCGCGACGAGATCGCCCGCTCGGGTCCGGGACTGGGCGCCCAGCTGCGCATCAACTGCCTGACCGTCTGCCAAGGGCTGGCCCACCACCACACGATGGAGGACACCGGCATGTTCCCGGTCATCGCCCAAGCCCGCCCCGAGCTCGCCGGCGTCGTCGCCCGCCTCGGCGAGGAGCACAAGCGCGTCGACACCCTGCTGGAGCAGCTGCGCTCCCAGCTCGACGGCACCGCACCGGATCCGGCCGCCGTCCAGGCGGAGGTCGAGCGGCTCACCGCCGAGCTGGAGGCCCACCTCGCCTACGAGGAGGAGCAGTTGGTCCCGATCCTCGACACCATGACGCCGTGAGCACCGGAGCCGGGCGGAAGGCGCGCCCTACCGCCCGGCGGCCACGGCGCCGCGGCGCCGATGCGCCGATGCGCCGATGCGCCGCAGATCCCTGAAGCCCGGTGCGGCCGAGCACGAAACGCAGTCGAAGCTTCCGGCGCTGGTGCGCCGAAGCGGAGGAAGCGAAGATCTCGCACGGGGCACGGTGCAGTCCCTCAGCAGGGTGCTCACGGCATGAGCGAGCCCCGGGGCCGGCTACGGGTTTACGGTCTGTCGGGTGGTTTGCGGTATCAGCGGCCGCGCGCGTTCGCGGCGTGTCATGTTCCCCGCTCCATCAGCAGCTGCAGGTGGGTGAACAGCCGCTGGGTCGGATCGGACAGGTCGATGCCGCTGACCGACTCGGCCCGGCGGACCCGGTAGCGCAGGGTGTTGGGGTGGATGTGCAGCCGGGAGGCTGCGGTGCGGACGTCGCCGAAGTCCTCCAGATAGGTCAGCAGCGACGCCACCAGGTCCGACCCCTGCGCGGTGTCGTGCTCGGCCAGGGCGCTGACCCGCGGATCGCGCAGGGCCGGCGTCCCGCGCAGGTAGGCCAGGGTCTCGCTGATGAGCACGTGGGTGCGTACGTCCGACATCGTCGCGACGTCCAAGGCGAGGTCGCGGCCCATGGCGTCCAGGATCCGGTCGGCTTCGGCGCGGGAGCCGGGGACGGCGGCCAGGGACTCCACCGGCGAACCCACCGCGCCCTGCACCGTGACCCCCAGGGTGGAGCGGGCCGCCTCCACCGTCTTGCGGGTCAGCGCCAGCACCGCCGACTCCGCGGAACTGCGGGCCGCTTCGCCCGCGGAGTCCGTGCCGCCCGGGCCCGCGCGGGACAGGTCGGGCATGAGCACGTAGATCCGCCCGCCCACGAGCGTGACCAGCGACGTGCGGCGGTAGGCGGCGGTGTGCACGGTGATCAGGTCCACCAGCCGCCGCCGGTTCAGCTCCCGGCCGGATCGGTCGGTCTCCTCGGCGCCGGCGGAATCGCCCCGTGCGTCGGTGCCCGACGCCAGCGCGAACGCCGCCACCAGCGCGGGCCGGTCGCGGCCGACCTCGATGGTGTCGGCCAGTGCCGCGGCCTCGACGCCCCCTTCCAGCAGGCTCGCGAGGAGGTCGTCGCGCAGCCGCAGCCCCACCGTCGCCTCGGTGCGGTGGCGCACCATGTGCAGCGCCGCCATCCGGGCCGCGCCCAGCAGCGCTTCCTCGGCGTCCCCGGCGAACGGGGCGGAACCCTCCTGCACCCAGATCGTGCCCAGCGGCTGGGTCCCCGCGTGGATGCCCGCCGCGAGGCGCCGCCGGATGCCGAACTCGGGGTGCTCGTCGATGCGCACCACCTCCTCGCCGGCGCGCAACCGGGAGAACACCCCCCACTCGCGCAGCAGGGCGAGGTACTGCTCGGGGCCGCGGCGGCCCAGTACCGACAGCCGCCGCAGCTCGTCGGCCTCCTCGCCGCTGGAATGGGCCAGGACCCGGCTCGCGGCGTCCTCGATGGTCACCAGTCCGCCGGTCAGCGCCGAGATCGTCTGCGCCAGCGAGTACAGGTCGCCCGTAGACTCGCCCAGGTCGGCATCGGCGGTCAGCCGGGCGTCGTCGAGCACGCTGCGGCACAGCGACTGCAGCTGGTCCCAGCGCACCTCGGGGCGCACCCCCAGCAGCGCCACGCCGGCGTCGCCGGCCTCGCTGCGCAGCAGAGCGGTCTCGTCGCCCCCGCGGCGCGCCTTCGAAGCGGCCGCCCAACCCTGCGGCGGGGGGTAGGCGGGTTCGTCGGAATGCACCTTGACCGCCACGGCGGCGGCGCCGCGCCGCGCGGCAGCGCGCACCAGGTGGCGGGCGGCGCTGCCCCGCGCCCCGATCAGCAGCACCAGGTCGCCGGCGAACGCCTCGGCCTCGTCCTCGGGGTCGACGATGACGACGTTGTCCACTCGCACATCCAGCCCGGCCGGCGCCGCCAGCACGTCCACGAGCGGGTCGCCCACCGCCAGCAGCAGCCTGCGCAGGGGGATACCCGCGCCCTCGCCTGCGGCGTCGGCCGCGGCGGAGGTTCCGTAGGGATCTGAGGGAACGTTCATGGCGGTCCATTGTGGACCATCGCGCTTTGTCTCATCGGCCAAACGCACTCGGTGAATCGTGGCTTTCGCGACAAGGTGGACCGATGGGTGGGTCTTCTAGTTTTGTCCGGTTCCACCGATGAATCGAGGGAGGGCCCATGGACGCCGTGACCAACGTCCCGACGCCGGTCAACGAGCCGGTACTGAGCTACGCGCCCGGGAGCCCGGAGCGGGACGAACTGACCGCTGCGCTGGCCGAGCTGGCCGAGGAACCCGTCGATTTGACCATGACGGTCGACGGCGAGCGCCGCATGGGCGGCGGGGAGCGCGTGGACGTCGTGCAGCCGCACAACCACGCTCACGTCCTGGGCACCCTCGGCACCGCCACCACCGACGACGCCCGCCGGGCCGTCGCCGCGGCCAAGCGGGCGGCGCCGGCGTGGCGCGACATGCCCTTCGACGAGCGCGCCGCGGTCCTGCTGCGCGCCGCCGACCTGCTGGCCGGCCCATGGCGCCAGACCATCAACGCGGCCACCATGCTCGGCCAGTCCAAGACCGCCGTCCAAGCCGAGCTCGACTCCGCCTGCGAACTGATCGACTTCTGGCGCTTCAACGTCTCCTACGCCCGCACGCTGATGGCCGAGCAGCCCTACAGCCCCGCCGGGCAGTGGAACCGCGTCGAGCAGCGCCCGCTGGAGGGCTTCGTCTACGCGGTGACCCCGTTCAACTTCACCGCCATCGCCGGCAACCTGCCCACCGCCCCGGCGCTGATGGGCAACGTCGTGGTGTGGAAGCCCGCCGTCACCCAGCAGTTCGCCGCCCACCTGCTGATGCGGCTGCTGGAGGAAGCGGGCATGCCCCCCGGCGTCATCAACATGGTCACCGGCGACGGCGCGGACGTATCCGAGGTCGTGATGGCCGACCCGGACCTGGCCGGCGTCCACTTCACCGGATCCACCCGCGTGTTCCGCCGGTTCTGGCGCACCGTCGGCGAGAACATCGACACCTACCGCTCCTACCCGCGCATCGTCGGCGAGACCGGCGGCAAGGACTTCATCGTCGCCCACTCCTCGGCCGACCCCGACGTGGTGCGCACGGCCGTCGTCCGCGGCGCTTTCGAGTTCCAGGGCCAGAAGTGCTCGGCCGCCTCGCGCGCCTTCATCGCGCGCTCGGTGTGGGAGCGGATCCGCGACGACCTGGTCGCCGAGGTCGAGGCGCTGCCCATGGGCGACGTCACCGACCTGGGCAACTTCCTCGGTGCCGTCATCGACCGCCGGTCCTTCGACACGCTGTCGGGCGTCCTGCGGCGGGCGCACGACGACGAGACGCTGGAGATCATCGCCGGCGGCTCCTGCGACGACTCCACCGGCTACTTCGTGCGGCCCACGGTCATGGTCGGCACCGATCCCGACAACGACGTGTTCCGCACCGAGTACTTCGGGCCGGTGATCGCCGTGCACGTCTACGAGGACCACGACTACGAGCGCATCCTCTCCGTCGTCGACCAGGGCTCGGCCTATGCGCTGACCGGCGGGATCATCGCCGACGACCGCAAGGCGGTCGAGACCGCGCAGCACGCGCTGCGCTTCGCCGCGGGCAACTTCTACGTCAACGACAAGCCGACCGGATCGGTCGTGGGCCAGCAGCCCTTCGGCGGCGCCCGCGCCTCCGGCACCAACGACAAGGCCGGAAGCGCCCAGAACCTCGCCCGCTGGGCCAGTCCGCGCTCGATCAAGGAGAACTTCGTCCCGCCGAAGGCCTCGTCCTACCCCCACCAGAGGTAGGGCGCGCCCCGCCGGGGCCGCGGCCCGACCGGCCGCGGTCCCGGCGGGCACCAGCTGAGCAGCGCCGCCGGTCCGCGATCGGGCCGGCGGGCACGACGAGAACGAGGTCACACATGCTTCGTACGACACTGCTGGCCGCGGCGCGGTCGCGTGCCTGCCGCACGCTCGTGGAGCGCGCGCCCGTCACCCGCGGGCTGGTGTCCAAGTACGTCGCCGGCTCCGGGCTGGAGCGGGCGCTGCCGGTCGTCGAGCAGCTCACCGCGGACCGCCTCGTCACCCTGGACCACCTGGGTGAGGACACCACCGACACCTCCCGGGCGCGCGACACCGTCGAGGCCTACACCCGGCTCCTGGCCGAGCTGGACGCCGCCGGCGTCGCCGGGCGCGCGGAGGTCTCGGTGAAGCTGTCGGCGGTGGGGCAGTTCCTGCCGCAGGACGGCGAGAAGATCGCGCTGGACAACGCCCGGCGGATCTGCGACGCCGCCGCGCGGGCGGGTACCACCGTCACCCTGGACATGGAGGACCACACCACCGTGGACTCCACGCTGTCCATCCTGCGCGAGCTGCGCGTGGACTTCCCGTGGGCGGGGGCGGTGCTGCAGGCCTACCTGCGCCGCACCGAGGGCGACTGCCGCGATCTCGCCGGCGCCGGTTCGCGGGTGCGGTTGTGCAAGGGCGCCTACGACGAGCCCGCGTCGGTCGCCTACCGCGACAAGGGCGAGGTCGACCGCTCCTACGTGCGGTGCCTGCGTGTGCTGATGGAGGGGGAGGGCTATCCGATGGCGGCTTCGCACGATCCCCGGCTGGTGTCGATCGCCGGGGTACTCGCCGACTCCAGCGGCCGCGGCCCCGACGACTACGAGCATCAGATGCTCTACGGGATCCGGGAGAACGAGCAGCGCCGGATCGCCGCCGACGGGCGGCGGATGCGCGTCTACGTGCCCTACGGCGACCAGTGGTACGGCTACTTCATGCGCCGGCTCGCCGAACGCCCGGCCAACGCGGCCTTCTTCGCCCGCTCGCTGCTCACCCGGGGCTGACCCCCGCCGGGGCCGCCCGGCGGCCCCGCCGTCCGCCCGCGGGCGGACGGCGGGGAGCTGTGCCGAGTTCCTTCTCACCGCCGCAATCGGCGGATCCGACCCGGTCCGGGGCGCCCCGGGCGTGTCCGCGCCGCGCGCCGGAGTTCGCCGCAGCCGAGCTGTGACCGCCGCCGGGAACCCGGCAGGGGCCCCGTACGTTACGTTGGCGGCAGACACGTCACGCCCCTGGAAAGGCTTACTCAGACATGGCGATGAGGAGTTCGAACCCCGCTCTCCAGCGGGCGATGCGGTCCGGCAAGGCCGGATACGGTCAGGCGCCGTATGGCCAGGGCGCCCCGTATCAGGCCGGGCACCCGTCGCCCCAGCCCGGATACGGCCACCCCCAGGGGGGCTCCCCCCGCCCCGGCTACGCGCCCGAGTCCCCCTCCTCCGCGGACCGCATGACCATCGACGACGTCGTGGTGCGCACCGCGATGTCGCTGGGCCTGGTCGTGCTGACCGCGGCGCCCACCTACTTCCTGGCCGTGTCGGGCAGCGCCCTCGGCATGGGCCTGGCGCTGATCGGAGCCCTGGGCGGACTGGTCCTGGGCTTGGTGATCGCGTTCAAGCAGTCCACCAATCCGGCGCTGATCCTGACCTACGCCGCCCTCGAAGGCCTGCTCGTCGGCGGCCTCAGCGGCATCTTCGAGATGTCGCTGATGGCCCAGAACGGCATGGCCATGGGCGCGCTGGTGACCCAGGCGGTCATCGGCACGCTGTTCGCCGCCGGATCGGTGCTGGCCGTCTACAAGCTCCGGATCATCCGGGTGACCGGCACCTTCGTCAAGGTCGTCACGGCCGCCACCATGGGCCTCGTCCTGCTGCTGATGGTCAACTTCGTGGCGGCGATGTTCATGGGCGGCGGCGGTCTCGGTCTGCGCGAGCCCTCCTGGCTGGGCCTGGGCATTTCGCTGCTGGCGGTCACTCTGGCCGCGGCCATGCTGATGATCGAGTTCCGCCAGGTCGAGGACGCGCTGAACGCGGGGCTGCCGCGCACGTACTCCTGGCAGCTCGCCTTCGGCCTGACGGTCACTCTCGTCTGGCTCTACATCGAGATCCTGCGCCTGCTGTGGATTCTGAAGTCGCTCTTCAGCGAGTAGTCGGCGGGTAGTTCGACGGGAAGGGCCGCCCCGCCCGACCCCGCCCCCGCGCAGCGGGTACCGAAACACCGACGCCCCGCCCGGTCGGACCGGGCGGGGCGTCGCCGTGCTCACAGTGCCGGCGCGGGCGCGGGGTGCGGGAATCATCGGCTGCTGCTGCCGGTGCGCTGGTCGGGGACGGGCATGCGGTTGCGGCGGCGCCGGTCGTGCTCCTGGACGATCGCCTGTGCGTAGCCGTGACTGAGGCCGTACTCGTCGGCGAGCCAGTTGGTGCGTTCCAGGCAGCGGGTGAGACCGGGGCCCTTCTCCAGGGTGTCGAACCACTCGCTGAGTTCGCGGCCGGTGACGGTCGGGATCCTTTCGATCAAGCGCGCGTGCAGCTCCGGCGAGTGGGTTACCGACATTGGCACCTCCGTAGGTGAGTGGCACTTACCTGCGACACTGCACCAGCATCACGGTTCGGACAAGACCTCCGGGCGGTCTTTTACCCGGTGGATTCGTCGGACCCGCGTCCCGTCCCGATCACCCTCCGTTCGCCTCGGCGACACGTTCGCGCGCATCGCCCGTGTCGCCGGGCCTGCCGCGGCCGGAGGCGGGAGCCGTCCCCGCCGCCCCGGCCGCGGCTGCCGGTCGTGCCGGTCGGGTCAGTTGAGGCGCTCGAAGACGGCGGCCATCCCCTGGCCGCCGCCCACGCACATGGTCTCCAGCCCGAAGGTCGCGTCGTGGAAGTCCAAGCCGTTGAGCAGCGTTCCGGTGATGCGGGCGCCGGTCATGCCGAAGGGGTGGCCGACGGCGATCGCACCGCCGTTGACGTTGAGCTGGGAGTCGATGTCGATGCCCAGTTCGTCGGCGGCGGGCAGCACCTGCGCGGCGAAGGCCTCGTTGATCTCGACGAGGTCGATGTCGCCGACGCTCATGTTCGCCCGGGCCAGCGCCTGGCGCGAGGCCTCGACCGGGCCCAGGCCCATGATCTCCGGGGACAGGCCGCTCACCCCGGTGGAGACGATGCGCGCGATGGGCGTCAAGCCGAGCTGGGCGGCCTTGGTGTCGCTCATGACGACCAGCGCGGCGGCGCCGTCGTTGAGCGGGCAGGCGTTGCCGGCCGTCACGGTGCCGTCGGGACGGAAGACCGGCTCCAGCTGGGAGACCTTTTCGTAGGTGGTGCCCCGGCGCGGCCCGTCGTCGGTGTCGGCGACCGTTCCGTCGGGCGTGGTCACCGGGGTGATCTCGCGGCCCCAGAACCCGTTGTCGATGGAGCGCTCGGCCAGGTTCTGCGAACGCACGCCGAACTCGTCCTGGCGCTGCCGCGAGACGCCGCGGATCTGGGAGACGTTCTCGGCGGTCTGGCCCATCGAGGTGTAGACGTCGGGCAGCCGGTCGTCCTCGCGGGGGTCGTGCCAGGTCTCGGCGCCGCCCTCGGCGCGCTTGGCGGTGCGCTCTTCGGCGTCGGCGAACACCGGGTTCTTGGTCTCGGGCAGGGAGTCGCTGTTGCCCTTGGTGAAGCGGCTGACCATCTCCACGCCGGCCGAGACGAACACGTCGCCCTCGCCGGCCTTGATGGCGTGGTAGGCCATCCGGGTGGTCTGCAGCGACGAGGAGCAGTAGCGCGTCAGCGTGGTTCCGGGCACGGTGTCCAGGCCGAGCTGCACGGCGACGACGCGGGCGAGGTTGTTGCCCTGTTCGCCGCCGGGCAGTCCGCAGCCCAGCATGAGGTCGTCGATGGAGTTCGGGTCCAGCTGCGGGACCTGGGCGAGCGCGGCGGAGACGATCTGGGCGGTGATGTCGTCGGGGCGCAGGTCTTTGAGGGAGCCTTTGAACGCGCGTCCGATCGGCGAACGGGCGGTTGCGACGATGACGGCTTCGGGCATGTCCGCGGCCTTTCTGGTACGGGACGGTTACCGACCAGTAGGTCGGTCGGTGTGGTACCCGACGTTAGCCTGTCGCGGAGCCTTCGCTCATCTCCGGGGCCGGATAGCCGGGCGCATCCCGACCGCTACCCCCCGCCGCGGCGGCGCTATCCCCGCCGGTGCCCTCGGCGTCCGCCGCACGGGCCCCGCCGCGATCCGCACCCGCGGTGCGGGGCCGCCGGACGAGCGCCGCCCACCGGCGTCCCCGCGGCGCCTGCCCGCGGTCGTCGGCGCCGGCCCGGCTGACTTCGCTGCCGCCCGCCTCGGCGGCCTCGGTCGCGGCCCGGTCCACCGGCAGCGGAGACTCCCGGATCCCGGCGGCGGGCCCGGCGGTCTCGGGCAGCAGTTCCAGTGCCGCACACGCTGAGGGCAGCACCGCCGCCGCGGCGTAGGCGTAGCCCTTCGCGGACGGGTGGAAACGGTCCGGACCGAAAAACTCCTCCGGCTGAGCCAGAAAGTCGGACGCCAGGAGGTCGCTCAGGGACACCGCCCGGCCGCCCTCCTCGACGACCGCGATCGTCTGGGCGGCGGCCAGCTGGCGTGAGGCGCGGCGCGCGAGGGACCGCAGCGGTTGCCCGATCGGCTGGACCGTGCCCAGGTCCGGGCAGGTACCCACCACGACCGCGGTGCCGGCGCCGACCAGCTCGCGCACGACACCGCGCAGCTGCGCCACCGCCTCGGTCGGGCGCTGCCGGCGGATGACGTCGTTGGCGCCGATGAAGATCACCGCGAGGTCGGGCGGATGGTCGCGCAGCTTGTCCAGTTGGACGGGAAGGTGCGCTGAGACGGCGCCCGTACGGGCCAGGCGGCGCAGCCGCACCGGGCGGTCGGCGACGGCGGCGATGCCCGACGCCAGCATGCTTCCCGGCGTCCGGTCGGCCTCGGCGACGGCGAACCCCGCCGCGGTGGAGTCGCCCATCATCGCGAACCGGATCGGCCGGCCCCCGCCGTGCCCGTAGACGCCGTTGACCCGGGGCGCCTGCCACCGGGTGGATCCCACCGTCTTCACCGCATGGCGGGCCTGCACGTACAGCAGACCGACGGTCGACGCCCCCAGCAGAGTCAGACCGCCGCCGCCGAACGCGGTGGCCGTCGCGATCCGCCGGGCACGTGCGGCGCGCAGCATCATGTCCGCCTCCCTGCTAAGCGCGGTCGGTCCTCGCGGCCCGCCCGAGCGGTGCGGGCGACGGTTCCCGTGCAGGACCGCACCCGCTGGAACGGCGTTCCGACCGTCGGTGTTCCCGCACGCGCGACGGTTCACGTGCCCGGCGCCGCCGCGACTGCGAAGTGTCACCGCCGAGTCAGCCGGGTAGACCCGATGGTCCGCGCAAGGGGGCGGCGAAGCCGTTGGGATTCCCTGCTCGTGCGGGGAGCGCGGCGGAGTGCCTCCGGTTTAGAGTCGGGTCAGCGGCGGCCCGCCCCCGATCGGGCGCGGGCGGCCTTCAGCAACGGCGCTGAACGTGAGAGGGGCACAGCAATGCGGGTGCACAACACCCTGATCGACCTCGTAGGGGACACCCCCCTGCTCCAGATGAACAAGGTCACCAGTGGGCTCGCCCCGACCGTTCTGGCCAAGGTCGAATACTTCAACCCCGGCGGATCGGTCAAGGACCGCATCGCCCTGCGCATGGTCGAGGAAGCCGAGAAGAGCGGCGCGCTGCGCCCCGGCGGGACCATCGTCGAACCCACCTCGGGCAACACCGGTGTCGGCCTGGCGATCGTGGCCGCCGAAAAGGGCTACCGCTGCGTGTTCGTCTGCCCGGACAAAGTCGGCAACGACAAGCTGTCGGTCCTGCGGGCCTACGGCGCCGAAGTCGTGGTCTGCCCGACCACCGTCGCTCCCGACCACCCCGACTCCTACTACTCGGTCTCCGAGCGCATGGCCGAAACCGTCCCCGGAGCGTGGCGGCCCAACCAGTACGCCAACCAGGCCAACCCCGACTCGCACTACCACTCCACCGGCCCGGAGATCTGGGAGCAGACCGGCGGCCGCATCACCCACTTCGTATGCGGCATCGGCACCGGCGGCACCGTCACCGGGGCCGGGCGCTACCTCAAGGAGGTCTCCGACGGCCGGGTGAGCGTCATCGGCGCTGACGCGGAGGGATCGGTCTACTCCGGCGGCAGCGGGCGGCCCTACCTCGTCGAAGGCGTGGGCGAGGACATCTGGCCCGAGACCTACGACCCCTCGGTCTGCGACGAGGTCATCCCGGTCAGCGACAAGGAGTCGTTCCTGATGACCCGCCGCCTGGCCCGCGACGAGACGCTGCTCGTGGGCGGCTCCTGCGGGCTCGCGGTGGTCGCCGCCCTGCGTGTGGCCGAGCGGGCCGGCCCCGACGACGTCATCGTGGTGCTGCTGCCCGACGGCGGCCGCGGCTACCTGAGCAAGATCTTCAACGACGAGTGGATGGCCGACTTCGGTTTCCTCGCCGAGGAGACCGGCGAACCCGCCGCCGGCGACGTCCTCGCGGCCAAGGGCAGCGAACTGCCGGAGTTCGTGCACATCCACCCCCACGAGAGCGTCGGGACCGCGGTGTCGGTGATGCGCGAATACAGCGTCTCCCAAGTGCCGGTGATGAAGGAGGAGCCGCCCGTCATGGCCGCCGAGGTCGTAGGCGCCCTCGCCGAGCGCGACGTGCTGGACGCGCTGTTCAGCCAGCGGGCGCAACTGGAGGATCCGGTCGAGCGGCACATGGGCCCGCCGCTGCCGGTGGTCGGCTCCGGCGAGCCGGTCAGCCGCTGCGTGGAGCTGCTGCGCCAGGCCGGGGCGGTCGTGGTGCTGCGCGACGGCAAACCTTCGGGCGTGGTGACCCGCCAGGACGTGCTCAAACACCTGTCGGGCTGAGCCGGAGGCCGGCGGACCGGTGCCCGCGCGGCGCCGCTCCGCCGGCGCGGTCCCGTCCGGCGCCGCCGTGCCCGGCGTCCGGCGGCGCAATGCCAGAATGGCGGTTTCAGCGCAGGTCTCCCACCGCCGGACACGGCGGGATCCGCGATCACGAGGAGTACGGGTGGGTTTGTTCGACCAGGGCGGCGACGCAGCGGGCGGAGCGGAGCAGCCGCAGGACACGTCGCAGCTGCTGGAACGGGCGGCCGCGGCCTTCGACGCCGGGGACTACGCCGCCGCGGAGCCCCTGTTCGCCGAGGCGGTCCGGGTGCTGAGCGATCAGCCCGCCCACGGCCCCGAAGAGGGGGCCGAGCTCACCTTCCAGGTGATCGCCGTGTGCATGATGCTCGCCCGGGCCCGCGAGCACCTCGGCGACGACAGCGGGGCGCAGAGCGCCGCCACGACCGCCGAGTCGGCGGTGCGCGACCTCGTCGACGTGGACCGGCTGGACGAGATCGCCCGGCGCGCGCCCGATCTCGCGCGCGAGTACCTGTCCATCGCCGACTTCCTGGCGGCTCTGGCGGTCAAGTCGATGTTCGCGCGCATGGACGACGAGTCCCTGGACGAGCCCGAGCTGGAGGGCTACCTGGGGTGGACCGGCAACGCGGTGGGCGCGTTCGTGCTGGCGGCCCGGGGGGACCCGCGGCCCGAGGTGTGCACCGGACTGGGCCGGGTGCTGGTGCGGCACGCCCTGGTGGCGCTGACCGTCAACCGCCTGGACGAGGCCCTGGACCACCTCGACCAGGCGATGGGGCTCATGCCCGACTACGAGCCGCAGCAGTGGTGGTTCGGCACGGTCCGCGAGGCCCTCGACTCGATCGAGGCGGTCCAGCCCGGCGTTCTCGACCGCCTGGCAGCCGACTCCGACCTCGCCCGCTTCCGCCGCGGCGAGGTGACCGAACCCGGGCGGGACTGACGGGGCGCGTCGCCCTACCGGGGCGGCCGTCGCCGGCGCCGAGGGCGGCCACGGGTACGCGGTCGCCGGGGCACCGGCCGTAAACTGGGCATCTCCTCATTACCGACCAGTAGATTTGGGGATGCGGGTGTCACGACTGGTGTCCTGGATCCTGCGCCGACTGTGGGCGTGGGCGCGGAGCCATGCCGATATCCGTTCCGGCTCGCGCGCGGCGCGCCGCTTCGCCGCCTACGGGACGGGGACCTCGATCGCCTTTCCGCCCGCGACCGTCTTCGGTGAACCGTGGATCGCGCTGGGCGCCCACACGCTGGTGGGCGCCGATATGACCCTGACCGCGGGCATGGTGCCCGGCCAGGAGCTGGGTTCCGGCGGGCCGCTGATCCGCATCGGCGACGGGTGCACGATCGGTCGCGGCTCGCACCTGGTCGCCCACCGCTCGATCGAACTGGGCGACGACGTCTTCACCGGGCCCTACGTCTACATCACCGACCAGAACCACGTCTACGCCGACGTCGACGTGCCGGTGGGCCGGCAGTGGCCCGCCGACGACCCGGTGCGCGTCGGCGACGGCACCTGGATCGGTGCCCACGCCGTCGTACTGCCCGGCGTGCGGCTGGGTCGCAACTGCGTCGTGGCGGCCGGATCCGTGGTGCGGCCGGGCGCCTACCCCGACCACAGCGTCGTCGCGGGCGTCCCCGGGAAGGTCGTGCGCCGCTACGATCCCGAGTCCGGCTGGGTGCCGCCGCTGCGCAGCGACGCGGCCGACGGCGGCGGGAGCGACGGTGCGCCGGTGGACGGCGCGGACATGGCGCAGCCGGAGGTGTAGGACCCGGCGCGCCCCTCCGAGAGCCGTTCCGGGCCGGGGCCACCGCCCCGAGGGTTCGGCGCTCGGCCGAGCGTGCGGGCTCAACCGGCGGACGCGTCGCCCCGCCCGCCGCCGGCCTCCGCCCCGCCCGCCGGGGGAGGGGCGGGACGCGGTCCGGCGGCCGAGCGGGTGACCGCCAGCGCGCCGCCGGCCCACACCAGGTCGGCGGCGGTCATGGACAGGCGGGACAGTGCTGCCACCACCAGCGCGGATCCGGGGTCGAGCACCGGCGCCAGGCACACCACCAGCACCAGTTCGCGCACGCCCAGCCCGGCGGGGGCGACGACCACCAGCAGTCCCAGTGTCCAGGCCAGCGCATAGGCGCCGGCGGCGACCGGTAGGGCGCGGACGTCGGCCCCGCCGCCCGCGGCGGCGACGAGCACCCACACGTGCACCGACAGCGGGACCCACGCGGCCAGCGACCAGCCCAGCGCTCCGGCCATGCCGCGGCCGGACGCGCGTTCCAGCTCTGCGGCCGCCGGCAGCGAGCCGCTCCCGGTTCCGTCCCGCGGCCCCCGGATCCGGCGCACGAGCCGCAGGACCGCGTTGATCAGCCCCGTCACCACCCGCGGATGGAGCAGGGCGAGCAGGAACGGCGCCAGCGCCAGCAGCCACCACCAGCGGCGCGCCGCATCGGTGCTGACGAACGGCAGGGTTCCGGCGGCCACCGCGAGGTTCACGGTCAGTGTCGCCGCCACCGCCAGCACGGTCGCGGCGGCCCCGCGCTGCCGCGCGACATCGTGGTCGCGGGCCAACTCGACCTGGGCCACGAACGCCCACACCGACCCCGGAAGATACTTGCCGAGCTGCCCCAGGAACATCACCCGCGCAGCCGTGCCGACCGGCAGCCGGGACCCCAGACCCGCGAGGATCGCCCGCCAGGCCAGCATCTGCGCGCCGAGCGCGGCCAGCGCCGCCGGCAGCGACGCGGCCACCGCCCACGGCGACAGCGCCGCCAGCGCTTCGCGCGCCTCCTCCCAGCGGCTGTACAGCGCGAACCCGGCGCACGCCAGCACGACCACGACGACGGCCAGGCGCACCCACCGGTTGCTGCGAAGGCGGTTCAGCACCCCGCCAGCCTAGTCCCGCCGGCGTCCGGGAAAGCGGTTGTAGGGGCCGGGGCCGCGACGGCGGCCGCGGCCCCCTACCCCGATGCGGGGCCGGTGAGGAAGGACTCGATCGCGTCCGCGACCGCTTCCGGCCGGGTCATGTGGGCCGGGTACGGCGCGGCGAGCCGCTGGGCGCTGCGGTTGGCCCGCGGCGGGGCGGCGAGTTCGCCGGCGGCCCGGGCGGCGAGGACCTCGCGGAGGAGGGCGGGGGCGCCGGGAATCGGCGGGAAGGCTCCGTCGCCGACCACCGCCAGCGTGGGGACCCGCGGGTCGGCGGCCGGCCCGTCGGTTTCACGGGCGTCGAGGTCGGCCGACATCGCCCGTACGGCGCGCGGGCCCGGGCGCAGCGAAACGAGGCGGTCCTCGCGCACCGACGCCCGCAGCGCCGTGGCCTCCGCCACCGCGCCGGGCACTTCCCAGACGCCGGTGCGGTAACCGGCCACCAGCCGGTCGAACACCTCGGCGGGCATCGGCGAGCAGGCGGCGGCCAGCTGGTCCACCAGGAACGCGCGGACCGTCGCCGCGGCGGCTGCGGCCCGCTCGACGGCGATACCGAGGTGCGCGGCGACGACGTCTGCGTCCGGCCGGGCGAAGCCGTCGATGCTCACCGCCGCCGTGAGGTCGGCGCGCCGGGCGGCGAACAGGGCGGTCACCGCGCCGCCGAGGCCGTATCCCGCCACCGCCGGTGCGCGGAGCCCGAACCGCTCGATCACGCGGGCCAGGTCGTCGACACAGCCGTCGACCGTCCAATCGCCGTCGGCTGAGCGTCCGTGGCCGCGCAGATCGTAGGTGTAGACGGGGTGCCGCGGCGCGAGCAGCCCCGCAACCGGATCCCACTCCTCCAGGGTGCCGCCCAGCCCGTGCAGCAGGACCACGGGCGCCCCGGGGCCGTCGCGCCCCCGGACCGCGAGGCTCGGGGAGTGCGGCCCGCCCTCGACGAGGGCCTCCCAGGGCGGCGCCGTCGCCATCGTGCACCACCTCCCGTTTCGCGTCCGCTCCGAGGCGGCCGTCGGACGCAAACGCTAACCGCCGCCGCTGCCGCCGCCCTGACAGATCGCTGATGCGGGGCGTGCAGGTCTTCCGCGTTCCGCGGGAACCTCCCGCGGTGCCGGGGATCCCGTACCGTAGGCTGTGGCGCGTGGGAATGCCTGACGTCGTCGCCTTCGCCGGTAACCAGGTCCATGTCTGCCGCTACCGCGAGGCCACTACACTGTTGCGCTGGTTGGGGCCGGACCTGCGCGGCCAGACCGTGCTGGACGTCGCCGGGGGCGACGGATACTGGGCCGGCCGGGCCCGGCGCCGCGGGGCCGATGCGGTATCCGTGGACCTGGCGCGCGCCAAGATGGAGCGCGGCGCCAAGCTGCGCCATGCGCCGGAGCTCGTGGAGGGCGACGCGCTGCGCATGCCGCTGCGCGACGCGTCGGTGGACAAGGTGCTGTCCATCTGCGCCATCGAGCACTTCGACGACGGCCCGGCGGCGCTGGGCGAAATGGCGCGGGTGCTCAAACCGGGGGGCGAACTGGTGATGTCGGCCGACTGCCTGTCCCGCCGCGAGCGCTGGCCGCACCTGTTCGCCGCGCACAGCACCCGCTACCGCGTCAAGCGGACCTACACCCACGAGTCGCTCGCCGGCCTGCTCGACGAGCAGGGCCTGGAGGTGCTCGACCACAGCTACCAGTTCCGCGGTCCGCTGGCCGAGCGCACCTACCTGTCGGTCTCGGCCAAGGGCGGCCGCGTCGGATTCAACGCCGCCGCCCCGCTGGTGCCCCTGATCGCCCTGGGCGACGCCAGGAGCCCCAACACCCGCGGCAGCATCGTGCTGATCCGCGCGCGGAAGAGGTCAGGCACCCCTGCCTGACCGGTGCCGGATGCCCGGTTCAGCCCCCTTCGTCGCCATGTTCCTTCCGTCGATCTTGTAGCTACGGTGCGTGAAAGCGATTTCCCGTGACGGTAGCTACAAGATCGACGACCACCGGCGGGCGGGGGTCGGCGGGCGTCGGGACGGAACCGGCACCGACCGCCGTCCCCCCGTGCGTTCGCGCACACGTGCCGGCCCCCGGCGGGGCGGGATGGGGAGCGCGCGGGCCCCGCCGTATCGTGCCGACCATGACTCGTGCCGGACATCGGAACAGCGAACCCGACGAATCCGCCCCCGCTCCCTCGTCCATGCGCCGCGCGCTGGCCCGGGCCCGTGACGGAAAGACCCTCGACCCCGCCGAAGCCGAGGTCCTGCTGCACGCGCGCGGCGACGACCTCGACGCACTCCTCGGCCACGCCGGCCGTGTCCGCGACGCCGGGCTGGAAGCCGCGGGCCGCCCCGACACCATCACCTACAGCCGCAAAGTGTTCATCCCGCTCACCCGGCTGTGCCGCGACCGCTGCCACTACTGCACCTTCGCCACCGCCCCCGGCCACCTCGACGCCCCCTTCCTGTCGCCCGACGAGGTGCTGGAGACCGCCCGCCAAGGCGCCGCCATGGGCTGCAAGGAGGCGCTGTTCACCCTCGGCGACCGCCCCGAGGACCGCTGGCGGCAGGCCTCGCAGTGGCTGGACGAACGCGGCTACGAGGACACGCTCTCCTACGTCCGCGCGATGGCGATCATGGTCATGGAGGAGACCGGCCTGCTGCCCCACCTCAACCCCGGGGTGCTGAGCTGGTCGGACTTCCAGCGGCTCAAGCCGGTCGCGCCCTCCATGGGGATGATGCTGGAGACCACCTCCGAGCGGCTGCACACCGAACGCGGGCAGCCGCACTACGGCAGCCCCGACAAGGACCCTGCGGTGCGGCTGCGTGTGCTGGAGGACGCCGGCCGCTGCACCGTCCCCTTCACCACCGGCATGCTCATCGGTATCGGTGAGACCACGGCCGAACGCGCCGACACGATCTTCGCGATGCGCCGGGCGGCCCGCGAGTACGGGGCGGTCCAAGAGGTCATCGTGCAGAACTTCCGGGCCAAGCCCGACACCGCGATGATGCACCGCCCCGACGCCGAACTCGCCGAACTGGCGGCCACCATCGCCGTCACCCGCCTGGTGATGGGCGCCAAAGCGCGTATCCAGGCTCCGCCCAACCTCATCGGCGACGAGTACGCGCTCATGGTGCGCGCGGGCATCGACGACTGGGGCGGCGTCTCGCCGCTCACGCCCGACCACGTGAACCCCGAGCGCCCGTGGCCCCAGATCGAGGAACTGTCCGAGCGCACCGGACAGGCGGGATTCCGGCTGCACGAGCGGCTGACCGTCTACCCCGAGTACGTCCGGCAGGGGGAGCCGTGGCTGGACCCGCGCGTGCTGGGCCACGTCGCCGCACTCGCGGATCCCGAAACCGGTCTGGCCCGCGAGGACGCCGAGGTGGTGGGCCGCCCCTGGCAGGAGCCCGAACCCCAGCACACGTCGAGCGGACGCACCGACCTGCACACCGCGATCGACTCCCAAGGCCGCACCGCCGAGCGCCGCGGCGACTTCGACGCCGTCTACGGCGACTGGGACGAACTGCGCGAGCGCATGCCCCGCCCCGAACCGGGTGCCGGCGCGCCGCGCCGGTTCGACCCCGAGATCCGCGACGCCCTCAAGCACGCCGAACGCGACCCCGCCGGGCTCGACGACGAGGAGTCGCTGGCGCTGCTGCACGCCGACGGACCCGAGTTGGAGGAACTGACCGGCCTGGCCGACCGGGTGCGGCGCGACACGGTCGGCGACGACGTCACCTTCGTCGTCACGCGCAACATCAACTTCACCAACGTCTGCTACACCGGCTGCCGCTTCTGCGCCTTCGCGCAGCGCCGCAACGACGCCGACGCCTTCACCCTTTCGCTGGATGCGGTCGCCGACCGCGCCGCCGAAGCGTGGGAGGCCGGCGCCGGTGAAGTGTGCATGCAGGGCGGCATCCACCCCGACCTTCCGGGAAGCGCCTACTTCGACCTCGCCCGCGCGGTCAAGGAACGCGTGCCCGGCATGCACGTGCACGCGTACAGCCCGATGGAGGTGGTCAACGGCGCCGCCCGCACCGACTCTTCGGTGCGGGCGTGGCTGGAGCGGGCGCGTGAGGCCGGCGTCGACTCGCTGCCCGGCACCGCCGCCGAGATCCTCGACGACGACGTGCGCTGGGTGCTGACCAAGGGCAAACTGCCCGCCTCGGCGTGGATCGACGTCGTCACCACCGCCCACGACCTCGGCATCCCGACCACGTCGACGATGATGTACGGCCACGTGGACTCTCCCGGGCACTGGGTGGCCCACATCAAGCTGCTGCGGTCGCTGCAGCAGCGGTCGCTGGAGCGCAACGGCCGCCCGGGCTTCACCGAGTTCGTTCCGCTGCCGTTCGTGCACACCGGCGCGCCGATCTACCTCGCCGGGCTGGCGCGCACCGGGCCGACCGTGCGGGAGAACCGCGCGGTGCACGCGCTGGCGCGCCTGCTGCTGCACGGCAGTATCGACAACATCCAGTGCTCGTGGGTGAAGATGGCCGAGGACACCTGCCGCGAGCTGCTGGCGGGCGGTGTCAACGACGTTGGCGGCACGCTGATGGAGGAGACCATCAGCCGCATGGCCGGTTCCGACAACGGCTCGTTCAAGACGATCAGCGACATCCGGGCGCTGGTCGGCCCCACCGGCCGCCCGCTGCGCCAGCGCACCACCCTCTACGGGGAGGTTCCTCCCGAGCGCCGCGAGGCCGCCGAGGCCAGCGACGGCGTGGCCGCGAGCATCCGGGGGGTCGGCCTGCCGGTGGTCTGAGGCCGCCGGTCCGATCAGCCGGTACCGCCTCGGGGCGGTCGCCGCCGGCGGTGTGCGGGACAGCCCGGTTCCGCACGCCGCCGGCCCGGCGCCCTCCGGCCTGCCCGACGGTCCGCGGGGGACGCCGCGTCGGAGGGCCGCACCCGGATCGATCTGACCGGCGACGACGACGCGCTCGTCATCGAGGACGTCGTTCCGGCTCAGGGGATGCGGCACCGGCCGACGTTCCTGCCCGTCGGGGGCGAGCCCCCGGCGTGCGACCCGGTCCCCTACGGCGCACACCGCGACGTCGGCGCGTAGCCGCCGGCCGGGGACGCGACCGCCGGGAGCGGCGGCGGTCCGGCCGCGGTGGGGGTCCGGCCGCGGTGGGGGTATGCCGCGGCCGGGCCGCCGCCTGGAGGGACGGTTGCGAACGCTACGCCCGCGCTGTCCGCGGCGGCGCGCGATGCGGCCGGTCGGCTGTGGCCGCTGTGCGGATCAACCGGTCCCCAGCCGGGCGCCGACCGTGTCGGCGAAGGCGTAGCCGTTCGTTGCGTCCCAGTTGATCGACCACGTCATCGCGCCGCCCATCGGCCCGTAGGGCTCGCTGGGGCGAAGGAGCCGCAGTCGCGCCCCTCTTCGAGGCAGTTCAGGGCGCGGACGACGTCGCCGGCCGGCTGGTGGCCGCCGCCCGCGGCGTCGGGGGTGGCGGGCAGCCCCAGTCCCACCTGGTCGGGGCGCAGCCCCAGCTCCACCTGGATGCAGGCCTGGGCGGTCAGGAAGTCGACCGTGCCCTGCGCGTGGACCTGGTCGTCGCAGCCCAGCATGGTCCCGGAGTTGTAGTACTGCATGTTGACGATGGTCAGGATGTCGCCGATGTTCTCTGCGAGTTGGTAATAGGCGAAGCTGGGCGCCTGGAAGTCGATGGTCTGCGGCGCCATCGTGATGATGAGATCGGAGCCGGCGTCGGCCCGCAGCGACCGCAGCGCCTCTTCCATGTAATGGGCGTTCATGCCGTGTTCGAGGTCGATGTCGATGCCGTCGAACCCGTACTCCTGCATCAGTGCGTAGGCGGAGTCGGCGAAGTTGGCGGCTTCGGCGGCGTCGGTGACGTCGACGTGGCCGTTCTGGCCCCCGACGGACAGGACGACCTTCCGGCCCTCGGCCTGGACCGCGGCCACGTCGTCCTTGAACTGCCGGTCGGTGTATCCGTCCAGCTCTCCTTCGGCGACGTCGAAGGTGATGCCGCCGGGGGAGGAGGCGTTGCCCGCGAAGGCCACCGCGATCATGTTGTAGGCGGAGGGGACCTCGCTGATCGGCAGCGTGGTAGAGCCGTTGTCGAAGTTGTGCCAGTACCCGGTGAGCCACTGGCCTTCTGCCGCCGCGGCGGGGGCGGCTGAGGCGGGGGCGGGGCCGTCGAGCAGGGCGGGAGCGGCGGCCGCGGCGACGCCGAGCGTGGCCAGTGCGGCGGCGCCCGCCAGGGTCGCGGAGAGCCGCGGGAAGCGGGCGAAGGGGCCGGCGGGGCGGCCGCTACGGCGGGTGTGCCGGGGAGGTCGGGGAGCGTTCACGAGGGGGGCTCCTTCCAGTGTCCGTGCGTCCGTGAGCGGGGAATGGGCGGGAATCCGGGGGTATTCCGACGGATTCGCCCTGAGTGATCGGATCCGCACGTGAAGTGTCAAGAAACCTAAGAGTTCTCGTGCTGCCCCGTCAACAGATCAGGAAGGATTATTTCCAAAAACATCGGGTGTCCGGTGGCGGCGCCGTCCGTGGGCGCACCCTTCGGGCAGGGCGAGCGGCGAGCGGGCCGCCGGCGGGATGTAGGCAACCTTCGGGGGAGGCGGGGCCGGGGAAGACTTCCTTTTACCTGCGGGTAACTGGTTCCCGGCGCCGCATCGGCGGGAACGCCGATGCTATGGACCTCCCCACCCAAGCCCGGGCGCACCGCTTAGCCGCAAGCGGCCGCGGCCCCGCCGGCGACGAACGTGCGCACGCCGGCCTCACCCCTTCCACAGCCCGGTTCCGGAAGTCGAGCTACTCCTTCCGGGAGAACTGCGTCGAAGTCGCGAACGATCCCCGAACCGGCGTCGCCGTCCGCGACTCCGCGCACGCCGCCGCCGCGCACCTGACGTTCGCCCGGCCCGCATGGACCGCGCTGCTGGGGCTGGTGAAGGCGGGGCGGCTCTAGGCGGCGCGGTGGCCCGGTCCGCAGGCCGGCGGCCGGGCCGCCTGCTCAGCGTTGTGTCCTGCCCCGGGCATTCCCGGAGGCAGGACCGCTGCCGGATGCGCAGATCCGTTGAGTCCGAGCAGGCTCGGCGCCTCAGCTCAGGACCGCGCGGACCTCGTCGGACACGTCGTCGTCGGTCACGAATGAGGTATGGCCCACGCAACCGGCGTAGCGGTTGTCGGCGCCCGTGATGGTGACGTTGTAGGAGGGGCGGACGATGAGGTCGCACAGGGAGCGGAACGTGGTGTAAGAGACGTCACCGGGGGTGGGGTCGCCGGAGTTGAGCTGCGTCAGGAAGGACGATCCTTCGACCACTTCCTGGCACGACGGCTCGGTCTGCACGCACGGCAGTTCCACCGAGGAGCCCTCGTTGGGCCCGGCCAGTGAGACCCAGTCGCCGACGTGTGCGTCGCCGCCGAGGAACTTCAGGTACCAGCGGGAGGACAGCGACCCCATGGAATGGGCGACGATGTCCACTTCGGAGGCTCCCGACTCGGCGCGGAGGGCGTCCGCCTCGTCGGCGATGAGCTGGGCGGTCTCGACGTTGGAGGCGTTGTAGTCGTAGCTGATCGGATGCAGGTCCGCGGCCGGCCAGCCGTCGGCGACGAAGTCGGCGACCATCGAGTCCCAGTTGCCGGCGTCGCCGCCGTAGCCGTGGACGAACAGCACGGGAGTGCGCTCCTGGGCGTGGGCCGAAGCCGGCGCCAGGACGAGGGCGGCCAGCACCAGCCCGGACAGCACGGGGGTCAAAAGACGCATCGGGGGCTCCTTTCGCTAGGGCCCCGAGCTTCCACCACGTACGTCACGCGGCGCATCCGTCGAATCACGGGTCGTCGCACCCGGCTGGGCGACCGGTTCCGCGGCGTCCGGCGGGCCCGGGTCAGCCGCGGAAAGGAACGTGCAGCCACGGGCTCTGCGGGTGCGACATCATCAGGTGGTGCACGTCGAGCGGCGTCGTGTACCAGTGGCCGAACTCGCCGTTGTCGAAGTGCAGGCACCGGCCCAGGATGTAGCTCGCGGAGAACTCCGCCCATGTGGCGTAGTGCCGGCGGGCCTGCTCGCTCGCGTGCACCGCATACGTCTGCGACGTGTGCATGTCCGAGTAGCCGCATTGCACGCCCCACCGCGCCATGTTCGCGCCCCGGCCGAAATCCCAGGCCTTGATCGAGGGGACGATCGCGCCGGGCGGCAGCAGGCCGTCGGCCGTGAAGCGCTCCTCGTAGCTCAGGATCAGCCGGGCCAGGTCCACCCACTGCCGGTAGGAGGCTTCGTCGATCCCGTGCTGCCAGCACATGTGGGCGATGCCGTCGCGCCAGACCCCCGGGTCGATCGGTTGTCCGACCGCCTGTGACGACACCCGGCGCAGCTCCAGCAGGACACTCGCGGCGAAGTTGCTGTCCCGGTCGCCGATCAGCGACTCGGTCTGCCGCCGCCAGTCGTCGGGAGAACCGATTCCCCAGTCCTCGTACAGTCCGGCCCGCTTCTGCTCGGGTCCGCAGCAGGCGCAGCCGACCGGATTGTTCCACTCGCCGCCGCCGGCGACCTGGATGTGCGCGCCGCACGCGTAGGCGTGGGCGAGCGGGCCGTGGAAAGGTCCGTGGGGGTCCGCGTTCAACCCGAGTCCGCCGTGCTGCACCGTGGCACCCTGCCAATCCGCCGCCGCACCCGGCACGCCGGCACGCGTATCGATCGCGGCCCCGGTATACCACGCCGCACGCCGCGGAGCAGCCAGGCCGCCGAGCGTGGCCGGCCGACTCCCCGCTGCGGCCTCAGCACTCGATGACGTTGACCGCCAGGCCGCCCCTGCTGGTCTCCTTGTACTTGTCCATCATGTCGCGGCCGGTGTCGCGCATGGTCTGGATGGCTTTGTCGAGGGAGACGAAGTGGCTGCCGTCGCCGCGGACGGCGATGCGGGCCGCGCTGATCGCCTTGATCGACGCCAGGGCGTTGCGCTCGATGCACGGGACCTGAACGAGCCCGCCGATGGGGTCGCAGGTCAGGCCGAGGTTGTGCTCCATGGCGATTTCGGCGGCGTTCTCGATCTGGGCCGGGGTGGCGCCCCAGGCCTCGGCGAGGCCCGCCGCGGCCATCGACGACGCCGAGCCGACCTCGCCCTGGCAGCCGACCTCGGCGCCGGAGATCGAGGCGTTGTGCTTGTAGAGGATGCCCACCGCCCCCGCCGCGAGCAGGAACCGGACCGCGCCCTCGTCGTCGGCGCCCGGGGTGAAGTGCGCGTAGTAGTGCAGCACCGCCGGGATGATGCCGGCCGCGCCGTTGGTGGGGGCGGTGACCACGCGGCCGCCGGCGGCGTTCTCCTCGTTGACCGCCAGGGCGTAGAGCGTGATCCAGTCGGTGCCGCGCATCGGGTCGCCCGGGTCGCTGTGGTCGGGCCCGGACAGGCCCGCGGCCTCGCAGTGGCCGCCGAGCTGGCGGTACAGGCGCGGCGCCCGCCGGGTGACCTTCAGACCGCCGGGCAGGGTGCCCTCGGTGGTGACGCCCCGGCGCACGCACGCGCGCATGGCGCGCCAGATCTCCAGTAGCCCTTCGCGGATCGCGGCGTCGGAGCGGCCGAACGCCCGCTCGTTGGCGAGCATGACCGCGCTGATGGACATCCCCGTCTCGCGGCAGATCTGCAGCAGCTCGGCGGCGCTGGCGAAGGGGTAGGGCTGGTCGGTGTCGTCGGCCGTGATCCTGTCGGCGCCCACCGCTTCGTCGTCGACGACGAAGCCGCCGCCCACCGAGTAGTAGGTGTGCGCCCGGAACTCGCCGCCGCCGGAGTCCGCGGCGACGAAACGCATCCCGTTGGGATGGCCCGGCAGCGTCTCGGTGCGGCGGAACTCCAGGTCGGTGTCGGGATCGAACACCGCCTCGTGCCGCCCGCCGCCCAGCGCCAGCCGGTGCCGGGAGCGCACGTCCGCCACCAGTGCCGGTGCCGCGTCGATGTCGACGTCCTCGGGCGTCCGGCCGAGCAGGCCGAGGACGACGGCGCGGTCGCTGCCGTGGCCCTTGCCGGTCAGCGCGAGCGAGCCGTAGAGCTCGACGCGCACCGCGGCGGTGTGCTCCACCAGCCCGGACGCGTCCAGCCCGTCGGCGAACCGGCGGGCGGCCCGCATCGGTCCGACGGTGTGCGAACTCGACGGCCCGATACCGATGGTGAACAGGTCGAAAACGCTGATTGCCATGGTCCTGCCCTCCTTGCGGGCGCAGGAACGATAGTGGTGTTCGGCACGGCCGGGACGCAACGCCGACGCGCCCCGGCCGCACCAGGAGGGCAGGCTGCGCCCCCCTACAGCTCCGGGTAGAGCGGGTGCTTGCGCACCAGTGCCTCCACGCGGCTGTGCAGCGCGGCGGCGTCGTACTCGGGCTTGAGCGCCTCGGCGATGACGTCGGAGACCTCGGCGAAGTCCTCGTCGCCGAACCCGCGCGTGGCCAGCGCGGGGGTGCCGACCCGCAGGCCCGAGGTCACCATGGGCGGCCGCGGGTCGTCGGGCACGGCGTTGCGGTTGACGGTGATGCCGATCTCGTGCAGCCGGTCCTCGGCTTCCTTGCCGTTGAGCCGGCAGTTCACCAGGTCGACGAGTACGAGGTGGACGTCGGTTCCGCCGCTGAGCACCCGGACGCCGTTGTCCACCGCGTCCTGGCGCATGAGCCGCTCGGCCAGGATCTTCGCGCCGGAGACGGTGCGGCGCTGCCGGTCGGCGAAGTCGTCGCCGGCGGCCATCTTCAACGCGACGGCCTTGCCCGCGATCACGTGCTCCAGCGGCCCGCCCTGCATACCGGGGAAGACGGCGGAGTTGATCTTCTTGCCGAACTCCTCCTTGCTCAGGATGAGTCCGCCGCGCGGACCGCCGAGGGTCTTGTGCGTGGTGGTGGTCACCACGTCGGCGTGCGGCATCGGGCTGGGGTGCAGCCCGGCGGCCACCAGACCGGCGAAGTGCGCCATGTCCACCATGAACAGCGCGTCGATCTCGTCGGCGATCCGGCGGAAGCGCTCGAAGTCGAGCTCGCGCGGGTAGGCCGACCACCCGGCGACGATCATCTTCGGCCGGTGCTCCTTGGCCAGCGCCTCGACCTCGTCGTAGTCGACGGTGCCGTCCTCGGGGCGGACGTGGTAGGCGACCGCGTTGAGGATCTTGCCGGAGTAGTTCAGCTTCATGCCGTGGGTCAGGTGCCCGCCGTGGGCCAGGTCCAGGCCCAGGATGGTGTCGCCCGGCTTGAGCAGTGAGAAGTACACCGCCGTGTTGGCCTGGGCGCCCGAGTGCGGCTGGACGTTGGCGTGCTCGGCGCCGAACAGTTCCTTGGCCCGGTCGATCGCGAGCTGCTCGATCACGTCGACGTGCTCGCAGCCGCCGTAGTAGCGCTTGCCGGGGTAGCCCTCGGCGTACTTGTTGGTGAGGACCGTGCCCTGGGCCTCCAGCACCGCCTGCGGAGCGAAGTTCTCCGAGGCGATCATCTCCAGGGTGTCGCGCTGCCGGCCGAGCTCGGCGTCGACGGCTGCGGCCACCTCGGGATCGAGCTGGTCGAGGGACTGATCGAGCAGATTCCGCTGAGAGGGCATGTGATCAACCTTCGCCTTCGGTCAACTGCGTGTACTGCTCCGGAGAGAGCAGGTCGGACGGTTCTTCGGCGACCTCCACCTTGAAGAGCCACCCTTGGCCGTAGGGATCGGTCCCGATGACCTCGGGATTGTCCACCGCCGCCTGGTTGACGTCGACGACCTCGCCGTTGACCGGCGCGTACAGGTCGCTGACGGACTTGGTGGACTCCACCTCCCCGCAGGTCTCGCCGGGGGCGACGGTGGCGCCCGTCTCCGGCGGCTCGACGTAGACGATGTCGCCGAGCGCTTCGGCGGCGAAGGCGGTGATGCCGATCGTGGCGACACCGTCGTTGATCGCCACCCACTCGTGCTCGCTCGTGTAGTTCAGCTCTGCGGGAACGCTCAATTCAACTCTCCAGGAGGTCGTCGTTGTCCGGGTATGGCGCGGCGCCGTGCGCGCAGGGCCGTCCGGCCCGGTCGGCGCGTGGACCGCCGGCGGTCGGGCTTTCGCCGAATTCTGCCGCCTCGGCCTGCGGCCCCGCACGCGGTGTGCGCGGTTTCGGCCCGCTGAAGCTCAGCGGTCCCGCTGGTAGAAGGGCAGGTCGACGACGTCGACGGCCTCGGCGCGGCCGCGCACGTCCACCGTGGTCTCGCCGGCGGACGGGTCGGCCCCGCTGTCGATGTAGGCCATGGCGACGGGCGTGCCCAGGGTGGGCGAGGGAGCCCCGCTGGTGACCGTGCCCACGGGTTCGCCGTCGAGCAGGACGGGGTTGTCCTTGCGCAGCGGACGGCGGCCGCGGGCCACCAGGCCGACCAGGCGGCGCCGCGGGCCGGAGTCCGCGACACGCTGCAGCGCGTCCCGGCCCACGAAATCACCCGGCTTGTCCAGTTTGACGACGCGGCCCAGATTGGCGTCGAAGGGGGTGGTCCCCGTGCCGAGTTCGTTGCCGTAGAGGGGCATACCGGCTTCCAGCCGCAGCGTGTCGCGTGCCGACAGCCCGGCGGGGACGAGGCCGTGCGGCTCGCCGGACTCCAGCAGGGCCGCCCACACGTCGGGCGCGGCGTCACCGGGCGTGAGGAAGATCTCGAAGCCGTCCTCGCCGGTGTAGCCGGTGCGGGCCAGCAGCGCCGGGTGCCCGGCGACGTCGTAGGAGTAGCCCGCGAAGTACCTGATGGTGCTCAGGTCGGCGTCGGTGAGGGGGGCGAGGATGTCGGCGGCGGCCGGCCCCTGCACGGCGACCAGGGCGTAGTCCGGGGAGCGGTCCTCGACCAGGCAGGCGAAGCCCGCCGCGCGCTCGCTGAGCGCGGTCACGACGGTCTCGGCGTTGGCGGCGTTGGCCACCACCATGTACTCGTCCTCGGCCAACCGGTAGACGATCAGGTCGTCGAGGACGCCGCCGTCGGCGTCGGTGATCATGGTGTAGCGGGCGCGGCCCGGCGTGACCTTGGACAGGTGCCCCGCCAAGGAGTAGTCCAGCATGTCGGCGGCCTGCGGCCCGCTGACGGTGATCTCCCCCATGTGGGACAGGTCGAAGAGTCCCGCGGTCTCGCGCACCGCCGCGTGCTCGGCGCGCTCGCCGCTGTAGCGCAGCGGCATCTCCCACCCGGCGAAATCGACCAGGGTGGCCCCGGCCTGTTCGTGGACGGCGTGCAGCGGTGTCGTTCGCAGTGCCGATCCCTGGTCCGGCGCAGTCATTCTCACTCCCGAGAGGATGGACGTCGTTTCGTCACAGGCGTTGCCATCCTCCCCCTCTGTCATGATGCCTGAGAGCTTCGCCGCGCGGACGCGGCTTGCACCTTCGGCGAGGGACCGAACGCCCCTGCTTTCCAGAGTGGTCTCGACCGTACGGTCCGTCGCGCCTGAGAGGTTCACTGGGGAGGAATTGCTCCTTCGGCGGCCCGTGCCGGCTGCACGGACTCTCTCCCGTACGGATTCAACGACCGGTTCCAGGCTAACAGCGCCCCTTTCGGACGAACAGTTAAGGGCACGCGAAGCGCCCCGGTCAGCGTGCCGACCAGCGCGAACGCGGGACGGAGTCGACGCGGGGCGCAACAGCGGAACCGGGGACGGCCCGACCGGTGGCGGGGCGCCGGCCGGAGCCCCGCTGACCGGTCCGGCCGGTGCTGCGGGAGGCCGCGGCAGGGCCCGGCGGATCCCGGGACAGGCGGCGCCGCCCGGACGCGGCGGTCCTGCGGAGCGGGGCTCAGGCCGAGCGGCGCTTGCGCACCGCCTCGGCCAGCCCGCCCAGCACGTCCGCGGTGGTGGCCCAGTCCATGCACGAGTCGGTGATGGAGCGTCCGTAGGTCAGGTCGGCGGGGTCGCCCAGCTTCTGGGCGCCGTCCTCGATGAAGCTCTCCAGCATCACGCCGACGATGCCGCGCTGGCCCTCGGCCACCTGGGCGGCGATCGCTTCGGCGACCCCGGGCTGGCGGGTGTGGTCTTTGCCGCTGTTGGCGTGGCTGGCGTCGATCATCAGCCGCCGCGGGAGCCCGGACGCCTCGACCGTGTCCAGCGCCGAAGACACACTCGCGGCGTCGTAGTTCGGGCCGGGCCGGCCCCCGCGCAGGATGACGTGGCAGTCGGGGTTGCCCTCGGTGACGACGACCGACCCCGCGCCGGCGGGGTCGACGCCGAAGAACGTGTGCGAAGCCGCCGAGGCGCCGCAGGCGTCCACGGCCGCCTGGACGTCGCCGTCGGTGCTGTTCTTGAAGCCCACCGGCATGCTCAGGCCGCTGCCGAGCTGGCGGTGCACCTGGCTCTCGGTGGTACGGGCGCCGATGGCGCCCCAGGCGACCGCGTCGGCGATGTACTGCGGTGTGATGGGGTCGAGGAATTCGGTACCGGCCGCGACGCCGATGGAGCCGATGTCCAGCAGCAGCTTGCGGGCGGTGCGCAGGCCGCGGTGCACGTCGTAGCTCTCGTCCAGGCCCGGGTCGTTGATCAGGCCTTTCCAGCCCAGCGTCGTACGCGGCTTCTCGAAGTAGACGCGCATCACCACGCACAGGTCGTCGCCGACCGAGGGGATCAGTTCCTTCAGCCGCTGGGCGTAGTCCAGCGCGGCCTCGGGGTCGTGCACCGAGCAGGGCCCCGCGATGACCAGCAGGCGGTCGTCGGTTCCGTCGAGCACCCGCGTGACCTCGGAGCGGGCGTCCTCGACCAGGGCCGCGCGCTCGGGCCCCATCGGGAGCTCGGCGAGGAGGTCCTTGGGCGCGATCAGCGGCTGGTAGCTGGCGACGCGTGTGTCGTTCGTGTTGGGCATGCCTCTGTGTCCCTCTTCCGTTTCCCCTGCGACCCACGGAAACACTAACGCGACACGTGCCCGCGCACGCCTCCGGCGCCGGTGCGCGGCGCTGCGCGCGCGGACACCGGCGCCGATCCGGCGGCGGGGCACGTCCCGGGCCATGCGGGGGATGTGACCCTGATCACTTCCGCAATGCGGCGGGTGCGGCCCCGGAGCGGTGCCGCCCGGAACGGGCGCCGCCGAGCCCGGCCGCCCCCGCATACCGGGCCGCGGACGTGCTGCCGTGCCCAGGAGGGAATCGGGGGCGCCGGCGGTGCGGGTTCGCCCGATCCCGGGACTGCGGGCGGTTCCGGCGCACGGCGGCGCGCCCGGAGGCGGCGGGGAACGGCTCCGCGGCCGACGCTCCCGGTTCTAGGATTGACGCGGCCACATCTGCGACGAAGGACGCCTCACCCATGCGCACGCTGTATCCGTCCATCGAACCCTACGACTCCGGCATGCTCGACGTGGGCGACGGACACCGGATCTACTGGGAACTGTGCGGGAACCCGGCGGGCAAACCGGCGGTGTTCCTGCACGGAGGACCGGGGGCCGGGTGCAGCCCCGACCACCGGCGGCTGTTCGATCCCGAGCGCTACCGGGTGCTGCTGTTCGACCAGCGCAACTGCGGCCGCAGCACCCCCCACGCCAGCGGCGCGGACGTCGATCTCGACACCAACACGACCTGGTCGCTGCTGGAGGACATCGAGCGGCTGCGGGTCATGGCCGGAGTCGACAGGTGGCAGGTCTTCGGCGGCTCGTGGGGCAGCGCCCTGGCGCTGGCCTACGCCCAGGAGCACCCCCGCCGGGTCAGCGAACTCGTGCTGCGCGGCATCTTCACCCTGCGCAACGAAGAGCTGCTGTGGTTCTACCAGAGCGGCGCCTCCTACCTCTTCCCCGACCTGTGGGAGAACTACCTGGCGCCCATCCCCGAGGACGAGCGCGACGACCTCATCGGGGCCTACGCGCGCCGGCTGAACTCGCCCGACCCCGAGGAGCGGTTGGCCGCCGCCCGCGCGTGGAGCACGTGGGAGGGTTCGACGATCACGCTGCTGCCGAACGAAGAGATCCGGGCCCACCACGCCGAAGCCGACTACGCGCTGGCGTTCGCCCGTATCGAGAACCACTACTTCGCCCACGGCGGGTTCTTCACTCCGGGCCAACTCGTCAACAACGCCGGCCGCCTGCGCGGCATCCCCGGCGTGATCGTGCAGGGGCGCTACGACGTGTGCACACCCGCCAAGACCGCCTTCGACCTCGGCCGCGCCTGGCCGGAGGCGCAGTTCCACCTGGTCGACGACGCCGGCCACGCCTTCAGCGAGCCCGGCATCCTGCACCACCTCATCGAAGCGACCGACGCCTTCGCCCGCACCTGAGACCGCGGCCGGCCGGGTGCGGCGGGCCCGTGCGCGCGAACGCCCGCCGCGCCCGGCGTTAGGCTCGGGTGCGAATCAGCGGGCAGCGAGCGCAGAGCGAGGAGAACCATGCGGGTGAGCGTCGACTTCGACCAGTGCGAGAGCAACGCGGTGTGCATGGGCGTCGTGCCGGAGGTCTTCGAGGTGGACGAAGACGACTTCCTCAACGTCCTGCAGGAGGAGCCCCCCGAAGACCTGCGGGCCGAGGTCACCGAGGCCGCCCGCATGTGCCCCAAGCAGGCGATCACGGTCGAGGGCTGACCGCGGCCATCGCGTCCTGCCACGTGGTGGGCTCGCTCAGCAGGCGGCGGTAGCGCATCACCTTCGGGGTGGAGCGCAGCCCCAGCACGCCCACCAGCATCCCGGCCCGGCCGAGGAACGCCACGAATTTGCGGTCCTCGGCCGATCCGTGCACGATCTCGGCGGTGTCGGCGGGTGCCGCCTGCCCCAGCAGCTGGATCTTCATCCCGTACTGGTCGGACCAGAAGTAGGGGACCGGTGTGTACGGGGTTCCCGCGCCGTCGCCCGCAAGGAGGTTGGCCACCGCGGCGGCCGCCTGCTCGCCGGCGTTCGTCCAGTGCTCCAAGCGCATCAGGCCGCCGTAGCGCCGGTACGGCCAGGCCGCGACGTCGCCCGCCGCGTACACGCCGGGAACCGCGGTGCGGCAGTACTCGTCGCAGAGCACCCCGCCGGTGTCGGCGGCGAGATCCACGCCCGACCCCTCCAGCCAGCCCGTTTCGGGAACCGCGCCCAGACCCGCTACCACCAGCGGCGTCTCGATCGCCGTGCCGTCGCCGAGCCGGACGCGCTCGACGTGCCCGTCGCCCTCGAACCCGGCCACTCCCACGCCCAGCCGGACGTCGACGCCCTGGTCCCGGTGCAGCTCGGTGAACACGCCGCCGACGCGCGGGTCGACCACGCGGGTCAGCGGGGTGGCGGCGGCCTCGACCAGTACGACGTCCAGCCCGGCGGTGCGTGCACTTGCGGCGACTTCGGCGCCGATGAATCCGGCTCCCACGACCACGACGCGTTCGGCGGTGGCGAACGCGTCGCGCACCGCTTCGGCGTCGTCGACGGTGCGCAGCACGTGGACTCCGGACAGTGCCGTCGAGGGGCGGCGTGCGCGGGATCCGGTGGCCACGACCACGCGGTCGGCGGTCACCGCGGAGCCGTCGTCGAGCTCGACGGCGCGTTCGTGCGGGCGCAGCAGCCGTGCCCGCCGCCCCAGCCGCAGGTCGAGGTCCAGAGCCTCGAACGCGGACTCCTCGCGCAGGTCCACGCCGGCGGGCCCGCCCTTGCCGGTGAGGAACTCTTTCGACAGCGGCGGGCGCGAGTAGGGCCGGTGCCGCTCCTCACCGATCATCGTGATGCGGCCTTCGAACCCGGATTCGCGCAGGGACTCGGCCGTGTGCAGCCCGGCCATTCCCGCCCCGGCGATCGCGACGTCGCCGATCTCGCCCATCTGCCGCCCTTCGTCGAACGTGTCCCGTGCGGGGCCGCGGGCGCGGTCCCGCACGGTGACAACGCGGCCCGAAGCGCCCCGATTCCGCGTGCGGCGCCGGTTCCCGCGCCGCCGGGGCGGCGGTCACACCGACCGGAGGCGCCCCACCGGTTCGTCACCGCCGCGGATTTCCGATTCGGCGAGGTCGCGTACCGCGTCGACGTCGGCGCCGGCGGCCTCCAGTGCGTCGAGGACCGCCATGGTGCGGGCCCGGAACCAGGGGTCGCCGTCGCTCAGCTTGACCGCCGCGGCCTCGCCGGTGGGTGCGGTCACGGCCAGGACCCCTTCGGCGCCCATCTTGGCGGCCGCGCCCGGCAGCCGCCGCATCAGCAGGGTGTCGATCCGGCCCTCCCCGGCGACGTTCGCGGGGAACTCCCGCATGGCGTCCAGCACCCGGGCCTCGGGAGAGGAGTCCGGCGCGAACGCCATGGCCCGCAGCCCGCGCGCCAGCCCGGCCAGGGAGACGGCCAGTTGCGGCGCTCCGCACCCGTCCACGGCGGTGTGGGCGACGCGCTCGCCGCACGCCTCTTCGATCACCTGGCGCACCAGCTCCTGCACCGGGTGGCCGGGTTCGAGGTAGTCGCCGGTGCTCCATCCGCCGGCGACGCAGGCGGCGAGCATGGCGGCGTGTTTGCCGGAGCAGTTCATCAGCAGCCGGGTGGGGGCGCCGCCGGCCCGCAGCAGCCGGTCGCGTTCGCCGCCGTCCAGCGGCCAGTCGGCGGGACAGCGCAGCGCATCGGTGTCCAGCCCGGCGTCGGCCAGCATGCCCACCACGGTTTTGACGTGGTGGGGTTCGCCGCTGTGGCTGCCGGCGGCGAGCGCGGTCTGGGCGGGTTCGAGCCGGGCTCCGGCGCGCAGCGCGGCCGCCGCCTGGAACGGCTTGGCCGAGGAGCGCGGCAGCATGGGTGCGCGGACGTCGCCCCGCGTGTAGCCGATCTCACCCTGGCGCGTCAGCCCCACGGCCGTGCCGAAGTGCACCCCCTCGCCGAATCCCGATCGGACCACTTCGACCAGCGGGACGTAGTGCGGCTGCGGATTTCGGGGCATGGGAACTCCTCGGTCAGGGGAAGCTCGGGTCTTCGGGGCGCGCCCGCAGGGACGCGGGGGAGCGGCCGGTGGTTCAACGTCTCCGGGGGCGTCGCTCTTCCCCGCGTGTCGTAGTGTCGGCCCGCGGGAGGTGCCGCGATGACGATCGGACGGGGGCTGGACGAAGTGCTGGACGCCGAACCCGACGCGGGGCGGATGGTCCGGATGGGGTCTGTGACCCGCCGCCGGAGCTCCGCCCGCAGCGCACGCGAGCTTGAGTACGCCGTTGTGGACGTGGAGACCACCGGTCTCTACCCCGGCGAGGGCGCCCGGATCTGCGAGATCGCGGTGGTGCGCATGCGCGGCGACGGAACCCTGCTGCGCGAGTTCAGCACGCTGGTCGACCCGGGCCGCGCCATCAGCGGCCAGGAGTTCCACGGCATCGGCGCCAGCGACGTCGTCGGCGCGCCCAAGGCCGCCGAGCTGGTGGGCGTGCTGCGGGGGTTGTTCTCCGGCGCGGTGCTGGTGGGCCACAAACTCGACTTCGAAGGCCGCTTCCTGGCCTCGGAGCTGCTGCCGGCAGGGTTGCCGGGCGGGCTCCCGGGGCTGTGCACACTGCTGGCGCTGCGGTCGCAGGTCGACCTTCCCCGCTATTCGCTGCCGCGGGCCTGCCACACCCTCAGCGGGCACTGGCCCACCGGCCAGCACACCGCGCTGGGTGACGCCCGCGCCTGCGCCCAGCTGCTGGCCGAGTTGCTGGCCAACGCCCCGGGAACGCTGCGTTACACCGGCCCCGACCCGGTCGAGTCGGATTCGGGCGAACCGGATCCCGGCCCGCTCAAGTCGCGCTCCTCGTATGCGTCCACGCCCGGGGCCGTCGCGCTGCGCGGTCACCCTGAGCGCCCGCCGGCGGTGTGGCCGCGCCGCTGGCGCAGGCTGGAGCTCGACCCGCGCGACTGCGTGGGCCGCTTCACCGCCGAGCAGCGCGCGGCCGCCCAGCGCGAAGCGGAGTACCGCAGCGCCGCACGTGAGGCGGCGGCCGCTTCGGCGGCGCTGACCGCGACCGCGGCCGCCACCGGTGCCGCGCGCCTGCTGGGGCGCCGACTGCGTGCGCTGCTGTCCTGAGTCGCGGCGCGTCGCCGGAGCCGCCCGCCGCGGCCCTGCGCCGGTGCGGGATCAGACGCCCGACAGCGCCAGGAAGAAGGCGATGATCAGCGCGCTGCCGCCCACGGCGGTCAGTGCGGCCCGGCCCGCTTCGGTCAACCGGGCCCGGACCAGGTGAGGTGCGCGGCCGGCCGGAATCCGCGGGACGCGGTTGGACATCGCGACGGCGACCAGGACGGCACCGGCCAGGATCAGCAGCAGGGACACCGGGGTCCTCCGGGGGCGGGGGCTGGGCGATGCCCGATTCTGCCGCACCCCGCGGATCGCTGCGCGACCGGAGACCGGCCGCGACCGGGTTCCGGGCCCGCCGCTAAAACCCGGCGTGTGCAAGCCCCTACACGGTGTCGCCGACAGCGCCGGCCGCGGCCGGACTCAGCGCACGCAGCGTGAAGTCCGACACCAGCCGCGCGGCGTCGGCGGCGGTGGTCTCGCCGTGCAGCAGCGGCACGCGCTGTGCGCCCAGCATCGCCAGCACGAGCCGCGCGACCGGCTCCACCGGTGCCGCGGCGAACTCGCCGTCGGCGACGCCTTGGCGCAGGATGCCGGTCAGCAGACGCTGCATCGGCGCGACGTGGTCGGCCAGCGCCTGGTAAGCGGCGGGCCCGAGGCTGGCGCCCAACTCGGCGGCGGCGGGGTGGGGGTGTTCGGCCAGTGCCTCGACCTGGAGGCGGACGAAGGACTCCAGCCGCTGGGCGGCGCCGGCGCTGTCGGGGAGTTCGCGCTGGAAGCGGTCGACGAACCCGGCGGTGGCCTGCTCGGTGAAGGCCAGCAGCAGTGCCGGCTTGTCGGGGAAGTAGTTGTAGAGGACGGTGCGGGTGATTCCCGCTGCGGCCGCCACATCGGTCATGGAGATCTCGTCGATGCCCTGATCCCGTGTGAGAACGGCCACCGCTTCCAGGATGCGCTCGCGGGTCTGGGCGCGGTGCGCGGCGATGGTGGGCGCCGAGATCTTGGGCATGGCTCCATGGTGGCACGCGCGGTCGCGGGCGCGGAGCCGTATTCGGCGGCCCTGCCGGTGTGCGGCCGCCGGGTGCGCCCGCGGGTCAGGCGGCGGTTTCGGGGGCGAACTCGGCGCCGAGGCCGGCCAGTACCGCCACGTTGAGCCGGTAAGCCAGCCGGGTCTCGTCCACGACGCGGCGGCGGGCCGCGGCGTCCAGATCCAGCACGTCGAGCTGTGCGCGGTAGCGCGCCTTGAACCGCGGCAGGCTTCCCAGGGCGGAGAAGTCGTAGAAGGAGGTACCGCGGTGCTCGTCCAGGCCGTAGGCGCGTTCCGCGGCCGTGCGGACGAACTGCCCGCCGGAGAGGTCGCCGAGGTAGCGGGTGTAGTGGTGGGCCACATAGCGGGCGGGGTCCTCGGCGGTGCCTTCGATGCGGGCGGTGTAGGCGCGCGTGGCGGCGGTGGGGGCGATGCGCCTGCGCCAGCCGGTGCCGTACAGGGCGGCCAGGTCGCGCTCCAGGGCCGTGACCCGGAACAGGGCGGGGTCGACGACGCGGCCGGCGACGGGGTCGGCGGCCAGCGAACGGCCGACCTCCTCCAGCGCGACGTAGGCGAAGTAGTGCTGGGCGACCATCGCCGCGTAGCCTTCGCGGGGAAGCGCGCCCTGCAGAAGGGCGCGGCTGAATCCGTGCTGCTCGGCGTCGTCGTGCGCCGACCGGGTGGCCTGTTTCAGCTGTTCGGAGAACGGCGGTCGGACCGCCGCGCCGGTGCGGCGGGGGGCGGGGGCGGGATCCTCGGTGGGGTGGCGGCCGGCTTCAGCGGGCACGTGCCCTCCTTCGTCGCCTGTCGTCCCGAGCGGGATGCTGACATGATGTCAGCACATCCGGGGGTGTTCAAGGGTGAGATGACACGGTGTCGACAAAGCACGCTCGCGGAGGGCGGGTAGCCTGGGGCCGCACGCAGGTGCGATCGAGCGCACCGAAGGAGCGGTGCCCCAGCAGCCGCCACCGATGTTCTCCCGTGCAATCCCGCTAGCGACAACACGTGCAGGGCGACTATCGTTTGACTGCCACAACGGCTGACGACGTGCACCGCGCACCGGTCGACGTAGAGGCGATGTGTGGATACCAGGAAACCAGGACACGATCCCGTGACCATGACCGATACCGAGCGAACGTGGCCGGCCGACGCCGGCCGCGCTGCTGAGGCCGTCATGGAGCGGCAGTCCCCCTCGACCGCCGAGGCGGTCGACGTCCTCCTCGTGGAGGACGACACCCAAGACGCGTTCCTGGTCGAGGAACTCCTCGCCGACGCCGCGCTGGACACTCGCATCACCTGGGTGAGCAGCCTCGCCCAGGCCCGGGAGCACTTCGCCGGGTTCCGCGGCTGCGTCCTGCTCGACCTCAACCTCCCCGACGCTCGGGGCATGGAGCTGCTGCGCGAGGTCCTGACCACCGCGTCCGCGGCGGCCGTGGTGGTGCTGACCGGCTTCAACGACGAGCACGAGGGTATCGCCGCCGTCGCCGCCGGAGCCCAGGACTACCTGGTCAAGGGCCAGGTCGACGGCTCCTTGCTGGCGCGCAGCCTGCGCTACTCCGTCGAGCGCCAGCGTGCCGATGAGAACGCGCGCCAACTGCGCGAGGCCGAGCTCTACGCCCGCGAGAACATGCGCCTGGAGCGCGGCCTGCTGCCCCAGGTGCTGCTGGACAGCTCCCCGCTGAGCCACCGCTCCTTCTACCGGCCCGGCCGCAAGCGCGCCCTGGTCGGCGGCGACTTCTACGACGCGGTGCAGAAGGGCGGCACCACCCACGTCCTCTGCGGCGACGTCAGCGGCCACGGCCCCGACGAAGCCGCGCTCGGCGTCAGCCTGCGCATCGCCTGGCGCGCCCTGGTCATGGGCGGTGTGGCCGAAGAGGAGCTGTTGCCCGCCCTGGAGGGGATCCTCATCAGCGAGCGGGCCCAAGAGGAGATGTACGCCACCCTGTGCCAGGTCAGCCTCGACGCCGGAAGCGAGGACGCCAGGATCCGGCTGTTCGGGCACCCGCCGCCGCTGGTCCTGCAGGACGGCGGCGTCGAGGAGGTCTCCGTCGCGCCCCGCCCGCCGCTCGGCGTCTTCCCCGACCGCGAAACCGAGGTCGAGGACTTCCGGCTGCCCCGCGGCGCCACCCTGATGCTCTACACCGACGGCCTGGTGGACGCCTACGACGGCAGCCCCCCGAACCGCCTGGAGGTCGGCGGCCTGCGCCGCATGGTCGGTGACGTGCTGGCGCGCGGCACCTCCATCGTCGATCTGCCCGAGCACCTGGTCGACGAGGCCGAGCACTACAACGGCGGCCCGCTGCAGGACGACGTCGCCATGCTGCTGATCACCCATGAGGACCGGCCGTGAGAAGGTGGCCGCTGCGCCGCCGTGTGACCGTCCTGCTCGCCTCGGTGGCGGTGGTGCTGGTCGCGTCGGTCTCGACGATCACCCTCGCCGCCTTCGACGCCCGCGAGTCCCTGAACCGGCAGGTCGACGAGCTGACGCCGGCCCAAAGCGCCGTGCGCCAGACCATGGCGGCCTACCTCAACATGGACAACGGCATCCGCGGCTACGCCCTCACCGACGACCTCGACTTCCTCGCGCCCTACCAGCAGGGCAAGGAGGACCTCGGTGAGAGCCTGCCGCAGCTGCGGTCCGTGGCCGAGCGGAACGGCGACGTCGACGGCTACATCAACCGGCTCCTCAAGGCCGGCGAGGCCTGGCAGGAGGACTACGCCGACCCCACTCTGGAGAAGGCCTACGCCGACGAGGAGATCTCCTCCGAGGACTACCGCTTGGGCCGTGAGCGCTTCGACGACCTGCGCGCGGCGGGCGCCCGCGCCGAGCAGCGCATCGACGAGGAGCTGGAGCAGGCCCGCGACGGACTGACCCTGGCCACTCAGCAGGTCGTGGCGCTGCTCGTCCTGGTCGGCGCGGTCGTGGTGGTGCTGTGCTGCTTCCTGTGGGTCATGCTGCAGAGCTGGGTTCTGCGGCCGCTGGACGAACTCGGCAGGCACTTGGTCCAAGTCTCCGAGGGCTACTACGCCCACCGCATCGAATTGCACGGCCCGCCCGAGATCGAGCGCGTCGGCCGCGACGTCGACGCCATGCGCGAACGCATCGTGCACGACCTCGACGAGGTCGGCACCGCCCGCAGGACCCTGCAGGAGCAGTCGGAGCTGCTGGAGCGCCAGACCGACGAATTGCGCCGCTCCAACCTGGAGTTGGAGCAGTTCGCCTACGTCGCCTCCCACGACCTGCAGGAGCCGCTGCGCAAAGTGGCCAGCTTCTGCCAGCTGCTGCAGCGGCGCTACCAGGGCCGGCTCGACGAGCGCGCCGACGCCTACATCGACTACGCGGTCGAGGGCGCCAAGCGGATGCAGACCCTCATCAACGACCTGCTGGCGTTCTCGCGCGTGGGCCGGACGAAGGACGACGCGCCGGTCGATCTGGGCGAGGCGCTCGGCGACGCGCTGAGCAGTCTGGAGACCCGGCTGGAAGAGGCCGGGGCGACCGTCACCGCCGACGACATGCCCACGGTCCGCGGTGACCGCACCCTGCTCACGCAGGTCTTCTTCAACCTGGTCGGCAACGCCGTGAAGTTCCGCGGCGAAGCCCCGCCGCGGGTGCACGTCAGCGCTCGCCGCCAGGGCGAGGAGTGGGTGTTCTGCTGCACCGACAACGGCATCGGGATCGAGTCGCAGTACGCCGAGCGCGTTTTCGTGATCTTCCAGCGGCTGCACACCCGCGACAGGTACGGCGGTACCGGCATCGGCCTGGCGATGTGCAAGAAGATCGTGGACTTCCACAACGGCCGCATGTGGCTGGACACGGCTCCCGGCGCGGATGACGGCGAGTGCGGCGGCGAAGGCGGCGAGTGCTGCGACGACGGCGAACGGTCGCAGGGAACGCGCATCTGCTGGTCGCTGCCCGTCGACGACACCGCCGCCGTCGAGGCGGCCGCCGTCGCCGCCGGGGACGGGAGCGCGGGGACCGGCGAGGACGCGGGCGAAACCGCGTCCGGAACCGGCGGTGAGGAGCAGGAGCGGGGCCCGGGTGCTGCCGCGGGAGGGGGCGCCGGCGGAGGCGCTTCCGCCGGCGGCGAGCCTTCCGGATCCGGGCCCGCGACCTCCGGGGCCCGGCCGGGCGGCGGTCCGGGCGGCGCGGATGCCGCGAGTGGACGAGACGGCGCGCCCCCGGGCGCCTCCGACGACGATGCGGGGCAGGGCGGACGAGAATGAGCGAGGACAACGTGGTGCACGCCATAGAGGTGCTGCTGGTCGAGGACGACCCCGGAGACGTCCTGATGACCAAGGAGGCCTTCCAGGAGCACAAGGTGGGAAACCGCCTGCACGTGGTCTCCGACGGCGTCGAGGCGCTGCGCTTCCTCCGGCGCGAAGGCGAGTACTCCGACGCGCCCAAGCCGCACCTGGTGCTGCTCGACCTCAACCTGCCCCGCAAGGACGGCCGCGAGGTGCTGGAGGAGGTCAAACGCGACGAGGAGCTCTCCCACATCCCCGTCGTCGTGCTGACCACCTCCGAGGCCGAAGAGGACATACTGCGCAGCTACCGCCTGCACGCCAACGCCTACGTCGCCAAGCCCGTCGACTTCGAGCAGTTCATCCGGGTGGTCCGGCAGATCGACGACTTCTTCGTCACCGTGGTGCGCCTGCCCAACGGGTGAATCCGGCCCGGCCGCGGTCCGGCGGGGCACCGCCGTCCTGGGCTAACGTGGGGACCATGAGCCTGCCGGATCCCCTCGCCCCCACAGGTCCCTACCGCGTCTCGGTGGTGTGCCTGGGCAACATCTGCCGCTCGCCGATCGCCGAAAAGGTCCTCACCGCCGAGCTCGAACGCGCCGGCGTCGCCGACGCGGTCGCCGTGGACAGTTCCGGCACCGGCGGCTGGCACATCGGATCGGGCATGGACCCCCGGGCCGCCGCGGTCCTGCGGGTGCACGGCTACCCGACCCACCACTCCGCGCGCAGGTTCGACCCCGCCTGGTTCGGCGACCGCGACCTGATCCTCGCGATGGACCTGGACAACCTGGACGAACTCGTGCACCTCGCCCCCGACCCGGCGATGGAGGGGGAGCGGCTGCGGCTGTTCCGCACCTTCGCGCCCGACGCCGGCCCCGGCCCCGAGGTCCCCGACCCCTACTACGGAGGCGACGACGGGTTCACCACCGTGCTGGGCATGATCGAGGCCGCCGCGGCCGGCCTGGCCGCCGAGCTCGCCGCCCGCTTCGGCCCCGGCGCTGCGCGCTGATCAGCCCCGGGACAGGCGTTCCGGCACCGCGCGCGTGCCGAGCATCGACATGCTGGTCAGGGGTTCACGCACCGGCGTGTCCGGCTTCCAGGGCCAGGAGCGCGCGCTTCGCTTCGACGCCTCCCGAGTACGGCCCGAGGGCGTCGGGGTAGCCGTCGGCCACCACGCGGTGGCAGGGCAGGAACAGGCACAGCGGGTTCTCGGCGAGCGTGCTGGCGACGGCGCGGCGGGCGTTGGGGCGGCCGATGCGCGCTGCCAGTTCGCCCGGCGTGATCGTGGACCCGTAGGGCACGTCCAGCAGCGACCGCAGCACCACGCGTCCGAAGTCGCCGGTCAGCCGCAGGTCCAGGGGGACGTCGAAGGCGGATCTCCGACCGGCGAAGTAGGCGTTGATCTCGCGGCGCACCGGTTCGAGGCCGGCGTCGTGCGGCACGACGTCGGGCGAGACCGCCCGTTCGAGCCGGTCGATCACGGTCTCTTCGGGGGCGAACGAGCACGCGGCCAACCCGGCGTCGGTCAACGCGCAGAACAGGAAGCCCACCGGGGTCTCCGCCACTCCGGTGACGACGTCGAAGGGGACGCCGCGCGCCTCCACGGGTGTCGCGGCGGGTTCGGGGAGCGCGCCCCCGCGGCCCTGCCCGGACCCCGGCGACGTGGCGCGGACCAGCGCGTCGATGTCGTCCGCGCCGGCCCTGAACCCGTCGGTGCCGTCGGAACCGGGGTAACGGTCGCCATGCCACATGCCGGACGTGATCCTCCCGCGTCTCGCGTGTCCGGACCGAGGATGCCACGGCGGGCCCGCGGCTGTCGGCGAGGCGGGCCGGGCACCGCGGATTCCGGCGACGCGTCGGCGGGGAAGGGCCGCGGCCCCTACAGCCGCTGCTGTGCACGCACCGGTCCGGACCTCCGGCGGCGCCGGATGCGGCCGAACGGTTTGGCGGCCGGCAGCACGGTGACCCCGACCAGTACCGACAGCGCCACCGACAGCGCCACGACGAGGCTGAGGCGGTCGGCGCAGGCCGGCAGCACCGTGCCGCCGCGGGTCGCCTCGGACATCCCGGCGGCCACCGGCGTGCCCGCCGAGCCAGCCCGCCGAGGCGACGGCATGCGTGCTCACCGGAGTCGTGCGGGGGAGTCCCGGCCGCACGCTCACGTGCGGCCGCCGCTGCGTTCGCCCGGCGTCCAGTTCAGCGCGCTGGCGCGCTCCAGGAACTCGTCGACGGTGACGTCGCCGCGGGCGAGGCGCTCGGCGAGTACCGCGCGGGCGGCGCGTTCGGGCGGCTCGGCCGCCGGCGCCCACGGCGGGCGGCGGCCCGTGGACCGCGAGATCCACAGGTAGGCGAGCAGACCCGGCAGAACCAGTACGAGGAGCATGGCGGCTCCGATCATCGGCGGGAACGGCGGCGGGTGGTGGAAGCGGTCGGCGGGTCCGGCCGCGAGGACGGTTTCGGCGGCAGCGTCGGCCGCCGCCGTCAGCGCTGTGGTCATGCCTCCAGCGTGCGGCGCCGCACGCCCGCGGCGCGTCGGCCGTGCAGCGGCGGTCGCACTACGCACTGCGCCGTACGCCGCCTGCGCCTCCGGGCCGACGACTCCGGTCGGCGGCACCCGCTACCGTCGTGCCGATGAGCCAACGCACCGCGCGCGTCCTCGCCGCGGACGTCCCGATCGCCCTCGCCGTGACCGCCGTCTCGCTGGTCGACGCGCACGTGCGGAGCGCTATGCCCCGGTCCCCGTCCGGAAACCCGTGGGGGCCCGACGGCCCGGACTCCGGGCAGCCGCCCTGGGCCGGCGGGGCGCCCTTCGCCGCCGGCGCCGAGACGCTGCCGCCGGCCGCCTACCTGTGCATCGCGGCGGTGGCCGTCTGCCTCGCCGCGCGCCGCTTCTACCCCCGCTCGGCCTTCGCCGGCGCGATGGCCGCCGTCGCCGCCTTCTACGCCCTCGGTCCCGACAGCGGCCTGCTCCGGCTGGGGCCCATGGTGCTGGCCTACACCATGGCGGTACGGCTGCCGCTGCGGAAGTGGGCCGCCCTGACGGCGCTCGCCGTTCCGGTGCTCCTGGCTACGCGCGCCGACCTGCCCTACTTCGGGCTGCTCTACCCCGGAGCCGCCGGCGCGATCGTGGCCGCACTGGCGGTCCTGCTGGTGCCGGCGGCGCTGGGTGCCATCGTCCGCTCGCGCCGCGAGAACGCTCGCCGGGAACGCGACGGCGAACTGCGCCGCTCCGTCTACGAGGAACGGTTGCGCATCGCCCGGGAAGTGCACGACGTCGTGGGCCACAGCCTGTCGGTCATCAACATGCAGGCGGGGGTGGCGCTGCACGTCCTGGACCAGCGCCCCGAGCAGGCCGAGCCCGCGCTGCAGGCGATCCGCCAGACCAGCAAGGACGCGCTGGAGGAGTTGCGCGGTACGCTCGCGGTGTTCCGCGAACCCGGCGGTGCGGAACCCGGCGGGGCTGGAGGGGACGGCGCGACCCGCACACCCGGCGACGCCGGAAGCCGGGCCGGCGGCGGCGCGGAGCCCGCGGGTTCCGGCCGCGAACCCGTCCCCGGGCTGGACCGTATCGACGAGCTCGCAGCGGGTATCGACCCTACGGGGCGGCGCGTGGCGGTGCACACGCATGGGGAGCGCGCCGCGCCGCCGGCCGCCGTCGACCACGCCGCCTACCGCATCGTCCAGGAAGCGCTGACCAACGCGGTCCGGCACGGCGGCGGCGCCGCGACCGTCGTCATCGGATACCACCCCGAGGAGCTGACCGTGGAGATCACCGACAGCGCATCCGCCCGACCCCGCCGCGAGTACGCGGAAGGCAGCGGGATCGCCGGCATGCGCGAACGCGCACGTGCCGTCGGGGGCCGCCTGGAAGCCGGTCCGCGCACCGAGGGCGGGTTCCGGGTGCGCGCGGACCTGCCGCTGGGGCAGCGGTGAGCGCGCTCCGGGTCGCCCTCGCCGACGACCAGGCCCTGGTGCGCATGGGCCTGCGCGTGCTGATCGACGCCGAGGACGACATGGAGCCCGCCGGCGAGGCCGCAGACGGCCGCGAAGCGGTCGACGTCGTGCGCCGCGAACACCCCGACGTGATCCTGATGGACGTGCGCATGCCCGGCATGGACGGCATCGCCGCGCTGCGCGAGATCGCGGCCGACGACGCCATGGCGGGCACCCGTGTCGTCGTTCTGACGACCTTCGAGCTGGACGAATACGTGTTCGACGCCTTGCGCGCCGGCGCCGCCGGGTTCCTGATCAAGGACAGCGACCCCGGCGAGCTGCTGCGGGCGATCCGGCTGGCGGCGGCGGGGGAGTCGCTGCTGTCGCCCTCGGTCACCTGCAGCGTCATCGCCTCTTTCGCCTCGCGCGCCCCCTCCGGGGGCCCGCGCCCGGATCTGAGCGAACTGACCGAGCGCGAGCAGGAGGTCCTGGCCCTGGTCGGTGAGGGCCTGTCCAACGCCGAGATCGCCGAGCGGCTGGTCGTCAGCCCCGCCACGGCGCGCACCCACGTCAGCCGCGCGATGGTCAAACTGCACGCCCGCGATCGCGCACAGCTGGTGGTGACCGCCTACCGGGCGGGGCTGGCGGGATGAAACGGGGCAGTCGAACCGAGGTCGACGGTATTTTCCCAGGTCAACGACTTGCAGGATCGATCGCCCACAGCGAACACAGAAGGGGGAACAAAACGGGGCTCTTCTTTATTGAGTGATAGTGACTCAACAAGGAGGGTCTGATGACTGAAGCGCAGTCCAACACGACGTTCCCCGTGCTTCCCCTCGACGACGAGGTCGTGCTCCCCGGCATGGTCGTGCCGGTGGACATCTCCGACTCCGAGGTGCGCGCCGCCGTCGACGCCGCGCGTGCCGTGAGCGAGGGCGCGGCCGAGGCTCCAGGGAGCCACTCCGGCTCCTCGGCCAAGCCGCGAGTGCTGATCATCCCCCGGCTCGACGGCAACTACGCCGCGGTCGGGAGCGTCGCCGTCATCGAACAGATCGGACGCACCCCCGAGGGGGAGCCGGCCGCGGTCCTGCGGGGAACCGCGCGCGCCCGTGTCGGCAGCGGAACCACCGGGCCCGGAGCCGCCCTGTGGGTCTCGGCCGACGTCCACGACGAAGAACCGCCCGAAGGCGGCTACCCCGGCAGGGTCGACGAGCAGGCCCGGGACTACAAGGCGCTGCTGACCACCTACCTGCAAAAGCGCGGCGCCTGGCAGATCCTGGACGGGATCCAGCAGCTGGAGGACGCCGGCAGCCTCGCCGACCGCGGCGGATACTCCCCCTTCCTCAAGACCGCGCAGAAGCTGCAGCTCCTGGAGACCTACGACGTCGCCGAGCGGCTCCGGCTGCTGAGCGAGTGGACCCGCGAGTACCTGGCCGAGCTCGACGTCGCCGAGACCATCGACCAGGACGTGCAGAAGGGCGTCGACAAGCAGCAGCGCGAGTTCCTGCTGCGGCGCCAGCTGGACGCCATCCGCACGGAGCTCAACGAGCTCTCCGGCCGCCCCGGCAGCGAGGAGGACGACTACCGCGAGCGCGTGGAGTCGGCCGAACTGCCCGACCACGTCCGCACGGCGGCGCTGGAGGAGGTCGACAAGCTGGAGCGGGCCGGCGACTCCTCGCCGGAGTCGGGGTGGATCCGCACCTGGCTCGACACGATCCTGGACATGCCCTGGAACACCCGGACCGAGGACGCCTACGACATCCCCGGCGCACGCGAGATCCTCGACGCCGACCACGCCGGCCTCGACGACGTCAAGGAGCGCATCGTCGAGTACCTGGCGGTGCGCAAGCGCCGCGAGGAGAAGGGCCAGGGCGTGGTCGGCGGTCGGCGCAGCGGCGCCGTGCTGGCACTGGTCGGCCCGCCCGGCGTGGGCAAGACGTCGCTGGGCGAGTCGGTGGCGCGCTCCATGGGCCGCACGTTCACCCGCGTGGCCCTGGGCGGCGTGCGCGACGAGGCCGAGATCCGCGGCCACCGGCGCACCTACGTCGGCGCGCTGCCGGGGCGCATCGTCCGCGCCGTCAAGGAGTCGGGGTCGATGAACCCGGTCGTGCTGCTCGACGAGATCGACAAGGTCGGCAGCGACTTCCGCGGCGACCCCACCTCGGCGCTGCTGGAGGTGCTCGACCCGGAGCAGAACCACACGTTCCGCGACCACTACCTCGAAGTCGACCTCGACCTGTCCGACGTCGTCTTCCTGGCCACCGCCAACGCGCTGGAGACCGTTCCCGCCCCGCTGCTGGACCGCATGGAGGTGGTGCAGCTGGACGGCTACACCGAGGACGAGAAGGTCACCATCGCCCGCGACCACCTGCTGCCGCGCCAGCTGGAGCGGGCGGGTTTGGAGCCCGGCGAGGCCGAGCTCGGCGACGGCGCGCTGCGCCGGATCGCGGCCGAGTACACCCGCGAGGCCGGTGTCCGGGAGCTGGAGCGCACCGTCGCGCGGGTGCTGCGCAAGGCGGCCTCGGGCGTGGCGCTGGGCGAGCGCGAGCTGCCGCTGTCGGTCGGCGCCGACGACCTGACCGGCTTCATCGGGCGGCCCAAGCACACCCCGGAGACGGCCGAGCGCACATCGGTTCCGGGGGTGGCCACCGGACTGGCGGTCACCGGTACCGGCGGCGACGTGCTCTTCGTCGAAGCGTCGCTGGCCGACCCGGAGTCCGGCGCCGACGGACTGACTCTGACCGGCCAGCTCGGCGACGTGATGAAGGAGTCCGCCCGGATCGCGCTGTCCTACCTCCGCTCGCGCGGGGCGGAACTGGAGCTGCCGGTGGGCGACCTCAAGGAGCGCGGCATCCACCTGCACGTGCCCGCGGGGTCGATCCCCAAGGACGGGCCCAGCGCCGGGGTCACCATGACCACGGCCCTGGCTTCGCTGCTGTCGGGCCGCTCCGCGCGCTCCGACGTGGCCATGACCGGCGAGGTCTCCCTCACCGGCCGGGTGCTGCCGATCGGCGGCGTCAAGCAGAAGCTGCTGGCTGCGCACCGGGCGGGGATCACCACGGTGCTCATCCCCGCGCGCAACGAGCCCGACCTGGACGACGTCCCCGACGACGTCCGTGAACAGCTCACGGTTCACCCGGTCAGCGACGTCCGCGAGGTCCTCGACCTGGCCCTCAGCCCGGCCGAGGCCCCGCAGCCGCTGGCGGCGTAGTTCCGGGCAGACCGAGACGCGATGGGGTTGTCGGCCGCGACCGACAACCCCATCAAGCTGATCAGCTGATCACGGGTCCGTGCAGACCGAGTGGTCGCCGATCCGGCGCCAGACCATGAGCGGTTCTCCTCGAGGTCGAACGACTCAGCAGCGCAGGAGGGATTCGTCCCCCTGCGTGTCCGGATTTTCCTTCGACTGCCGGCGGACGGTTCCTCCGCCCGCGCCTCGACCGGTTCCGCGCCTGGACCTGGCTACCGTGGGGGCATGACCTCTGCGAACGACGCTGAACGAGAACTGCGGGTCGCCGTCATCGGCTACGGCAAGGGCGGCGAGGTGTTCCACGCGCCGCTGGTCGACGCGACCGCCGGGTTGCGGCTCGCGGCGGTGGTGACCGGCAACCCCGAGCGGCAGGCGGCCGCGCGGGAACGCTATCCCGGAGTCGAGGTGATCCCCTCGGCCGACGAGCTGTGGAAGCGCTCCGGGGACATCGACATCGCGGTGGTCACCACGCCCAACGAGACGCACGTGCCGCTGGCGAGGGCCGCGATGGAGTCCGGGTTCGCCGCGGTGGTGGACAAGCCCTTCGCGCTGACCGCGGACGAAGGGCGCGCGCTGGCCGAGGAGTCCCGCCGGTCGGGGCAGGTGCTGACCGTCTACCAGAACCGCCGCTGGGACTCCGATTTCCTGACGCTGTGGCACCTGGTGGAGGATCGCGCTCTGGGCCGGGTGCACCGGTTCGAGTCGCGGTTCGAGCGCTGGCGCCCCGAGGCCAAGGACACCTGGCGCGACAGCGGCGATCCCGGAGCGGGCGCGGGGATCCTCTACGACCTCGGTCCGCACCTGATCGACCAGGCCGTGAACCTGTTCGGGCCGGTCGATTCGGTCTACGCCGAGCTCGACGCACGGCGCGGGGCGGCCGCCGACGACGACGCGTTCGTCGCGCTGACCCACACCGGCGGGGTGCGCTCGCACCTGTGGATGAGCGCCGTGGCCGCGCGACCGGGGCCGCGCTTCCGGGTGCTGGGCGACCGCGCCGCGTTCACGATCGACGGGCTGGACTCCCAGGAAGGGCGCTTGGAGCAGGGCGAGCGGCCCGACGCCCCCGACTGGGGCGTCGAGCCGGAGTCGGCATGGGGCCGGCTGGGCACCGTCGACGAATCGCGCCGGGTGCGCAGCGAGCGCGGCGCCTACCCGGCGTTCTACGAGGGCGTGCGCGACGCGGTCGGCGAAGGCGAGCCGCTTCCGGTCGAGCTGCACGAGGTCGTGCACGGGCTGGAAGTCATCGAGGCGGCCCGCCGCAGCGCCGGCGCCGGTCGGGTGGTGGCGGTGGGACCGGCCTGACGGCGGCCCCGGACACGGTCCGGTGAACCGGATCCAACCGAAAGGTTGATTCCGGGTGGCCGGAGGCGTCCTTCGGGCGGCTCCGGTCACTGCCGGCCGCCGTCGCCGGCGGATGTGTGGGCCGCGCCCCGCACCGCCGCGTCGGCCATGGCGACGACGTGCGCCCGAAGGTCGGCCGAGCCCTGGGCGGTGAGCACCCGCGGGCCGACGACCAGGCGTGTCATCTGCGGCATCGCGGACGGCCACGCCCCCATTCCGACCAGCGCGAGCAGGGTCATCGCCGCCGCGCCGTCGGGTTCGATCCCCAAGCTGTCGGCCAGGGCCAGCACCTTGGCGGCGTAGACGTCGGAGCGGGACTCGTCCGTGGGCAGCGGGCGGTCCTCGAAGTACAGCGCCTCCCACATCATGAGCCGCACCATCGTGCGGTTGGCGGCGTGGGCGTCGTAGAGGCGGCCCACCCATTCGCCCGCGTTCTCGCCCGGCTGGGGCAGCGACGCGGCGTGCTCGGCCTTGACCGCCTCCAGGACCGCCTGGAACAGCTTCTCCTTGCTTCCGAAGTGGCCGTAGACCCGCTCCTTGTTCACGCCGGCGCACTCGGCGATGCGGTCGATGCGCCCGCCCGCGATCCCGTGCTCGGCGAACTCCTCGCGCCCGGCCTCCAGCAGCTTGCGCCGGGTGGCCGCACTGTCCCTCGGTGCCATGTCACAAGCATATCCGATTGACACCCAACTAGTTGGTTGGTTTCCATGGTGGCATGCTCAAGCAGACCTCCGATCCCCCGGCCTCCGGCTCGCTCCCGTCGACGGACCGTGCACCGCGCCTGACCGCGCAGATCCTGGTCGTCTCCGCCGCCGCACTCGTCGTGACCGGGCAGCTGTATCTGGCCCTGCCGCTGCTCTCCCCGATCGCCGACTCCACCGGCGCGACCGTCGACCAGGCCAGCTGGTCCGTCACCGCGTTCGGCGCCGCCTACGCGCTGGGATTTCTGGCCGTGGGCCCGCTCGGCCCGCGCGTGGGCTACCGCCGACTCATCGTCGGCGGCGTGGCCGCCACCGCCCTGTTCGCCTGGGTCACGGCGTTCATGCCCACCGTCGAGGCGGTCATCGCGGCGCGCGCCCTGCAGGGCTGTGCCGCGGCGGCGTTCGCTCCCACCGCCATCGCCTACCTGGCGCACAACATCCCGCCGCACCGCAGGCCGCTCGCCTTCACCGCGCTGACCAGCTCCTTCCTGGCCGCCGCGGTCGTCGCCCAGGTCGCCGCCCAGCTCATCACCGCCCGTTGGGACTGGCCGGCGGTGTTCCTGGCCTCGGGCGCGGCAACCGCCGCAGTCGCGGTCCTGGCCCGCTACCTGCTGGTGCCCGACGCCCCCGAGCGGGCCGTATCGCCCGGCGCGGCGTACCGCAATCTCGCCGCCTCCGTCGCGCGACCGCGCCTGCTGCCCTTCTACGGGATCGCGCTGACCCTGCTCTTCGGCTTCGTCGGACTCTACGCGGCGATCCGGCTCGCCGACCCGCTCGGTGTCGCCGCCGACGACGGCGCCCTGCTCGTGCTGCGCGCCAGCGGTCTGCCCGCCATCCTGCTCGCCCCCTTCGTGACGCCGCTGCTCTCCCGGCTCTCGGCGCTTCACCGGCTCGCGGCGGGCCTGACGGCCGCGGCCGCCCTCATCGCGGCCGCCGGGCTGTCCGTGCCGCTCGTGGGATCGGTCGGCCTGTTCATCCTGCTGCTGGCGGGCTACGTGCTGGCCACGGCCGTGGCCCTGCCCGCCGCGATGCAGGCCTCGCAGGCCGCCGCGGGCGAGTTGTCCGCCGCGGTCGGCGCGATGTACGGCTTCTGGCTCTACATCGGATCAAGCATGGCGGCGCCCGTCGTCGCCGCCGCCTCCGGACTCGGATTCGCGGTCCTGAGCGCGCTGTTCGCCGGAGCTCTGCTGGTCGGCACGGCGCTCGCCCTCCTCACCGCCGCGAATCAGCGCCGCCCGCCGGCGGCGGAGAGCCGCTGAGCGTTCAGCCGCCGCGAACGGACCGGAACCGCCGCGCGCGGGCGCCGGCGAGCGGGGTGCTCGGGCCTGCGGAACGGTTCGCACCGCCGTCGGGCCCCGGCCACCGCCGATGCGGCCCGGTGCTCGCCGAGCGCGTCCCACCGCCGCCGCCGGCGGCGGGGTTAACGTCGGACGGGTGGATGACGGGACAGCCGTGAGCGGCCACAGCGGCCACCGGGCCGGCAGCAGCGGGTACCGGCGCATCGTCGCGGCGATGACCGCCGCCGGCGTCGCCACCTTCGCCCAGCTGTACGCGGTCCAGGCGGTGCTGCCGGGCCTGGCCGACAGCTTCGCCGCGTCGGCCTCGGGCGTGGCGCTCAGCGTCTCCTTCGCCACCGGCGGCTTGGCCGCGTTCGTGCTGGTGTGGAGCGGAATCGCCGATCGCGTCGGCCGGGTCCGCGTGATGGCGGCCGCGCTGACCGTCTCCACCGCGCTGGGGCTCGCCGCACCCTTCGCCCCCGAGCTGTGGGCCCTGCTGGTGCTGCGCGGCCTGCAGGGGGCCGCGCTGGGCGGGGTGCCGGCCGTCGCCATGGCCTACCTCGCCGAGGAGGTCCACCCCGCGCACCTCTCCCGTGTAGCGGGGATCTACATCGCGGGCAACACCGTCGGCGGGATGAGCGGCCGCCTGGTCGCCGGCGCCGTCGCCGACCTCGGCGGGTGGCGCTGGGGCGTGGGGGCCGACTCGCTGCTGGCACTGGCTGCGCTGGTCGTGTTCGCCGCGACCGTGCCGGGCACCCGCGGCTTCGTCCCCCGGCCCCGCGGTGCGTCCGGCCCGGGCCTGCTGCGGCGGGTGGGTGCGGCCGTGGCCGACCCCGGGCTGATCGCGCTCTACTGCCAAGCGCTGTTCCTCATGGGCGCCTTCGTCACCGTCTACAACTACCTTGCGTTCCGGATGACCGGTCCGCCCTTCGGGTTCTCCCAGACCGTGGCGGCGTTCCTGTTCGTCGCCTACCTCGCCGGCACCGCCGGGTCGGCCGCCGCCGGGCGCCTGGCGGAGCGGCTGGGGCGGCGCGCCGTGCTGCTGTCCGGGGTGGGCGCCATGGCGGCCTCCGCCGCGGTGCTGCTGCTTCCCGCCCTGAGCGCGGTCGTCGCCGGGCTGCTGGTGTTCACCTTCGGGTTCTTCGCCGCCCACGCCACCGCGTCGGCCTGGGTGGGCCACCGGGCCACGGCCTCCCGCGCCCAGGCGGCGGCGCTCTACACCCTGGCCTACTATCTGGGCTCCAGCATGTTCGGCTGGCTCGGCGGCGTCTTCTACGACGACGCCGGATGGCCCGCCGTCGTGGGCTACGTCCTGGCGCTGTGCGCCGCCGCGGTCCTGGCCGGAGCGGCGCTGCGCGAACGCACGGGATGAGAGGGTCGGAGCACGCGGACGGCGTCGCCCCGGGCGCGGCCGAGCCGCTGCCGACACGCGCCCGCCGGGACCGCGCGTCATCCGCGCATCCGGCACAGCGCAGAAGGAAGGGAAGGAAGCCGTGGCCCAGGTTCTCGTCGTCGCCGACGACCTCACCGGCGCCAACGCCACCGGTGCCCGCTTCGCGCGCGCCGGCATGCGGGTCGCGACCGTCACCCCCGAACATGTCAGCTCCGTCGCCGAAGAGTACGACGCGGTGGTGGCCAACCTCGACAGCCGCTACGCCTCCGCCGAGCAGGCCGCCGACCTGGTGGCCGACGTCGTCGAGGCCATCTGGCCGGTCGGACTGGTCGTCAAACGCCTCGACAGCACCCTGCGCGGCAACGTCGGAGCCGAGCTGGAGGCCGCCTGGCGGGCCGTGCGCGAACGGGTGAACTCCCGCTACGCGGTGCGCGCCCTGGTCGTGCCCGCCTTCCCCACCGGAGGCCGCACCACCGTCGACGGCGTGCAGCTGCTGGGCGGGCGCCCCTTGGGCGAGACCGAGCTCGCCCGCGACCCCTTCTGCCCGATGGACACCGGCGACGTCGCCGGGATCATCGCCCGCCAGTCCGGGCTGTCCGTGCGCCGCCTGCCCGACCGGCCCGTCACCGAGACCATGCTCTCCGCCGACCTGCGCACCGGCGACGAACCCGTGCTGGTCTGCGACGCGTCGGACGAGCAGCGTATCGAGAGCCTCGCGCGCGCCGCCGCCGAGGTGCACCGCGAAGACGGCACCGTATGGGTGGCCGCCGACCCCGGACCCAGCGGCGCGCTGCTGGCCTATGCGCTGCGGTTGGGCGGTCAGACCGGTGCGCCGGGGCCGCTGCTGGCCGTCGACGGCAGCGCCACCGAGCTCGCCCGCCGCCAGTTCGGCGCGCTCGCGCGTTCGGGGCCCGGCCATTTCGTCGACGCCGACCCGCTGCTTTTGGGCAGCGGCGACCGCGAACACGCCCGCGAGGTCGTGCGCCGACTCGTCGACCGGCTCACCACCGCCGTCTTCCCCGACCTCGTGGTTCTGCGGTTGCTCGAACCCGAGTCGGAGCCGACGCGGGCGGCCGAGCGCGCGCTGCCCGCGCGCATGGCCGAGCTGCTCGCCGAGGTGGTCTCCCGGGTGGAGGAGGACGCCGGCAGCCACGCGCTGCCCAGCGGGCTGTTCATCACCGGCGGCGACACCACCTCCAGCGCGTTCGACGCCCTGGGCGTGCACGGCTTCGACGTCGCCGGCGAGGTACTGCCCCTGGCCGTGCTCGGCACACTCGGCGGCGGCCTGCTGGAGGGGGTGCCCGCGGTGGTCAAGGGCGGGCACGTCGGCGACGAGTCGGCCGCGGTGGAATGCCTCGGCCGGTTGCGCCGCGCCGCGCGGGCCCGTCTGCAGCAGGTGCATTCGGAGGTCTCCGAGCACGTCCTGCCGCCGGCGGACCCGTCGCCGCCGCTCGGGGCCGGCTGAAGCGCCGTCGCCGTCGGCGGTAGCCGCCCCTCCGGGGGTGCGGACGCTCCGGTGCGGCGGGTCCGCGCCGTGGTGGGCAGTGGGCGGCGTCACCCCGGGGCGCGCCTCCCGCGCGCGAGAGTGCCGGTCTAGACTGCCGGGAAATTTATCCGGATGAGGGCGCTCGCCTTCAGCGACCGGAGACACGACCGCACCGAGGAGGACGATGACACCACTGGACCGCGATACCGTCCGGCACCTGCCCAAGGTGCTGCTGCACGACCACCTCGTCGGCGGGCTGCGCCCGGAGACCGTGCTGGATCTGGCCGCCCGCACCGGCGCCGCCGACCTGCCCGCCGCAGATCCCGAACGGCTGCGCGCATGGTTCCGCGCCGCGGCAGCCACGCCCGAGGAGCGGGGCCGGCGCCTCGCCCCGGTCGTCGCGCTGCTCCAGGACGCCGAGTCGCTGACCCGGGCCGCCGCCGAATGCGTCCAGGACCTCGCCGCGGACGGCGTCGTCTACGCCGAAGTCAAGCTCGCTCCCGAGCAGCACACCGAGGGCGGTCTGACCCGCGGGCAGGCCGTCGACGCCGTGCTGGAAGGGCTGCGGGTGGGCCGGGCCAAAGCCCGCCTGTTCGGCGGCGACGTCGACGTGCGGCTGCTGCTGACGGCGATGCGCCAGGCTGCGGACTCGCTGGAGATCGCCGACCTCGCGGTGCGTTACCGCCACCGCGGCGTGGCGGGCTTCGACATCGCCGGCCCGGAAGCCGGCTACCCGCCCACGCGTCACATCTCCGCCTGCGAACACGCCAAGCGCGCCAACTTCCACGTGACCCTGCACGCCGGCGAGGGGTTCGGGCTCTCCTCCATCTGGGAGGCGATCCAGTGGTGCGGCGCCGACCGGATCGGCCAGGGCGTGCGCATCGCCGACGACATCGCGGTCGCCGAGGACGGATCGGCCAAGCTGGGCGAGCTCGCCGCCTACATCCGTGATAAGCGGATCCCGCTGGAGCTGTGCCCCACGTCCAACGTCAACACCGGGGTGCTGCCGTCGCTGTCCGCGCACCCCGTGGACACGCTGCGGCGGCTGCGGTTCCGTGTCACCGTCAACACCGACAACCGGCTGTTGGACAGTTCCGGCCTCACCGAGGAGCTGGCGCGGTTGAGCGCGGAGTTCGGCTATACCCCCCAGACACTGCGCTGGCTGACGGTCAACGCGATGAAGTCGGCCTTCATCGGCCACGACGAGCGGTTGGCGCTCATCGACCGGGTGATCAAGCCCGGCTACGCCGAACTGGAGAACCGTCGGGCCGGTGCGGCGTTCTTCCGCCGAGAGGACCCCTGGTAACCGCGACCGACCGGGTCCGCGGCGCGGCTGCGGCCGGTGCGGCCGCCGGAATCATGCGCACCGCGCGCCCCGCGCTCGCTGCGGAGCGCGGGACGCATCGGCGCGTGCCGGAAGCGGACGGTCCCCTCATGTCTGATCCGCCTCCGGACGGCATTCAGTCGTCGGGCGCCACCTGCGGCACCGCGAACGGCGGGGTCCCGGTGCCGACGATGCGGTAGCCGCCCCACACGTTGGTCTCGGTGAGCTTGCCCTCGGCTGCGTAGCCGTCGGGCGTCCGGACCACGGCCGCGGTATCGCCGGCCGCGTAGGCGGCGTCGACCGCCGGGTCGGCGCTGATGCGGCCCACCCACCGGTAGCCGCCCACCAGCGGATCGAAATGCCCGGAAACGTGCACCTCGACCGCGGCCTCCGCGCCGCCGGCGACCACGGTCGCCGGGCCGTGGTACTCCTCCTCGTCGTCGCCCATACCGCTCACGGCGACCTCCTTTCGGCTTCCGGATCCGGCCGGCGGCCCTTCGGCCGGGCCCGATCTCACCCCTGCGCGGGCTGTGCGCCGACCGCGTGCTCGGCTGCGTCGGGCCGGCTGCGTGCGCGCCCGGAGCCGGGGGCCGTGCGCAGGTGGTAGTTGCCGGGGTCGAAGCGTCTGGTGCGCAGCTTGTAGTCCCAGGTGAATCCGGGCCACAGGGTGGTGTTGCGGCCCTGGTCGTTGAGGTACCAGCTGTCGCAGCCGCCGCTGACCCACACGGTGCCTTCCATCTTCTTCTGGACCCACCGGGTGTAGGCCTCCTGCGCCTCGGCGCGCGGTTCCAGCCGGTCGGCGCCGCGGTCGTGGGCGTAGCGCAGTGCGGCCATGGTGTAGCCGATCTGGGCTTCGAGCATGAACAGCTGGGAGGTGTGGCCCAGCCCGGTGTTGGGGCCGGCCAGTACGAACAGGTTGGGGTAGCCGGACACTGTGGTGCCCCGGTGCGCGCTCATGCCCGCACCGCTGTTCCAGCGGTCGGCCAGCAGCACACCCTCGGCGTCGCGGATCCGGTGGGCGATGGGGCTGTCGGTGACGTGGAAGCCGGTGCCGAAGATCAGCGTGTCCACCTCGTGGCGGGTGCCGTCGGCGGTGACGACGGCGTCGGCCTGGACCTCGGAGATGGAGTCGGTGACCACGTCGACGTTGGGCGCGGCGAGCGCCGGATAGTAGTCGTTGGACAGCAGGATGCGCTTGCAGCCGATGGTGTAGTCGGGGATCAGCTTGCGGCGCAGCTCGGGGTCCTGCACACCGCGCCGCAGGTTGGCCAGCGCGAGCTTCTCGACGAGCTTGAGCAGCCGCGTGTTCTTGGCGAAGCCGAAGATGTAGTTCTCCCGGCCCCAGTAGATGAGGGTGCGGGCCAAGCGCTGGACCGCAGGAACGGCGTTGTAGATCCGCTGCTCGACGGCGGTGATGTCGCGGTCGTGGCGCGGGATCACCCACGCCGGGGTGCGCTGGAACACCCGCATCGTGTCGACGTCGGGCTGGATCTCGGGGACGAACTGGATCGCCGAGGCGCCCGTGCCGACCACACCGACCTTGCGGCCGGTGAGGTCGTGGCCGTGGTTCCAGGTCGCGGAGTGGAAGACCTCGCCTTCGAAGGCGTCGAGCCCGGGCAGGTCCGGGATGGCGGGATCGGCCAGTGGGCCGCAGCCGGTGACCAGGAACTGGGCGGTGACGGTGCCGCCGGTGGTGTGCACCCGCCACCGGTTGCCTTCGGGTTCCCAGCGGGCCTCGGTCACGTCGTGGCCGAAGCGGATGTGGCGTACGACGTCGTAGTCCTTGGCCACCCGGCGCAGGTAGTCCCAGATCTCGGGTTGCGGCGAGAAGCTGCGGCTCCAGTCCGGATTGGGGGCGAAGGAGAAGGAGTACAGGTGCGAAGGGACGTCGCACGCGGCACCGGGGTAGGTGTTGTCGCGCCAGGTGCCGCCGACGTCCTCGGCGCGCTCCAGCAGCACGATGTCGTCGAGCCCGGCCTGTTTGAGCCGGACGGCCGTTCCGATTCCGGCGAACCCGGTGCCGATGACGGCGACCCGGTAATGGGGAGTCGCCGCCTCCCGGGTGTCGGTCGCATCCTGTGCTTGGGTCACGTCAGCCGATCCTTTCCGGCCGGTCGAGCGGGCGGTCGGCCCGCCGGGCCCGCGTGCAGCGCAGCGGGTCCCGGCGGGGCGGCCGGCGGGGGAGCCGGCCCGGTCGCTCAGGCGCGTTGAGCTTCCGGGCCGGCGGTCGTGGGGGCGGATGCGCCGCGGCGGCCCAGCAGTCCGGCCTTGCGCCAGAAGTACCTGCCGGGGCCCGAGATGGCGCCCGCGCGGTCGAGGGTGTCCACGACCTTGCGGGCCGCCCAGGTCTTGGTGTCGATCCAGTGCGGGTTGCGGCGGGCCGCCTTGCGGGCTTCCCGGGGATCGAGGCCGACGCGCTTATAGACCGCGGGGTTGATCAGCCGGGTCGCCGAGTAGTACACGACCAGGCTCAGCATGATCCTGCTGTAGTGCTGGACGACGGGGCCGCGCTTGTTCCAGTCGCGCGCGAACTCCTCGCGGGCGTAGCGCATGTGCCGCGCCTCTTCCACGACGTGGATGCGCGAGACCGCCCGGGTGAGGGGCTCCAGTTCCTCGTCGGCCATGATCTCGCGCTGGAGCTGGTCGAGGATCTCCTCGACGAACAGGGCGCCGCTGAAGGTCAGGGGGCCGTTGGAGATGGTCTTGAAGACCTTGCCCAGGAAGTGGGCGACGGGATCGAGCCGGTAGTAGGGGGCGTCGAGCTTGCCCAGCAGCTTGGCGAACATGACCGAGTGGCGGCATTCGTCGGCCACTTCGGTGTAGGCGTACTGCACGTGGTTGCTGGTGGGGTCGCGGTCGTAGGCGTGGCGCACGAGCATCTGCATCAGGATCGTTTCGAACCAGATCCCGATGCTGGCGACGCTGGCGATCTCCTGGCGGCTGAGCTCCTTGCGCTGTTCCTCGGTGAGCGACTCCCACAGTTCGGTCCCGTAGAGGGAGATCCGCTCGGGCCGGATGGCGTAGCGGTCCGGGTCGACGGGGGCGTCCCAGTCGATCTCGACGAGGGGGTCGAAGGACGCCTTGGCCGACGAGCGCAGCAGGCGTTTGGCGATGTCTTCGCGGTCGGTCGTGCGGGTCTGCGGCTCAACGGTCAACGTCGGTCCTCCTTGTCCTCATCCGGCGGCGGCCCGGCGGCTGCCGACGGCGGTGGACCCGGTGGGTTCGCCGCCGGACCGCGCCCTGAGGGGCGGATGTGATCTCGTCCACACCGTGGATGCCGAAACATTACAACGGCCATTGTCACAATTCAAGCGGTAAGCCGAATCGGGAGGAAGCGGCGCTACACGGGCGGCCGTGTCGGAGCCCGCGCGTTTCCCCGCGGCCGCCGGATCCCGCCCGCGACGCCCTAGGCTTGGGGCATGGCCGAATACCGCATCGACGAGTTGGCGCGGCTCGCGGGTACGACGGTGCGTAACGTCCGCGTCTACCAGGACCGGGGGCTGCTCTCCCCGCCCCGCCGCGAAGGGCGTGTGGGCATCTACACCGAGTCCCACCTGGCGCGGCTGCGGCTGATCGGCCAGTTGCTCAAGCGGGGCTACACCTTCGCCAACATCAGCGAGCTCGTCACCGTCTGGGAACGCGGCGGCGACCTGCACGACATCCTCGGATTCGAGTCGGCCGTGGGCGATCCGTGGTCGGACGAGATTCCCGGATACATCACCATGTCCGAACTGCGCGACACGTTCCCCGGGCAACTCAGCGCGCCGAACATCACCCGGTCGCTGCGGCTGGGCCTGATCGAGCGCGAAGGGCTGCGCTTCCGGGTGCCCAGCCCCCGGCTGCTCAACGCCGGCGCGGAGCTGGTGGCGGCGGGCATGGAACTCAGCACCGTCCTGGACATCTCCGAGCGGCTGAAGGAGCGCGTGGGCGACCTCGCCGGCGAGCTGGTGCGCTCGGTCGCCGACCACATCCTCGCCCAGCACGCCCCGCAGGGGATCCTGCAGGGCGAGGAGATCGCCGAGACCGCCACGCTGGTACGCCGGCTGCGGCCCCTGGCCCAGACCGCGGTCGACGCCATGCTCGCCGACGCCATGGCCCGCAACCTCCAGGAGGTGCTGGGCGAGCACTTCGCCGAGGTGCTCGAACACATCAACGAGCGCAAAAGCACCGCGGAGGCGATCGAGGCGGCGGACGGAGCCGGACGGGGGGACGACGGGTCGGACGGAGCGGACGGCGCAGTCGCCGACGGGTCGGACGGCGCCGCCGGAGGCGCGGTCGGCGGGACCCCGGCCGCGGAGCGGCCCTCGGCCTGACCCACGGCGCCCGTGGGCCCTCCCACTCCCGCGCACGCACCGCTCCGCCGCCCGCGGCCCCGGGGGACGAGGGGACGCGGGCCGCGGAGCGGACCGGGTCAGGTCCGGCGGGCGGCGCCTTCGGACTCGCCGGCGGTCTCGCCCGGTCCGGCCACGCTCAGCGGCAGCGGTGCGGTGAAGCGCAGCTCGGCCATCGCCCCGGCCGGGACCGCCGGATCGTTCGGGAACACCGGGGTGATGCGCCGATAGGCCTCGCCGGCCGCGGGCCGGGGGTCGTCCTCGCCCTTGTTGGGCCAGTACGACATCGCCCGCTCCGCCTGAGCGGTGATGGTCAGCGACGGGTTCACGCCGAGGTTCGCCGAGACCGCCGAGCCGTCGACCACGTGCACACCGGGGTGCCCGTAGAGCCGGTGATAGGGATCGACGACCCCCTCTTCGGGGGACGCGCCGATGGGGCACCCGCCCAGGAAGTGCGCCGTGAGCGGGATGTCCAGCACTTCGCCGATCGTGCCGCCGGCGTGTCCGCCGATCTCGTCGGCCAGGCGGGTCATCACCTCCTGGCCCTGGGGGATCCAGGTGGGGTTGGGCTCGCCGTGGCCCTGGCGCGAGGTCAGCACCCGGTTGCCCAGCGCCCCCCGCTTGGTGAACGTCGTCAGGGAGTTGTCCAGGGACTGCATGACCAGGCCGATGATCGTGCGCTCGGAGAAGCGGCGCACCGAGAGGCTGCGGGCGAAGACGCGGGGCCGGCGCGCGGCGATCCCCAGGAACCGCAGCCACCGCGGGATGCGTCCGCCGCCGGGCACCTGCACGGTGGCCAGCAGGCCCATCGCGTTGGAGCCCTTGCCGTAGCGGACCGGCTCCACGTGAGTGCGGGAGTCGGGATGCATCGACGAGGTGATCGCCACCCCTCGGGAGAAGTCCTCGGCGGGTGCGGCGTCCTTGTCCATCGCCCCGGCCAGCGACTCGGAGTTCGTCCGCGTCAGCGTGCCCAGCCGAGCGGAGATCCGCGCCAGTGCGCCGGTCTCGCGCATGCGGTGCAGCAGCGTCTGGGTGCCGTAGGTGCCGGCGGCGACCACCACATGGCGGGCCGTGAAGGTGCGTGCGTTGGCGCGCTTGCGCGGAGCGCCGGTGGAAAGGGCGTCGACCGCGTAGCCGGTTCCGCCGGTGCCCTCGCCGGGCAGTTCGCGCAGCCGCTCGACGGTGGTCATGGGGTGGATCACCGCGCCGTCGCGCTCGGCGAAGTACAGGTAGTTCTCGGTGAGCGTGTTCTTGGCGCCGTGACGGCAGCCGGTCATGCACGCGCCGCACTCGATGCAGGCTTTGCGGTCGGGTCCGGCGCCGCCGAAGTAGGGGTCGCCGCCGTCCTCGCCCGGTGCCGCGCGGTGCTCGCCGTCGCCGTCGTCGGCGTCGCCGAAGTAGACGCCCACCGGCGCCATGTGGAAGCTCGCGCCCACCCCCATGTCGTCGGCGACCTTCCTCAGGTGCGCGTCCGAGGGGGTCACGGTCGGGTTGGTGCGCACGCCGAGCATGCGGCGGGCCTGGTCGTAGTGGGGCGCGAGCTCCGAGCGCCAGTCGGTGATGCCGCGCCACTGGGGGTCGTCGTAGAAGTCGTCGAGCGGCGTATAGAGCGTGTTGGCGTAGTTCAGGGAACCGCCGCCGACGCCGGCCCCCGCCAGGATCATGACGTCGCGCAGCAGGTGGATGCGCTGGATGCCGTACATGCCGAGGCGGGGCGCCCATATGAAGTTCTTCACATCCCACGAGGTCTCGGGGAGGGTCTCGGGGGTGAAGCGCCGCCCGGCTTCGAGGACGCCGACGCGGTAGCCCTTTTCGGTCAGTCTTAGGGCGCTTACGGCACCGCCGAAACCAGAGCCGATGACAACGACGTCGTAGTCGAAGTCGCCGGAGCGGGGGGCCGCCTCGGGGTGCTTCTCGGGTGCTGTGCTTGCGCTGTGCGTTGCCACGGCCTCGCCTTCCTGTGCCGTCCATGCTGCTGAGGGTCGTCCTCGCGGCGAATTCGCACGTGAGGCAGACGGTTGGAAATGTGACATCAACTATTGTAATGTTCATCACCTACCCGCGGGTAAGGTGGCCTGATCAACACAAGGGCGCACATACCTCACACCCCCTCGCCCCCATCGCGGACACCGGCTGATCGATGTCCGTAAAGGAGGAAGTTCAATGGCAGAGGAGACGGCTGCGGAAGCCCCCCGGGCGTCCGGCGGCACCGCCTGGAAGCGGTTCGCTCTCACCTTCATCCCGGCGCTGGGCGCCGCGGGAATCCTCGTCGGCCTGACCGCCCAGGGCACCCTCGCCGCTTCGTTCGCGGTCTCGGGCGAGAGCTTCAAGGTCTCGGCCGACCAGCTCAGCGGAGACGGCTTCGCGCAGTTCCCCGAGACCGCGACCTCCGCCGACGGCACGGAGCACCCCGTCGCCCTCTCCGTCATCGACCATGCAGAGCTGAGCAACCTCTGCCAGTCGGTGCTGATGGACACCGGGGTCGGCGAGGTGACCCTGCTCGTCAAGGCCGGCCAGGGCGACCAGCCCGCGGTCGCCGAGAACATGGTCATCGACGTCGAGCAGCTCTCCGGCGACGCCGAGTTCACCCAGATGGAGATCGGCCGCGACGCCAGCACCCTGGAGAACGCCAGCGGCGAGAGCGGCGAGGTCGGCGCCTTCGGCCAGCAGGCCGACACCATCACCGTCGACGGGCTCCGGCAGACGGCATGGTCCGTCAACGCCGGCACCTTCAGCCTCACCGGTCTGAAGCTGAACGTGAAGCCCGGTAATCACGAGTGCTACTGATCCCATGACCCGAAACGGCACCTCACGCAGGTGGCAGACCGCCCGCGCGGCGTTTCGGCAGTGGCGCGGCAGCCGCCCCTTCTGGGGCGGTCTGCTGATCGTGCTGTCCGGAGCCGTCATCGTCGCCGCGCCCGCGCTGAACCCCCTCGACCTGATCGTCAAGCAGGGCGTCGCGGGCATCTCCGGCTACTTCGCCGGACTGCTGCTGATGGCGGTCGGCGTGCTGGCGTGGCTGCAACCGCCGCAACGCTTCTTCTACGGCATCGCGGCGATGCTCCTCGCCCTCGTCTCCTTCGTCACCTCGAACTTCGGCGGCTTCGTCTTCGGGATGCTCTTCGGCCTGGTCGGCGGTGCGCTGACCGCCTCCTGGGTTCCCGACCGCGCCCGCGCAGCCGCGTCGCCGGGCACGTCCGCGCCGGGCCGCACCCGCCTGGCCGGGCTGCGCGGCCGCCGCACGGGACGGGGCGGCGGGGCCGCGGCGGCGGAGACCGCGGTCCAGCCTGCTGACGCGGACGCCGCGGACGAGTCGGACACCGGATCCCGGGACACCTCCGCAGCCGGGACCGGGCCGGCCGGTGCCGGGACGGATCCCGCGCAGGGGCCCGACGCCCCTGCGCAGGACTCCGCCCGCGACGCCCCGGACACGGACTCCGGCGAGCCCCGGGCCGACGGTGCCACCTACTTCACGTCGCCCGGTTCCCCGTCCGGCGACACCGCGGCCGGGCGGCGCCGGCGGACCGGTGACGGTCCCGCGCCGGGCGACAGCCCGGGGGGCGGCCGGATGCACTCGCTGGCCGCGGTCGCCGCGGCGCTGGTCGTCGCGGTCCCCGCCCCCGCTACCGTCACCTGGCCCTGGGACGACTGGTTCGGCGGCGACGAAAGCGGCGAGGAGACCTCCGAGCCCGACCCGTCGCCGACTCCGACCGCCTCTCCGACGACACCCGCGCCCTCCGGCGGCCCGGACGGCGGAGGCGGGGGCGACGGAGGGGGCGACGGAGAGGCCGCGGGCGGACAGGACGGTTCCGCTGAGGACGACGGCGAGGACGAGGGCGACGAGGAGTCCGAGACCGCCGAGGAGTGCTCGGTCCAGGAAGGCTCCTCCTCGATGGGCGAGGACGAGTACCGCGCCCTGCTCGAAGCCTGCCGCCAGGCCAAGGAGGACGGCCAGGATCCCGAATTCGAGGTCCGGCAGGGCGACGCTCCGGAAGGCGACGGGCCCTGGCTCGCCCACACCGACCCCTCCGGGCTCGACGCCGACTCCCTCAGCATGAGCGGTGCGGCCTTCGAAGGCGTGGTCGAATACCCCGTCCACGGCGGCACCGTGCGCTACCTGAAGCTGTCCATGGACACCGCGGAGCTCAGCGGCGCCCGGCAGTGGGCGGAGCACGACGGGACGACCACGTCGCTGGGGATCCCGGAGATGACCATGTCCGGTGACGTCGTCATGCACGTCACCCGGATGAAGGTGCGGATTCTGGGCATCCCGCTGGAGTTCACGCCGGACTTCCCGCCTCCGCTGCTGCTCCCGTCGATGACGGTCACCGATCTGGAGGCCGACCAGCCGCTGGCCCGGGCCCAGACGGTCACCATCGCCGGGCTCGACGAGCAGGTGGGGGACTGACCGGAGGGCGGCGGCACTCCGGCGGAGGCGGAGTCCGGTCGGCAGCCGTCCGGGCGTGCCGAAGCGGTGATCGGGGCCCGGCCGCGGGCACCCGCGGTGGGGCGGTCCGCTGACCGGCCCACCGCGGCGCCGTACCGGCCCGTGCCGCGGCCCGGTTCAGGTTCCGGACAGGGCTCCGGCGGACGCCCGCGGACCGGCCTGCGATCCGGGGCCGGCGATCTGGGGAAGCAGTCGGCTGGGCGTGCCGACGTAGGAGACGTACAGAGCGTCGCGGGCGCGGGTGCAGGCGACGAACAGCAGGTTGCGCTCCTGCTGGTACACCTGATCCAGCGCGACGGGGTCGCCCTCGGCGGAGTCGACGGCGGCCTGGGGCGGCAGCAGCGGCTCGCTCATGCCCACGATCGCCAGGCAGCGGAACTCCTGGCCCTTGAGCCGGTGCAGCGTGCCCACCCGCACGGCGCTGACGTCCTCGGCGGAGTCCACGGCGGCGGTGGGCACCCCGCGGGCCTGCAACTCCTTGGTGATGGTGCGGACGACCCAGTGGTTGCGGCCGGCCACGGCGATCGAGGCCGGGTCGACGCCCGCCTCCAGCCAGACGCGCACCCACGCGCCCACCGCGGTGCGCTCCACGGACCGCGAGGGGCATTCGCGCACGACGGGTTCGGGGCCGTGCAGCAGCGAGCGGTATCCGGAGGGCGTGTCGGCGGCGCCGTCCGGACCCGCCGACGCGTGGCCGGCCAGCATCGGTTCGGCCCAGTCGAGGATCTCCTGGGTGACCCGGTAACTGACGCGCAACCGGTGGCTGCGCCCGCGTACGTCGATCCCGATCGAGGCCAGCGACACCCGGGGGTCGTGGATGCGCTGATGCGGGTCGCCGGCGACGAACAGGTCGTCGGGCCCGCCGGGCACGGCGGCGCGCAGCATCCGCCACTGCGCCGGGTGCAGGTCCTGGGCCTCGTCGACGACGACGTGCCGGTAGAGCGGCCCGGAGCGTGCCAGGGCCCGGGACGCCTCCAGCGCGACCTGCGGGTAGCTCCACTCGGCGGCGACCTCCATCGCGCCGGTGTAGCGCTGGAGCGCCTCCCAGACGTGGGTGCGGTGCTCGGGGGCGAGGTGCAGAACGCGGCCGCTGCGCTCGCAGCGGATGTAGTCGGACAGGCGGGTGATGTTCTGCGCGAGGATCACCTGCTCCCATTCGTCGACGAGGAACCGCCCGGAGAAGGGCAGCCCTTCGGCGCGGGCGGCGTCTCGCCAGCGTTCGCTCAGCTCGTCGCGACCGAGCGTCTGGGGGCGGTGCCCGGTCCGCTCCTGGGCCAGGGAGCGCGCGAGGCTGTCGGCGGTGGCGACCTCGACGCGGTCGCGCAGGTCGGGGTCGGGCAGGATGCGGTCCAGCCGCTGGGCCAGATTCCGGGCGAGGACGCGGCTGAAGGTGGTGAGCAGGACGCTGCGGCGGCCGTCGTGAGGGTGGCGGTCGGCGTCGCGGCGGGCGAGGTGCGCGGCCCGGTGCAGGGCGAGCACGGTCTTGCCGGTTCCAGGGCCGCCGGTCACCTGGGCCGACCCGGCGTAGTGCGCCTCGGCGAGGCGGCGCTGCCGGGGGTGCAGGGTGATCTGCCAGTCGGCGAAGGACCGGTCCAGCTCGGCGGCGAGTTCCCGCGGGCCGGCGACATGCGGGGGCTCGCTGCGGGGAGCGGGGACGGGGCCGCCGCCCCGGACGGCTCCCGACGAGCCGGGCCCGGCACCGGCTGCGGTGGTGTGCGCGGACGGCCCGGCGGCCGGGAGGCCGCGGGCGAAGGACGCGGCCTCTTCGTGCGGGCGGACCGCGATCAGCCACGCGGAGCCCTCGGAGTCGGGGGTGACGACCCCGGCCCAGGCCGGCCCGAGGCGCAGCAGGCGGATCCGGGGATCGGCGGCCCCGGCGACGGCCTCGATCCGGGCGTCGCCGCCCGACATGTACTGCTGCACGGCCGCGAGCGCGGCGTCCTGGATCCCTTGGTCGAGTCGGGAGAATTCAGCGAGGAACGTCGGGGAAATGGCGATCTTGGGCACGTCTGCGTATTCCTCCGGTCGCATTCCGGGCGCGGTACGCCGTGGACAGGGGGGAAGGGTGCGGGGCGAATCGTCTGCCGGCCGGTGCGGTCACCCGCAGTCATACTCGTGCCTGAATTTGGGCAAACGCGGCCGACTGCCCGATTCCGGGACCGGTTCGGCGCATGGTGCTCGCGATCGAATATGCAGGTCAAACGTACTGTTTCGGAGGTGTATTCGAACGCGGGCCTGCTGGTGTCCCCACTCCGCGAGGAGAAGGGTGTTGTGTCGGGGAGTACGGAGCCCGTAATCCCTGATCCGGACTGTCCTAAACCAGGATCCCGGCCTCGGGAAGGGCGCTTGCAACGGCGAAAGCTGCGTGCGATGCACGGGCCGGGCGGGCGCCCCGCTTCGGGCGGGGCTCACACCCGCCGTTGCACGCCCTGTGCGGTGGCCGTCAGTTCGGACTCGGGAAACCGCGCGGTGTCGAGCCGGACCTCGGCCGCGGTTCCCGGATCCACCAGCCAGAACGCCAGGACACCGGCGCGGTGCCCGGGTGCGTCGCCGTGCTGGAAGGGGTGCAGTCGCCAGGTGTCGGGGTCGTGCTCGTGGTACTCGGCGAGGAACGCCCGCAGCGCCGGCAGGTCCGCGAGGCGCTCGCCCCGCAGGATGTTGATCTTCAGGTCGACGCTGTAGCCGCCTTCGGGCAGCTCGCGTTCCCACACCCGGGAGGCGAAGGCGACGCCGCCCCACTCGGTGCGGAAATCCGCTACCTCCGCGCCGATCCCTTCGGGCAGGTGACCGACGGTGAATCCCGACAATTCGCTCATTCCGGCCTCCTCGGTCACGACACCGGCCGCCGGCGGCGACAGCGGACCGGTACCGACAGCGAGCACGGCGAAGACGAGCACAGTGAACACAGCACGGGAGGTCGAACCCATGGCGCACCTTTCGGAGAGGCCGCCGGGCACCCCCTGCGGATGCCCGGTCGACTTCCATACTCGAAAGCGCACCGCCCGGCCCGCCAGCGGGATTGTTCCCCTGTGGAAAAGCGGCGCCCGCGCGGGCGCCGGCCCCGTCTTCGCGCCGCCGCGCCCGCGGACCGGCCGACCCGGGGCATCCACCGGTCGCCCCTACCCCGCGGACCGGCTGTTCAGACGCGCAGAGCGCGCGCGTACCAGCCGTCCCGCTGCGCCAACTGCGCATGGGTGCCGTGCTCGACGATCCCGCCCTCGGCGACCACGTAGATGTCGTCGACCCGGTCCAGACCCGCCAGATCGTGGGTGATCAGCAGGGTGGAGTATCCCCGGGCCGCCGCCAGCAGGTCCGCCGTCACCGCGTCGCGGGTGCCGGGGTCCAGGTGCGCCGTCGGCTCGTCCAGCACCAGCACCCGCGGGGCCGCCAGTACCGCCCGCGCCAGGGCGAGCCGACGGCGCATGCCGCCGCTCAGCTTCATCCCGTGCGAGCCCGCATCGGTGCCGAGCCCGTGGGGCATCGCCCGTACGTCGGCGGCCAGGCGCGCCCGCTCCAACGCCTCCCACAGCCGGTCGTCGTCGGCGCCCGGAGCGGCCAGGCGCAGGTTCTCGCGCACCGTGCTCGCGAACACGTGCGGGTCCTGCGGTACCCCGGCGACCGCGGCGCGGATCTCGTCGGCGGGGAAGGCGGTGATGTCGGCGCCGCCGAGCTCCACCGTCCCTTCGTCGGGGTCGCGGAACCGCAGCAGCACTTCGGCCAGCGTGCTCTTGCCGGCCCCGCTGGGGCCGACCAGCGCGACGGTGCTCCCCGGTGCGACGTCGAGGTCGACTCCGCGCAGCGCCCACGGCTCGTCGGGGGCGTAGCGCACGCTCAGCGACCGCACCCGCAGCGCCTCCGCCGGTGCCGCCTCCGCACCGGCGGTACCGCCCGCACCGGCGTCGGCGGGCAGGCGGCGCTGCGGATCCGTCGGCGGCGCGACCGCCGGCGGCGCGTCCAGAATCCCGAACAGCCGCTCGCCCCCCGCACGGATCGCGCCGAGCCGCCCCGCGACGGCGGGCAGCGGGGACACGATCTCGAACGCCGCGAGAGCCGTCAGCACCAGCACGGCCAGCGGCACCGCGCCGAGCGAGCCGCCCTCCACCGCGGCCACGCCGAGCAGCAGCGTGCCCCAGACCGTCAGACCGGTGATCAGCGCCGAAGCGCCGGCCCCGAAGCCCAGCACCGCGGCGTCGCGCCGCGCGACACGGGTCAGCTCGGCGTCCGCGTCGTTCACCCGCTGCACCGCGCGGTCCATGGCGCCGTACGCCACCAGGTCGGGAGCGCCGTAGAGCGTGTCGACCAGGGCCGTGGCCAACTCGCCCCGCGCGGCCGCCTGGCGCCGCCCCGGCCCGCGCCCCAGGGCCGCTGAGATCAGCGGCACCGCCAACCCGGCCGCAAGCAGGCCCGCGCCGAGCAGGAGCCCTCCGGGAACCAGCAGGGCCGTGCACAGCGCTACGGCCGCGCTGCCGGTGAGCAGCGCGGCCAGCGGCGGCGTCAACCCGCGCACCAGCAGGTCCTGGGTGGCGTCGGTGTCGCTGACCAGCCGCGAAACCAGGTCGCCGGAGCGGAAGCGGCGCACCGGCTCGGTGCGGGCCAGGCGTTCGTAGACGCGCACACGCACGTCCGCGAGCGTGCGGAACGCGGCGTCGTGGGTCACCAGCCGCTCCAGGTAGCGGGTGAGGCCCCGCGTGATCCCCAGGGCCCGTGTGGCGACCACGGCCACGCTCAGTGCCGTGATGGGGGGATGCTCCGCCGCACGTGCGATGAGCCACGCTGCGACGCTCAGCAGCGCCACGCCCGACCCAGCTGCGAGGGCACCCAGTGCCACGCCGAGTAGGAATCGGGCGCTGCGCGGCCGCGCGAGCGCGATCATCCGCCACAGCGGGTCCCGGCCCGCACCGGCAGGGGCGTCGGCGTCCGCGGCGCGGTCCGGCCCCCGGCCCCGTTCCGGGTCCGCGGTCTCGTCGCTCATCGGGCGTCCTCCGCTTCGACGCGTCCGTCGCGCACCGGGACCACCGCGTCTACGGCGTCGGACCAGCGCGTGTCGTGGGCGACCACGACACCCGTGCGGCCGGCGAGCAGCCGGGTGACCGCCGTGCGTACGGCCGCGGCGTTGTCGGGGTCGAGGTGGGCGGTGGGCTCGTCCAGCAGCACGATGGGGGCGTCGAGCAGGAACGCCCGGGCGAGGGCGATGCGCTGCCGCTGCCCCGCGGACAGGCGGGCGCCGCGCTCGCCGAGGCGCGTGGCGTAGCCCTCGGGAAGGGCGCGGACGAACGTGTCGGCTTCGGCACGCTCTGCCGCCAGCCGGACCTCGTCCATACCGGCCTCGGGCGCGCCCAGCCGGATGTTGCCGGCGACGGTGTCGTCGAACAGGTAGGGCGACTGCGGCACCCACGCGATGCGCCTGCGCCACTCGTCCACGGGGACGCCGTCCAACGGCACCCACTCCGCCTCCGCTCCGGAGCCCGCGGCGCCGGCCTCGGCGTCGCGCACCCGGATGCGCCCCGCCACGGGATCGGCGAACCGCAGTAGCAGCGACAGCAGCGAACTCTTGCCGGATCCGCTCGGGCCTGCGAGGAGCACCGAGCGGCCGGGTTCGATCAGCAGATTCGCCCCGTCGAGCGCGGGAGCCTCCCGGCCCGGATAGACGAGCCGGACATCCTCCAGCTCGATCCACGCGGCACCGGAGGACCCGATGCGCGGGCGCTGCTTGTCGGCGGTGCGGTCGGCATCGCCCACTCCGCTCGCTCGTCGCCTCTCCAACTCGGTGTTGTCTGGGAGTGTTCGGCTTCTCGCTCGGCTGCGCGGGCGCTGCTTGTCGGCGGTGCGGTCGGCATCGTCCACTCCGCTCGCTCGTCGCCTCTCCAACTCGGTGTTGTCTGGGAGTGTTCGGCTTCTCGCTCGGCTGCGCGGGCGCTGCTTGTCGGCGGTGCGGTCGGCATCGCCCACTCCGCTCGCTCGTCGCCTCTCCAACTCGGTGAACACCTGCTCGGCGGCGGCTACCCCTTCCATGCTGGCGTGGAAGCGGGATCCCACCTCGCGCAGCGGGAGGTAGGCCTCCGGCGCGAGGATCAGCACCAGCAGAGCGGTCTGGTAGTCCAACACCCCGTACATCAGACGGATGCCGATCTCCACCGCCACCAGGGCCACCGCCAGGGTCGAGAGCAGCTCCAGCACGAACGCCGACAAGAAGGCCACCCGCAGTGTCGCCATGGTGGTGCGCCGGTGCTCGTCGGTGATCCGCCGGATGATGGCGGCCTGGGCCTTGGCGCGGCGGAAGATCGCCAGTGTGGGCAGCCCTTCCACCACGTCCAGGAAATGGCCGCCCAGCCGGTTGAGCAACTGCCACTGGCGCCGGGTGCGCGCCTGGGTGTGCCATCCCACCAAGGCCATGAACAGCGGGATCAGGGGAAGCGTCACCGCGATGACGGCGGCCGAGATCCAGTCCGCGCCCGCTACGACGACGAGGACCGCGCAGGGGACGAGCACCGCCAGCACCAGCTGCGGGAGATACCGGGCGAAGTAGTCATCCAGCGCGTCCAGGCCACGTGTGGCGAGCGTGACCAGTTCGCCGGCGCGCGGCGTGCCCGTCCCCTCGTCGGAACCGGCCTGCCCTGACAACCAGACCGCTTCCGCCCCCGACGGCCCTGCGGGCCGGGGGGAGTCTTCCGATTCCCCGTCCTGTCCGTCTTCGCCGCCCGTTCCCGTCACATGCGCCACCAGGCGCCGGCGCAGCTGGGACTTGGCCCGGGCCGCCGAGCGCAGTGCCGCGGTCTCCTGGGCGTAGGCCGTGGCCGCACGCGCGAGGGCCACGGCGGCGACGGCGCTGATCGCCCAGCCCAGTTCGGCCGTGCCGGCGCCCTCCGCCGCTCCGGAGATCACGTGTGCCAGCAGCCAGGCCTGGGCGAGGACGAATCCGGTCACGAGCGCGCCGGCGACCACGGTGACGGCCACGTGCACGCGCACGGCGCGCGCCGCGCGCACGAGGCGGGGGTCGAGCGGCTTCATCGGCTGATCCCTCCGGATGGTCAGGCGTCGGCCGGGCCGGGCGGCGGTGCCTGCTGCGCCGCCGCGGCGCCTGTTCCGCCCGCCCCCGCGGAGCCGCCCGTGCCGCCCGCTGCAGAGTCACCATAGGCGGGTGCGGGGTCGATCTGCTCACGGCTCACGCGCCTGCGGAACACCCAGTAGCTCCACGCCTGGTAGGCCACGACGATCGGCAGGAAGACCACGGCCACCCAGGAGATCACCGTGAGCGCGTAGGGAGCCGAGGACGCGGAGGCCACGGTCAGATCGAACGCGGGGTCGGTGGTCGAGGGCAGCACGGCCGGATACAGCGCCCCGAACAGGGTGACGGCCGTCGCGCCGATCGCGGCCATCGTCGCGGCGAACGACCACCCTTCGCGCCCGGCCGCGGCCAGCCGCGCGCCGACGGGCAGCGCCGCCGCGGCCGCCGCGGCGACGGGCAGCGTCCACCCGGCGCCGTACGCGTACTGCGTCCACGCCAGGAACACGGCGCCCGCCGGGACCGCGACCGCCGACGCGCGCAGTGCGGCGGTGCGGGCGCGTGTCCGCACGGGACCGGAGGTCTTGAGGGTCAGGAAGACCGCGCCGTGCAGCGTGAACAGGGCCAGCGTGGTCAGCCCGCCCAGGAGCGCATACGGGTTGAGCAGGTCCGGCACGGTGCCGGTGACGATGCCGTCGGCGTCCATCGGAACGCCGCGCACGATGTTGCCGAAGACCACGCCCCACAGCACCGCAGGGACCGTGCTGCCGGCGACGATCGCCCGGTCCCACCAGGCGCGCCACCGGTCGGTGTCGCCTTTGCCGCGGTATTCGAAGGCGACGCCGCGCACGATCAGCGCGAGCAGGATGAGCAGCAGAGGCAGGTAGAAACCGCTGAACGTCGAGGCGTACCAGGCGGGGAACGCGGCGAACATCGCCCCGGCCGCGGTGATCAGCCAGACCTCGTTGCCGTCCCACACCGGGCCGATCGCGTTGATCATGACCCGCCGGTCGGTGTCGTCCCGCCCGATGAACGGCAGCAGGACGCCCACGCCGAAATCGAAGCCTTCGAGGACGAAGTAGCCGGTCCACAGGACGGCGATGGCGATGAACCAGATGTCGGGCAGTTCCATGGTCGTCGCTCCTAATAGACGAAGGCCGGAACGGGCGCGTCGGAGTCCGGTTCGTCCTCGTCCTCCCGGTCGGGGACCACGTGCGAGGGGCCGGCCTTGATATAGCGCCACAGCAGTGCTCCCTCGACGACCGCCAGTACGCCGTAGACCAGGGTGAACAGGGTGAGCGAGAACGCGACCTGGCCGAGGCCGACGCCGGGGGAGACACTGGCGGCGGTGAGCAGCTCACCGTGCACGGTCCAGGGCTGGCGGCCCATTTCGGTGAGGATCCAGCCCAGGATGTTGGCGGCCAGGGCGCTGGGCAGTGCGAGCACGGCCGCGTAGTAGAACCAGCCGCCGCGGGGCAGCCGGCGCTTCCGGGTGAGCCACAGCCCTAGGGCGGAGACGGCGACCGCGGCCATGCCCAGCCCGATCATCAGGCGGAACGACCAGTACAGGACGAACACGTCGGGGACGTAGTCGCCCTGGCCGTAGAGTTCCGTGTATTGCTCCTGCAGGTCGTTCATGCCCTGCACGGTGCCGTCGACGGTGCCGGTGGCCAGGAAGCTGAGCACGTGCGGCACGTTCACGTCGATGACGTTGAGCCGCTCGTCGGTGTCGCCCACGGCGAAGGTGGAGAAGGGCGCGCCCTCTTCGGTCTCCCAGTGGGCCTCGGCTGCGGCCAGCTTCATCGGCTCGTAGGCGGCGGCCAGTTTGGCCTGGTGGTCTCCGGAATAGACGGCCAGTACACCGGCGATCAGCGTGACGACCATGCCCGCCCGCAGCGTCGTGCGGAACAGCTCCCGTTCGCGTCCGGCCGGGGTTCCGGCGGCGGGCGCTTCGTCCTGCGCGCCGTCCGCGGGCCGCTCTCGGCGCGAGCTCCACAGCTTGTAGGCGCTGACCGCCGCGACGAACATGCCGGCGGTGATGAAGGCCGCCGCGACCACGTGCAGGTAGGTCGACCAGGCTTGGGTGTTGCTCAGCACGGCCCAGATGTCGGTGAGCCGGGCCTGCCCGGTCTCGGGGTCGCGGGTGAAGCCGACGGGGTGCCGCATCCAGGCGTTGGCCGCGAGGATGAAGTAGGCGGAGAGGTTGGTGCCGATGGCCGCGGCCCAGATGCAGGCCAGGTGGACGCGGCGGGGCAGCCGGTCCCAGCCGAAGATCCACAGCCCGATGAACGTCGACTCCAGGAAGAAGGCCAGCAGCGCCTCCATGGCCAGGGGAGCGCCGAACACGTCGCCGACGAAGCGGGAGTACTCGCTCCAGTTCATCCCGAACTGGAACTCCTGGACGATGCCGGTCACCACGCCCATGGCGAAGTTGATCAGGAAGAGCTTGCCGAAGAACTTCGTCGCGCGCAGGTAGCGGTATTTGCCGGTGCGGTACCAGGCGGTCTGCAGCGAGGCGACGATGACCGAGAGGCCGATCGTCAGCGGTACGAACAGGAAGTGGTAGATGGTCGTGATGCCGAACTGCCACCGTGCGAGATCGAGAGCCTCCATGCCCGCCTCTCCCAGCGTCCTTCGGTAGACGGCCAGTAGTACTACAAGACGTAGTTCTACAAACTGTAGTGCTACTAGGCGTCGTAGTCGACCGGTGGGGGAGAGGCGCACATCACCGGATCCGGCCCGATGCGCACCGGACGGCGCCCCGACGCCGTGCGCCCGCCCGCCGCCGGACCGCCGGCAGCGGGCGGGCGCGCTCCGCCCCGCAGCGCCCTCTACTCGGGTTCGGCGCCGCGCTCGCGCAGCATCTTCTCCATCAGGTCGATCTCGCTCCGCTGCGCTTCCGACATCCCCGCGGCGAAATCGGCCACCATCGCCTTGCTGCTCAGGTCCGCGCCGGCGTCGGCCATGTCGATGCCGCCCTCGTGGTGGTCGATCATCAGCTGCAGGAAGAGGATCTCGGCCTGCTCGCCCTCGGCCTCGCGGAGGTCGGTCATCTCCGACTCCGACGCCATGCCGGCCATCCGCCCGGTCGCGTCGTCGCCCGATCCCTCGCCGCCCTGGCCGCCGCCGTGCCCGCCGTGGCCCTCCATCCAGGCCATGGCCGGCTGCGCGCCGCGAGCGGGAAGGTCCCACTGCACCAGCCACCCCTGCATCCGCCCGATCTGCTCCTGCTGGGCGCGCAGGATGTCGGTGGCCAGGGTCCGCAGCAGGCGGTCGTCGGCCTCCTCCAGCACGATCAGCGACATATCCACCGCTTGGGAGTGGTGCACGCTCATATCGCGCAGGAACCCCGCCTCGGGCGAACTGTCGATCGGCTGGGCGGGACGCCCGGCCAGGTAGCCGCCCAGCAGCGCGACGACGACGAGCGGCACCGCGATCAGCAGCGGAACCGAACGCCTCCGGCGAGCGGGTTCGGAGCCGTCGCCCTCGGCCCGGGTATGGTCGTCCGCCGTCTGTGTCATATGCTCTTCGCCACCCATGGGAACCATTCTGACGGTGCGGGCGTTCGGAATGGCGCACCGGACTATGAGCGTAGCGGTGCACGACGCGTGACGACCCACCCTGGAGAGGCACAGTGGCCAAGAACGCATCCGAACGCCGACGTAAGGCCGAAGAGCGCCGCAAGGAGCGCGAACGCGCGGAACGCCGTGCCCGGATCCTGCGTGTGACCGCGTTCGCGGGCGCCGGAGTGCTGTTCGCCGGGATGGTCGGGTTCGGTATCTGGGTCGCCTACGAGCGCGGTGCCGGAGACGCCGCCGCCAGCGTCGAGGCGTCCGACATCGAGAACCTGCAGACCTACGACGGACTGACCAACCAGCACGTCGCCCAGCCCGTCGACTACGAGATGACCCCGCCCGCCGGCGGCGACCACCACGCCGTCTGGCAGAACTGCGGCGTCTACGGCGCTCCGATTTCGAGCCTGAACGCGGTCCACTCGCTGGAGCACGGCGCGGTCTGGATCACCTACTCCCCGGATCTGGCCGATGAGCAGGTGGAGGAACTGGAGTCCCTCTACAGTCAGGGCAGCTACATCATCGTCAGCCCGTACGACGAGCAGGACATGCCGGCCCCGATCGTGGCCAGCGCCTGGGGCAACCAGATCGAGGTGCAGTCGCCCGGCGACGAGCGGCTCTCCCAGTTCCTGCGCTCCTTCGAGCGCAGCCCCGACGTCCCCGAGCCCGGTGCGGCCTGCACTCAGGGCCTCGACCTCAACGCCCAGGAGCTGGAGGAAGCCGGCGGGATCGAAGCCCTCGGCCAGGGCATGCAGCGCTGATCCGCCGGTACGGCCGGGGCGGCGGCGACCCCGGCCGCACCGGGGATCCTCCGCCGGCGGTCTACAGCTCGCCCGAGGGCAGCGCGGGGATCTCGGCGGAGACCAGGCCGCTGATCTCCACCAGGCCTTCGGCCGGGGCGCCGTACGAGGGCGGGAGGATCATCTCGACGTAGGCTTCGCGGCCGACGGCGGTGTACACGTCGGGTTCCTCGGGCAGCCAGGCGATCCCGTCGACCACCGTCAGTTCGGAGTCGGGGCGCAGCTGCCCGGGGCGCCCCACACCGCAGCGGAGCGCGATCGGAGGATCGCCCCACGCCGCCGCATAGGGGGTATCGGGCCGCACCTCGACCCGGTCCCGGTCGAACAAGCGCTCAGGGGCCCGGTCCACCAAGGCGCGGCACATCTCTTCGACCGCCGCGTCCGGCGAGGGCTCCGGCATCTCGACAGTCCGGGCCGAGCAGCCCGCGAGCACGCCTGCGGCGGTGAGCGCGGCCAGTCCCGCTGCGGCACGTCGCACCGTCCCCGCCCTTCGGACCTCGGATCCGCCCCGTGTGAAACCGTGCCCGGTCGCCGTCAGATGTTGACGATCGGGCAGGTGAGCGTGCGGGCGATGCCGTCGAGCCGCTGGATGCGCGCGACCACCATGCGCCCCAGCGCGTCGACGTCCTCCGCCTGCGCGCGCACGACCACATCATAGGGCCCGGTGACGTCCTCGGCCTGAGTGACCCCGTCGATCGCCGCGATCTCGCGGGCGACGTCGGCCGCCCGGCCCGCCTCGGTCTGGACCAGCACGTACGCCTGCACCATGGAACCTCCGTCTGCTCGTCTTCGCCCGGCCGTGCCGATCCCCGCAGGGGCTCGGCCGGTCCCGCGCCGCCGTGTCCCCGTGCGGGATCGCACGTGTGGTGCCGCAGGGTCTAGACCACTGGCGCCGAGGCGTCACCGTATCCTGAGAGCTGTGTGGAGCACCATTGGGGAACTGGGCGAATTCGGCCTGATCGAGCGCGTGACGGCGAGATTCCCGGGAACGGGCGATGTAATCCTCGGTCCCGGAGACGATGCGGCGATCGTGGCCGCATCCGACGGGAGGGTCGTGGCCACGACCGATCTTCTGGTCGAGAACCGGCATTTCCGCCGGGACTGGTCGTCGGCCGAGGACGTCGGACGCAAGGCCGCTGCCCAGAACATCGCCGACATCGCCGCCATGGGTGCGCGCCCCACGGCTCTGCTCGTCGGGTTCGCCGGGCCGCCGGAGCTTCCGGTGGCCTGGGCCGAGGAGCTCTCGGAAGGCCTGCGCGCCGAGTGCGCCGCCGCCGGGGCCGCCGTGGTCGGCGGCGACACGGTCGCGGCCGGCGAGATCACCCTGGCGGTCACCGCGCTGGGCGATCTGGGCGGTCATCCGGCCGTCCGCCGCGACGGCGCTCTGCCGGGAGACGTCGTCGCCGTCTGCGGCCGCCTCGGGATGTCCGCGGCCGGCTTCGCGCTGCTGGAAGCCGGGGTGCACGACGCGGACGACGCCGAACGGGCTCTGGCCGGCCGCGCCCCGGAACGCGGCGCCGGCAGCGGATCCGGAACGGCCGGACCGGACGCGGCCCGCTCTTCGGCCGGGGAGGCCCCCGACTGGCCGGACTGCCTGAATGAGCACCGCAGGCCCCGCCCGCCCTACACCGACGGTCCCGGCGCCGCGCGCCTGGGTGCCCGCGCGATGCTCGACATCAGCGACGGCCTGGTCCAGGACCTCGGCCACATCGCCCGGGCCGGCGGCGTTCGGATCGACCTCGACTCCGCGGACCTCGTGCCCGAATCCGCCCTGTGCGAGGCGGCGGCGCTGCTGCGCGAACTGGGCCGCACCGACCGCACGGCCCGCGAGCACATGCTCTTCGGCGGCGAGGACCACGCCCTCGCGGCCGCCTTCCCGCCCGAGGCCGAGCTGCCCCCGCAGTGGTGCCCGATCGGTACGGTGGCCGCCCCCGGGGCGGACGGGCCCCGGGTCACCGTCGACGGCGCCGCCGCGGACGCACGGGGATGGGAGCATTTCCGGTGACGACCGCCGGGCTCCCGGCGCCGGCACCGGAATCCGGAACCGGAAACCCGGCGCGGCCCGAAATCACCGAAGCCGTGTCACCGGTCGCGTACGGGAGGTTACGATGTCGGCTTCGGACGCCGATTCACGCTAAGCTCTGCCTGTTTCTTCAGTCTGCACCGGAACGGGGTCACCGTGCGGCTACGTGGGAGGGACGACCGGTCCCGGTCGGGACCGCCGGAACCGCGCCAGGACATATCCGAGCGCATGCGGTCCGCCCGCCGCGATCCGCTCGACCGTCCGCAGCGCGGCCTGCACCGCTCCGAACCCGCGGACAAGACCCGCCTGGCCGCTGTCGGCTATTTCCTGGGCAGCACCGTCCCACGGCACGTCCAGCCGCCCCGCCTGCTCAACGTGGCGCTGATCTCCGGCGTCACGTTGGCGCTCACCCTCTTCGGCTACAGCACGACCCAGATCTACCTGCGCTTCAGCGAACCGCCGGCCGCGCAGCAGGCCGGTCCCACGAGCCCCGACACGAGCGAGCGCCTCGACCCCAGCGCAGAGCCCGGGACGCGGGAGAGCGAGGAGGACGCAGCCGAGATGGTCAGCGTCGTCTCCTACGAGGCGGTGGAGGCCTCGGGAACCGGGTTCACGGGTGAGGTGACCGTCACCAACACCGGATCGGCCGCGCTGGAGGACTGGGAACTCGCACTGGAGTTCGCCGAGGCGCGGGTGACCTCGGTGGCCGACGCCGAGTGGCGGGCCACCGAGAACGGCGTCGTCGCCAGTGAACCCGCCGGTGCCGGCGGTCTGGCGCCCGGCGACTCCGTGACGTTGAACTTCAGGGCCGAAGGACGCGCTCAGAATCCCGTATCGTGTTCGCTCAACGGCAACCCGTGCGACTGGGCCGGAGCGGATTCGGCCGCGCGAAGCTGAGGTCGCGGGCGCGGCGGCGGATCAGCCGGGACCCGCCCGGGCCGCGGACGGGAACCGTCGACGGCGGCCCGCCGGAGGGGTGCACACGCCGAAAAGCGCCACGGTCCGAAACCGTGGCGCTCATGGACGCCGTGGATCGCGGAAGGGCTCCGCGGTCAGCGATCGACCTTGCCGGCCTTGATGCAAGAGGTGCACACCTGCATGCGCTTGGGCGTACCGCCCACGCGGGTGCGCACGGTCTGGATGTTGGGGTTCCAGCGGCGGCGGGTGCGGCGGTGCGAGTGGGAAACACTGTTACCGAACCCTGGTCCCTTGCCGCAGACGTCGCAGACGGAAGCCACGGTAACTCCATTCAAGCGCTCGGACCCGCACCCGCTGACGCGGTGCGGACAACCCGAGAGAGGTCTGATGAACAGGTCGGCGCGGCGCGCCAACCGTCGGAGCGTACACGACGACCTGCAGCGACTTCCAATCGCGGAATCGCTGCAAGGCGCAGGTGTGCACACGGGAAACGGGCCGCCGGAGAGTCCGGCCCCGGCCGGGAACCCGGCGCGGACGCCGCGTGTCCGCAGACCACTATACCGGCTCCGTTCGACCCGCAAGACCGCACCGGATCGCGTGCGCACCCTCCCGTCGTCGGCGCCGGGGTGTAGAAACGCCCTAACGTGTCCGCACAGGCGAGCCGCCACCGGGGAGAAGGGGAGATCCCGAGTGATCGACTGGGACGAGCCGCTGCGTACGCCCCTCGGCGCCAAGACCGCCAAGAAGCTCGCCGACGAACTCGGCCTGCATACCGTGGGCGGGCTGCTGCGCTACTACCCGCGCCGCTACGCCACCCGAGGCGAACTCACCGACCTGTCCTCGCTGGCCGAAGGCGAACAGGTCACGGTCGTCGCCGAAGTGCACTCGGTGCACAAGCGCGACCTGCGCCGGGGCCCCGGCGGCAAGCCGCGCAGCCTGCTCGAAGCCGTGATCACCGACGGCACGGGCCGGCTCACCCTCGCGTTCTTCGCCAAAGTCGGCTACCACCAGCGCGAACTGGTCACCGGGCGGCGCGGCATGTTCGCCGGCCGCGTCTCCGCCTACCGCGGGAAGCAGCAGCTGGCCCACCCGGTCTACGAGATGCTGCCCGAGGACTCCGCCTCCGACGAGCGCGCCCGCGAGTTCGCCGAACGCCCACTCCCCATCTACCCGGCCACCAAGGACCTGCCGTCGATGACGATCGCCCGGTGTGTCGGCCCGGTCCTGGACCAGGCCCGCGAGGCCGGGCTGGCCGACCCGCTGCCGGAGGACCTGCGCTCGCGCCACCGCCTGCTCGGCCTGACCGAGGCACTGGAGCGCATCCACCGCCCCGTCGACTCCGACGACATTCCCCCCGCCCGCCTCCGTCTGAAGTGGGACGAGGCGTTCGTGCTGCAGGCGGCCCTCGCGCGGCGCCGCCGCGAGGCCGCCGAGGTCGCCGCCGTGCCGCGGCCGGGGGATGCGGGCGGGCTGCTCCAGGCGTTCGACGCCGCACTGCCCTTCGAACTCACCGAGGGCCAGCGCGAGGTCGGCTCCGCCGTCGCCGAGAGCCTGGCCTCCGCCCACCCCATGCACCGGCTGCTGCAGGGCGACGTCGGCGCCGGGAAGACGCTGGTCGCGCTGCGGGCCATGCTGCAGGTCGTCGACTCCGGCGGCCAGGCCGTCCTACTGGCCCCCACCGAGGTGCTGGCCCAGCAGCACCACCGCTCCATCACCGGGATGCTGGGCCCTCTGGCCCGCGCGGGCCGGCTCGACGGCGCCGAGAACGCGACGAAGGTCGCCCTGCTCACCGGGTCGCAGGGCGCCGCCGCCCGCCGCCAGGGCCTGCTGGACGCCGCCTCCGGCGACGCGGGGATCGTCGTGGGCACACACGCGCTGCTGCAGGAGCACGTCTCCTTCGCCGACCTCGGATTCATCGTCGTCGACGAACAGCACCGCTTCGGCGTCGAGCAGCGCGACGCCCTGCGCGAGAAGTCGGCCGAAGGCCGCCCCCACGTGCTTGTGATGACTGCCACGCCCATCCCGCGCACGGTCGCCATGACCGTCTACGGCGACCTCGACGTGGTGGCGCTGAACCAGCTGCCCTCCGGCCGCGCGCCGGTGTCCACCCACGTGGTGCCGGCGGCGGAGAAGCCCCGCTTCCTGGAGCGCGCCTGGGAGCGGATCCGTGAGGAGGCCGCGCAGCGGCGCCAGGTCTACGTGGTCTGCCCCCGCATCGGCGACGGCGACGGCGACGGGCAGGCGGGCGAAGCCCCGGCCGCCGGCGACGGCGGGTCCCCGGGGGCCGAGGCGGACGGCGAGGAGGGCGCGCGGCGCGCCCCGTCGGCGGTGACCGAGGTCGCATCCGAGCTCGCCGCGGGTCCGCTGGCCGGGCTGACCGTCGAGGCGCTGCACGGCCGCCTCGCTCCCGAGGAGAAGGACGCCGCGATGCGCCGCTTCGCCGACGGGCGGATCGACGTGCTCGTGGCCACGACCGTGATCGAGGTGGGTGTGGACGTGCCCACCGCCACGGCCATGGTGATCATGGACGCCGACCGGTTCGGCGTCTCCCAGCTGCACCAGCTGCGCGGCCGCGTGGGACGCGGCGGCCTTCCGGGACTGTGTCTTCTGGTGACCGAGGCCGAGGCCGGCACTCCGGCGCGCGAGCGGCTGGACGCGGTGGCCGCGACCACCGACGGCTTCGAACTCTCCCGTGTCGACCTGGAGCAGCGCCGCGAGGGCGACGTCCTGGGCGGCGCCCAGTCCGGGCGGCGGTCGTCGCTGCGCATGCTCGCCCTGCTGCGCGACGAGGAGCTGATCGGCCGGGCCCGCGAGGAGGCCGCCCGCTACATCGACGAGGATCCCGAGCTGGCGGCCCACCCGCAGCTGGCCGCGGCCCTGGAGGAGCTGCTCACCGAAGACCGGGCGGAGTACCTGGAGAAGACGTAGGACGGACGTGGCGGGGCCCGGACGGCAGCCACCGGGCGGTCCGCGGAGTGCGCCTGAAGCACCGCCGCGGGCGGCGGACTCCGGAACCCGTCCCGCCGCGCTACCGTGACCGGCATGAGCCGCATCATCGCCGGCGCCGCCCGCGGCCGCCGAATCGCCGTTCCCGGCGGCCGCAACACCCGGCCCACCAGCGACCGCGCCCGTGAGGCGCTGTTCGCTTCGGCGCTGTCGGATCTGGGCACGTTCGAGGGGGCGCGGGTGCTCGACCTCTACGCGGGTTCGGGGGCGATCGGGCTGGAGGCGCTTTCGCGCGGCGCCGAGCATGCGCTGCTGGTGGAGTACGACCGCAAGGCGGTCGCCACCCTGCGGTCCAACATCGCCGCGCTGGGGCTGCCCGGTGCGCGTGTAGCGGCGGGGCGGGTGCTCCGGGTTCTGCAGGAGGGCCCCCGCGACGGCGCCTACGACGTCGCTGTGGCCGATCCGCCCTACGCCGCGGACGACGGCGAGATCGCGTCGGTGCTGGAAGGGCTGCGCGCCGGCGCGTGGCTGCGGCCGGGTGCGCTGGTGGTGGTCGAGCGCGCCAGCCGCGGCGGCGATTTGGCCTGGCCCGAGGGGTACACGCCGGACCGGGTCCGCCGATACGGGGAGGCCGCCCTTTGGTACGGTCACGCAGCAAGCCGTCCCGGCCTGCGCTGAGCACCGCGGTCCGCGTTCCGCGGGGCCGTTCGCGGCGGTACCCCATGCACGTCGAGAGGAACGATCCAGTGCGTCGCGTCGTCTGCCCCGGATCCTTCGATCCGGTCACCAACGGACACATCGACATCATCGGGCGTGCCGCGCGGCAGTACGACGAGGTGGTGACCGCGGTGCTGACCAACGTCAACAAGCGCGGCCTGTTCAGCGTCGACGAGAAAGTCGCGATGCTGCGCGAGTGCACCGCCGATGTGAGCAACGTGACCATCTCCCAGTTCAGCGGGCTGCTGGTGGACTTCTGCCGCGACAACGACATCGGCGCGATCATCCGCAGCCTGCGCTCGGTCAGCGACTTCGACTACGAGCTGCAGATCGCCCAGATGAACTACCGCCTCTCGGGAGTGGAGACGATGTTCATGACGGCCAACCCGCAGTACTCGTTCCTCAGCTCCAGCCTCGTGCGCGAGATCGCCCAGTACGGCGGCGACGTCAGTAGCCTGGTCACGCCGCACGTCGAGCAGCGGCTGCGCGACAAGTACACGGGCGGCGACTCCGCCTGAGGGCCGCCCGGCCCGGATCGGCGACGGATTTGGGACGGGTCTGCGGGCGTAGCTATACTGGCTGATCGGCTACGTCTTCGTTCCGAGCGTGGCCGTTCTTCCTTGTTCACGGTTGTCCGCGGTTGTCCGCGGTTGTCCAAGGGAGTCCCACCGTCCGAGAGGCCGTTGCGACGGTCGCCGAACCGCCGTTTCCCGTGCGGACGCGGCTACTGCTGAAAGCGCGATCACTCTGTCTCGTCTAGACGCCCGAGCCCCTCTGGTGGTCGATACCCGGCCGCTGGGGCGCCAGCCCGGCTCCATGCGGACCGTGCAGCGGTCCGCGCCAGCACCCGCGCAGCTCGCGACTGCCATGGCGCGCGTGCCCGAGGGCGCGCCGATCGAGCTCGACCTGCGGCTTGAGGCCGTGATGGAGGGTGTTCTCGTCACCGGCAGTGCCGAAACCGGCTACGAGGCCGAGTGCTCCCGGTGCCTGGATCCGATCCAGGGCACACTGGAGGCGCCGTTCCAGGAGCTGTTCCGCTACCCCGGCGAGGACGGCCTGGGCCCCCAGGACACGGACACCGAAGACGAAGAAGAGGACTACTATCTAGAGGGCGAACTTCTCGACCTCGAACAGGTGGTGCGCGACGCGGTCGTGCTCGCGCTGCCGCTGTCGCCGCTGTGCCGGGAGGACTGTCCCGGGCTGTGCGCGGAATGCGGGGAGAAGCTCGCCGAGGCCGGGCCCGAGCACGGTCACGGCGAGGGCATCGACCCCCGCTGGGAGGCGCTGCGGAACCTCGGCGAGGAGTTCGGCGACCGTTGACGACCCCTGCTTCGCGGGGCGCCTCGTTCACGCCTCCGGGCGGAGGCGGACCGCCGGAGCACCGCGGTGCACCCCGCTGTCGCGGGGCGCGCCCATGCCAGTAACGCTCCCGCGACCGCGCGGGATGACCCAGGAGGATTGACGTGGCTGTCCCGAAGCAGAAGAAGTCGCGGAGCAACACGCGCAAGCGCCGTTCCCAGTGGAAGGCCGCGCGTCCGGTGCTGGTCACCTGCCCGCGCTGCCGCGACCACAAGCTCCCGCACACCGCGTGCCCGTCGTGCGGCACCTACAACAACCGCCAGGTCCTCGACGTCTGAGGTTCCCGGCCGGTTACGAGCCGAAGCCGCGGATGCGCGGACCCGGGCGGCGGCGCGGAGACCAGCGCGTCCCCGCGAACGCCCGGCCCGGGTCCCGCCCCGGTTCCGGTGATCCGCGACAATCGAACACGACCGCGCCGGTTCGGGCTTATCCCGAGGCCGTGGTGGCCGCCGGGCAGGGGCAGCGCCTCTCCGCGACGCTCACCTCGCCCTCGAGCGTCCCTGATCGGCTTTGTCGAGCGCAGCCGCGCGCGTGACCGCGCGCCTGGGCCGAGCGAGGATCAGGAGTGTGAACGTCGGTGGCCACACAACTCAACGCGGCCGAGGCCCGCGAGATCTACCGTGCGATCGGGGTCGAGCTCGACGCGAAAGTACTGGCGCGGGCGCTGACGCACCGCTCCTACGCCTACGAGAAGGGCGGTCTGCCCACCAACGAGCGCCTGGAGTTCCTGGGCGACTCCGTGCTGGGGCTGATCGTCACCGACACGCTCTTCCGCGAACACCCCGACCTGCCCGAGGGCCAGCTCGCCAAACTGCGGGCGGCCGTGGTGAACATGCGGGCGCTCGCCGACGTCGCGCGTGAGCTGGGGCTGGGCGAGTACATCCGGTTGGGCCGCGGCGAGGAGGGCACCGGCGGGCGCGACAAGTCCTCCATCCTCGCCGACACGCTGGAGGCCGTCATCGGCGCGGTCTACCTCGACCGCGGGCTCGACGTCGTCTCCGACTTCGTGCACCGGCTGTTCGACCCCCTCATCGCCACCGCCTCCGGTCTGGGCGCGGGGCTGGACTGGAAGACCTCCCTGCAGGAGCTCACCGCCTCGGAGATGCTCGGCGTCCCCGAGTACCACGTCGAGGAGAGCGGCCCCGACCACCAGAAGACCTTCCGCGCCACCGTGCGCGTGGCCGGCGACGACTACGGCCTGGGCGAGGGCCGCAGCAAGAAGGAAGCCGAGCAGCAGGCGGCCGAGTCGGCCTGGAAGGCCATCCGCGCTTCGGCGGCGCGCGCGGCCGAAGCCGCCGACACCGCCGAGGCGGCCGGGGACGCCGACGCCTCCGACGAGGACTGAGCCGGCCGTGCCCGAACTTCCCGAGGTCGAGGTCGTCCGCGCCGGTCTGGAGCACTGGGTGCGCGGCCGCACCGTCGATGGCGTGGCGGTGCTGCACCCCCGCTCGGTGCGTCGGCACGCCGCCGGAGCCGACGACTTCTCGGCGCGGCTGGACCGGTGCACCGTCGCCGGCGCGCGCCGCCGCGGAAAGTACCTGTGGCTGGAGTTGGACTCCGGCGACGCGCTCCTGGCCCACCTGGGCATGAGCGGACAGCTGCTGGTGCAGCCGCGCGAGCGCGCGGCCGAGCGCCACCAGCGGGTGTGCATCGGACTGGGCCCGGCCGAACGCGAGCTGCGCTTCGTCGACCAGCGCACCTTCGGCCATCTCATGGTCGATCCGCTGATCGACGACGCCCGGGGGGACTCGGCCGGCGTGCCTGCGGCGATCGGCCACATCGCGCCGGACCCCATCGACCCCGCGTTCGACGACGAGGCGTTCGCCGCCCTGCTGCGGCGCAAGCGCACCGAGGTCAAGCGCGCGCTGCTGGATCAATCCGCGATCAGCGGGGTAGGCAACATCTACGCGGACGAGGCGCTGTGGCGTGCGGGGCTGCACTGGGCGCGGCCCACGGAGAACCTGCGCCGCCGGCAGGTCGGCGCTCTGCTGGAGCACGTGCGCGACGTGCTGCGCGAGGCGCTGGCGGCGGGCGGCACCTCGTTCGACAGCCTGTATGTCAACGTCAACGGCGAAAGCGGGTACTTCGAGCGCGGTCTGAAGGCCTACGGGCGCAGCGGGCAGCCCTGTGAGCGCTGCGGGGCGCCGATCCGGCGCGAGGCTTTCATGAACCGCTCGTCCTACAGCTGTCCGCGCTGCCAGCGGGCGCCGCGCCGCTGAGTGCGGACCCCGCGCCCCGTATACGCGAAACCGGGAGGACGAGCCCGTGGGAGGCGAGACACACGACCGGGCACGGCTGCTGGCGTGGGTGCGCGGCCGTGTGCAAGGGGTCGGATTCCGCTGGTGGGTGCGCGCCCGCGCGCTGGAGCTGGGGTTGACCGGTGCCGCGACCAACCTCCGCGACGGCAGGGTCGAGGTGGTGGCCGAGGGGCCCGGCGACGACTGCCGGCGGCTCCTCGACCTGCTGCGCGGCGGCGACACCCCCGGGGAGGTGGCGGGGGTCGTCGAGAGATGGGAGAATCCCAGGGGCACCTTCTCCGGGTTCACCGAGCGGTGAGTATCCTTGGGAGAGGCGACGCGATCCGCGGGCACCCGTCCCGGCGCCGGAAGCGGCGGTCGGGATGCGCGCACGGGAGTGCCCGTTTTCGAGGATCACGCGTCGCGGCATGTCTGATTACAGCGCGTAACCAACTGTTTCGTACAACCTTGACCAGCAACACCCGCGGTGAGACTCTGGAAAGTAGACCGCGCGCCTTTCCTACCCGGGGCAGCCGAGCAGTACGGGCGCTCCCGAGGCTCATACGGGCGTGAATCGAAGCTGGTCACTCAGTGTGGAGGACCCACATCATGGCGAAGGCTCTGTTTGGCCACGTCGGAGGTCCTGATCCTCAGATGGTTCAGGAAATGCGGCGGCTGCAGAAACGAGTAAGTGACCTCGAAGACGAGATCAGTCGGCTTCAGGCGCGAAACGACCAGCTCTCGGCGGCTGTGACCGAAGCCGCTGTCCCCGCGACCGACCGCGAGCCCGCGCTCGCCTGAAGCCCCGCGACCCGCGGACACGACTCAGGGGCGCCACTGTCGGTACCGGCGCCCCTCAGCGGGGCGCAGGGGGAGCGATTCCCCCGCGAACCGACGAACGAACCCGTCGACGACGCGTTTCCCGGTTCCCGGAACCACTCGGGATCCCCGTCGTCCGATCCCGGCGGACGCGCCCGTCGGCCCGTCGGGCCGAGGAGCGCCCACCCGGTCGGCCCGGGAAGCACCGAAGGCGACACGCTCCGTCGCCTGCCGACCGGAGACCGCTACCGCACCCGGCGCCGCTCTCCGCCGCCTGAAACCGCCGCGCGGTCACCCGCCGGCGTCTCGAAGGCGGCGCTCGGCGCCGCCCGTCGTCCGCGCCCGGCCCACCCGCGCGCCCGCCGCCCCGGCGGCACGGGGCGCCCTCGGGTGGGCGGTGTGGTCGGCGAAGGCGCGCGATCAGGGCGGTTACGCAGACGCGGCCCCCCGGTCCGTGGCACTCTTGATCCCCGAGCCGCACCGAGGCGGCATGCGGACACCGGCGTAAGGGGGGCCAGTGGCGTGTATCTGAAGAGCCTCACGCTGCGCGGCTTCAAATCCTTCGCCTCGGCCACCACACTGCGGCTCGAACCCGGGATCACCACGGTCGTGGGCCCCAACGGCTCCGGAAAGTCCAACGTCGTCGACGCGCTCGCCTGGGTCATGGGCGAGCAGGGCGCCAAGTCGCTGCGCGGCGGCAAAATGGACGACGTGATCTTCGCGGGTACGTCGTCCCGCCCCGCCCTGGGCCGCGCCGAGGTGAGCCTGACCGTCGACAACCACGACGGCGCACTTCCCATCGACTACACCGAGGTCACCATCAAGCGGACCATGTTCCGCAACGGCGGCTCGGAGTACTCCCTCAACGGCGACACCTGCCGGCTGCTGGACATCCAGGAGCTGCTCAGCGACTCCGGCATCGGCCGGGAGATGCACGTCATCGTCGGCCAGGGCCAGCTCGACACGGTCCTGCACGCCGGACCCGAGGAGCGCCGCGGCCTCATCGAGGAGGCCGCCGGCATCCTCAAGCACCGCAAGCGCAAGGAGAAGGCGCTGCGCAAGCTCGACGCGATGCAGGGCAACCTCGATCGCGTCACCGATCTCACCTCCGAACTGCGCCGCCAGCTCAAACCGCTGGGCAAGCAGGCCGAACTCGCCCGGCGCGCCGCGGTCATCCAAGCCGACCTGCGCGACGCCCGACTGCGCCTGCTCGCCGACGACATCGTCACCCTGCGCGAGGCGCTGGAGAAGGAGGAGGCCGACGAAGCGGCCGTGCGCACCCGCCGGGAGGCCGCCGAGAAAGCTCTGGCCGACGCGCAAGCGCGCGAGACCGAGCTGGACACCGCGGTGAGCGAGGCGGCACCCGCGGTGTCCCGCCTGCAGGACACCTACCACGGCCTCTCCCGGCTCAAGGAGCGCCTCAGCGCCGTGGCGTCGCTGGCCGCCGAGCGCCACCGCAACCTCGCCGCCGAACCGCAGGAGGAGCGGTCCGGGCGCGACCCCGACGAGCTGGAGCGCGAGGCCGAAGAGGCCCGCGCCCAGGAAGAGGAGCTGCAGTACCGGCTCGACGACGCCCGCGAGAACCTTGAGAGCGCCGTGGCCGAGCGGACCGCCGCCGAGGAGGCGCTCAAGACCGAGGAGGAGCGCGTGGCGGCCGCCGCCCGCGCCGCCGCCGACCGCCGCGAGGGCCTGGCCAAGCTCCGCGGCCGGGTGGATGCGCTGCGCAGCAGGCTGGCCGCGAGCGAAGCCGAAGTCGAGCGGCTCGACACCGCGGCCGTCGAGGCGCGCGAGCGCGCCGAGGCCGCCCGGGCCGAGTACGACCGCGCCCAAGCCGAGTCGGACGGGCTCGACGAGGGCGACGCCGAGCTCGACACCGAGCAGGAATCGGCCAAGCGGCGCTTGGACGCCATGGACGCCCGGCTCAACGAGCTGCGCGAGACCGAGCGCACCGCCGAGCGGGAACGCGCCGCGCTCGCGGCCCGCAAGGAAGCCCTGGAAAGCGGCCTCACCCGCAAGGACGGCGCCGCAGCGCTGCTGGCGGCCCAGGAGCGCCTGCCCGGGCTCACCGGATCGGTCGCCGCGCTGATCGAGGTCGAGTCCGGCCACGAGACGGCGGTCGCCGCCGCCTTCGGAGCCGCGTCCGAGGCCGTGGCCGCCGATGACGCCGACACCGCCCGGGCCGCCGTCGAACTCCTCAAGAACGAGGACGGCGGGCGCGCGAGCGTGGTGGTGGCCGGCGGCGGAACGGGTGCCGCGCCGCGCGCGCACTGGCCGTCGCTGCCCAGCGGGATGCGCTACGCCGCCGACGCCGTGACCGCGCCCGAGCGCCTGGAACCGGCGGTCGGCGCGCTGCTGGAGCGCGTGGTGCTGGTCGCCGACGCCGACCGGGCCCGCGACCTGCTGACGGCACAGCCCGACCTGCGCGCCGTCACCGCCGACGGCGACCTCTACAGCGCCGGACTGGTGCAGGGCGGATCGGCCACGGCTCCCAGCCTGCTGGAGGCGCAGGCGGCCGTCGACGAGGCCGCCGAGCGGCTGGACGCCGCGACGGTCGCGGCCGAGGACGCCGCCGAGCGGCTGGACGCCGCCAAGAGCGAGCGCACCGAACTCGCCGCCGTTCTGGAAGAGGTCACCGCCCGCCGGCGGGCCGCCGACAAGCAGCGCAACGACACCGCCCAGCAGCTGGGCAAACTCGGCGGGCAGGCCCGCGCGGCCGAGGCCGAGGTCGAACGCTACACGTCGGCCGCGGCCAAGGCCGCCACCGCCCGGCAGAGCGACCTGGACGACCTCGCCGGCCTGGAGGAGCGGCTGGCCGAGGCCGAGGCGCAGCCCGCCGACGAGGGCGAACCCGACACCGGGCACCGCGACGGACTCGCCGAACGCGCCAGTACCGCCCGCGCCACCGAGACCGAGACCCGCCTGGCCGTGCGCACCGCCGAGGAACGGGTGCGTTCGATCGCGGGACGCGCCGACGGGCTGCTGCGCTCGGCCGAAGCCGAACGCGACGCCCGCCGCAAGGACGCCGAGCGCCGTGCCCGCCGGCGCAGCCAGTCGCGCGTGGCCGAGTCCGTCGCCGACGCGGCCGACCGCGCCCTGGAGCGGATCGAGTCCTCTCTTGCCGACGCCGACGCCCAGCGCAAGCAGGCCGAGGAGGAGCGCGCCGCCCGCGACGCCGAACTCAAGACCGTGCGGGCGCGGGTGCGCGAACTGTCGGTGGAGCTGGAGAAGCTCGTCAACACCGTCCACGGCAGCGAGGTCGCCCGCGCCGAGCGCAAGCTGCGCCTGGAGCAGTTGGAGACCAAGGCCGTCGACGAGATGGGCGTCGAGGTCGCGGTGCTCGTCGAGGAATACGGGCCCCGTGTACCGGTCCCGCCGCCCGCCGATGCCGAAGAGGACGAGGCGGTGGCCGTGCCCTACGTCCGCGAGGTCCAGGAGAAGCGCGCCCGGTCCGCCGAGAAGCAGCTCAACCAGCTCGGCAAGATCAACCCGCTGGCACTGGAGGAGTACGCCGCGCTGGAGGAGCGCCACGCCTTCCTCAACGCCCAACTGGAGGACCTGAAGAAGACCAAGCGGGACCTGCTGGACGTGGTGGAGCAGGTCGACGCGCGGGTGCAGGAGGTGTTCTCCGGCGCCTTCGCCGACGTCCAGCGCGAGTTCGCCCAGATCTTCGGCCGCCTCTTCCCCGGCGGCGAGGGCAAGCTCGTGCTCAACGAACCCACCGACATGCTCGGCACCGGCGTCGAAGTCGAAGCCCGCCCGCCGGGCAAGAAGGTCAAGCGGCTGTCGCTGCTGTCCGGCGGCGAACGGTCCCTGACGGCGGTGGCCTTCCTCGCCGCGATCTTCAAGGCCCGGCCGTCGCCGTTCTACGTCATGGACGAGGTCGAAGCGGCGCTGGACGACACGAACCTGCAGCGACTGCTGGTGATCTTCGACGAGCTGCGGGAAGCCTCGCAGCTCATCGTCATCACCCACCAGAAGCGCACCATGGAGGCGGCCGACGCCCTCTACGGCGTGACCATGCACAACGACGGCATCTCCCAGGTCATCAGCCAGAAACTGGACCGGTCGGCTCCGGGCCCGTGACGCGCGCCCGCGCGTGCGGCCGCCGGACGCGGCACACGGCACGCGGCGAGCGGCGAGCGGCCGACTTGGCAGGCGCGGCGGATGCGTGTGACGAACGCCGCGCCGTTTCCGTATCCGTGCAGGTCACGGTGTCCACCGTCCCCCGCCCGCGGATGAGCGGCGCGCAGCGGCTAAAGTGGACACGGTGCTCTGCGGTGCGAATCCGCAGGGCAACGGCACCGCGCGAGCGAAGTCCGGTGCGGGACCGCCCCTCGTCCCGCGAATCCGGCGCTGCCCCGCAACTGTGAGCCCCGCCCCGGCGGGCGAGCCAGGTCGCCTCCGCGGTGCCGCGGCCGATTGTCCTCGCGGGAGGGCGGACCGCACCGCGCAGCGCGCGGGCTCCGTCTCTCTGCCGCGCCCATCGAGACCCAGAAGGAGCCCCGTGCCAAGCGCACGCCGCCTGTCCGCCGCACTGCTGCTGGCAGCACTCACGCTCTCCGCCTGCGGCGGCCCGCAGAACTCCGGCCAGGACCAGGACCCCTCCGAAAGCCAGGACGCCGGTTTCCCCGTGACCGTGGAGGACGCCTCCGGCGAGGTCACCCTCGAATCCGCGCCGGAGCGCATCGTCTCCCTGACGCCCTCGGTCACCGAGATGCTCTTCGCGATCGACGCCGGCGACCAGGTGACCGCCGTCGACGAGCACTCCGACCACCCCGAAGAGGCGCCGACGACCGACCTGTCCGGTTTCGAGCCCAGCGTCGAGGCCATCGTCGAGTACGAACCCGACCTGGTGGTGCTGGCCCGCAACGCGGCCGAGACCGCCGACCAGCTCAAGGAGGTCGACGTCCCGGTGCTGATCCTGCCGTCGGCCGCCGACCTCGACCAGGCCTACGACCAGATGCGCACACTCGGCGAGGCCACCGGGAACGCCGACCGCGCCGGCGAGGTCGCCGATCGGGTCGAGTCCGACGTCGACGCGATCGTCGAGGAGACCACCGCCGAGATCGGCGAATCGGATCTGACCTATTACCACGAGCTGGACTCCGGGATGTACTCGGTCACCTCCGAGACGTTCATCGGCCAGGTCTACGACCGCTTCGGCTTGCAGAACATCGCCGACTCCACCGAAGACACGGCCGGCGGCTACCCGCAGCTGTCCGCGGAGTACGTCGTCGATCAGAATCCCGACCTGGTCTTCCTGGCCTACCCGGGCGAAGGGGCCGTCGAGGACCTCGGCGAGCGCCCCGCGTTCGACAGCATCGACGCTGTGAGCGACGGGGACGTCGTCCACCTCGACCCCGACATCGCCTCGCGCTGGGGCCCGCGCGTGGTGGACCTGGCCGAGAGCGTCTCCGCGGCCGTCACCGACGCCGCCCAGGAGGGGTAACGGGGCCGTGCGACATAAGCGGACCGCCTGGCTGTGGCTACCGCTGGGCCTGGCGGTGCTCGGCGCCTGCATGCTCCTCGGCGTGGCCGCCGGGGCCGCCTCGCTCGGCCCCGGCGACATCGCCGCAGCGCTGCTGAGCCGCATCCCCTTCAGCCCCGTCGGTTCCCCGCTGAGCGGGCTGCAGGAGTCCGTGCTCCTCGAACTGCGGCTGCCCCGCGTGGTGCTGGGTGCGCTGGTGGGCGGGCTGCTCGCCAGCGCCGGCGCCGCCTACCAGGGGGTCTTCCGCAACCCGCTGGCCGACCCCTACCTGCTCGGCGCCGCCGCCGGCGCGGGCCTGGGCGCCACCCTCGTGCTGGCCTTCGGCCGGGAGGTGCTGAGCTCGCCCGGGTCCGTGGTGCCGGTCGCGGCGTTCGCCGGCGCGCTGGCGGGGGTGGCCGCGGCCTACGCGCTCGGTTCCGCGGCGGGCGGAAACGGCACCGCCACCCTGGTGCTGGCCGGTGTCGCCGTGTCGTCGTTCCTCTCCGCGGCGCAGAACCTGGTGCAGATGATCCGCGTCGAGGAGCTGCGGCGCATCTACTCGTGGATGCTCGGCGGCCTCGGTACCGGCGGCTGGGACGACGTGACGATGATCGCGCCCTACGCGGCGGCGGGCCTGCTGGTCCTGATGGGGTGCGGCTACCTCCTCGACATGCTCGCGCTCGGCGACGAGAAGGCGCTCAGCCTGGGGCTGAACGCCACCGGCGTGCGGCTGCTGGTGATCTCGGCCGCGTCGCTGGCCACCGCGGCGGCGGTGTCGGTCAGCGGACTGATCGGTTTCGTCGGGATCGTGGTTCCCCATATCGTCCGGCGCCTGGTCGGGACCGGGTACCGGATGATTCTGCCCATGTCGCTGCTGAGCGGCGCGGCGTTCCTGGTGCTGGTCGACATAGCAGCCCGGACCGTGATCGCGCCCGCCGAGCTGCCGCTGGGCGTGGTGACCGCGTTCGTGGGCGCCCCGTTCTTCGTGTTCATCCTGCGGGCGACACGCAGCAGAGCCACCTGAGGCGCCGGCGCGGGACCTGATCCGAAGGCGTGATCTGGGATACTGGGCGCCGTTGTGGCTCCTCCCCGGGCCGAGGATCGCGCGCGGCATCGGCGTCCAGGGCGCACGCACACGCTAGGAGACTGATGGACTACACGATCTTCGCCGTAATCATCTTCGCCGTCGCCCTGCTCGTCGTCGGCGGAGCGTTCCTGATTCGGCCGCGCCGTACCGGGGCCCCTCCGGAGCCGCCGCCCGACGAGCGTGCCGACGGTACCGCGGGCGCGGCGACGGCGGAGCCCGAGGCGCCCACCGGCGAACAGGAGGGCACTCCCGAAACCGCCCCGGTAGAACCGGCCCCGGCGGCCCCGGAGATCGAGACCCCGCCGCCCTCGGCGGGCCGGCTGGTGCGGCTGCGCGCCCGCCTCGCGCGGTCGCAGAACGTATTCGGCAAGGGCCTGCTGAGCCTGCTGGCGGCGGACCGGCTCGACGAGTCCTCCTGGGAGGAGATCGAGGACATCCTGATCACGGCCGACGTGGGCGTCACCTCGGCCGCCCAGATCGTCGAGAACCTGCGGACCAAGGTCAAGGTGCTGGGCACCCGCACCCCCGACGACGTGCGCGAGCTGCTGCGTGCGGAACTGCTCGCCCAGATCGGCACCGACCGGGACCGCACCGTGCACACCGAGCAGCACGCGGGCGGGCCCGCGGTGGTCCTGATCGTCGGCGTCAACGGCACCGGAAAGACCACCACCGCCGGCAAGCTCGCCCGGGTGCTCGTGGGCGACGGCCGCAGCGTGGTCCTGGGAGCGGCCGACACCTTCCGCGCCGCTGCGGCCGACCAGCTGGAGACCTGGGGTTCGCGCGTCGGTGCGCCGGTGGTGCGCCGGGACGAGGGCGCCGACCCCGCGAGCGTGGCCTTCGAGGCGGTTGCGCGCGGCATGGACGACCGCGCTGACACGGTCATCGTCGACACCGCCGGGCGGCTGCACACCAAGACCGGCCTGATGGACGAACTCGGCAAGGTCAAGCGGGTCGTGGAGAAGAAGAGCAGCGTGGACGACGTGCTGCTGGTGCTGGACGCCACCACCGGCCAGAACGGGCTGCGCCAGGCACGGGTGTTCGCCGAGGCGGTCGACGTCTCCGGCATCGTGCTCACCAAGCTCGACGGCACGGCGAAGGGCGGAATCGTCGTCCAGGTCCAGCGTGAGCTGGGCGTTCCGGTCAAGCTCGTGGGACTGGGGGAGGGCCCCGACGACCTGGCGCCCTTCGACCCCGAGGGGTTCGTCGACGCCCTCCTCGAAAACGTCGAATAACCCGGTCGAACAACCCGGTCGAACAACCCGGTCGAACAACCCGATCGACCGGCCCGGTCGGACAACCGCGCGGGGCGGCTGCAGCCGGGGCCCCGGCAGTCTCCGAGCGCCACGTGGCCGGGCCGTCCTGGAAGCTGCGGGCACGGGCTGACGCGCCCCGCGCTCTCAGCCCGTGCCCGCAGCCCCGCGGTGTCCGATGAAAGGGCCGGGCCGCTCCGCGCCCCCGCTCCGGTCGGCCGGTTCACCGTCGCTTAACACACCGGGCCGTCTCTTCATGCCGGTGCAACACACCTGGCGGCGCTGGGAAACACATGCCTCCGATCGTGGTGCCCGTGGTGATCTCCGGGCCCGATGACGTGCTCGCCGATCCATCCCTCGGACGAACGAATCGATCCCCCGCCCGATCTATGGAGGCGACACGATGGAAGGCATCGACAGCGGTACCACCGCGTGGCTGCTGATCTCATCGGCACTGGTGATGCTGATGACCCCCGGACTGGCTTTCTTCTACGGCGGCATGGCCCGGGCCAAGAGCGTGCTGAACATGATGCTGATGAGCTTCGCGAGCATCGCGCTCGTCAGCGTCCTGTGGGTGCTCGTCGGCTATTCGCTGGCCTACGACTCGGCAGGCCCGTTCGTCGGCGGCCTGGGCTACCTGGGAGTCACCGGACTCGTCAACGACGTCAGCGGCGGCATCCCGGTCCTGCTCGACGTCGCCTTTCAGATGATGTTCGCGGTCTTGACGGTGGCCCTGATCAGCGGCGCCATCGCCGACCGCGCGAAGTTCGGCGCCTGGCTGCTGTTCGTGCCGATCTGGTCGGTGCTGGTCTACTCCCCGGTGGCCTACTGGGTCTGGGGAGACGGCTGGGTCAGCGCCCTGGAGATCGGCGGCTACGAGGTCGTCGACTTCGCCGGCGGCACCGCGGTCCACATCAACGCCGGCGCCGCCGCCCTCGCGCTCACCTTCGTGCTGGGCCGCCGCAAGGGCTTCGGGTCGGAGTCCATGCGCCCGCACAACCTGCCGTTCGTGCTTCTGGGCGCGGCCCTGCTGTGGTTCGGCTGGTTCGGCTTCAACGCGGGCTCGGCCTACGCCGCCGACGGCGCCGCCGCCCTGGCGCTGCTCAACACCCAGGTCGCCACGGCCGCCGCCACCGGCGCCTGGATGCTGGTCGAGCGCATCCGCTACGGCAAGGCCACCGCGCTGGGCTTCGCCTCGGGCGCCATCGCGGGTCTGGTCGCCATCACCCCGGCCGCGGCCGACCTGACCCCGCTGGGCGCGGTCGTGCTGGGCCTGATCGCCGGTGCCGTCTGCGCCTACGCGATCAGCTGGAAGTACAAGTTCAAGTACGACGACGCCCTCGACGTCGTCGGCATCCACATGGTCGGCGGCATCATCGGCTCGCTGCTCATCGGTCTGCTGGCGGCCTCCTCGGCCGGCGGCTCCGCGGGCCTGCTCTACGGCGGCTCCGCCGGTCTGCTGGCCGTCCAGGCCATCGGTGTGGTGGGCGTGCTGGTCTACTCCTTCGTGGTCACCTACGTCATCGCCAAGGTCATCGACCTGGTGATGGGCTTCAGGATCCCCGAGCACGTGGAGACCAACGGCATCGACGCCGAGCTGCACGACGAGACCGCCTACGCCTTCGACGAGCTGGACGAGTTCGAAGGCGGCGAGTCCTCCTCACCGACGCCTCCGGGTGGGGAGCTGGCCTCACGGCAGGCGCGGTCCTGATCCCGACTCAATGTAGAGGCGGTGCGGCCGAGCCGCAGCGGTGAGGCTGACGCCGGGCCGGCGGGGAGCGATCCCCGTCGGCCCGGACGCGTGTGCGGCGGCGTGGGCTGCCTCACGTCCGCACCCCCGCCGGAGCCCGGCCGCGACGCGCCGGCCCCGCCCGCATACGCCGACACCGCGGCCGGGACCGGCCAGCACCGTCTGCGGGCGCGTCGGCCGTGTAGCGCGTCGGTGCCCCGACCCGTTGGGTACGCTTAGCCGCAACAACGAGGGCGCCGGACATGCGCCGCGGCCCCTGCCCGCCTCCCGCAGCATTCCGCGCCCTCTTGGCAGAACGTGCCCGGAGCCGAATCGACGGCCCGCGCGTCCCATTCATCCAGCCAAGTTCCCCAGACACCACATGCACCCCATGGCAAGGGGGCAGGAGGCAAGATGTCGTCGGCTCTTCGCACCACCCGCCGATCGCGCGGATTCCCCGCATTCGCGGCGGCGGCCGCTGTCGTGATCGGCGCGTCCGGCTGCTCCATCGACCTCAGCGAGTTCCGCCCCGGAGCCGACAGCGAGGAGCCCTCTCCCTCGCCCACGCCCGTGGAGGCGGCTCCGCTGCTGGAATCGGCGCTGGACAGTCTGCGCGGGCAGTCCGCCGTGGCCGTGCAGGGCCGGATGTCCGAGGGCGAGGACGGCGTGGTCAGCGACGTATCGCTCACCACCACCGGCGCCGGAACCGCGCATGGCACGGTGCAGACCAATGAGAACGAGGCCGAGGTCCTGCAGGCCGACGGCAAGCTCTTCGCCAACGCGCCCGACGCGTACTGGCTGGACAAGAACATCACCAACCCGGACGCCGACTCCTACGCCGGCTCCTGGGTGCGGTTGGACGGCGGACAGCTGGGTGTCGACCCCGCCTCCATGCTGGCGCCCGCCGCGGTGGCCGACATCCTCGGCGCCATGGCCCCGCCCGGCGGCGAGGCCGAGCTGGAGAACCTCGACGGCACCACCGCCTACCGCGTCGATCTCAACGGCGGCGACAGCAACCGGGTGTGGATCGGGGAGGACTCCGGGCGGCTGCTGCGCGCCGAGATCGAGGAGCTGACCCCTGAGGGCGCCGACTCCGGCCCCCGCACCCGGTTGGACTTCACCGTCCCCGAGGACCCGGACGTGCAGACCCTCTACGACGATGTGCTGACCGTCGCCGAAGACGGGCTGAAGGGCGTGCCCGACGCGCGGATGAGCGTCAACTGGAGCGAACAGCTGAACCTGGACTGCCAGACCGGCGGTGCCTGCGAGGTATCGGGGACCGCCGAGGACACCTCCGACGGCGGCGGGGACACCAGCGTCACCGTACGCATGGACGCCACGGTGGAGAACGACGAGCTCGGTTCCAAGGAGTGCGACGACTCCGCCGAGCTGAAGGCGGGCGAGAGCACGGACCTGTCCTGCGGCGTCAACTTCAGCCTGCAGCCGAGCACGTCGCCGGTGAGCTACGAGATGAGCGGCGACGCCCGGCTGTCCACGCGCGGGCTCGGCGGCGACGCCCGCACGGCCCTGGTCTCGGCCGTGCAGGACGAGCGCGACAGCGCCTCCGCGGGCGGAGAGCCGTCCGGGGACGCCTCCGGATCCCCCGACGAGGGCGACGCGAGCGGCGGCTGATGCACCCCGCATGCCGGACGCGCTTCCGCCGGGGCGCGTTCGGCGTGTTCCGGCAGGTAGCCTGGGAAGTCAATCCCGAGACGAAGGACTGGCCAAACTCGTGTTCGAGACGCTATCCGACCGGCTGACCTCGGTCTTCACCTCGCTGCGCGGCAAGGGACGGTTGTCCGAGGAGGACATCGACACGACCGCGCGGGAGATCCGTCTCGCGCTGCTGGAAGCCGACGTCGCGCTTCCCGTGGTCCGGGCGTTCATCGCGCGGATCAAGGAGCGTGCCCAAGGCGCCGAGGTCTCCAAGGCGCTGAACCCGGCGCAGCAGGTCATCAAGATCGTCAACGACGAGCTCATCGACATCCTCGGTGGCGAGACCCGTGAGCTCCGCTTCGCCAAGAACCCGCCGACGGTCATCATGCTCGCCGGCCTTCAGGGCTCGGGTAAGACCACGCTGGCGGGCAAGCTCGGGCGGTGGCTGGCCGCCGAGCGCAACACCCCGCTGCTGGTGGCCGCCGACCTCCAGCGCCCCAACGCCGTCACCCAGCTGCAGGTGGTGGGCGAGCGCGCCGAGGTGCCCGTTTTCGCGCCCGAACCCGGGAACGGCGTGGGCGACCCCGTCGAGGTCGCGCGGGCCTCGGTCGAGCAGGCCGAGCACAACAACCACAACGTGGTCATCATCGACACCGCCGGCCGCCTGGGTGTCGACAGCGAGATGATGCAGCAGGCCGCCGACATCCGCGACGCGGTCACTCCCGACGAGATCCTGTTCGTCGTCGACGCCATGATCGGTCAGGACGCGGTCAACACCGCCCAGTCCTTCCTCGACGGCGTCGGCTACGACGCGGTGGCGCTCACCAAGCTCGACGGCGACGCCCGCGGCGGTGCCGCACTGTCGATCCGCCACATCACCGGCCGGCCGATCATGTTCGCCTCGACCGGCGAGAAGCTCGACGACTTCACCCTGTTCCACCCCGACCGGATGGCCTCGCGCATCCTCGACATGGGTGACGTGCTCACCCTGATCGACAAGGCGCAGAGTACGTTCGAAGAGGACGAAGTCGCCAAGATGGCCGGCACGCTGGCCTCCGACGACGATTTCACCCTCGACGACTTCCTGCAGCAGATGGGCATGCTGCGCAAGATGGGTCCCATCAGCAACCTGCTCGGCATGATGCCGGGCATGGGGCAGATGAAGGACCAGGTCGAAAACGTCGACGAGAAGGACCTCGACCGCATCACCGCGATCATCCGGTCGATGACCCCGGCCGAGCGCGGCAACCCCAAGATGATCAACGGGTCGCGGCGCCTGCGCATCGCCAACGGTTCGGGTACCCAGGTCAGCGACGTCAACGGGCTGGTCACCCGCTTCTTCGAGGCGCAGAAGATGATGCGTCAGATGAAGAACAGCGGCATGCCGGGCATGGGAGGCGCGTCCGGCGCGGGCGGCGGTGCGAGCCGCAAGAAGGCCAAGGGCCAGGCGAAGAAGGCGAAGAAGGGCAAGCAGCGCAGCGGCAACCCGCTCAAGGCCAAGCAGCAGGAGGCCGAGCGCGAAGCCGAACGCGAGCGCCGCCGCGAGGAGGGCGGGGACGACCAGGCGCCGCAGCTTCCTCCCGGCCTCGGCGGCGGTCAGCAGCTGCCCCCCGGCCTGGGCGGCGGTGACATGCCCGACCTGTCGAACTTCAAGCTGCCCAAGAAGTAGGGGCGGAGCGGTCCCGGAGCGGCCCGCCTCCGCCCCGGGGACCCGCCCGGGCCCGCCTTCCGCGCGCGGAAGGCGTCCGGGCAGGTCGGCGGTGAGACGGCTCTCATGCCGGCTCGACCCGCCGAACACCTCGGCGACGCGCGTTGCGCACGTCGAGTTCTGGCACAATATGTAGTTGACCAACGGTGTGATGGGCCGGCCCTCTAACTAGCCCGGGCACCTAACGTCCCCGCCTGAACACTCGGCCGCATCCCCACGCGGCACGATGACGGGCAATCGCATCGCAACTGGGAGATACCACACCCGTGGCTGTCAAAATCAAACTCAAGCGTATGGGCAAGATCCGTACGCCGCAGTACCGCATCGTCGTCGCCGACGCCCGCACCAAGCGCGATGGCCAGTCCATCGAGGAGATCGGGAAGTACCACCCGAAGGAAGAGCCGAGCTTCATCGAGGTGAAGTCGGAGCGGGCGCAGCACTGGCTCTCTGTGGGGGCGCAGCCCACCGGCCCGGTCAAGACCATCCTGAAGCTGACCGGTGACTGGCAGCGTTTCAAGGGGCTGCCGGAGCCGCAGTCGCCGGTGAAGGTGGCTGAGCCTAAGGACAAGGAGGCCGAGGAGGCCGCCTTCCAGGCTGTGCTCAAGGAGATGGTGCTGCCGGACAACGAGTCCGCGAAGGGCGGCGGCAAGTCCAAGAAGTCCTCAGGCTCGGAGAAGAACTCCGGCAAGTCCGAGAAGACCGCCGAAGACACGACCACGGAGCCTGAGGGCGAGGCCTGACGTGCTGGAAGAGGCGCTTGAGCACCTGGTCCGAGGCATCGTCGTGAACTCCGACGATGTCCAGGTGAGAGCCCGCAGGCTCCGCAAGGGCAAGGTACTCGAAGTCCGGGTCCACCCCGACGACCTCGGGAAGGTCATCGGCCGCAACGGGCGCACCGCCAAGGCGCTGCGCACCGTCGTCGGCTCGCTGGCGGGCGGGCGCTACGTCCGCGTCGACCTGTTGGACCTGAACGAAGTGCGCTGAGCGCCGGTTCCGGTTCCGGCCGTCCCGCACCGCGGGCCGTGCGGCCGGAACCGGGGCCTCCGCGCCGTTCCCCGGGAGCGGCGCGGCGCCGTCATGCGCGCGAAGCGTTTTCGCGCGCCCGGAACCGCAGGAGGACGATGCGTCTCGTAGTCGGCCTGATCGGCCGCGCCCACGGGATCCGCGGCGATGTGGCCGTCGAGGTGCGCACCGACGACCCCGATGCGCGTTTCGCACCGGGAGCCCTCCTGCACACCGACCCCCCGGGGACCGGTCCGCTCACCGTGGCCTCCGCGCGCACGCATGCGGGCCGTCTGCTGGTGCGGTTCACCAGCGTCCGCGACCGCACCGCGGCCGAAAGGCTGCGCGGCACCACCCTGCTCGTCGACTCCGCCGACGTCGCCTCGACCGGCGATCCCGACGAGTTCCACGATCACGAACTCGTCGGTCTGCGGGCCGAAACCACCGAGGGCACCACCGTGGGCACCGTCGCCGACATCCTGCACAACGCCCAGGACGTCCTGGTCATCACCGGCACCGACGGCGCCGAAGTGCTGGTGCCCTTCGTCCGCGAGCTCGTTCCCGAGATCGACACAGACGCGGGCCGCTTGGTGCTCGACCCTCCGCCCGGACTGCTCGACCTGGGCGAATGATCCCCGGGCGCAGTGCCGGAGCGACCGCCGGCATCCGCCCCTGACCGCATCGTCGGCGGCCGCGCGCCGCACCCGCCGCCGGGAGCATCCGCACGCCTATGCGCATCGACATCATCACCATCTTCCCCGACTACTTCGCGCCGTTGGAGCTGTCGCTCATCGGCAAGGCGCGGGCGGCGGGCATCCTCGACATCCGGCTGCACGACCTGCGGACCTGGACTTACGACCGGCACAGCACCGTCGACGACACCCCCTACGGCGGCGGTCCCGGCATGGTCATGAAACCCCAGCCCTGGGGCGAGGCCCTGGATTCGGTCACCGCCGGCGCAGAGGCGCCGCCCCGGCTGGTGCTGCCCACGCCCAGCGGGGCCCCGTTCACCCAGAACGACGCCAAGCGGCTGTCCGCGGAGCCGTGGCTGGTGCTGGCCTGCGGGCGCTACGAGGGCATCGACGCCCGCGTGCCGGCCGACGCGGCGCGGCGCATGCCGGTCGAAGAGGTGAGCATCGGCGATTACGTGCTGGCCGGCGGCGAGTCGGCGGCACTGGTCGTCGTCGAGACGGTCTCCCGGCTGCTGCCGGGGGTGCTGGGCAACGCGGAGTCGGCGGTGCAGGACTCGTTCGCGTCGGGGGCGATGGAGAACCTGCTGGAAGGCCCCGTCTACACCAAGCCGGCGCAGTGGCGCGACCAGGAGGCGCCGCCGGTGCTGCTGTCGGGCGACCACGGTGCGGTGGACCGCTGGCGGCGCCACGAGGCGCTGCGCAAGACCGCGCGCAACCGGCCCGAACTGCTGCGTGAACTGGCCGCCCGGCGCCTGGACGAGCTGGAACGCAGTGACCGTGAGCTGGTGCTGGAGCTGCTGGAGCGAGTCCCGGAGGAGTAGCGCCGAGCCCCCGCGGCCGGTGCCGCTACCGGGCGGGTCGACGGGCCGGGCCGGTCGACGGACCGGGCGCCCCTATGCAGGTCGCCCGGCGGAGGCGGTCGGGCTCGGTTACAGAGTGGTGGCGAACCTGTGGCAGACTGGGGGAGTTGCCCTTGCCGTCGCGCGTCGTTCGCATGCCGCCGTTTCACTCCTGGCGGCCGCGCAGACCCGGCAGAGGCGCACCGTAGGACCCCAGCAGCAGATCCGCCCGCGCGAACCGCACTGTCCGTCGCCGGCGCGCAATCGATGAGGAACAGCTGAGATGCACACCGCTATTCAGGAAATTGAGAAAGCCCAACTGCGCTCGGACATTCCCGATTTCCGCCCGGGCGACACGCTGAACGTGCACCTGCGCGTTACCGAGGGGAACCGCTCGCGCGTCCAGGTTTTCAAGGGCGTCGTGATCCGGCGCCACGGCGCAGCCAACCGCGAGACGTTCACCGTCCGCAAGATCAGCTACGGCGTGGGGGTGGAGCGCACCCTGCCGGTACACAGCCCCGTGATCGAGAAGCTCGAGGTCGTCCAGCGCGGCCGTGTCCGCCGGGCGAAGCTCTACTACCTGCGCCACCTGCGCGGCAAGAAGGCCCGCATCCCCGAGCGCCGCTGAGGCCCGACCGCGCCCGACGCATCGCGGCTGTGGCTTTCCCGACACGCAGTGCCGCGCTCGGATAGGCTTCGGTTCCGATGGACAACGAAGATTCGGCCTTCGGTGCGGCGGTCTGCGCAGTGGTTCGCGCCGGCGGCACTCGGTCCCGCAGTTCTGGCTCTCCCGTGCGTCTGCACGGGGGAGCCAGAGTCGTGTCGGGACGGTGTGTGCCACCAGGGCCGGTACAGCGGGCGAGGCCGAGGCCGAGAGCGGGGGTTCGATGAACGCCAAGCGTGAGAGCACGGACGAGAAGGCGCAGAAGTCGGGGTCGTTCTGGAAGGAACTGCCCCTGCTGATCGTCATCGCCCTCGTCCTGGCTTTCGTCATCCGCACCTGGATCGCCCAGCCGTTCTGGATCCCTTCGGGGTCGATGGAGAACACGCTGCTCGTCGACGACCGGGTGATCGTCAACAAGCTGGTCTATCAGGTACGCGATATCGAGCGCGGCGAAGTCGTGGTCTTCAACGGCGAAGGTTCCTGGGACGTCGGTCCCAGCATGTCGGTACCCGAGGAGTCGACCAACGTCGTCGCCGACGCGTTCACCTGGGTCGGCCAGCAGTTCGGGCTGACCCCCAACGGCCGCGACTACATCAAACGCGTGATCGGCGTGCCCGGTGACACGGTAGCCTGCTGCGACGCGCAGAGCCGGGTCACGGTCAACGACCAGCCGCTGGACGAGCCCTACCTGTTCCCCGGAAGCGTGGAGAGCCATCGGGAGTTCGGGCCGGTGACGGTACCCGACGGCCACGTGTGGGTGATGGGCGACCACCGCATCGCGTCCCAGGATTCGCGCAAGCACCAGAAGGATCCGGGCGGAGGAGCGGTTCCCATGGACCACGTGGTCGGGCGCGCGTCGGTGATCGTATGGCCCGTCGACCGCTGGAGCACCCTGCCCGCACCGGAGACCTTCGACGGCATCGGGGACAGCGGATCGGCGGAAGCCGGCGGCGAGGACGGGCAGGACGCTCAGGCGACCGGGGGTTCCGGGGCCGCGGGGGACTGAACCGCCCGCGCGGTGCTGACCGGCGGTGCCGCGCGCCAACCGCCCGTGCGCGGTCCGCTTCCCGGGCGGTTGACACGTAGCGCATCATGGTTGCTGTGAGTTGACAGCACGACGCGGGATCCCGTTCTCGCGAGACCCCACAGGCGAAGGGGGCCGGGCCGCTCAACCGGGACTGCACGACGAAAGCGAGCGCGAAATGAGTTCTGAGGACCTGGAGAAGTACGAGGCCGAGATGGAGCTGCAGCTCTATCGCGAGTACCGCGACGTCGTCGGCCTCTTCAGCTACGTGGTCGAGACCGAGCGGCGGTTCTACCTCACCAACCACGTGGATCTGCAGCCGCGCAGCACCGAGAACGGTGAGATGTACTTCGAGGTCACGATGGAGGACGCCTGGGTGTGGGACATGTACCGCCCCGCCCGGTTCGTTCGGAACGTGCGCGTGGTGACGTTCAAGGACGTCAACGTCGAGGAGATCACGAAGTCCGATCTGGAGGTCCCCGCAACGGGCAGGCCCCAATAACCGGCACAGCCCCTTCGCCGCCGGGTCGCGCTCGCACAGTGCGCCCCGGCGGCGTTCGTGTGTCGTGCGGGGCGTGATCCGCACCGCGTCACGGATCGCGGTAGGCGCGCCAGCCTGAAGCGCCGCGTTCGACGAATCCGGCTGCGGCGAGCAGCCCCAGGCTGCTCAGCGCGGTATCGATTCCGGTGCTGGCGGCTTCGGCGATCGATGCGGTCCCGGCGCAGGTGCGCTTCGGCACCGCGGCGAGCACCCGCCGGGCCGTGTCGTCGAGGACGCCGCCGCCGACGGCACCGCCGTCCCCCGCCTCGCGCAGGTCGGTGCCGATGCTGCCGACCTGTTCGACGACGTCGTCGGTGTTGGTGACACAGACCGCGGCGCCGTCGCGCAGCAGCCGGTGGCACCCCGCCGACAGCGCCGAGGTGACCGGTCCCGGAACGCCCATGACCGCGCGGTGCAGTCGGTGGGCGTGGCGCGCCGTGTTGAGGGCGCCGCTGCGCGCCCCCGCCTCGACGACCACGGTGCCGGGGGTGAGCGCCGCGATGATCCGGTTGCGCACCAGGAACCCGTGCCTGCTGGGCGGCGCACCGGGCGGATGCTCGCTCACCAGCGTTCCGCGCGCCGCGATGTCGGCGAAGAGGTTCTCGTTGCCGCGCGGATAGGAGAGGTCCAAGCCGCAGGCGAGGACGGCCACCCCGGGCGCCGCTGCGGCGAGGCCGCCGCGGTGCGCCGCCGCGTCGATGCCGTAGGCACCGCCGGAGACCACCGTCCACGACCGCTGCCCCAACCCCCAGGCGAGGTCGGCCGCCACGTGCAGGCCGTAGGCCGTGGCCGCCCGCGCCCCCACGACCGCCACCGAGCGCAGGCACGCGTGCCGCAGGTCGCGCGTGCCGCGCACCCACAGCGCATACGGGCGCTCCCGGCCGAGCTGGTCGAGCTGGGTGGGCCATCCGGGGTCGCCCGGTACGACGAGCCGGCTGCCGATCTCCGCGGCCGCCGCCAGGAGCGCGTCGGTGTCCACCCCGGCCGCCCGCTGCCGCCAGCGTGCGGCCCGATCGGCGGCGCCGCCGCGGGCGTCCGGCGGTGCCGGCGGGGTACGGCCGCGCCGCAGCGTCTGCCAGACGGCGGCTGCGCCGTGCTCGTCGAGCAGGGCACCCATGGCCGGGTCGCCGGGACCGGCGACGGCGGTCAGGCCGGCGCGCGCCGCGGCGTCGTCGGAGGTGTCGGCGGTTGCGGCGGGCGGATGCCCGGTAGGGGCGCCGGCGGGGCGCTCATCCGGGATCCGGGGCGGTTGGGACGGGGGCTCGGGACACGGCATGGTAGCGGCGGCGCCGCGTGGCCGGAGCACGGCCGGCACCGGCGCCGCCTTCCTCCCTTCGCGGGCGGGGCGGACGGGATTGCGGCGGGCGGGCGCGCATGCGCGGCCGGTCCGCAGGTGCGGTGCCCGGGGCGGATAGGGCGGGGCGCGGCGCTCATTGCGCGCGTCCCGTCCACAGGGCGTAGGCGAAGGCGGTGTCTGCGGCGACGGGTTCGGGCCGGTCGGCGAGGTCGGCGAGGGTCCAGGAGACCCGGAGGGAGCGGTCGAGGCCGCGGGCGCTGATCTCACCGCGTTGCAGGGCGGTGGCGAGGACGCCCATCGCCGCGGGGGCGACGGGGAAGCGGCGGCGCAGCTCGGCGCCGGGGACCGCGGCGTTGGTGGTCCACGGGGTGCCCGCCAGGCGCGCGGCGGCGCGTGCGCGGGCCTTGGCGACACGCTCGGCGACGGTGGCCGAGGACTCCGCGTAGCTGCGGTCGGCGAGCAGTTCGGCGTGGGCGACGGGCTGAAGCTCGACCTTGAGATCGACCCGGTCCAGCAGGGGCCCGGACAGCCGGGAGAGGTAGCGGCGGCGCTGGGTGGAGGAGCAGGTGCAGGCGTTGCCGGGTTTGCCGCAGGGGCAGGGGTTGGCGGCCAGCACGAGCAGGAAGCGGGCGGGGAACCGCACCGTCGCCGCCGAGCGCGCGACCGTGACCTCGCCGGTCTCCAGCGGCTGGCGCAGCGAGTCGAGCACGCCCCGCGCGAACTCCGGGGCCTCGTCGAGGAACAGCGCGCCGCGGTGCGCCAGAGACACGCAGCCCGGGCGCAGCCGGGTGCTGCCGCCCCCGACGACGGCGGCGCGGGTGGCGGTGTGGTGGGGCGCGCAGAACGGCGGTTCGACGATCAGCGGCCACCGGTCGGGCAGCAGGTCCGCCGCCGAGTGGATCGCGGTGACTTCGAGGGACTCCTCGGCGGCCAGCCGCGGAAGCACGGTGGGCAGGCGCTCCGCGAGCAGGCTCTTCCCGGTTCCGGGCGGGCCGATCATCATCAGGTTGTGGCCGCCCGCCGCGGCGACCTCCACGGCCCGCCGTGCCACGGGCTGTCCCAGCACGTCGGCGAGGTCGGGTGTGCGGTGGTCGGAGGCGGCCTCGGTAGGATCACTGTGCTCGGGCTCGGATCCGTCCTCCGCGTCGAGCGGATCGTCGACGGGCTCGCCGCGCAGCCGCGCCAGCAGTTCGACCAGGGAGGAGACCCCGACCACGTCCGCTCCGGGAACCAGGCGGGCTTCGGCCGCGTTGCCGCGGGCGACCACAAAACTCGTGCATCCGCATCGGGTCGCGGAGAGGACGGCGGGCAGCACGCCGCTGACCGCGCGCGTGCGGCCGTCCAGTCCGAGTTCGGCCAGGACCACGGTGCGGTGCAGCCGCTCCGCCGGTACGGCGCCGGCGGCCGCCAGTACGGCGGCGGCGATCGCGAGGTCGAACCCGCTGCCGCGCTTGGGCAGACTGGCCGGCGACAGGCTCACCGTGATGTGGCCCTCGGGCCAGTACTCGCCGGAGTTGACCACGGCAGCCCGGATGCGGTCGCGGGCCTCGCGCAGGGCGGTGTCGGGGAGACCGACGATGGTGAGCCCCGGAGGGCCGCCGCCCAGGTGGGCCTCGATCTCGACGATGTGCCCGTCGATGCCGATCAGCGCGGTCGAGCGGGTGCGGGCCAGCGCCATCACGCCACCCCCCGGTGGTGGCGGATGAACACGCGGCCGTCGCGCGGGGCGAGGACGCAGACGACGTCGATCCGGAGCGGCCGACCGGCGGCGCCGTGCTCCGCGGCCCACCGCCGCGCGAGCCGGCGCAGGCGTCGGCGCTTGGCCGCGGCGACCGCCTCCAGCGGGGATCCGAACCGTAGCCCGGTGCGGGTCTTGACCTCGGCGACGACGATGGTCGGGCCGTGGCCGGCCACGATGTCGATCTCGCCCTCGGGGCGGCGCCAGTTGCGCGCGAGGATGCGCAGGCCGGACCGCGCCAGGTAGGCAGCGGCGGCGTCCTCGCCTTTCCGGCCGAGCGCGGTCGTGCGGGGCGGCGGGGCGGGAGCGGGGGAGGAGGCGGTTCCGGTGTCGTGGCCGCGGTGCGGGCGAGTGCCCATGCAAGGGCGGAAGGGACTCATACGTCCAGCGTGATCGGACCGCGCCGGCGGCTCCAGGCGGATTCTGCGGCTGTGGACGACGTGAGGGTCCGGGTGGAAGGGGCGCCGGGGGTGCGGCGACGGGGACCGGACCGCTCAGCGGGCGAGCCGGCGTGCCGCCGAGCGCACGCCGGGCGCTTCAGCCGGACGGCCCACCGCCGGGAACCCCGCGGCACCCGGCGCGAGCACCGCCCGGCCGGGGCCCGGGAGGTCGCGGCACTGGGGCGGCCCGATCCGTGCGGGAACCCGGAGGGCCCTCCCGGGCGGTGCACGCCGGGCCGACGCCGGGAATGGGCTTGCGCCGAGGGGGCGGCGTGTTCCACGTTTGGCGAAGGCGGGCTTCAGCAGCGGGCGAGGGGGACGCATGGCGAACAGGGGCGACGCCGCCGTGGCCGGCGGTCCGCTGGTGTTCGTGTCGGGGCAGGCGCCGATCGACGCCGACGGCGCCGTCGCCGACGGCGACGCCGCGGCCCAGGCCCGGCAGGCCTTGCGCAACGTGGCCGAGGTGCTGGCCGAGCACGGAACCGACGCCCGCCACCTGGTGAAGCTCACGTACTACCTGCGCCATACCGCCGATCTCGGCGACGTGCGCCGGGCCTCCGCGGCGTATCTGGACCACGGCCCCCGCCCCGCGAGCACCCTCGTCGAGGTCAGCGGTCTGGAGGACCCGCGATTCCTGATCGAAGTGGACGCGGTGGCGTGCCTGCCGCGCGAAACCGGTGCGGGGCTCCGATGAGCGGCGACCCCGAAGGGCGGCGCGAGCTGCTGGAGGAGCTGCGCGGACACGTGGCGGTGGACCGGTCGCCGCACACGGTGCGCGCCTACCTCGGCGACGCCCGCGCGCTGCTGGACCACCTCGACGAGACCGGCCGCGGCGTCGACGGCCTCGACCTGGCGGCGCTGCGCGACTGGCTGGCCCGCATGCACGACCGGGGGGCGGGACGCTCGACCATGGCGCGCCGGGTCGCCGCCGCCCGGGTGTTCACCGCGTTCCTGTACCGCACCGGGCGGATCGGGCACGACCCCGGCCCCCATCTGTCGGCGCCGCGCCGGAACCGTCCGCTGCCCGAGGTGCTGGACGAGCGCGAAACCGCCGCCGCCCTCTCCGGAGAGCGGGCGGCGGGTGTCGGCACCGACCCGGCCGGGCTGCGCGGCCGCGCGGTGGTCGAGCTCCTCTACGCCACCGGCATCCGCGTCGCCGAGCTGTGCGCGGTCGACGTCGACGACGTCGACCGCGAGCGCCGCACCGTGCGTGTCCTGGGCAAGGGCGACAAGGAGCGGGTGGTGCCGGTGGGGGTGCCCGCGCTCGAAGCGCTGGACGCCTGGCTGCGGCAGGGCCGCCCGCGGCTGGCCGCCCCGGCCGCCGGCCCCGCCCTGTTCCTCGGTGCGCGCGGGGGGCGGCTGGGGACGCGTTCGGCCCGCCGCGATGTGCACGCCTACCTGCGGGCGCGCGGCACCGACTCCGCCCCCCACGGCCTGCGCCACAGCGCGGCCACCCATCTGCTCGACGGGGGAGCCGACCTGCGCAGCGTGCAGGAGATCCTCGGCCACGCGTCGCTGTCCAGCACCCAGATCTACACCCACGTCTCGATCGAGCGCCTGACCCGGACCTACAACCGGGCGCACCCGAGGGCGTGACCGCCGTGGCGAGTGCCGGATCACCGCGCCGCTCCGAGCGGCAGCAGCCGTACCCGGCCCAGCCCCAGCGCGGCCAGCGGGTCGAGGTAGGTGCCGCCGTGCCGGAGCCCCCAGTGCAGGCAGGTGCGCGCGCCGCAGTGCGCCCCGTCTTCGGCCACGGCCGCCAGTTCCTGTCCCGCCGCGACCCGCGAGCCCCGCTCCACCCGCGGATCGACCGGCAGGTGGGTGGTGCGCAGGCCGCCGTGGTCGACGCTGACCACACCGGTCCCGGCGACGGTCCCGGCGAACGCCACGCGGCCGGCCGCGGCGGCGCGCACTGCGGCGCCGGGGTCGGCGGCCAGGTCGACGCCCCGGTGGCCCGCGAGCCAGCGCTCGGCCGGCGGATCGAAGGGCCGCAGCACGTGCACGGGCCCGTCCAGCGGGGCGCGCCACCGCCCCTCCCGGGCCCCCGCGGGCGCCGCGCCGACGAACGGGGCGAATGCGAGTGCCGCAAGGCAGCACGCCAGGGCGCGACGGGTGCGGTGCGGGCGGGAGCGCGGGCGGTGCGGTGCCGGCATGGTTTCATCCTGATCCGCCCGCCGCCCGCCCCGCCAGGCGGACGGGCGGCCTGTGGACACGGGGCCGTCGCGCACTCCGGATCCGCATGCGTGCCCGGATCCCGGTGCGCGGTCCCGCGCCGGGGCGCCGGAGGGCGAACCGGACGATCGGAGGTCCTTGACACACACCGGGGCCGCCGATAGGCCCCGACGCACCCCGAGGGCGGCTAGAATTCCAGGAGGTTCACCAGAGCCGACCAATACGCACGCCTCCGTGCCTTCCGAGGAAGGGGCCGCTCTTACGGTCCGTACCGCCGCGGCGGTACGGCGGGGCGGCCGGGGCGTCAGGAACTAACCGGGGCGGGACGGACCCGCCGTACAAGGAGGACCGAGTCATGGCCACAGTCGTGACCATCCGGCAGCTGCTGGAAAGCGGTGTGCACTTCGGGCACCAGACGCGGCGCTGGAACCCGAAGATGAAGCGCTTCATCTTCACCGAGCGCAACGGCATCTACATCATCGACCTGCAGAAGTCGCTGTCCTACATCGACCGCGCCTACGAGTTCGTCAAGGAGACGGTGGCCCACGGCGGCACCATCCTCTTCGTCGGCACCAAGAAGCAGGCGCAGGAGGCCATCGACGAGCAGGCCCGCCGCGTGGGGATGCCCTACGTCAACCAGCGGTGGCTGGGCGGCATGCTCACCAACTTCTCCACCGTGCACAAGCGGCTCCAGCGCCTCAAGGAGCTCGAGGAGATCGACTTCGACGACGTCGCCGCCTCGAACTGGACGAAGAAGGAGCTGCTGGGGCTGCGCCGCGAGAAGGACAAGCTGGAGCGCACGCTCGGCGGTATCCGCGACATGGCCCGCGTGCCCAGCGCGGTGTGGATCGTGGACACCAAGAAGGAGCACATCGCGATCAGCGAGGCGCGGAAGCTGAACATTCCGGTCGTCGCGATCCTGGACACCAACTGCGACCCCGACGAGGTCGACTACCCGATCCCGGGCAACGACGACGCGATCCGCAGCGTCAGCCTGCTCACCCGGGTGGTCGCCGACGCCGTGGCCGACGGTGTGCTCGCCCGCTCGGGCGCCTCCGCCGGCGCCGGTGCGGAGAAGGCCCCCGAGGAGCCGCTGGCCGAGTGGGAGCGCGAGCTGCTGGAGAAGGGCGAGACCAAGGCCGAGGCGCCCGCCGCCGCTGCTGAGGCGCCCGCTGCCGAGGCGCCGGCCGCCGCTGCTGAGGCGCCCGCTGCCGAGGCGCCGGCCGCCGAGGCCGCTCCGGAGCAGGCCGCTGCTGAGGCGCCCGTCGCCGAGGCCGTTCCGGAGCACGGCGCCGAGGCCCCCGCGGCTGAGGCCGAGGGCTCCACGGAAGCCTGACGCCCCTCAGGCGATCGCCGGTTCCCCGCGCCCGCAACGGGCGCGGGGAACCCCGCCCGGGTCGTTTCCGGCTCGGGACCTGTGAGACCCGTCGACCCATACCAAGGGGATTAGAGAACAGCCATGGCGAACTACACCGCCGCCGATGTGAAGAAGCTCCGCGACCTGACCGGCGCGGGGATGATGGACTGCAAGAAGGCGCTGGAGGACAGCGACGGCGACTTCGACAAGGCCGTCGAGTTCCTGCGCGTCAAGGGCGCCAAGTCCGTCGGCAAGCGCGCCGAGCGCACGACCACCAACGGGCTGGTCGTCCTCAAGCAGGACGACGACACCGCGGCCGTGCTGGTCGAGCTGGGCTGCGAGACCGACTTCGTCGCCAAGAACGAGCAGTTCCAGAAGCTGGCCGACGACATCGCCGAGTTCGTGGCCGCCAACGACGCCGACGACCTCGCCGCCCTGGGCAACAGCGAGTACTCCGACGGCAAGACGGTGCAGACCGTCATCGAGGAGCACAGCGCCGTCATCGGCGAGAAGATCGAACTGCGCCGCTTCGCCAAGTACGAGGGCGCCTACGTCGCCAGCTACCTGCACAAGTCCGACCCGGACCTGCCGCCGACCATGGGCGTCCTGGTCGAGCTGGACACGGCCGACGCCGAGGTCGGCAAGGATCTCGCGCAGCAGATCGCCGCGCTCGCGCCGAGCTACGTGAGCAAGGACGACGTCCCCGAGGAGACGGTCGAGAGCGAGCGCCGCATCGCCGAGGCGACCGCCCGCGAGGAGGGCAAGCCGGAGCAGGCGCTGCCCAAGATCATCGAGGGCCGCGTCAACGGTTTCTTCAAGGACGCCACGCTGCTCGCCCAGCCGTTCGTCAAGGACGGCAAGAAGACGGTCGGCCAGGTCGTCGAGGAAGCCGGCGTCACCGTCCGCCGTTTCGCGCGGTTGAAGGTCGGCCAGTCCTGATCTGTTTGACATGATGGAGGTGTCGGGGTGCACAGCGCCCCGGCACCTTCGGTGGATCAGGCGGGATTTCGGTCGGCGCGCACCCGGCCGCCCCGCATTCGCACAACCACTCGGGGGAACCAGAAGGAGGCCGAGCGCCGTGTCGGAGACCGAAGGCCATGCCGCTGCGGAGGCCCCAGCCATGCATATGCACGACTCCGGCTGGGACCGTGTCGTACTGAAACTGTCCGGTGAGGCGTTCTCCGGCGGTGAGGACCTCGGTATCGATGCCGCGGTCGTCGAATACCTCGCCGAAGCGATCGCGGTCGCAGTGGCCGAGGGGATCGAAGTGGCCGTGGTCGTCGGCGGCGGGAACATGTTCCGCGGCGCCGCGATGTCCGAGCGCGGTATGGAGCGCGGCCGGGCCGACTACATGGGGATGCTGGGCACGGTCATCAACTGCCTGGCGCTGCAGGACTTCCTGGAGCGCCAAGGGGTCGAGACCCGCGTCCAGACGTCCATCCACATGAGCCAGGTCGCCGAGGCCTACATTCCGCGCCGCGCGGTCCGCCATCTGCAGAAGGGCCGCGTCGTGATCTTCGGCGCCGGCTTGGGCGCCCCGTTCTTCTCCACCGATACCACGGCCGCCCAGCGGGCCCTGGAGATCGGTGCGCAGGCCGTGCTCAAGGGGACCCAGGTCGACGGGGTCTACGACTCCGACCCGCAGCGCAATCCCGACGCCGTCAAGTTCGACCGCCTTGAGTACAACGAGGTCCTGACCCGCGGCCTGAAGGTCATGGACGCGACCGCGGTCAGCCTGTGCATGGACAACGGCCTGCCCATCGTCGTCTTCGACCTGATGGGCGAAGGCAACATCGTCCGCACGGTGCGGGGGGAGAAGATGGGCACCATCGTGTGCCCGGCCGACCACCGCTGACACGGCGCCGACCTCCGACAGCCCGACAGATGGACTGAAGCGACACACGGGAGCCGCAATGACCGAAGAGACACTCCTCGAAGCCGAGGAGAAGATGGAGAAGGCCGTCGTGGTCGCCAAGGAGGACTTCGCCGCGATCCGCACGGGCCGCCCGGGACCGGCGACCTTCAACAAGATCACGGCCGAGTACTACGGCACCCAGACCCCGATCAACCAGCTCGCGTCGTTCGCGGTCCCCGAACCGCGCATGGTGGTCGTGTCTCCGTTCGACAAGTCGTCGATGCAGGCGGTCGAGAAGGCCATCCGCAACAGCGACCTGGGGGTCAATCCGGCCAACGACGGCAACGTCATCCGGGTGGTCTTCCCCGAGCTGTCGGAGGAGCGCCGCAAGGAGTACGTCAAGCTGGCGCGCAGCAAGGCCGAAGACGCCCGCGTATCCATCCGCAACATCCGGCGCCACGCCAAGGACTCGTTCGACAAGTCCGTCAAGTCCGGCGAGATCGGCGAGGACGAGGGCCACCGCGCCCAGGAGGAGCTCGAGGAGATCACGCAGAAGCACGTAGCGGAGGTCGACGAAATGCTCAAGCACAAGGAATCCGAGCTGCTCGAGGTCTAGCCCCCGTGACGTCCATAGATCCCGGATCAGAGCAGGACGACGATCACGGGAGAGCCGATCCGCCGCCCGCCGATTCCGGCGCCTCAGGGGGCGCTTCAGGCGGCTCCGGTGCCGCCGGAGCCGCCTCGGAGCCCTCCGGCCGCAGCGGCGACCGCGAACCGCAGCAGAAGGCTCGGCCGCACGCGTCCGGCGCCGCCCCTGCCGACCCTGCCGAGTCCGGCGCCGACGACGCCCGCCAGCGCTTCGTGCTGCACAAGCCCGACGGCGATCCCGTACGCACCGGCCGCAACCTTCCGGTGGCCGTCGCCAGCGGTGTGGCGCTGGGCGCGCTCGTCCTGCTGTCGATCTACCCCTTCTCGGCCGTGTTCGTCGCGATCACCGCCGCCGCGACGCTCATCTGCCTGCGCGAGCTGAACCGCGGGCTGGGCGCCCACGGCGCGCGGCTCGCGCTGTGGCCGCTGGGTGCGGGCGGTGCGGCGATGCAGGTGTGCGCGTACTTCGGCGGCGCCGAATGGCTCGTGGGGGCGACGGCCCTGACCGCAGTCGCAGCGCTCGCGTGGCGCCTGCGCGACGGCGCCGAGGGATACGTCCGCGACGCCGCCGCCGATCTGCTCACCCTCGCCTACGTCCCTTTCCTCCTGGCGACCTGGCAGTTGCTCATCGCCACGCCCGGCGACGGCCAGGAACGCCTGATCGCGTTCATCATCGTCACCATCAGCAGCGACATCGGCGGCTACTTCGCCGGGATCCTGATGGGCCGGCACAAGATGGCACCGGTGATCAGCCCGAACAAGACCTGGGAGGGCTTCTCCGGTTCGGTGCTGGCCTGCATGATCGCGGGGGCGCTGGCCGTGGGGCTGATGCTCGACGGCCCCCTGTGGGCCGGGGCGGTGCTGGGCGTCGCCGTGGTGCTGGCCGCCACGGTGGGCGACCTGATCGAGTCGCTGCTCAAACGCGACTTGGGGGTGAAGGACATGGGCCGGTTCATGCCCGGCCACGGCGGTCTGCTGGACCGGGTGGACTCGCTTCTGATCGCGGGTCCGGTCGCCTGGATCGTGCTCAGCCTGCTGGTTCCCTGACTCCGCCGCGCCCGGGCCGGTTCTGTTTCAACACCGGGTGAGCGTGCGCACGCCGGGCACGCTGATCGTGACCAGGCAGGCGGCGGCGACGAGCGCCGCACCTCCGGCCAGGGCCGGGCGCATGCCCACCAGGGCGGCCAGCGGCCCGGCCAGCGTTTCGCCGACGGGCAGGGCCACGAAGGACCCCAGCGCGTCGTAGGAATACACCCGCGCCAGCTTGTCCGCCGGGATGTTCTGCTGGAGCGACACCTCCCAGGCCACGCCGAACTGCTCCAGCGCGAGGCCGGTGAGGAACATGGCGGGAAGCAGGAACGGCACGGTCGGCGCATAGCCCAGGGTCAGCAGCGGAAGCGCGTCCATCGCGGTCAGCGACACGCCGAACAGCAGCGCCCGGCGCGGCTGCCAGCGCGCCGCGAGCAGACCGCCGACCAGGGCGCCCGCGGTCTCCGCGGACAGCACGACGCCCCACAGGCCGCGTCCGATCGTCGCGTCGGCGACGGTGGGTCCGAGCACCTTCACGCCGCCCGACCAGACCGCGTTGACGATCATGAACTGCAGCACCACGATCCACACCCACGGCCGCGACACGAACTCGGACCAGCCCTCGGCGAGGTCGCGCAGCGGGCGGGCGGGCCCGGTGGATGCGGGTGCGGCGACGCGGACCGCGGCGAAGGCCGCGCCCGCGGCGGCGAAGACCGCGGCGTTCAGGGCCAGCGTCCAGCCCGGACCCGCCAGCCCGACCGCGCCGCCGCCCGCCGACATCCCCACCGCCATGCCGAGCATGATGCCCATGCGCGCCACCGCGTTGGCTTGGCGCAGCAGGCGGGCGGGCACGGTCTGCGGGGTCAGCGAGACCGCCGCGGGCAGCCCGACGGCGGCAACCGCTCCGTTGACCAGGCTGAGGGCGGCCAGCAGCGGGATCGAAGCCGCACCCGTCAGTACGCTGGCGGCGATGGCGGCCTGGGAGGCGGCAGTGAGGGCGCAGGCGCCCTGCAGGATGACCGAGCGCGGCAGCCGGTCGGCGAGCACGCCGCCCGTCAGCGCGAAGACGACCAGCGCGACCGATCGGGCGCCCAGCACGATCCCCAGGGCCACCGGTGACCCGGTCAGGTCGAGCACCGCGAAGGCCAGTGCGACGGTGGCCAGCGCGTTGCCGAAGTACATCAGGCTCCGCCCGGCGGCCAGCCCGCGGAAGTTCCGGTAGCGCAGCGGAGCGCGCACGCCCGCCGGCGCGTCGGTGTGCTCGGCGGGCTCCTCGGGGGCGCTCACCGGTCCTCGTGCCCGTCCGGGACGCCGCCGCCGTCGCCGTCCGCGGGGGCGGCCGCGGCGAGCGCGAACATGACCAGGGTGGTGCCGGTGGGGATCGTGCCGGGGGTGTGCGGGGGCCGGGCGGCGGCGTGCAGGCGGTCGGCGGCGTCGGCGACGGCCCGGATCAGGCTGCGCCATTCGGCGGGGTCGATCCACACCTCGGCGTCGGTGAGGTGGCTGGGGCCGTCGGGGTGCACGAGCCCGGCGCGGCGCCGGAGCTCGGCGGCCATGGCCGCCGCGGCCTCCCGGTGGCCGCCGGGGGCACCCGCTTGGGCGGCGAGGGCGGGAGGGCCGCTGGAGGGGTCGTGGCGGTAGCGCCGCGCGAGCCCGCCCGAGACCCGAACCCGCTCGGCGATCTCCAGCAGCCCGCCCTCGTGCAGCCGGCGCAGGTGGTAGCTGACGTTGGCCTGGGTTTCGCCGAGCTCGCGCGCGGACTCGGCCGCGCTCATCGCCTGGGCGGTGAGCAGCGACAGCAGTCGCAGGCGCAGCGGGTGGGCGAGCAGCCGCAGACCGGCGATGTCGGGGTCGTAGGAGGGTGAAGGCACAGCGGGGACGCTACGCCGCGGCCACCCTTCCGTCAAAGAGTTATTTGGGGGATGGGGTGCGAGTGACGCGGGTCGCTCGTGCGGCGTACCGCACGCCGCGGACGGAGTTTTTCCGAGTGCCCGGCCCGAAAGCCCCGGTCCTGGCACGCTGGTGCCCCGACGATGCGAGGAGAGCAGATGGAATCCTGGCCGCCGCGCGACACCCTGGGCCGGATCCTGATGGATCTGGCCGGACTGAAGATCATCGATTACCACAGCACCGAGGAGGCGCCCGAAGGCCGCGTCCACCGGATCACCACCGCCCACGGCTACGAGGTGGCGCTCACCGACGGCGACGTCGCCCCCTTCGCCCTGGGCGCCGGAGCCGCCGAGTTCAACCAGACTCACACCTACAACGCCGTGTCCGACCTCATCGACGAGGTCGTCGCGCAGCGCTGGCCGTCCTGACCGGGCGCCACCGCCGAAAGCCTCCCGAACTCTCCGAAGTCCCCGTTGCTCCACCGCCGCCGGTGTGACCGACGCCCCGGCCCCGGAACCGTCCGCCGTGCGCGGCTCCGTGCCCGGCCGTCCCCTAGTCCAGGATCCAGCTGCGCCCCTCGGCGGCGAGCTTGGCGATCAGCGTTGCCGAGTCGTGCTCCTTGGCGAAGAGGTGCTCGGGCCGGGTGATCGGGACGATCCACAGCCACGTGACCGGATCGCCGTGGAAGGTCAGGCCGGAGGTGTCGGGCGGCAGCCGCCCGGACGGGCCGTTCAGCGGTGCGGGATCGGCCACCAGCAGCACCGCGGCGCTGTCGCCCCGCATGGCCGCGTCCTCGGAATTGTCCAGCCATTTCACGCTGTGCCCGGCGCCGAACCAGGTCACCGCCCGCCAGGGGAAGGCCCCGATCCAGCGGAAGATGCGCGCGGCCACGTGGGCCCGGGTCGTGGTGGCCAGCGCCAGCTCGATGCGGGCATAGCCCGAGGTGTCGGCCATGTAGCGGTCGAGCGTGGGCATGCGCTGGCCGCACATGCCCACCGTGCTGAGCACCGTGTAGGGCCGGTCCTCGGTGGGCGGCCGCTCGGATACCCGGATCAGCGGGGCGTGGCCGTCGGAGACGTCCCAGTAGTGGCCGGCGGGCCCGACGGTGCGGGTGAGGTGGTTGAACACGGTCCGCTGGACGCTGCGCCAGGCGTTGGGCGCCGCCCGCCAGTCCCAATACGCCTCGGCGTGGACCACCCGCGGCCACAGCTGCCGGGCCACCGGATCCAGCGCCCAGGCGTAGGGGGACCGGCCGATCGCCTCGCGGGCGTAGCCGGGCAGGCCGCTGTCGGCCTCGGCCCAGCCGGGGATGATCGCCAGCAGGCCGTCGTCGTCGAGCAGAGCGACACCGTCGCCCTCCTCGAACCACACGGCGCGCAGCGCGGATCCGTCGAAGGGCGCGCGCCCCTGCGGATGCTTGGTCTGGGCGGCGGGCATCAGGGGCGCCTCGCCGCGGTAAAGACCTTCGGGGTCGCCGGTTTCCGGAGCTATCCCGTGGTTGGCCAGCCACACGGGTACGCGGATCGAGCCCCGGGCGTCGAGGAGGTAGGCCGCCGTGGTGCGGGAGTCCTGCTCGACGATGACGCGGCGGCTGCGGTAGGGGCTGTACTGGTCGAGGAGGACGTGCGCTCCGGCCACCTGCCCTCCTTGTCGGCTCTCGTCGTCTTCGGCTGCGGTCGGTGCCGGAACGGTCCCCGGGGTGGGGACCGGCCGCCACCGGACGGCGCCCGCGTGAGCGCCGCATAGTATGAAAGCCAGTGCCCGACCGGGCGGCTCCGGCGGTACCACGGCTTCCGTCGCCAATGGCCGTACAGGCCCCTAAAGTACCGCGATTCGCCGGTCCCGTCTGCGGCTGCCGCCCGCCTCCGATCCGCCTTGGATACCGATGCCTGCCGAGCTCACCTTCGCCGCGCCCCGCGGGGCCAAGCCGCCGCGCCACCTCGCCGACCTCAGTCCCGAGGAGCGCAGCAGCGCCGTCGCCGATCTCGGCGAGAAGCCGTTCCGCGCCAAGCAGCTCGCCCAGCACTACTTCGGCCGGCTGGAGTCCGACACCGCGGCCATGACCGACCTGCCGTCCGGGGTCCGCGAACGGCTCGGCGAGGAGCTGCTGCCGACGCTGCTGACCCCGGTCCGCCATATCGACTGCGACGACGGGATGACCCGCAAGACGCTGTGGCGGGCTTTCGACGGCGTGATGTTCGAGTCGGTGCTGATGCGCTACCCCGACCGGGTCACGCTGTGCGTCTCCTCGCAGGCCGGCTGCGGCATGAACTGCCCCTTCTGCGCCACGGGCCAGAACGGCCTCACCCGCAACCTGTCCACCGGCGAGATCACCGACCAGGTGGTCGCCAGCGCACGCGATCTGGCGCGCGGCGACGTCGCCGGCGGCCCTGGACGCATCAGCAACGTGGTGTTCATGGGCATGGGCGAGCCGCTGGCCAACTACCGGCGCGTGCTGGATTCGATCCGCCGCATGACCGATCCGGTGCCCGGCGGGCTGGGCATGTCCCAGCGCGGCGTGACCGTCTCGACGGTGGGCCTGGTGCCGGCCATCGAGAAGCTGATCGACCAGCGCATGCAGGTCCGGCTGGCGATCTCGCTGCACGCGCCCGACGACGAGCTGCGTGACGAGCTGGTTCCGGTCAACACCCGCTGGAAGGTCGCCGAGGTCCTCGAATCGGCCTGGCGCTACGCCGACACCACCGGCCGCCGCGTCTCGATCGAGTACGCGCTCATCCGCGACATCAACGACCAGGCCTGGCGGGCCGACCTGCTGGGGCGGCTGCTCAAGGGGCGCCTGGCGCACGTCAACCTGATCCCGCTGAACCCGACCCCCGGATCGAAGTGGACCGCCTCCCGTCCCGAGGACGAGCGGGAGTTCGTGCGCCGCCTGGAATCGCACGGGATCTCGGTCACCATCCGCGACACACGCGGCCAGGAGATCGACGGCGCCTGCGGCCAGCTCGCCGCCGCCGAGAACTAGCGGCAGCGCCGCGCGGATCCCGCGTCCCTCCCGGAGCCGAGAGTGCCCTCCACCGTCGCCGAGGCCGCGATGGCCTTCGTGTTCGGGCTGGCCTCCGGGGTGGTCCCGGTGCTCAACGTCGAGCTGTACCTGCTCGGCCTGGGGACGCTGGGCGGCGGGACGCTGCTGATGGGCGCGGCGGCGGCCGGACTCGGCCAGACGCTGGGCAAGATCCCCTACTTCTACATCGGGCGCGGTGCGTTGAACGTGCCCTGGCTCAAGCGCCGCGCCCGGACCCCGCCGCGCTGGGCGGAGCGGGCCGAGCGCTGGCGCGCCAAGGCCGAAGGCCGGCCGCTGTGGGCGCTGGGCCTGGTGGGTGTCAGCTCGCTGGCCAGCGTGCCGCCGTTCATGGTCGTCTCGGTCCTGGCGGGAACCGTGCGCATGCCGGTGTGGAGTTTCGCTGCGGTGACGTTCGTCACCCGCACGGTCCGCTTCGCGGTCGTGGTGTATGCGCCGGGGGCGGCACTGTGGCTGCTGTAGGCGTGGCCGGGCGACAGGGCCGGGCACCCGAGGGCGCCGGCGGCGGCGTGCCGGTTCGGGCGTGCCTGTTGCTCCGGGGCCGCCGAAAACGATCTCGGGGTTATCACCGTTTTCCGGCGCTGCGCCGGTGGAAACCCCGCGCTCGGCGTAGGGGCGGGTGGGGACGCGCCGCGGTTCGCGGCCGGTGCGGGAGCTGAGCCAGGCGGTCATGCGGAGCCTCCGGATGTCGGCGAGGGGCCTGCGGCGGTGGAGGCATCCTCCGGGAACCACGTGGAACCGGCTACCCCAGAGGCTGCGGCAATGGGGCGCAGCTCGCTCAGCGAGCGAGCCGGCTTGCCGCCGAGCGCACGCCGCACACGGCAACGGGACCCGCCGCCTACCGTCGGCGACCTCGCCCGACACCGCACCGCGGTGGACGATCCGCGGCGCATCGAACGGGGAGAGTCATGGCGGTTGTGACCGAGATGTACACCTACCCGGTGAAGGGATGCGCGGGAGTTCCCGTGACCGAGGCGCCGCTGACCGAAGCGGGATTGGCGCACGACCGCACCTTCATGGTGGTCAGCGAGAGCGGAGTGTTCCGGAGCCAGCGCGGGGAGCCGCGGCCGGCTCTCGTTCGCCCCGACATCGTGCTCGACGGCTGGGACCGACCGCACCTTGAGGACGAGGTCCGCCGGGTGTCCATCGGCGGCAGCGAACTGAGCTATGCCGAGCTCGCAACCCGGTGCGCCGTCACAACGGTCGACCAGAACACGGGCGCCAAGTCGGGCCGCGAACCCCTCCGTGCGCTCTCCGCCTACCGCCGGGCGTCCGCGGGCGGGGTGGTGTTCGGCGCCAAGTTCTCCGTGGTGCGCTCCGGCACACTCGTCCTGGGCGAAGATGCCGTCGTCACCGGCTGGGGAGAATCGGAACGCTAGTCGCGGATCCAGGGGGGCCGCACGCTGGTGCGCCCGGCCGTACGGGCAGCAGCCCTATGCTGCGGCCGCTCACGCCGGGCGGGTGCCCCCGGGCGCGGATCCGCGTGTGCAGCGTCGGGGACAGGTCCCAACCGCGGTTCCGCCCGGGCCGGCCCGGTCAGGAGGAGAGCCGTCCCCGGACCGAGTCCAGCGACAGCAGCGCCACGTGCAGCGACAGGCAGGTCTCGACGGAGTCGAGGTCGGCTTCCAGCACGTGGGAGATGCGGCGCAGCCGCTCGTAGAACGCCGGGCGCGACAGGTGGGCGTTGGCCGCCGCCAGCGCTTTGTTGCGGCCGCTGGAGAGGTAGTGGCGCAGCATCCCGGTCAGGTCGCTGCCGTGGCGGGCGTCGTAGTCCAGCAGCGGCCCCAGCTCGCGCTCGACGTAGGTCTGCAGCCGCTCGTCGTCGCGGAACAGGTGCAGCAGCCCGCGCAGGTGCAGGTCGGGCAGGCGGTAGAACGGGCGGCCGCCGTCTCCCCTCTGCTGGTGCAGCGCCACGTCGCCGACCTGGCGCGCCTCCAGGAACGAGCGGCGCACGTCGCGGATGCTCTCGGCCACCGAACCCACCGCCAGCACCGACTCGGCGCTGACCCGTTCGCGGATCCCCTCCGACAGCCGGTGCAGGTGCGGCTCCAGCCCGCCGGTGCCCGGAACCGCCAGCAGCACGCCGACCCGCAGGTCGTCGATCGAGCCCACCAGCGCGGTCAGGCGCAGGGCCCGGCAGGCGCGGGCCACCCCTTCGGCGGTGTCGGACAGGCGCGCCTGCGCCGCCAGGCCCGTCCCCGGCTCTCGCAGCCGCAGCGTCAGCCCGACCAGCTTGCGTCCGGCCAGCGGAACCCCCACTGCGCGGGCGCGAACCAGGGCCTCGTCGGGGTCGGAGTAGGCGCGGTCGATGATGCCGGCGATGATGGTGCGGTGGGTCTGGCGCTCCAGACTCTCCTCGTGGCGTTCCAGCAGCCGTCCGAGCGCCAGGGTGGTGGCGGCCCGCTCGATCAGCATGATCTGGCGCGGCGCCGATGCCGCACCGGTGAACAGGATCAGCCGCCCCCAGTCCTGGCCGCGCGCGCCGACCATGGTCACCAGCCAGCCGGTGGGGGAGTCGTGGGACGTGCGCCCGTTGATGCGCACGCCGCGCGAGCGGCTCTCCCACGAAGCCAGCAGCCGCCCGGGATCCTCGCCGTTGAGATCGCATACCAGCACCTGGTGGGCGAGGTTCTCCAGGACGACCGGACAGCCCGACAGCTGGGCGACTTCGCGAAGCACCCGCTCGGGTCGGGCGCCCTCGACGGAGAGTTCGGTGAAGGCCTCGTGCAGCCGCTCGGATTCGCGCAGCTCCTCCAGCTGCCGGTTGACCACACGGCTGTGCACCGCCTCGGTGATCTCGACGAAGCGCGCCTCGCGCTCCAGGGCGACCACCGGGATCCGGGCTTCGCGGGCCGGGCGCAGCAGCGCTTCGGGCAGCTCGCCGTGGTACTTGCGGCCCAGCTCCACGGCGATGCCCGCCACGCCCGCCGAGGCGAGCCCGTCGATGTAGGTCTGCAGCGACTCGGGATCGGCGGGTAGCGCGATCCCCGTGGTCAGGACCAGTTCGCCGCCGCGCAGCAGGTGGGCCAGATCGGTGACTTCGGCGATGTGCACCCAGCGCACGGAGACGTCGAGCAGGTCGGTGCCGACGGCGACCCGCGGGCGTGCGCGGCGCACGGGGGGCAGTTCCAGCACGTCGGCGAGGGTGGGCAGCACGGTGCCGAGTCTAGGGCCGAAACGGCCGTCGACCGGGGAGAACGACTCCCGCCGCCGGTCGGCCGCCGCGGCGCCCCGACACGTCGGCGGTGACACCCTGTCAATCACGGAGGTGTGAAACCGACACTCTGGCGGTGGCGGGGCGCGGCGCATGCGGGTGAGACTGAGGTCATGTCGGAACTTCTCGCTCGTCACCGCGCCGTCATGCCCGCGTGGCTGTCCCTGTACTACGACCACCCCATCGAGATCGCCGGCGGCAAGGGCGTCCGCCTCACCGACGCCGACGGCGACACCTACCTCGACTTCTTCGCCGGCATCCTGACCAACATGCTCGGCTACGACGTGGCCGAAGTGCGTGAGGCGGTGGAGCGCCAGATCGCCACCGGCGTGGTGCACACCTCCACGCTGTACCTGCTGCGCGGCCAGGTCGAGCTCGCCGAGAAGGTCGCCCGGCTCTCCGGCATCCCCGACGCCAAGGTCTTCTTCACCAACTCCGGAACCGAGGCCAACGAGACCGCGCTGCTGCTGGCCACCTGTGCGCGCGGCAGCGACCAGGTGCTCGCCATGCGCAACAGCTATCACGGCCGCTCTTACGGCACCGTCGCCGTCACCGGCAACCGCGGGTGGAAGAACTCGTCGTTGTCCCCGCTCAACGTGCACTACCTGCACGGCACCGACCGCGACGCTCCCGCGTTCCGCGCCATGTCCGACGCCGCCTACGTCGACGCCTGCGTGGCCGACCTGCGCGACGTGCTGGCCACCGCGACCGCCCGCGACGTGGCCTGCCTGATCGCCGAGCCGGTCCAGGGCGTCGGCGGCTTCACCATGCCGCCGCCGGGGCTGCTCGCCGCGTACAAGGAGGTCCTCGACGAGCAGGGCGTGCTGTTCGTCTCCGACGAGGTGCAGACCGGCTGGGGCCGCACCGGCACCGGATTCTGGGGCTACAGCGAGCACGGAATCACCCCCGACGCCATCACCTTCGCCAAGGGGCTGGGCAACGGATTCGCGGTCGGCGGGGTCGTGGCGCGCGGCGACTTGATGGACGGCCTGACGGCCAACGGCGTCTCCACCTTCGGCGGAAACCCCGTCGCCATGGCCGCGGCCAACGCCACGCTCGACTATGTCCTCGACCACGACCTGCAGGCCAACGCCGCCCGCCTGGGGCCGGTCATGCTGGACGGGCTGCGGCCGCTGACCGATACGGCCGTGGTGGGCGCCGTGCGCGGGAAAGGGCTGATGTTCGGGGTGGACATGGTCGACCCCGAAAGCGGGGCTCCTTCGCCCGAGCTGGCCGCGGCGGTGCTGGAGGGGGCGCGGCGCCGCGGCCTGCTGATCGGCAAGGGCGGGCTGAACGGCAACGTGCTGCGTGTGGCGCCGCCGCTGACCGTGGACGAGTCCGACGTCGGCGAAGCCCGCGACATCCTCGTCGATGCCGTCCGGGAGGTCGCCTCCCGCGCGGGCTGATCGCGCCCGCGATCCGGAGGCCGGCGCCGGGAATCCGATCGGAGAGATTTTTCTTACCCGGCGTTTTCGCAGTGACACACGCAGTATCGTTGGGGTGGGCCGCCGCGGTGCCTCCACCCCCGGCGCCGCGGCCGGCGGCGCGGACGGCCCTTCTCTGCGCGCTCACCCTCCTCCCCCCTGGACGCGGGTGCGCAGGCAGGGTGGCGCTCCGGGTGCGGATTCCCGATCCCGGAGCGCCCCGCGTCTGCGGCGGCGGAACGACCCTCGATCCCGCCGCGGCCGTCGCTCCCGGCGCCTGCCGGAGGCGCCTCCGGCAGGCGACCCTCGCCCGGGCGCGGCATTCGGGCCCGTCGGAGTCAGCGGGCTACCAGGGCGCGTTGCGACGCGCCGGAGTCGTGGTCGGCCGCGATTTCGGCACACTCGCGACACCCGAACAACTCGTCGTCCTCCGACGACGCGCCGATCCGGTGGCGGGGCCGGGGCCACCGCGCATGGCAGACGGCACAGGCCTCACCCACGAGCTGCGCGATGGTGAGTGCCTCCGCATCAAAGAGGTGAATGTCGCCTGTGTCTGCATTTTCGATGTCTGAATCGCACATAATGCTCAGACCGCTCAACGTCCCTGCTCCCCCCGTGGTTTAGGACAGTCTGGCGGGCTTGCCGTGATCGGGTCTTATTGAATCAGAAGCACTCTGTTACCGGAATAGCTCAGGCCGATTTTTGTTACTCAGCGACTAAGTTTGGTGACCATGTGTAACGATCAGCGGGATTGTGTGGCCGCGCAATCAGGGGCAAAGAGGGGGAATTTCGGACACAGTTCCGTCAGGGAGCCTCGGTGACCGTGAACCGGCGTAGCCGCAGGGCGGGGTTCTTCGTCCGCACTTGTTCCAAGCGGTCGAGGGAAATAGGTGTGACCGCAACCCCGGTCTGCTCACCCAGGGCGACGGTCCGCGTCCCCATGGGGTCGACGACCATGCTGTTTCCCGCGCCGGTCGGAGCGTTCTGCCCCGCCGCGGCGACATACAGGGTGTTCTCGATGGCGCGGGCGCGCACCAGCGTGTCCCAGTGGTCTTCCTTCTGCGCTCCCGGAACCCATTCGGCCGCCAGCAGCAGAACCTGGGCGCCCGCGTCGGCGATACGCCGGGTCACCTCGGGGAACCGCAGGTCATAGCAGGTCTGTAGGCCGAATGTCACGCCGTCCGCGGAGAACGTCTGCGGAGCCTCGATCGCACCGGGCTCCACGACCTCGGACTCGATCACCCCGAACGCGTCGTACAGGTGCAGCTTGCGGTACAGGGCCGCGATCGAGCCGTCGGGGCGGATCGCCACCAGGGTGTTGCGGAAGCGCTCGCCCCCGGGTACCTCCTCGTTGACGCCGGCGACGACGACCGCCGCGGACTCGGCCGCCAAGCGCGCCAGTCCGCCGACGAACGCGCCGTCCAGCGGCTCGGCCGCCTCGACGAAGCGGTGATCGGTCCGGGGCGCGGTGAACATCGCGTACTCCGGCAGCAGCACCACGCCCGCTCCGCGCTCGGCGGCTTCGGCGACCAGTCGGCCCGCCGTCGCCAGATTCCGAGACTTGTCCTCGCCCGGTGCGAACTGGGCGACTGCCACGTTGACCACGGGACCCCCTGCTGCGGCTCGACGGATCCGGCGGCCCCGACGCGCCCTCCGGCGCGGCCGAACCCGCCGCGCAGCGTCCCGCCGGACGGGGCGGGAGGCGACTGCGGCTTTCCATACCGGATTCTCCCCGAAGCGGATGCCGCCGACCCTCCCGGGGCCGCGTCGCCGATGGGCCGATTCTCCCGTCTTCCTGCGGGGATGCGGGAAGCGGCCGATAATAGCGGCATCCGTACGTGTTCGCATCGATACATAGCGGAATGGAATCAGCCCAGTCCGACAGCGAGGTGCGCGATGCGCTTGTCACCATCCGGTCCCGCCGTCGAGCGGTCCCCGGCCGCCGGCACCGCCGATACCGCCGGCGGCACGGCGGTCGCTGCAAGCGCCGGGCCGCCGCCGGTGGAGTACTCGCCCGAGTTGATCGCCTACTATCGCCGCTGCCTGCGGCGCGAGTCCGAGCTGGAGACCGGGTGCCGCCTGGAGCCGGGTCCCCCGCCCCCGGACGGCGGATCCGCCACCGCCGCTCTCGGCGCCGTATGCCTGCCCGCCCGTCCCGAGCCCCTGTTCAGCGGCGCTGAGGACGCCCCACCGCTGCCGCCTGAGGCCCGCCCCCTGGTCCGATCGGCTGCCGGCGAGGGGCGGACGCTGCTGTACGGGTACCCGCTCGTTGTGTTCGAGTCCAGGGCGAACGGGCGCGGGCCGACCGTCCGCGCGGCGCCGCTGCTGGTGGCCGGCGTCGAGGCCGTCGACGACGGCGGCCGCCTGCGCGCGCGGGCGGTCTCGCGAGCAGACGTCAACCCGGCGCTGGTGCGCGCCCTGGGCGTCGACTCCGCCGCCGAGGCCGCCGAGCTCCGCCGGTGGCTGCACCGCGGCCCGGATCCCGGCGGCCGCGCCGATACGGGAGGCCGCGCCGCCGTGCCGCGCGATCTGGAACAGACGGTGTGCACGCTGCTGGCGCGGCTCGGGATCGAACGCATCGAGGCGATCCGGCCGTCGCGGCTGCGCGGCACCCTGCCCGAGCCCGGTGCCGCGCGCGGAGCCCGCAACGTCGCCGTCGTCTATCCGGCCGGCGCGGACGCGGACGCCGGGGCGGGGCTGGGCGGACTGATCGCCGCGCTCGCCCCCGGTGCCGCCGGCGGTCTTCGCCTGGACGGCGACGTCGGCCCCCGCACCGCCTTGGGCGCGCTGCTGGGAGCACCGGGGCCGAGTCCCGAAAGCCGGTCCGCGGTCGTGCCGGCCGGTGGCGCGCCGCTGGACGAGTCCGGGCACCGGATCGTCCGGCAGGCTCTGCGCGCGCCCCTTACCGTCGCCGCCGCACCCGCCGGCGCCGGCGGGGCGGAACTGGTCGACACGGTCGTGGCAACGGCGGCCGCGGCGGGCCTGCGGGTCGTCGTCGGCGGCAAGGACGACACCGTTCTCGACCGCATCGCGCACCGCGCAGGCGAGCCGCCGGGCCATGCGGTCATGCGCGCCGGCGGCCCCGAGCACCGCGCTGCCGAGGCGCGCTTGCTGGAGCGGTTGCGCGACCGGGTCGGCCCCGGCCGCGCCACCGCGACCGGAACCGACGTCGCCGCCCGGTACGCCGAGGCCGCCGAGGACTGGGCGCGGGTCGAGGACCTGCGCGACCGGCTGAACCGGATCGCCCTCGCCGGGCGCGACCTCGCGTCGCTGGCCGCCGAACGGCGGAGCATGGCCGACACCGGCTGGCGGCCCGATCAGCTCTTCGCGGCCGGCGGCAGCGGCCCCCAGCACTGGCTCGACCGGGCCGAGCGGGCCCTGGAGGGCGGCTGGTCCGGCGCCAAGCACCGTTCGGCCGTGCGCCGCGGACTCGGCGTCGACCCGTCGCCGGAGAACCTGCGCAAGCTGTGCTGGGCGGCCCGCGTCGAACGCGACTGGCGCGGCGCCCTGGACCGGCGCACCGGAGCCGCACCGCCGGACCGGCTGATCCGGGACTTGGACGCGGCCCTGCAGCGCCACCGGGCTTCGTCGGCGGCGCTGGCCGACAGCGCGGCCGAGCGGCGCGTCGCCCGCAGCAGATCGGCAGTCCGCAGCCGTCTGGAGAGCCTCAATTGGCACGGGAACGGCTACGGGCCGGCGGCGCCTGCGGTCGAGGCCGCCGGTGCGGCCGCCGCCCGCCCGGGTTCGGGGCGGCTGCTGACCGCCTTTCCCGCCTGGGCGGTGAACACGCGGGCCGCCGGCTCCCTGCCCGCCGAGGAAGGGCTGTTCGATCTCGCCGTCGTCGTCGACGCCGACCAGCTGTGCGTCCCCGAGCTCCTACCGCTGCTGTACCGCGCTAAGCAGGCCCTGATCATCGGCGATCCGGTACGCCCGGCGCCGTGGAGCGCGCTGGAGCCCGCCGAGGACGACCGGCTCCAGCGGGAGGCCGGGCTGTCCCCGGCACGGTTGGGCCGGCGCGGGCTGGCCTACACCCGCGACTCCGCCTACGACGCCGGCGCGGCGGCGGCCGCGGCCGCGGGCCGGGCTCCGCTGTGGCTGGAGGAGCGCCGCAGGGGCCGCCCGGAGATCGCGGGCGTCGCGGCGCGGCACTGCTACGGCGGGCGCGTCGGCGTGCTGAGCCGCCCGGGGGAGCGGCCTGCGGACGGCGCGCAGGCCCCGTCGGAGCCGCAGTACGCTCCGGACCCGAAGCGCAGCGGGGAGGCGTCCGACGGGTTTTCGGAGAATGGCGGACGCGTGGAATGGCGCCACGTCATCGGTGCGTGCGAACCGCTTCCGGGCGGCACGGCGCTGAACCGCGCGGAGGCCCGCCGCGCGGTGGTGGCCGCGCAGCAGGCCGAAACCGGACTGCCGGCGGAAGCGCGCCCGGCCGTGTTCGCGCCGGTGCAGCCGCAGCGCGCGCTGCTGCGCCGGCTGCTGGAGGGGCGGCGGCAGGGGCGCGGGATCGGGGTGTACGGTCCGGCGGACCTGCTCGACGACGAGGGCGACGCCGTCGACACGCTTGTGGTCTCTCCGGTCTGCTCGGGTGCGCTGCTCCCCGACGTCCTGCTGGAGCGGGCACGCAGGGCCGATACCTGGTCGGGTGCGCTGGGCCGGACCGTCGAGCGGTTGATCGTCGTCGGCGACCGCGCGTTCTGGCGGGGCGAGAGCGGACCGCTGGCCGAGCTGGCGCGCAGTTCGGAGGCGGGCAGCGGGCCGGTGCCCGCCACCGCGGCGTCGGCGACGCTGTGCCGCGTGCTGCGCGAATCCGGTGCACGGGTGCAACCGGGCCCCTATCTGCACGGCTACCGCGCCGACCTGCGGGTCGCCACCGCGCGCGGGCCGCTGCTGGTGCTGGTCGACCACGCGGGCACCGGTGCCGAGCTGCGCCGCCTGGCCGTGCGCGCCGGGTTCCTCGCCGAAGCGTCGGGTGAGCGCGTCGCGCGCGTGCCGGAGTGGCGCTGCCTGCACGAGCCCGAGGCGGTGGCGGCGGAAATAGCCGACGGGACGCTGCGCGCGGCACCGTGAACGTGGAGTGCGCCTGCCGCCGCAGAGCGGGGCGGACCGGGGCGCCCGGCACCGCGCCGGCTGCGGCGGTGCAGCCGGCGCGGTGCGCGGGGAGTGCGGCGGGTCAGTCCCCGACGGGGTACTCCTCGGTGATGCGGACGCCGTTCTCGTCTTCGAACCCGGAGACGAGGCGCTCGGCCTCGGTACCGGTGTCGGCCCGCTCCAACCGCCGGTGGACGGCCGCGAGCTGTTCGGTCTGCTCCTGGACCCCGGCCGCGCGCAGTGCCGCCGCGGTGTCGGTGCCGGACCCTCCGAACTGGCGCACGGCCGAGTAGTAGATGTCGGCTGTGCCCTGGCACAGCCAGTCCCCGGCGCAGATCCCGTACAGGTCGTCGCGGAAATTGTCGTCGATGGCCAGCCGGTTCGCTTCGGTGAACCGGTTCTGCAGCTTGTAGTTGCGGTATCCGAAGTCGTGGCGGGTGCAGCCGGGGTCGAAGTCGTAGCCGATCGGCTGGTCGGGTGACCAGCTACAGGAATCGGTGCTCCAGTCGAGCTGATCGTTGTAGGGGGCCTGGGCGCGAACGTCGAGGAAGCTGTTCAGCGAAACGTCGTAAAGGTAGGTGTCGGTGACCCGCTGGAGCTCACCGGGGGGAAGTGCGGCGGCGTTCGCGATACCGGATCCGGTGAAGGCGAGAATGCCGGCGGCCGTCGCCGCGATCACGGCTCGTCCGACACGTCGAGCGGGGTGACGCAAGGGGGATCCCCTTCCGGGGGTCGGCGCGGATAGTGCGCACCCAGATTCCACAGTGACCGCCCGGGCACGAAAGGGCGACACGGATAACAGCCGGTTATGATTGTGTAGCGGAACGGATGCGGCGCCGAGTGCCCCGCCGCCGGCGGTCTATTCGCCGGGCTGGAGGCGGCGGGCGATGACACCCTCGCTCAGGGACCGCACGACCTCGTCCAGGTCGCCGAGGTGGCCGACGTGCCCGGTGCGCCTGCGGACCTCGGCGCGGACCGCGGAGGCGACGGGATCGCTGAGCAGTACCTCGGCCAGCGGGTGGGGCTCCATTGCGGACCGCCAGGCGCGCAGCTCCTCCAGGCGGCCGTGGGCCACGGCCTCGCGCGCCAGCGGCAGCAGCGCGTCGACGCGCTTGTGCAGCGGGGAATCCGCGAGCAGGTCGACGTCGAGGATCAGGCCGGCGCCGGCGCCGCCGTCGCCGACGTGGTGCACCTGCCACACCCGGCCGTTGGTCAGTACGACCCACGCGATCCCTTCGGCATCGGCGTGCAGTTTCGCTTGGCGCAGATTCCGGGCGTCGAGTCCGGTGGTGCACGGTTTCACTTCGATGAAGGCGAAGAGCTCGCCGTCCAGGGTGATCCCGTAGTCGACGGATTCGCCTTTGGTGCGGTATTCGGTGGTCAGTTCCCCGTACTTGTCGAAACCCAGGCCCGTGGTCAGGAAATCGGTGACGAGCATCCGCGTGTCGCCCTCGTTGGCGTCGCGTTCCAGAAGTTCGCCGAGTGGTCCGGTGAACCGTTCGACGGCTCCGGAGAGGCGGCTGCGCACCTCGGACTCCCATTCCGGAGCCGAGTCCCCGAATTCCGGGAATTCCGCGGTTCTGGTGAGGATCTGCGTGTCGTCCGAATCCATGGGGCGCCGCCGTTCCCGTTTCGTGTTTTCCGGTTGCCTTTTCCGGGCCGCCGGCCCGGAAGCTGAGAATAGACCGCCGGTGCGAAACGATAACCCCGCCCGGTGGTCTTGGCAAAACGAGCCGGGTATGGGCGGGGCCGGGTGTGCTGCGGCTGCGGGGCCGAAACCGGCCCCCGCGCCCGGACGGTGCCTGGAACTGCGAATCCGGGGCGGCGGATCCTCGCGTTCCAGTGCGGCGGTCGGTGCCTCCGGCGTCCCGCGCGGCGCCTCCGGCTCCCGCGCCGCCCGCGAATCCCCGGTCACCTCCGGATTCTCGCAGCACATCCCATGGTCAGGCATTGACCCGGTGTGGACGTGTTCCTAACATCCATAGGGAAGGTGAATCGGTTCAGTAGCTTCGGCGACCCGAGAGCGCGCCGAACACTGAAGCGTTTCGATCCGTGCAGGAGTCGAGAAGGGTGAGCGTGGCGGCAGTGCGAGCCGAAGCAGTGCGCCGGCCACGGGCATCCGATCCCCCGCGCCGGCCCCGGTGCCTCGCCGCGCTCCTGTTCGATCACCGGTCCCCTCGCGCGCGATCACGCGGAGCCCGCTCGATCGCGGTCTCCGCCGCTCGCGGTGCAGGGGTAGGGAGTCCGCAGCCGTACCCCGGCTCTCCTACGCTGCTTGGGAGCGCTCCCAAGGCGCGACGTCCCGAACCCGCCGCCGCGCCGACCGTGCGGCGGAGATGACGACGACTGAGGAACGACGATGACTTCGAACGGACTCCCCGAACTGCCCCCCGACTTCCTGCTGGGGGCCGCCACCGCCTCGTACCAGATCGAGGGCGCCGTCCACGAGGGCGGCCGCGGCGCCTCCATCTGGGACACCTACAGCCACACGCCCGGGGCCGTCGACCGCGGCGAGACCGGCGACGTGGCCTGCGACCACTACCACCGGTACCGCGAGGACGTCGGGCTGCTGCGGGACCTGGGCGTGGACGCCTACCGCTTCTCCGTCGCCTGGCCGCGGATCCAGCCCGACGGCCGCGGCCCGGCGAACCCCGAAGGGCTGGCCTTCTACGACCGCCTCGTCGACGAGCTGCTGGCCGCCGGCATCGAACCCGTGGCGACCCTGTACCACTGGGACCTGCCCCAGGCGCTGGAGGACGAGGGCGGCTGGCGCGTGCGCTCCACCGCGGAGCGCTTCGGCGAGTACGCCCGCATCCTCGCCGACCGCCTCGGCGACCGGGTCGGCCGGTGGATCACGCACAACGAGCCGTTCTGCGCCGCCTTCATCGGCCACGCCGTCGGCCGCCACGCCCCCGGAACGCGCGAGGGCACCCCCGCACTCGCCGCCGCACACCACCTGCTGGTCTCCCACGGCCTGGCCGCCCGCCAGCTGCGCGCCTCTGCCGCCGAGCACGGCCGCAGCGCGGAAGTCGGCATCACGCTGAACCTGGACCGGATGATCCCGGCCACCGACTCCGCCGAGGACCGGGCGGCCGCCGACCGCGCCGAGACCCTGCACAACCGCGTCTGGCTGGATCCGCTGCTGCGCGGCCGCTACCCGGAGAACGAGGCCGATACCTGGGGCGTGCTCGCCGACGGTTCCTACCGCCGGGACGGGGACCTGGACATCATCGGCCAGCCCCTGGACTTCCTCGGAATCAACTACTACCGGCCGGGCAAGGTCAAGGACGCCCCGCACGACGAGCCCGATCCCGCCCGCCGCACCGCCGACGACATCCGGGTGTCCGACGTGCCCTTCGACGGGGTGCGCCACACGCAGATGGACTGGCCGGTGGTGCCGGAGACCTTCACCGACCTGCTGGTCGACCTCCATCGCCGCTACCCGAACCTGCCGCCCGTGCTGATCACCGAGAACGGGTCGGCCGAGGCCGACACGGACCGCAGCGACGAAGGACGGGTGCGCGACACCGACCGCATCGACTACATCCGCGGCCACCTGGACGCGGTCGCCGAAGCGATCAAGGCGGGGGTGGACGTCCGCGGCTACTTCGTATGGTCGCTGATGGACAACTTCGAGTGGGCGTTCGGCTACGACCGCCGCTTCGGGATCGTCCGGGTCGACTACGAGACCCTGGAGCGCATCCCCAAGGACAGCTACCACTGGTACCGCGGCCTCGTCCGGGAGCACACCGCCAAACGCGGGTGACCGGCGGGCGCCGGCCCTCGCGGCGACGGCACCGCCGCCGCGAGGGCCGGCGCGGTCCGGCCGCGCCGGGAATGACGGCTGTCACGGCCCGACGCTGACATCGGCGACTACAGGGCGGATCCGCGCCGCGGGAGACTGGCGCCATGGAACACGGCGCCCCCGCACCCCCGCCCCCGGCCGAAACCGCCCGGCGACGCCCGAAGACGGCGCTGCCTGCGCGCGCTCCGGGCCGCGTGTGGGCGGGTGCCGGAGCCCTCGGCCTCGCCGCGGCGGTGGCCGCCTACCTGGTCATGCCCGGGAAACCGCCGGCCGAGCCCGGCGGGGCGGAGTTCGACGGGGACCCGGTCCTGGCGGATTCGGTGGCGGCGAGCGTCGACGGGCGCGAGGACCGCGTGCAGGGGCTGTCGGTGCTGGAGATCGACGGCGAAGAGACCCGCACCCTGGTAGGCGGCACGACCGGTGCCGGGGAGGCGGTGAGTGAAGAGACCCGGTTCGAGACGGGATCGGTGTTCAAGGTCGTCACCGCGATGACGCTCGCCGACCTCGCCGAGTCCGGCGGGACCTCGCCGGACCGCACCCTCGGCGAGGTGTTCGGCGACCTGGACTTCGCCTCGCCCGCAACGGCCGAGATCACCCTTGAGGAACTCGCCTCCCACCGCTCGGGGCTGCCGCGCATCCCGGCCGAGGCCACGGCCGCCGGCGTGGCCACCCCCTTCACGGTCACCGATCCCTACCGCGGCATGCCGCCGGTCGAGGAGTCGCTGGCGGCGGCGGTGCCCGCGCAGGGCGAGCCCGAATGGAGCTACTCGAACTTCGGCTACGCCGTGCTGGGCGCCGCGCTGGCCGAGGAATCCGGGACCGCCTACCCGCGACTGGTGCGCGAACGCATCTTCGACCCGCTGGGTATGGACGACACCGTCATGCGCGGAGCCGGTATCGACGGGCTCCCCGATGATGCGGCGCCGCCGCATGCGGTGCCGGGCAAGCGCACCGAACCGTGGCGGTCGCAGGACTACCTGCCCGTGGGCATCGGCACCTGGACCACTGCGGGCGACCTGGAGCGGTTCCTGCGCGCGGTCATGGACGGCACCGCACCCGGCGCCGCGGCCGCGGAACCGGCCCACCGCGGGCCGGCCCCCGAGAGCCGGATCGGTCTGGGCTGGATCACCACCGACTTCGGGGACGGCGTCGAGGTCGTGCAGCACGGCGGGGGGACCTACGGGTCCACAGCGTTCATCGGCTTCCAGGGGGAGCGCGGCGTGATCGTGCTCTCCAACAGCTTCGCCGCCGACGCCGCCGTGATCGGGCCGCGCCTGATGGGCGCGCCCGACGTGCCTCCGCTGTCCGCCTCCCCGGCGACGTCGCCGGTGTGGGGGCTGGCAGCCACACTGCCGCTGGTGCTCCCGCCGCCGCTGCTGGCGCTGTCGCTCATGCTGCGCCGGCGCACCCTGGTGGGGCAGCGCCCCCTGGACCGGCTGCGTGTGGTCTCGATGACCGCGGGAACGGCCGCCGTGCTCGCGGCGGCGCTGGTGACGGGCGACTGGGTCGCCGCACCGCCGGTCGTGTGGGCGGCGTCCGCCGGCGCTGTAGTCGCGGCGGCCGCGGTCGGCGCCTGGCGCTGGCCGCGCGCCGCGGTCGAGGCCGGTCGGTGGCGGTGGCTGCACGTCGCGTTCTTCTGCCTGTCGGCGTCCGTCTCCGCGGCGGTGGCGCTGACCGCGGCCGATGCGCTGCTGGCCGCCTACGGGTAGCCGCCGGCCGCCGCGGGCCCCGCCGGCTCAGGCCGCCGGGAGGCGGTCGCAGACCTCCAGCAGCCGGGCCCGCAGGTCGCCGGAGCGTTCGGCGAAACCGCGCTGGGCCTCGACATAGGCGGCCTTGCCCTGCGGGGTTTCGATCTCGACCGGTTCGTAGCCGTGGCCGCGCAGATCGTAGGGTGAGGCCCGCATGTCCAGTTCGCGGATGTCGCGGGCCAGTTCGAAGCAGTCGGCCACCAGTTCGCCGGGGACCCCGGGCGAGAGTTTGTAGGCCCACTTGTACAGGTCCATGTTGGCGTGCAGGCAGCCGGGCTGGTCCGTCTCCACCTGGGACTCGCGAGTGGGCTGGAGCGTGTTCCGGGGGCGGGCGGCGTCGGTGAAGAACCGGAACGCGTCGAAGTGCGAGCAGCGGACGCGGTGCGATTCGACGACCCGGTCGGTGCCTTCGGCGCCCAGCCGCAGCGGAACCTGCGCGTGGCGCATTTCGTCGGCGGGCAGCCGGTAGACCATGGCCCACTCGTGCAGCCCGAAGCAGCCCAGATGGGCGGGCCGCTGCTGCACGGCGCCCAGCAGCGCGCGCACGAACTCCACCGTTCTGCCGCGTTTGGCGGCGAACGCCTCCGTGTCCAGGGCGGCGCCGCGCACCGTGCGCCCGCGCGCGTCGGCGGCGCCGGCTTCGCGGTACCACCCGCCGGCGCCGGAGGGGGCGCCGCCTTCGAGTAGCACCCCCGGGCCGGGGTGCCAGCGCCGCAGCTGCGCGGGACGGTGGCTGTAGTAGGTGAAGAGGAAGTCCTCCACCGGGTGGGCGATGCCGCGGCTGCGCCGGTCGAGGTGGCCGGCCAGCAGCGCGTCGACGCGCTCGTGGTGGCGCCGCTCGCGCTCGCGCCAGGTGGCGGCGTCGAGCACGCCGAGCGCATCGCGCGCGTCGGGGCCGCCCTCCGGAAGGGCCGCCGTCGCTTCACCGCTGTGCTCCATCGCCCCCAGGGTAGGGCGCCGCGCCGCCCCGGCCGTCCGGACGGCCGGGGCGGCGCGGCGGAGGATCGCGAGCGTGAGCGTCGTCTCCCTCGCGCCCCCGCGGCGACCGCACGTACGGGCCGATCGCGGCAGTGGGCGGGCGAAGCGGCGCCTCGGGCGGGATTCCGGCGGGCGCGCCCGGGCCCGTCGCCGTCCGCGCGCCTTCGCGCACGGGACGTAGCATTGCGGAGCTGACCTCGGTGGGGACCGCGCCCGGCGCGGCCGGCCGGTCGGCGCCACCTCCTCACGGGAAAGGAACACCGGGCATCTGATGTCACCCGAAGCGATCGGTTTCGCGCTCCTGCTCATCGGCGTCGTGCTGCTGGCGGCCAAGCTGGTCCGCGTGCGATGGAAGCTGGCCCAGCGGCTCTTTTTGCCCAGCTCGATCATCGGCGGCGGCATCGCGCTGCTGCTGGGCCCCGACGTTTTCGGGCGCGTCGCCTCGGCGCTGGGCACCGACCGCTTCGCCGAAGGCGGGCTATGGGGCGGCGGCGTACTGGAGGTCTGGAGCGCCCTGCCCGGTCTGCTGATCTCCGTCGTCTTCGCCGGGCTGTTCCTGGGCCGGCGCATCCCCAACGTGCGCGAGGCGGGGCGCCTCGCGGGGCCGCAGATCACCCTCGGGTTCGCGTTCAGCTCCGGCCAGTACGTCGTGGGCCTGCTGCTGGCGCTGCTGGTGCTGGGGCCGGTGTTCGGCCTGCCGCCGCTCACCGGCGCACTCATCGAGATCGGCTTCGAGGGCGGCCACGGCACCGCGGCCGGCCTCAGCGGGACCTTCGCTCAGGCGGGCTTTCCCGAGGGCGAGGACCTGGCGCTGGGCATGGCCACCATCGGTCTGCTCACCGGCATCGTCGCCGGTGTCATCCTCATCAACTGGGGTGTGCGCACCGGACGCACCGCCGAGCTGTCCGCCTCGGCGGAACCGTCCGTGACCGAGCGGATGGGCGTGGTCGAGCGGGAGAACCGGACGGCGGCGGCGACCCTGACCGTGCATCCCTCCTCGGTCGAGCCGCTGGCGCTGCACTTCGGACTGCTGGCGATCGCCGTGCTCATCGGGCAGCTGCTGCTGTGGGGCCTTCAGGCGCTGGAGGCCGCGTTGTGGGCCGACACCGTCGAGCTGTTCGCGTACGTGCCGCTGTTCCCGCTGGCGATGATCGGCGGTATCGCCATGCAGGTGGTCCTCGACCGCACCGACCGGCTGCAGGTCGTCGATCGGCAGATGGTCGAGCGCATCCAGGGCTTCTCGCTGGACGTGCTGGTCGTCTCGGCGCTGGGCACCCTGTCGCTGCAGGTCCTGGCCGCCAACTTCGTGCCGTTCGTGCTGCTGGCGCTGGTGGGCGTCGTCTACTGCATCGCGGTGTTCGTGTTCCTGGCGCCGCGGATGCTGCCGGACTACTGGTTCGAGCGCGGTATCGGCGACCTGGGCCAGTCGCTGGGCGTCACCGCCACCGGACTGATCCTGATGCGGGTGGCCGACCCCGAGCTGCGCACGCCCGCCTACCCCGCTTTCGGTTACAAGCAGCTCATCCTCGAACCGTTCTTCGGAGGCGGGCTGGTCACCGCGGCCGCGATCCCGCTGATCCTGCAGTTCGGCGCGGTTCCGCTGCTGGTGGTGATGGCCGTGCTGCTGGCGGCCTCGCTGCTGCTGGGCTTGCTGTACTTCGGCCGCCGTCGCGGGCCGGCCGGGGCCGCGGCCCCCCGTACCTGACCCGGGAGGCCCGGGCCCGCGGTCCGGGCCCGCGGTCAGAACGACTGGGCGCGCTCGAAGAGCGTTTCGGCGGCGCCGCCCAGGTGGGGGCCGTACTGGGTGCGGCTGTCGTCGGCGTATTTGAAGCTGATCACCGAGACCACGGTGCCGGTGCCCGTCTCCGGGTCGAAGTCGTTGAGCCACGGGCCGCCGCTGGAGCCTTCGGTCATGGCACAGGCCATGCCCTCGGCGGTGGTGCCGCCGTCGTCGCCGACGGTGTCGCCCGTGCAGTAGCGCAGCCGGCGGCCCTCGAACCGGCCGGTGGCCGGGTACCCGAACGCGTAAGTGGGGTCGTCGGGCTCGGCGCCGAAAGCGATGGGCTGGGCGCCGACCCGGTCCTGGACGTGCTCGCCGTCCGAGGGATTGAGTACCGCCATGCCGAAGTCGTAGCTGTCGTCGGCCTGCTGCGACCACTCCGGGGCCACGAACATCTGCCGTGCGGTGTAGCGCCCGTCGGGGCTCTCGCCGTCGTCGTAGCCGGGCACGAACGACCAGTTCTCCACCCACGGGCCGGTTCCGTCTTTGAGGCAGTGCCCGGCGGTGAGGACCGTGTCGCGGTTGTCGGCCGAGACGACCGCGGCGGAGCAGGTGAAGTCGCGCCCGTCGAGAGTGAGGAAGACCTTGCCGGTGGTCGCGGCGACGCGTCCGCCCCCGGTCCAGGGCCGGGCGGCGCCGGCGTCCCCGGACGCCTGCGGCTCGGGGGCGTCGGGCAGGACTCCGCCCGCGAGGTCGTCGAGGCCGGGGATCAGCGGGGTCGCCCCGGCCATGCGCCGCGGGGTCCAGTAGTCCAGGACCGCGCGGCGCTCGTCGTCGCCCACGGCCGCGGCCTGGCGCACGAATCCGGGGGCCCGCTCGACGGGCGCGGTCCGGTCCTGCGCCGGCTCGGGGGAAGGAGCGACGGCCGCGGTCGACGCTCCACCGCCTCCGCCCTGGTCGGCGTGGTCCTGCGCGGGCTGGGTGTCGGCCGAACCGGTCAGCGCAGTGACCGCGCCGAGCAGGGAGGCGATGAGTTTGCGGGAGGCGGGTGAGCGCATGGCCCAGAATCATGCCACACTTTGCGTAATCGTGTGACTACTTTAAGAGAGTTGGCGGGTCGCTCCGGCGTCCGCGGGCCGTCGGCCCGCTCGCACGTGCGGTTCGGGCGCCGCCGGACGTGTCGGGATCGGCGACAATGGCAGTGTGCGAATCGCGGAGCAGCTTCTTGCAGACGTCCCTGCCAAGCGCCGGCGCGAGGTCGTGATCCTCGGCTCCACCGGCTCCATCGGAACCCAGGCGATCGACGTCGCCACCGCCGAGCCCGACCGCTTCCGCGTCGTGGGGCTGGCCGCGGGCGGCGGCCGGCCCGACGTGCTGGCCCACCAGGCCGCGGTGCTGGGGGTCGAGGCGGTGGCCGTGGCCGACGAGCGCGCCGCCGGCGACGTCTCCGCGCGCCTGCGCGAGCACGGGTCCGCGGCCAAGGTCCTGGCCGGTTCCGAGGGCGTGGCCGAGCTCGCGGCCTGGCAGTGCGACGTGGTGCTCAACGGCATCACCGGCGCGCTGGGCCTGGAGTCCACGCTGGCGGCGCTGCGGGCCGGGCGGCTGCTGGCGCTGGCCAACAAGGAGTCGCTGATCATCGGGGGTCCGCTGGTGCGCGATGCCGCCCAGCCCGGCCAGATCGTGCCCGTCGACTCCGAGCACTTCGCGCTGGCCCAGTGCTTCCCGCGGGCCGCGCCGGGCGAGCTGTCCAGCCTCGCCCAGGGCCAGGTCGCCGCACCGCTGAAGGAGGTCCGCCGACTGGTCATCACCGCTAGCGGCGGCCCGTTCCGGGCCCGCACCCGCGACCAGTTGGCGCGGGTGACCCCCGCCGAGGCCATGAACCACCCGACGTGGGACATGGGTCCGGTGATCACCGTGAACTCGGCCACGCTGGTCAACAAGGGGCTGGAGGTCATCGAGGCCCATCTGCTCTTCGACATCCCCTTCGACAGCATCGAGGTGGTGGTGCACCCGCAGTCGGTGATCCACTCGATGGTCGAGTACGTCGACGGATCCACCCTGGCCCAGGCCAGCCCGCCCAGCATGCGCATCCCCATCGCCTACGGCATCGGCTGGCCCGAGCGCGTCGGAGCCGCCGCACCGCCCGTCGACTGGACCGCCGCCCATACGTGGACCTTCGCCCCCCTCGACGGCGAGGCGTTTCCCGCGGTGGCGCTGGCCTGCGAAGTCGGGGCGGCCGGAGGGACCGCGCCCGCGGTCTACAACGCCGCCAACGAGGAGGCCGTGGCCGCCTTCCTCGGGGAAACCCTGGCATTCCCCGCCATCGTGGACACGGTGGCACAGGTAGTCTCAGAACACCGGGCGGGGGCCGCAGCGTCCCGGCTGTCGACGGCCGAGCTGTACGCGGCCGACGACTGGGCGCGCCGCCGCGCCCGGGAGCTGATCGCGCGGGCGGTATGACGAGAGGTACGGGGAGAAGTCCATGGTCGCGCTACTGACCGCAGCGGGGATCGTGCTGTTCTTCCTCGGGCTGCTCTTCTCCATCGCTTGGCACGAGCTGGGCCACCTCGCCACCGCCAAGATGTTCGGAATCCGCTGCACCCAGTACATGGTGGGCTTCGGCACGACCCTGTGGTCGCGCACGCGCGGCGGCACCGAGTACGGCGTCAAGCTGGTGCCGCTGGGCGGCTTCGTGCGGATGGTGGGCATGATCCCGCCCGCCGCGAAGCCCGCCGACGACTCGGCCAAGCCCATGTCGCGCTGGCGGGCGATGATCGAGGACGCGCGCGAAGCCAACAACGTCGAACTCGAACCCGGCGACGAGCACCGCCAGTTCTACCAGCGTGCGCCCTGGAAGCGGATCATCGTCATGGCCGCCGGGCCCGGGATGAACGTGATCCTGGCCGTGGCGCTGTTCGCCGCCATCATGATGGGCATCGGCGTTCCGCAGAACACCACCACCGTCAACACCGTGACCAAGTGCGTGCTGCCCGCCGACGCCGCCAGCACCGACTGCGCCCCCGGAGCCGAGCCCAGCCCGGCCATGGAGGCCGGAATCCGGCCCGGCGACGACATCGTGGGCGTGGCCGGCAACCCGGTCGACGACTGGCACGAGGCCAACACCGCGATCAAGCGCAGCACCGGGGCCACCGACATCACCGTCGAGCGCGACGGCCGGGCCCGCACTCTCACGGTCGACCTGATCGAGAACCGGGTGGTGGCCCGCGACGACGCCGGGGAGGTCGTCTACGAGACCGGCGCCGACGGCGAGCCGGTGACCGACGACCGCGGTTTCCGGGTGCCCGAGACGGAGGAGGCCGGGTTCCTGGGCATCACCTTCGCCCAGGAGCGCGATCCGCTCACGCCCGCGCAGTCCGCCGGGCGGATGTGGGAGACGACCGTGGGTGTGTTCGACGCCCTGATCGGTCTTCCCGGCAAGGTCGACGACGTCTTCCGCGCGGCGTTCATGGGGGAGCAGCGCACCGTCGACTCCCCGGTGGGGATCGTGGGCGCTTCGCGCATCGGCGGGGAGGTGCTGTCCCAGCCGATCCCGCTGACCGACCGCGTCGTTTTCCTCGCCAACATGCTCGCCGGAGTCAACCTGTTCCTGTTCGCGCTGAACATGGTGCCGATCCTGCCGCTGGACGGCGGGCACATCTTCGGGGCGCTGTGGGAGTCGGTGCGCCGGGGTCTGGCCCGGCTGTTCCGGCGGCCCGACCCCGGACCCTTCGACGTGGCGAAGCTGATGCCCGTGGCCTACGTCGTGGTGGCCTGCTTCGTGGTCTTCAGCCTGATGCTGCTGGTCGCCGACGTGGTCAACCCCGTACGCCTCACGCAGTGACACCGGGCGGCCCGGCCCGCGTGCGCGGTGCGGCCGGGCCCCTGCCCGTTGTGACGGCGGACGCCCGCCGTGTCGGCGATGCCGCTGTGCTCCCGCTATCGTGCTGGATGGTGCGCATGGGGCCGGCGGGGCGGATATGATCGCCGTTCATCCGGCGTGTGCTTCCGCATGGCCCCGCTTCGCCGGTGATCTCCGGATCCCGATGCGGGGCGAATCACCGCAATCACGCTGCGAACGGTCACCCTCTGTTTTCCCGTCCAGGGCGTAACGTCCCTGTCGATACGGGTAGCCTTGGCGGCGTGTCGGAGCGTCCGGAGTCCGATCCGGCGCCCCCGGCGGCGGCTCTTCGCTGTCCGCTGCCCAGTTTTCAAACCGACTTCGAACGACGCTGCCGGCCGAGCCCCCGGCAGCCGTGAGGTGAGAACGCGTGACCGTCGATCTTGGAGTTCCCGCCGCCCGCCCCCGGCCGTTGGCCCAGCGGCGGCGATCGCGGCAGATCATGGTCGGCAATGTCCCGGTCGGTGGGGACGCCCCCGTTTCCGTGCAGTCGATGACGACCACCGTCACGTCCGACATCAACTCCACGCTCCAGCAGATCGCCGAGCTGACCGCATCGGGCTGCCAGATCGTCCGCGTCGCGGTTCCCAGCGCCGACGACGCCGAGGCGCTGCCGATCATCGCCAAGAAGTCCCAGATCCCGGTCATCGCCGACATCCACTTCCAGCCCAAGTACGTCTTCGCCGCGATCGACGCCGGCTGCGCCGCGGTGCGCGTGAACCCGGGCAACATCCGCAAGTTCGACGACCGCGTCGGCGAGATCGCCAAGGCCGCGAACGACGCCGGGGTACCCATCCGCATCGGCGTCAACGCCGGTTCGCTGGACAAGCGGCTGCTGGAGAAATACGGCAAGGCCACGCCCGAGGCCATGGTCGAGTCGGCGCTGTGGGAGTGCTCGCTGTTCGAGGAGCACGGTTTCCGCGACATCAAGATCTCGGTCAAGCACAACGATCCGGTCGTGATGATCAACGCGTACCGCCTGCTGGCCCAGGAGTGCGAATACCCGCTGCACCTGGGCGTCACCGAGGCCGGGCCCGCCTTCCAGGGCACCATCAAGTCGTCCGCGGCCTTCGGCGCCCTGCTGTCGGAGGGGATCGGCGACACCATCCGGGTATCGCTTTCGGCGCCGCCGGCCGAAGAGGTCAAGGTCGGCAACCAGATCCTCGAATCGATGGGCCTGCGCGAACGCGGCCTGGAGATCGTCTCCTGCCCCAGCTGCGGCCGTGCGCAGGTCGACGTCTACAAGCTGGCCGACGAAGTCACCGCGGGCCTGGAAGGCATGGAGGTCCCGCTGCGCGTCGCCGTCATGGGATGCGTGGTCAACGGCCCGGGGGAGGCCCGCGACGCCGATCTGGGCGTGGCCTCCGGCAACGGCAAGGGCCAGATCTTCGTCAAGGGCGAGGTCGTCAAGACCGTCCCCGAGGAACGGATCGTCGAGACGCTGATCGACGAGGCGCAGCGCATCGCCGAGGAGATGGAGACCGACGGCGCTGCCTCCGGCGAGCCCACGGTCTCCGTCGCGGGCTGACCCGCGGCGCCGGCCGCGCCGTTCGCCCCCGGGCCGGCCCGCAGCCGCCCCACCGCCCCACCGCTGTCGGCCCCGGCGGGCACCGCGCCCGCCGGAGCCCGCCGCTGTCCGGATCCGCGCGGTGCCCCGCCCGCCGTTCCGCGCGGCTCCATGCCGTGTCGCTTCCGTATGCCCACTCCGGATACGGAGAGAATTCACTCGATGACACGACGTCGAAAGGGTGTGGGTGTGGCTGCTTCCCGACGGGCTGCCGCAGTGGCCCTGGCCGCAGCCGCCGCCGTGCTGGCGCCCGGAGCGGTCGCGGCCGACACCGGACCGCGGCCGCAGCCGCAGCCGGAGTGGGGGGAATGCACCGACCTGGACGTCCCCGACGGCATCGGGATGCGCTGCGCCCGGCTGACCGTCCCCCTCGACCACGACGCGCCGAGCGCCCGCGGCGCCACGGCCGAGCTCGCACTGTCCCGCGTGCCCGCACGCGCCGAGCGCCGGGGCACGCTGGTGGTCAACCCCGGCGGGCCGGGCAGCCCCGGCCGCCTGTGGGCGGCGCGCACCGCCGCCTCGCTGCCCGACGAACTGCGCGAGCACTACGACGTCGTCGGCTTCGACCCCCGCGGTACCGGGGCGAGCACCCCCGCCGTCTCCTGCGACCCCGCCCACTTCGAGCCGCCGCGCCCCGACACGGTGCCTCGGACCCCCGCCGACTCCGCCAGGATGACCGACCGCGCCGCGGACTACGCCGCCGCCTGCGCCGACTCCTCCGCCGGGCTGCTGGAGCACATGACCACCGCCGACTCCGCGGCCGACATCGACGCCCTGCGGACGTCGCTGGGCCTGGAGCGCATCGACTTCCTCGGCTACTCCTACGGCAGCCTGCTGGGCGCGGTCTATGCCACCCTCCACCCCGACCGGGTGCGCCGCCTCGTGCTGGACAGCGTCGTCCACCCCGGACGGCCCTGGTACGAGAGCAACCTGCGGCAGAGCCGCTCGCTCGACGACGCCGCCCAGAACTTCTTCGCCTGGGTCGCCCGCCACGACGACGCCTACGGCCTGGGCACCACCTCCGACGAAACCGCCGCCGCCTACTACGGCACGCGCGCGCAGCTGGCCGACCGCCCCGCCGGCGGTGTCGTGGGCCCCCACGAACTGGAGAGCGCCTACCTCCCCGCCGCCTACAGCACCGCCGCCTGGCCCGACCTGGCGGGCGCCCTGGCCGACCACGCCGCAGGCGACGGCGCCGCCCTCGCGGACGTGTACGACACCTACGGGCAGAGCCCGGAGGACGACGCCTCCTACGGCGCCTACCTCGCCACGCAGTGCACCGACGCCCACTGGCCGAAGGACTCGCGCACGTGGCTCGCCGACGGCGCCGAGACCCACGCCCGGGCCCCGTTCCACGCGTGGAACAACACGTGGTACAACATGCCGTGCGCCTCCTGGTCCGCCCCGAGCCGCACCTGGTTCGATGTCGACGGCGCCGCCGTCGACGACGCCCTGCTCGTCCAGGCGAGCGAGGACGGACCCACGCCTCTGCCGGGCGCCTTCGCCATGCGCGACCGCTTCCCCGGATCCCGGCTCGTCGTAGAGCGGGGCGGGCTCTCCCACGGTGTCGCGCTGGGCGGCAACCCCTGCGTCGACGGCGCGGTCGCCGACTACCTGGGCGAGGGGATCCTGCCCCCGGCCGCGGACGGAACCGGCGCCCCCGACCTCTCCTGCCCCGCCGAGCCCGCCCCCGAGCCGGCCGCCCCGGAGGACTCTTCCGGCGGAGCGGACCGCGAACCCCAGTCCGCGCCGCGCCCCCTCCTGCTGCGGTGATCGGGCGCCGCACTCCGCAGCCGCCGCGCGCGGGCGACGGATGCGGCGGGGGAGCGCACCGGGAGCGGCACGGCGCCCGGGGTCGTTTAGTCTGGGAAGCGAGGACATGACTGTTCACGGCGCGGGCCCGACCTTTCGGGCCGCTACCCGGCGGCCGCGCCCATGCCGGCGGACCGCTTGCGACCGGACGGGGTGATGCGGGTGCTGCGGACCTCATCGGTGCGTGTACTCGGCGAAGGAGATCGCGACTCCGTCCGGGCCCTGCTCGACGCCGACCCCGTCGGCAACGTCTTCGTCAGTTCGCGGCTGCGCAGCGCCGGCATCGACGCCGGCCGGCTCGGCGCCGAACTGTGGGGCTACATCGAAGGCGGCCGCATCACCGCCCTGTGCTACGCCGGGGCGAACCTGGTGCCGGTCGGTGCCGGGCCCGACGCCGTACGCCAGTTCTCCGAGCATGCCCGTTGGCAGGGCCGACGGTGCTCCTCCATCGTGGGCCCCGTCGACACGGTCACCGACCTGTGGAACCGCCTCAGCCCCGCCTGGGGCCCGGCACGGGCCATCCGCGAGCACCAGCCCGTAATGGAGATATCCCGGATGCCCGCAGTCGGCGCCGATCCGCTGGTGCGCCGGGTGCGTCCGAGCGAGATCGGCATCCTGCTGCCGGCCTGCGTAGCCATGTTCACCGAGGAGGTCGGCGTCCCGCCCGACACCGGCGACGGCGGGTCGCTCTACCGCGCCCGCATCGAGGAACTGGTGCGCACCGGCCGCGCGTTCGCCCGCATCGAAGACGGCCGGATCGTGTTCAAAGCCGAGATCGGGGCCGTCACCGAGTACGCCTGCCAGGTGCAGGGCGTGTGGGTGCATCCCGAACTGCGCGGGCGCGGGCTCTCCAGGACGGGGATGGCCGCGGTCGTGCAGTACGCCCTCGCCGAGATCGCCCCGCGCGTCACCCTCTACGTCAACGACTACAACACCCCTGCCCGCGCCGCCTATCGCAGTGTGGGCTTCCGCGAGGTCGGAGCCGTGCGCTCGGTACTGTTCTAGTCCGTTGCGGCGCCCACGCGCCCGCAGGCCGCCACCACCGTCGATCTTGTAGCTACGGTGCGTGAAACCGTTTTCCCGTGACGTTAGCTACAAGATCGACGGCTCTGGGCGGCGCGGAGGGTGCGTTAGCGGGCGCGTTGGGCCTCCAGCGCTTCCGGGCCCATCGTGAACTCCGGGTCGATCTGGGACTCCAGGTCGGCTCCGATGGCCGCGTCGGCCCACGCGCGTGCGTTGCGCGCGTGGAACTGGGCGCTCTGGCGGGTGAATCGGGCCCAGTCCTTGGGGGCGGTGTCGGCGCTGTCGCGCATCCACGCCAGCGTTTTGACGTTGTCCTCTTCCAGTTCCGCCAGGCCGGGGTGGCGGCCCTTCTCCATGGCCCGCACGAACGGCGATTGGCCGAAGCACGCCGACAGCGCCGATCCCACGTGCTCGCGCAGGAACTCCACGTCGCCTTCGTCCTGCACCTTGTTGCCGATGACGCGGATCTCCACGTCGTGGTCGCGCGCGTAGTCGGCGTACTGGCGGTACACGCCTACGCCGCGCAGGGTGGGTTCGGCCACCAGAAAGGTGACGTCGAAGCGGGTGAACAGGCCGGAAGCGAAGGAGTCGGCGCCGGCGGTCAGGTCGACCACCGCGTACTCGCCGGGCCCGTCGACCAGGTGGTTGAGGTACATCTCGGCGGCGCCGACCTTGGAGTGGTAGCAGGCCACGCCCAGGTCGTCCTCGTTGAAGGGGCCGGTGGCCATCAGGGTCGCGCCCGCGGCGGGCCGGCCGAAGCGGCGGTGGATCGGGTTGCCGGGGTCCATGTCCAGCAGCCGCGAGCCGCGTCCGGGCGGTGTGGTCTTGATCATGGTGTCGGCGGAGGCGATGCGCGGGTTGCCGCCGCGCAGGATCTCTTTGATCTCGGACAGGTGCGCCCCCAGCGGAGGGACGTCGGCCTGCTCGTCGGGCGCCAGTCCCAGGGCCGCGCCCAGGTTCTGGTTGATGTCGGCGTCGACGGCGACGACGGTGGCGCCCGCAGCCGCCAGGTAGCGGGTGAACAGGGCCGACAGCGTCGTTTTGCCGCTGCCGCCCTTGCCGGCGAATGCGATTTTCACGGGGCCTCCCGGGTATGCGGTGACGGATCACGGGGCCGCGGCGCGCCGCCGTCCCGCGGCGGCACGCCCGACAACGGAAACGATTATCGTTCCTGATGGGGGTGTCTGTCACTCGATTCACCGGATCGTGTCCTGGCGGCCCGGTGGGCCGGCCGCCGGGTGGGCGAGGCAGGTGCCAGCACATCCACGCCGCAGCTGCGCGTACCATGAACAGGCAGGTCACAGGGTCTTTCCGGTGTCGTTCCGGCCTCCCCCGGGCTGGGCCCGGTCCGACACGGTTCCGTGTTCTGCGGGGTATGCGGGAGTCATCGCGGCCGGATGTGCTGTCCTGGTGGAGGTGTGGCGTTGTCTAAGGTGAGGCCGTCGGCTGTCGCCCGGTGGTGATGGGGAGTGAGACGGGAATGAGCGATTCGCAGCGACTCCGCGAACACGCCGCTGCCGACACGGCCACCGGCCTCCGTCCGGGCGCCCGCGGGCGCGGCGGCCCCGAGGACTCCGCAGAGGAGATCGAATCCGAGGCCGGTGCCCTGGAAGCGAGTGAGGACGCGGGAGCCGCTACCGACCACACCGTGTGGAGCTGTGTCGGCAACCTCACCGCAGTGCGTTCGATACGCGCCCGCGTACGGGAGTTCCTGGAGCGCTCCAAGCCGCCGCAGAACGTGTTGGACGACGCCGAGCTCGCCTCCAGCGAACTCGCCACCAACGCGCTGCTGCACTCCCGTTCGGGCCAGACCGGCGGGGTGATGACGCTGTTCATCCGCTCGGGCCGCGACCGCGTGCGCGTCGCCGTCGCCGACCAAGGCGAGAAGAACCAAGCGCCCGACTCCGGCGACACCGGTGCCGGCCGCACCGACACCGACGACTACGGACGCGGCAAGCTCATCATCGAGAGCTGCACCACCCGCAGCGGGGAGTACTTGACCGACACCACCCACGTGGCGTGGTTCGAGATCGATATCGACGACGGGGCCTGACGTCCCGGCGCCCGGCACCGCAACCGCCCGCCGCGTGTTCAGCCCGCCGCGTGCCGGACGGCGATCCGGCGGGGCGTCGGCGAGCACCGCACAGTGGCGCCGTGGGTATCGGCTACGGCGGCGACGCCGCGGTCGTCGGCGGTGGTCGTGGTGACCACCGAGGCGCCGGCCCACAGCGCGGCGGCGCCGAGCACGGCGCGCTCGGACTCGTCGCATCCGCCGTCGAGCACCACGCTGTCCCACCGGGTCAGCGCGAGCTCGCGGCTGACGGTGTGGAACCGGCTCAGCAGCTCGCGGTGGCCGTGCAGCGTGCTCTCGATCCCCGACGCCCCCGCGGAGCAGCTCAGGATCCCGTTGTCGAAGAGCCCCCGCGCGGGGTCGTAGCCGCTGCCGTCGGGGCTGGGCTGCAGGAGTTCCCTGAAGGGCGTGGTCTCGGGCGCGTCGCCGAAAGCGACCACCTGGCGCACCCGGGAGCGGTCGGCCAGTTCACGGGCGATGCCCGCCAGCGGCGCGGTCACCAGGACCATCCGGGCGTCGACGGCGGTGAGGATGTCGGTGATGGTCTCCAGATCCGAATCCAGATCCAGTGGCAGGGCCAGTCCGCCCATCGCCATGACGGTGTATACGGCGGTCAGCCGATCGGGTCCGACCGGCGCGAGGACGCCGATGATGTCGTCGGGACACATGCCCCGCCGCCCCAGTCCCGCAGCGGCCCGCTCGACCGTGGCGGCGAAGTCCGCGGCCCCCACCGCGGTCTCCCCGTCGCCGGTCACGGTCGGGCGGGCCTCGGTGCGGCGCAGCCGGGCCAGCAGGCCGCCGGTGAGCGAGCCCACCGGTGCTGCGCCGCCGAGAAAGGGCGGTCGGTCGTCGTCGGCTCCGTCGGCCCTCATCGGTCCCCCATCTAGCGTTCGCGGGCCGGGCTCGTCACGCCCCCTCCACGTGACGAGCCCGGCGCTCCCCGCGCGGCCGGTGCTCGGGCGCCTCCCCTCTGCGCGCCCGAGACCCCCGCGCGGGTTCCCAGCGTCCGCCCTGGACCGACCCGCGGTCGGCGCCATCGGCCCCGCGCCCCCGATCGGCACGACGGGGGCGCGGCCGGGGCCTACCGCCGGCGCGGCGTCCACGGCGTCCCCGGAGGTTCCCCCCGGGGGGTTCGGGCCGCGTCCGCGTCGTCCGCCGGGGGCGTTGTTCCCGGACGCGATCCGATGTCTACGACTCTAGCGTTTTACTGCGCGTTTGCACATGCATAAACCCGTGCAGCTGCATATGTAGTTTCGGGTGGTCCGCTATGTAGTGCACGCAGATGCAGGTCATCCGCCGGTCACGAGGAGACCGAGTGTCGGCTCACCCATGAGGAGATCTGCCGGCGGGAGTTGAAGCCCATCTTGCGGTTGATGTTGGCGACGTGCCGCGCCACCGTCGCCGGAGCGATGACCAGCCCGTCGGCGATCGCGCGGTTGCTGCGGCCCTCGCCGACGAGCTCGGCGATCTGCTGTTCGCGGGGTGTGAGCGCCGCCCGCGGCGGCGCGGAGGACGGGGACGGATCCGGACGGGCACGCGGCATCCGCCCGGACTCGGCGACGTTGGAAGCCAGCTCCACCGCCTCCTCCAAGGCGAGCCCGCGACCCTCCTCCCACCAGGCGCGGCCCTCCCCGGGCGCGCCCGGGGAGGTCGTGTCGACCGACAGGGGGAAGCGGGGCGAACCCGGCCCCGTCCCGCCGGCGTTCTCCAGCAGCGCCGACGCCGCGCCCGCGCACCGTGCCGACTCGGCGGCCATCCCCTGCCCCGCGGCGACACCGGCGATCGAGACCAGCGCGTCGGCGATGCCGTCGCGCTGGCCCGTGGTGTGGCTGAGTTGGAGGCTCTCGCCGAGGTAGTCGTAGGCCTGGGCCACCGACCCGAGCCGGGGAGCGATCCGGCCCACGCCGGCCAGGCAGGCCGCCAGCTCCGGGAAGGCACCGATGGTGCGGTGGATGTCCATCGCCTCGCGGTAGCAGCGGTCGGCCGTCTGCACGTCGCCCTGGGCCTCGGCCACCGTCCCCTGGACGGTGAGCGTCGTTCCCACGCCCCAGCGGTGGTCCATGCCGCGCATGATCATCAGAGCGGTGTTGAACCGCCCCTCGGCTTCGGCGAAGGCGCCGGTGCGGGCGGCCAGCGCCCCCTGGACGTTGAGCGCGATCGCTTCGTGCCACAGGTCGCCCGCGGAGCGCGCGAGCTCCAGCACCTCGTCGGCGATCCGGTGGGCTTGGGGGTCGGTTTCGGTGCCGCCGCGGACCGTGGCGAGCATGGCCAGCAGGGCCTTGGCGAGGCACACCGAGCCGAGGTCGCCCGCCGACCGGCACAGCTCCGCGCCCTCGCCCGCCTGCGCAGCGGCGTCGTCGAAGCGATTCCGCGGCCAGGAGAGCTCGGCCTGGTGCACCATCACCTTCCCGCGCAGCGCGTCGGTGCCGGGACCGTCGTCGCCGGCCGGCTGCGAACCGCCGTCCATGGCCAGAAAGGCCGCGGCCCACTCCTGGCCCTCCGTGAACCGGCATCCGGTGAACCACAATGGGCGCAGACCCGCGCAGATCCGCAGACCGTCGCGGACCCGCCCCTGCCGCGCCGACCAGTGCAGGGCGGCGCGCAGGTTGTCGTACTCGGCCCACGCGCGGTCCCAGTAGGCGTACCGCTCGCTCCAGGGCATTGCGCGGCTCGACAGCGCCACGCCGCCCAGATCCTCGGCGAGGGCGATCATCCGGCCGGTGTGCCGGGCGTGCACGGCCTCCTGCTCGCCGGACTCCGCCAACCGCGCGCAGGCGTGCTCGCGCACGGGCCCGGGCAGGCGGTAGCGCACACGGTTCTGGTGCTCGCCCGTCAGGGTGATCAGCGACCGGTCCAGCAGCGCCGAAAGCAGGTCGAGGACGTCGGCCTCCGCCAGTGGCGCGTCCGCGCAGACCTGCTCGGCCAGCTCCAGGCACCAGTTGGGAAAGACCGAAAGCCGGCGCAGCAGTGCGCGCTCGGGATCGCTCAGCAGCGAGCAGCTCCAACCCACGACGGCGTCCAGCACCCGCGAGCGCGGATGGCCGTTGCGCTGATCGCCGGTCCCGGCGCCCTTCAGCGCCGCGGCCAGCCCGGCGTCGATCGCCTCGGCCCCGAGATGCCCGGCCCAGGCGGCGGCCAGCTCGACGGCCAGCGGGATGCCGTCCACGCGGCGGCAGATCCGCTTGGCCGCCGCCAGCTCCTCCGGAGTCTCGGCGTAGTCGCCGACCGCGGCGCGCGCCCGGTCCAGGAACAGCCGCACCGCGCCGTCCGCGGCGGGCTCGGCGCCCTCGGCGGAGGGCGGGACGGGCAGCGGCGGCACCCGCCAGACCGTCTCGCCGGCGATGCGCAGTGACGCACGCCCGGTCGTCAGCAGCGAAACCTCGGGGCACGACGCCACCAGCCGCGCGCCGACCTCGGTCACGTGCTCGGCCACACCGTCGACGCCGTCGAGAACGAGCAGCAGGCGGCGCCCGCGCAGCGCGTCGCACAGGGTCTCCAGCGGGTCGCGGCGACCCTCCTCGGTGATGCCCAGCGCGCCGCAGATCCGTGTGGCCACCTCGGCGCGCGTCGCGGAATCGGCCAGGGCGGCCAGCCACACGCCGTCGGAGAACAGCGCCGTGGCCTGCGCGGCCAGCCGCAGCGCCAACCGGCTCTTGCCGACGCCGTCGGCGCCGGTCAGCGTGAGCACGCGATCGGCCTCCAGCAGCCTGAGCAGGTCGCTCAGGTCGCGGTCGCGGCCGATGAGGCTGTCGGATTCAACGGGGAGATTCTGCCGCGCGGGCGCGGTCTGAGGTGCCATGGCCTTCACGCGAGTAGGCGGTTCGGGGGCCGCACTCACCTTGCCTGGAGGTAAGGGCGGGGTCGGGGACCGGGGGTGGTGCGTGCTCTCGTGCCTAGGGCTCTGTCTTATTAGGCCCACACTCGGTATGCAAGCGGAACGGTGGAATCGGCGGCGCCGATCGCGTCGGCACAGGCGGCGATCGCGGCGCCTCCCCCCGCCTCCGCCCTCCGCGCGGGCGGGGCGCGCGCCCGGACCGGGTGCTGGGCGCCACGGCCTACTCCTCGGCGGCGATCCGGTCCCATCTGCGCCGGCGCACCGGTGGCGACCAGATACGACACGCGGGCCGCGGTCTATGACGGCACGGTCCAACTCGCCGCGATCCGGATCCGGCTGCGCGACCTCACCCGTTCGAAAACACGCCCCGGATGTAATCTCCCGACGTGCGACGTTCCGGAATGTTCCCGAAAATTTCTTGACGTCGAGCGCGTTATCACTCACATTCAGCGGCAAGGGCATCGACGCCCCCGACCTTCCGGGTGGGTCTGTCGCATCGGAGTCACGTCCAGGAATGCGGCAGGCCGCCCGGAGAAATGTTAGCGCTAACATCCCCCAGTGCAGGCCTAGAGTTCGCGTCGGCCCCCTCCAGGCGGACCGTGCAGCTCCAGGCCTCGAGAGGAAGGATCATGTCTACGTTGAGTAGGTTTCCGATCGCGCCGCCCGTGCGGCTGCGAGGGGTCCTGCGAGCCGTCATCGCCGGCGTGATGGTCATGGTGGTCGGCAGTGCCGGCACCGTGGTCGAACCGGCACCCGCCGCGGCCGCGACAGTCGACACGAACGCGTCGTACGTGCTGGTGAACCGCGAGAGCGGCAAAGCGCTGGATGTGTACAACCGGGACACCGACAACGGGGCGCGGATCACCCAGTGGACCCGGAACGACCAGCCACAGCAGCAGTGGCGGTTCGTCGACTCCGGCGACGGTTACTACCGTTTGCAATCACGGATTTCGGACAAGGTGCTTGACGTCTACAACTGGTCGACCGCCAACGGTGCCGATATCGTCCAGTGGACCGACTACGACCAGGCCAACCAGCAGTTCCGGCTGGAAGACTCGCCCGGCGACTACGTCCGGTTGATCAACCGGAACAGCGATAAGGCCGTCGAGGTACAGGGCGCCTCGAACGCCGACGGTGCCGACATCGTGCAGGCCGACGACACGGGTGGCGACCACCAGCAGTGGCGACTCGTCCGGGTCGACGACGAGGGGGCGGATGACACGTGCGCTCTCCCCTCGACGTACGACTGGACCTCGACCGGCCCGCTGGCGCAGCCGAGGCAGGGATGGGCTTCGCTCAAGGACTTCACCTACGCCCCCTACAACGGCCAGCATCTCGTCTATGCGACGAACCACGACACGGGATCGTCATGGGGCTCGATGAACTTCGACCTCTTCAACGACTGGTCCGGCATGGACTCGGCCGGCCAGAACCCGATGCCCTTCTCCGCCGTCGCACCGACTCTCTTCTACTTCGCCCCCGGGGACGTCTGGGTGCTCGCCTACCAGTGGGGCGGACCCGCCTTCTCCTACCGGACATCAACCGATCCCGCCGACGTGAACAGCTGGTCGCAGGCGCAGACCCTCTTCGACGGAAGCATCGCCGACTCCGACACAGGCCCCATCGATCAGGCGCTCATCGGCGACAGCACGGACATGTACCTGTTCTTCGCCGGAGACAACGGCCGGATCTACCGGGACAGTATGCCTATCGGCGACTTCCCGGGCAGCTTCGGCTCGACCTCGACGACCGTCATGTCCGACAGCACCAACGACCTGTTTGAAGCGGTCCAGGTCTACAACGTCGAGGGCCAGGACCAGTACCTCATGATCGTCGAAGCGATCGGCGCGCAAGGAGACCGCTACTTCCGCTCGTTCACAGCCGACAGCCTGGACGGCACGTGGACACCGCAGGCCACCACCGAAAGCAACCCCTTCGCCGGCCAGGCCAACAGCGGCGCCACCTGGACCGACGACATCAGCCACGGCGAGCTGATCCGCACCGACCCCGATCAGACCATGACCGTCGATCCCTGCAACATGCAGTTCCTCTACCAGGGGCGCTCCCCCGAGTCCGGCGGCGACTACGGTCTCCTGCCGTATCGGCCGGGTCTGCTGACACTGCAGCGCTGACAGGCAGCGTCGGACTGCGGGGGCCGGCTCGTCGTCGGTGGCGACGTTGAGCGGCTCCCAACACGAGAGGATGCGGTGGCGTCGGTCGAATCCGGAGCGTCGCCCTGCGAAAGCAGGGTCCCGGCGGTGCACCCGCGGGTGGAGCCGCCGTTCGGCGGTCGGTCCGACCGGCGCCGCCGCTCACCCACAGCGCTAGGCGGTGGCTCCGCTTAGGGTCTGTTTTTCGGAATCGGGAGTGAGGCAGGGCCCGCCCCGGCACACTCGACGGCCGTGTCCGGTCGTTTCGAGCTCACCGGTGCCGAGCGGGCCCTGCTCGCCCCGTTCATGCCCGCCTACCGGATCGCCGCCGAGGAGTAGGCCGCCAACGTCGCAGGAGCAAAGGTGCGGCGGGCGACCCGTTCGAAAACCACGCTCTAGCGCCGCAGCTTGTGGTCGTCGACCCACTCGGCCAGCTGCGCGCGGGAGGTGATCAGCAGCTTGCGGAAGATGTTGGCGATGTGGCGGGCCGCGGTCGCCTGGCTGATGGTCAGCTCGTCCGCGATCTGCCGGTTGGACATCTCCTCGCCGACCAGGGCGGCGATCTCGCGTTCGCGCCGGGTCAGCAGCGACGGCAGCGGCTTGCGCGGCGCCGGGAAGGAGCAGGCCTGCTCGACGACGTGGTCCAGCGGCAGCGTGCGCCAGGCCTTCCACGCCTTGTCGGCGACGTCGGACGCCAGTACGCGCTCCACCCGCTCGTAGAGTCGCTCCGCGCGCGGCGAGGGCTGCTGCAGCGCCGAGTACAGCCGCGCGGCCACACCGGCCAGCGAGGCTGCGCGCTCGGCCTGCTCTTCGACGAGCGCGAGCTCGGCCAGCGCCTCCAGCGACCGCGCCACCGCGCCGCGCCTGCCCGCCGCGGCGCTGATCCGCAGGGACCCGGCGAAGCGGCGCCGGGCGCCGGAGACGTCGCCGCGGGCCAGCTCCAGATGGCCCATCGACGCCGAGCAGCGGGCGGTCTGCGGCTCGACCCCCATCTCGGTGAGGATGCGCATCGCCTCGCCGAGCAGGTCGGCCGCCGCCTCCAGGTCGCCGCGCTGGGTGGCCAGAACACCCAGGCCGTTCAGGCACCGCGCCACGCACCAGCGGTCGTCCAGCCGGTCGGCCACCGCGATGCTGCGCTTGAGGTAGCCCTCGGCGATGCCGGTGTCGCCGCGCCGGCGCGCCAACCGCCCCAGCGTTCCCAGCGCGGAGACTTCGGTGAAGTGGTCGGGCACCTGCTCGGCGGCCGCCAGCGCCGTGTGGGCGTTGGCGCTGCAGGCGTCGTCCTGGCCCATGCGCAGCGCGGCGGCCGTCAGCACTCCGAGCGCGATCGCCTCGGCCGGGGTGTCGTCGCAGCCGCGGGCGGTCTCCAGCGCCGTCGCGGCGATGGAGGAGGCGGTGCCGGCGCCTTCGACCTCCAGGCACAGCTCGGCGTGCACCGCCAGCGCGCGGGCGCGCACCCGCGGAGGCTGGGTCTCGGGCGCGACCCACAGCAGCTGCCGCAGCGAGCGGGTGCCGTCGATGAACAGTCCGCGTACGACCCAGTAGGGCCGCAGCGCGACGCACAGCCGCAGTCCCTCTTCGGCGCGGCCGTTGTGCTGGGCCCAGGTCAGCAGCCTCGCCGTGTTCTCACGGTGGTGGTCCAGGAGGTTCAGGTACTCCAGGCGGCGCTGCCAGGGCAGCGGCCGGGCGATCCGGGCGGCCAGATCCTCCATCCGCGCCACGGCCTCGTCCAGGCACCGCTGCCAGATCTCGGCCTCCTCGCCGGCCGCCGCCAACCGTTCGGCGGCGTAGGCGCGCACCGTGTCGGGCATCCGGTAGAACACGGTGCCGTCGAGCTCGGTGTCGAGCATGATCAGCGACTTGTCCAGCAGGCTCGACAGCAGGTCCAGCACAGCGCCGGGTTCGACCCCGCTGTGGGCGCACACCCGTTCGGCCTGGTCCAGATTCCAGGTGCCGAAGACACTCAGGCGGCGCAGCAGCACCTGCTCGGAGCGGCCGAGCAGATGGTGGCTCCACTCCAGAACGGCGCGCAGCGTGCGCTGGCGGGCCGGAAGCCCGCTGCCGGAGGCGACCAGCAGCCGGAACCGGTCGTCGAGGCGGTCGAGGATCTGGGGGACCGACAGCACCCGCACACGCGCCGCGGCGAGCTCGATGGCCAGCGGGACGCCGTCGAGCATCCGGCAGATACTGACGATGCCGTCGGCGTTTTCGGCGGTCACCGTGAACCCCGGCCGCGCCTGGCGCGCGCGGGCCGCGAACAGCCGCACCGCCTCGAACCGGTGGGCCTGGTCGGGCGTGGTCGCGCCGGGCGGGGAGCCGTCGGCGCCCCCGCGCGTCGGCGGGGGCAGCGACATCGGCGGCACGCGCCAGACGGTCTCTCCGGGCAGGCGCAGCGGCTGGCGGCTGGTGGCGAGGATGTGCACGCCCGGGCTGGAGGACAGGACCGCGCGGCACAGCTCGGCCAACGGCTCGACCGCGCGTTCGCAGGTGTCGAGCAGCACCAGGGCCTGCTGGTCGCGCAGGTCGGTGACGATCGCGTCCAGGGGCGGTTTCTCGCTGTTCTCGAGGACCCGCAGCGAGCGGGCCACGGCGCGTACGACCTGGTCGGGCGAGGCGGCCTCGTCGAGGTCGACGAAGCGGACGCCGTCGGCGAAGGCCGGTGCGACGAGCTCGCTCACGCGCACGGCCAGGCGGGTCTTGCCCATGCCGCCGGTTCCGGTGAGGGACACCAGGCGGTTTCCGTCGACGACCCGGCACAGGTCGGCGATGTCGCGTTCGCGGCCGATGAGCGGGCCGGCCGCAGGGGGCGGGATTGAGCGCGGGGTGGTCATGGCCTCGTTCGCTAGGCAGCCGCGTCGTCAAGGCCGCACCGGGGGTGCGGCGGCGCCGGCACCGGTGTCGAGCCTGCCCGGCAGTGTTGCACGCGCCTGCCCCGGTGTCTTGCGAATGGCCGGTTCCGGCACAGGCACCGAACCGCCGCGACGTGGGCGCCCGCGCGTGGTAGACCGCGCGGTCCCCGACCGGGGCCGCCGCAGGCCGCCCCGGCCGGGGGTCGGGTCACGGGCGCCAGGACTCCGGGTCGGCGGTGGTCTGCTCGCCGCTGCCCAGGTTCTTGACCTCGTGCTCCCCGCCGTCCTCGAACGGCGGGAACCAGACGTGGCCGATGCCCTTGCGCGAGGCGTACTGGATCTGCTTGCCGATTTTGGCCGCCTGGTGGAACACCTCGGTGTTGATACCGCGGTCGCGCAGCTGGGCGCCGATGCGCAGCGCATCGCCGCGGCGCTCGGCCGAGGGCACCGCCACCAGCACCTCCGTGGGGCAGGAGCGCCCCGGCGTGATGCGGCCTTCGGCCACGAGCTTGGCGAAGATGCGGGTCAGCCCGATCGAGATGCCCACACCCGGCAGCCGGCGTCGGATGAACTCCCCGGCCAGGTCCTCGTAGCGGCCGCCCGCGCAGATGCTGCCGTAGCCGGGGTCGTCGTCGAAGGCCGCCTCGTAGACGGTCCCGGTGTAGTAGTCCAGCCCGCGGGCGATCGACAGGTCGGCCACCACGCTGCCGGCCGGCAGGTCGTCCAGGGAGTCCAGCACGAAACCGAGCTCTTCCAGCCCCTCGTCCAGCAGCTGCGACTCGACGCCCAGCCGCTTGACCTCGGTGACCACTGACGCGTCGGCGCTCTTGACGGCGGCCAGCTCCAGGCACGCCGCCGCCTGGCGTTCGCTCAGGCCCACCTGGTCCACCAGGATCGCGCGCACGCCGTCGGCGCCGATCTTGTGGAGCTTGTCCACGGCGCGGATCACCGCGACCGGGTCCGTGATCCCCAGGCCCTCGTAGTAGCCCTGCAGCACCTTGCGGTTGTTCACGCTGATCGTCCAGGCGGGCAGGTCCAGCCCGGTGAGCACCTCGTGGACGATGCGCGGCAGCTCGGCGTCGAAGTGCAGCGGCACCTGGTCGGCGTTGATGACGTCGATGTCGCACTGGGTGAACTCGCGGAAGCGGCCCTCCTGCGGGCGCTCGCCCCGCCATACGCGCTGCATCTGGTAGCGCTTGAACGGGAACGTCAGCTCGTTGAAGTGCTGGGCGGCGTAGCGCGCGAACGGCACCGTCAGGTCGAAGTGCAGACCGAGGCGGGCGTCGGAGGAGTCGCCCTCGGCGCCCTCCTGCAGCCGGTGCAGCGTGTAGACCTCCTGGGAGGTCTCGCCCTTGGCCATCAGCACGTCGAGGCTTTCCACCGACGGCGTTTCGACCGAAGCGAAACCGTAGCGCTCGAACCCCGTGCGGATATGGTCCAGCCAGGCCTGCTCCACGGACCGGATCTCCGGCGACCACTCGGGGAAGCCGCTGATGGGTTTGGGGCGGAGGATGCGCTGGTCGGACATGGGTTCGGGTGGCTCCTTGAGGCCGGTATGCGGAAACAGCCCAATGGTAGGCCCTGTGCGCTCCGCGGGAGGAATCCCCGGACCGGTCGGCCCGTTTCGCCGGCGGTGCGCGTGAGCGCCGCCTCCTGCTCGCGCGGACTGCTCGCGCCGGGCCCGCCGGAATCGAGCGCTGGGCATTCACCGTTCTCCGCCACTGCGCCGGTGCGAATCCCGCGCTCGGCGCTCGGGGCCAGGGCGGCCGGGGCCGCCGCCACCGGCCCGCGTGGACGGTACACGGGCCGGTGGGGCCGTCGAACCGCGCGGAGCATCGACCGATGCGGACCGACGTCGCCTGGGCGACGTCGGCGAACGGCCCCACGCTCTGCGTGCCGACGAGGACCAGCCCGTTGGGCAACCGGACGGCGTCTCGTGCCAGGAGAGCGACGACGGTCGCCTCGTGCGGGCCCTCGACTTCAAGGTAGACCGCACGATGCGAGCCGCCCAGTATTCGCGACGGCCGAAATGGGCCGCTCACAATGTCATAAAGCGCGGAAGAGGCGGGAGCGGCCCGGCGCCCCCGCCGCGCCGGCACGGGCGCGGCGGGGGAGCGGTAGACGGGAACCGCGGGAGTCAGGCCTCGGGGAACGAGACGTCGCTGCAGGCGTAGAACACCTGGTCGTAGTGGCTCGCCTGCCAGATCATGTAGACGATGTGGTCGCCGGTGCGGCCGGGGGCGCTGACGTCGACGTCCATGGCGGCGCCGCCCAGGGACGGGTCGCCGGACCCGGAGCCCTCGCCGGGCGGGATGGTCCCGGTTTCGGCGGCCGGTTCCAGGTCGTCCCAGGCCAGGCGCTGGGTGGCGGGGTCGAAGCCCTGCTCGGTGACGAAGATGCGGATGTAGTCGGCGCCGTGCCGGGCCTGGTCGTGGACGGTGGCGGTGAATTCGTTGTCGACCGGGGTGGTCTTCCAGGGGCCGGGTTCGTCCAGTGCGGCGTAGCGGTCGCCGCCGGTGCGCCCGGCGCTGCACAGTTGGCCGTCGGGGATGGCGCCGCGGTGGTCGCCGCCGACGTTCTCGCGGTAGAGGCCGTTCCAGTTCCACATGGCCGTGCTGTCGGCCTGCCAGGCCTGCCAGCACATGGGGTCCTCGTCGGCCATGTCGGGGTTCTGGAAGTCGTCGCCCCAGCGCTCCCAGCAGCCGTAGTTGCGCGAGGCGGGGTCGACGGTCGAGCCGTGGGCGAAGGCGCTACCGGAGAAGACGGTGGTCAAGGCGATCGGGACCGCGGCGCCGATGACGAGGGTGCGGCGCAGTGCGGTGCGGGCGGGGGACGAAGGGCGCGGTACACGGAGGGATTGCGCAGACATGAGTCCTCGAAGCGGTTCGACAGTGGGCGAGTCTCGCGGCCTCGACCCCCGGGGGTCCACTTCGTTCGAACTTTTATCGTAGGTCCGGCACGGCGCGCGCTCACGAGGCGGCACACGGTGTCCGCGGCGGCTCCGGGGCGTTCATGCGCGGTGCGCTCTTCGGTGCCGCGGCGGCTTCGGCGCGTGCGGCCGCGGGCGTCTGGGCGGGGTGCGGGCGGCGAGGCTGAATCCCCTGCGGGGCGGGGCGATCGCGGATATCGTATACGTCACTGTGTCCGGGCGGACCCGCCCCGGACGCGCGGACCGGGCAGGGGACGTCCCACGCGTGTGCGCATCGTCTGAATCGTGCGGAAGGCCCGGATTTATCGATTCGGGACGTATTTCGGAGTGTTGTCGCTCTCTCGTAATCTGCTCCGGTAGTCGAGCGGTCACTTGGCGCTGCCGGGCGGTGCTAGGTTCGCTCCGTGGTGTCCCAGCGCCACCGCGCCGACCCGCATCTCCGTAGTCGCAGGCGTTTTCGCGTCGTCTGACACGGTCCGCTACGAACGCCATGATTTGGCCCAGCGTCGTGAGGGAGCCGAGATCCACGTGAGCGAAACACCGAAACTGTCAACGAAGATCATCGTCGCCGGCGGATTCGGCGTGGGGAAGACGACCTTCATCGGTGCCGTTTCGGAGATCCCGCCGGTGCGCACCGAAGCGGCGGTCAGCGCCGCCAGTGCCGGCATCGACGACCTCTCCCACACACCCGACAAGACCAGCACGACGGTGGCGATGGACTTCGGCCGCATCTCGCTGGAGACCGACCTGACCCTCTACCTGTTCGGCACCCCCGGCCAGCAGCGCTTCTGGTTCATGTGGGACGACCTGGTACGGGGCGCACTGGGCGCCATCGTGCTCGTCGACACCAGACGGCTGGAGGACTCCTTCCAGGCGCTGGACTACTTCGAGAAGCAGTACCGCCTGCCGTTCCTGGTGGCGCTCAACGACTTCGACGACGGCCCCGGCCACTCGACCGAGGAGCTGCGCGACGCCCTCGACCTCGGCGCCGACGTGCCGATCGTGCGCTGCGACGCCCGCGAGCGGCAGTCGGTCGCCGACACTCTGGCTTCCCTCGTGCGCCACGCGATCGCCGTGGAGGCGGCCCAGCGCGACGGCGGGCAGGGCCAGCCCGGGCAGCACGGACAGCTCGTTCGCTGAGCCCGCCGGCGCCGCACACCGCGGACCGCGCGGGCTCCCCGGGGCCTCCCCGAGTCCGGTCGCCGAAATCTCGGTCGGCCGGATGGAACTGTGAAGCGTGTGTCAGCGTTACCCTTGCGTGGTGTTCGGACGAATGGCTGATAGCGTCCGCCGTCTGCTGGGCAAGCCCGGCGCGGTGGATCTGCGCCCCTATACCAAGCTTCTGGAACCGATCGAGGCCCGCGAGCCCGACCTCCGCGAGCTCAGCGACGCCGAGCTGAGCGAAAAGGCGACGGAGCTGGGCAACGCGGATCTGCCGTACGACCGCCGAGACCTCGTCGAACTGTGCGCGGTCGGTCGCGAGGCGGCCCGCCGCACCCTCGACGAACGCCCCTACGACTCCCAGATGCTGGGCCTCATGGCCCTTCTGGACGGCCATATCGCCGAGATGGCCACCGGTGAGGGCAAGACGCTCTCCGGTGCGCTGGCCGCGGCCGGGTTCGCCCTGCGCGGGCAGCGCGTGCACGTCCTCAGCGTCAACGACTACCTGGCGCGCCGCGACGCCGAGTGGATGTCGCCCCTCTACGACATGCTGGGCGTGGCCGCTTCCTGGATCGGCGAGGACTCCACCCGCGACGAGCGCCGCGCGGCCTACTCCGCCGACGTCACCTACGCCTCGGTCAGCGAGCTGGGCTTCGACGTGCTGCGCGACCGCATGGCCACCGACCTCGACCAGCGCGTGGTTCCCGACCCCGGCATCGCGCTGATCGACGAGGCCGACTCCGTCCTGGTCGACGAGGCCCGCGTGCCGCTGGTGCTGGCAGGCTCCGCCGAGACCGCCGACCCCGACGCCGAGATGGCCGAGCTGGTGCGCCGCCTCACGCCCACCCTCGACTACGAGGTCGACGCCGAGGGACGCAACGTCCAGCTCACCGACGCCGGCATCGACAAGGTCGAGAAGGAGCTCGGCGGCATCGACCTCTACGACGAGGACGACACCTCGGTGCTGCCGCGGGTCAACCTGGCCCTGCACGCCCACGCCCTGCTCCAGCGCGACGTGCACTACGTCGTCCGCGACGACGAGGTCCGCCTCATCAACGAGTCCCGCGGCCGGATCGCGATGCTGCAGCGCTGGCCGGACGGGTTGCAGGCCGCCGTCGAAGCCAAGGAGAAGGTCGCGGTCTCCGACACCGGCGAGGTCCTCGACTCCATCACCGTGCAGGCGCTGGTGCTGCGCTACCCCACGCGCTGCGGCATGACCGGCACCGCCATGGCCGTGGCCGAGCAGCTGCGCGAGTTCTACGAACTCGAAGTCGCGGTCGTCCCGCCGAACAAGCCCTGCATCCGCGAGGACGAGGGCACCCGGCTCTACGCCACCCTCGAAGAGAAGGAGGACGCCCTCGTCGAGGAGGTCGGCGAGGTGCACGCCACCGGGCGGCCCGTCCTCATCGGAACCCAGGACGTGGCCGAGTCCGAAACGCTGGCCAAGCGCCTGGCCGACGAGGGCCTGGAGTGCGTCGTCCTCAACGCCAAGAACGACGCCGACGAGGCCTCCGTCATCGCCGAGGCCGGCACCCACGGCGCCGTCACCGTCTCCACCCAGATGGCCGGGCGCGGTACCGACATCCGGTTGGGCGGCAGCGACATGGCCGACCGCGACCGGGTGGTCGAGGCGGGCGGCCTCTACGTCATGGGCTACGGCCGCTACCCCAGCAGCCGGCTGGACGACCAGCTGCGCGGGCGCGCGGGCCGCCAAGGCGATCCCGGCGCCTCCGCCTACTTCGTCTCCGTCGAGGACGACCTGGTCGCCAACAACGCCCCCGAAACCCGCGGCTACGAGGCCCAGGGCGACGGTGCCATCACCGACGACAGCTGGCTGCGGATGGTCGACCACGCCCAGCGGGTCTCCGAGGGCAAGCTGCTGGAGGTCCACCGCAACACCTGGCGCTACAACAAGCTCATCGACGTGCAGCGCGGCGTCGTGCTGGAACACCGCGAGGCCGTGCTCTCCGACGATCTGGGCGACCGCCAGCTGCGCGTGGACTGCCCGGCCCTGCACGCCGAGCTGGTGGAGGCGGCCGGCGGGGAGGAGACCGCGCGGGCCGCGCGGCTGATCACCCTGTACCACCTCGACCGCGGCTGGACCGACCACAACGCGTACCTGGCCGAGCTGCGCGAGGGCATCCACCTGCGCTTCCTCGGCCGGCGCGACCCGCTGGACGAGTTCAACGCCGACGCCGTCCCCGCGTTCAAGGGCTTCCTGGACGAGGCCCGCGCCCGTGCCGCCGAGACCTTCGCCGAAATCGAGGTCGGCGAGGACGGCACGATCGACGTCGCCGAGGTCGGCGTCAAGCGCCCCACCATGACCTGGACCTACATGGTCCACGACCACCCGTTCTCCTCCGGGCTGGAGAACGCGGCCGGCCGCTTCCGCGGAAAGCTCTCCGGGTCCGGTCAGATGGCCTGATACCGGGCGACTCGTCCGCGGGGCCGGGCACCGCCGTATACGCGGCCGGTGCCCGGCCCCGCTTGTGGTTCGAACGTCGACACGCGGCCCCCGTCGTTGCGGTGCATGTCCCGAGCGTTAAAGTTCTGCGCGCCACGTCCGGTACTGGCGCGGTTCCGGAACGTGCGTACCTGACGCAGATATTCAGAGAACGGGGAAGTATGCGCATCGGCAGTAGGATCGCATCCGTCGCGGCGACCGTCGCACTCACGGCCGGGGCGGGGCTGGCCCTGGCCACGCCGGCCGCCGCAGCGGGGGACTGCTGGTACAGCGACGGCAAGTGGTGGTGCAACAACGTGTCGGGCGCGCCGGTCTACGGCACCGTCGGCAACGGGACGGGCTTCCAGCCCGATCCGGACAACGTCGTCGGGTACATGAACACGAACCCGAGCTGGTTCGACTGCCGGCGGAAAAGCTTCCACTACGTGGGCGGTCCGCACCCGTACCGCTGGGAGCTGACCGTCGCCGACAACGGCGAGCTCGGTTTCATGAAGGACACCGACATCGCCAGCGAAACCGACCCGCTGCCCGTCTGCTTCCAGTGACGCCGAAGGCCGGGTGATCCCGGAGGGGCGTGCCCCCTTCGGGCCCGGCACCGCCGGGCGCCCGCCGAGATCCTCCACCGGGGCGGTCGCCGACCGATCTCGGAGAGTGACGTTTCCGGCGTTCTGCGGTCCTTTCCGGTTCGTCGCATGCGTCTGTATGCTGCCCTGGCCGCCCCCTTCGAGCTCCGACGCCTAAATGCAATTGCACGGTGGACGGGGTAAGGTTCGAATCACTCAAGGGCGGACCACCCTGCCCGGATCCCGCCCGCCCCCGCATGGGCGGAACCGGGACTTCTCGTATGACGGGAGACGGTCGGACGTGGAGCACGAAATCGGTGCGGAAGAGCGGATCACCTACGGCCGGAACGATCGCTTCGTCGGCGGTCCCGTCGGTGGCGGGCGCTTCTGGCTGGAGAACGACGGCACCCCGGCGGCCAAGCTCGGAGGTCCGGACGAATGGGCGGATCGGGGCATGATCGACGTGCGCAGAGGTGACACGTTCACCGTCGGCGGCCAGACGTGGCGCGTCGCCGACATCGTCGCCGCCGGCTCCGACGACGCCTACCTCACGGCGGTTCGCGTGAGCTGAGAGGTGCACGGACGCCGGTGCCCGGGCCCGCGTGCCCGGGCGCACGTGTGTTCGGAGCGCCGACGGGGCGTTGCGCCCCGGCCGCGCCGGAACGGAGTCCGCCGGGCGCGGCCGAGTCCGTCCGCGCAGCCCGCGGATATTCCCTTATATCCGGTTTATCCGGGCAGGTCACGCCGAACGGTTCGGCGGCCCCGAGTAAGCAATCGAGACATTCCGGTTACCGGATCAGACCGTTCGCGTGACCCGGGCCCGGTTACCGTCGTCAGCACGCGGTGCCCCATCGCGCGGCCCCATCCCCCGACCCCGCACGGTCGTCAGGCCGCGCAGCCGCGGTTCAACCCCCGTGTGCCGGCCCCAGGAGCTGTCCCCCGCCCCTGGGGCCGGATCCGGCTTCCCGTCCGCCCCGCGGTGCCGCCGCGGGCCCGGCGGGGCGCGTCCGGTAGCTTCGTGCTCATGGCACTTAGGCACATCGCACTGTTCCGCTGGTCCGAGGGCGTCACGCCCGCGCAGATCGCCCGGGTCGAGGAGGCACTGGGGCGCCTGCCCGGTCTGATCCCCGCGCTCGACGGCTACTCCTTCGGCCGCGACCTCGGCATCGGCCCCGACACCTACGATTTCGCGGTGGTCGCCGACGTCGCCGACGAGGACGCGTTCGCGGCCTACCGCGACCACCCCGAGCACCAGGCCGCCCTGGGTGTCATCCGCCCGCTGCTCGCCGACCGGGCGTCGATGCAGTTCCGCGCCGACTGAGTCGCGGCCGCCGCCGGATCCCGTTCTCGCCGGCCGCGACCGCCGCAGCGGACCGGTATGGGAAACGGAGCACCGCCGCAACCGGGATCCGGCGGAAGCATTGCGGTGAAACCGGCTCTAGAGCTGGCTTCGGTAGTGAGGCCCGGCAGGGTGAGACCGGACGGCGGGGACCCTCCGCCGCCCGGCCGGCCACCGGGCGCCTGCGCGCCGCCTGCCGGCGTGGAACGCGCCCCGCCGCCGGCGGGTGGCGCCCCGGGATCCGGCAGCGCGCCCGTCAGTCGAGCAGCCGGCCCATCTCCCGAACGGTGGGGCAGGGCCAGCGCAGCATGCAGCAGCGGCAGCGCCGTGCTCCCGGTGCGCCGGCGCTGCCGAGGGCGCCGGCGTCGCGCGGGCGGTGGGTCTCCAACAGCGCCAGGCACAGGTCGGCGAAGGAGGCGATCTCCTCGCGGGCGTTGGCGTAGAAGGCGATGTCGTTGACCCGCATGAGCCCGTTGCCGTCGGCCTGGGTCGGGACACCGACCGTATCGGGGGCCCACGGGACCGCTTTGGCCGCGCGTTCGCGGATGCCCTCCACGTGGATGCGCAGCCGCTCGTGGTCGTCGAGCCGACCGGCCGTGGACGCGAAGATGTCCGAGATCGACATGCGGCCTCCCCGTGCGGCGCCGGCCGCCCGCGACGAGCCGGGGCCGGCGACGGTGTTACCCCGAACCGGGATTGTCGCAGGCTACCGACGGTAATGATGCGTGAGCACGCCGTTTCGCCGCGTGTCCGACGTGCGCGCAGACCAGGGCGGCGGAGCGGAACCGGCCGCCGGCTCCGGTGCCCCGGAACCGGCGGCCGCGGCGGTCAGCTGCAGCCGCCGCCGCAGTTGCACGGACCGCCGCTCTGGCAGCCGCAGCCGCAGCTCGATCCGCAGCTGCAGCCGCCGGGCACCGGGGCTGCGGGGGACGTCTCGGGCATGGTGCCTCCTCGGAAGGGGGTGGCCGACGCCTACCGGGGCAGACATCGCACTGCGTCGGCACAGATGCCCGCTGGGATCCGCCGCCAACCGGTCCGCGGGGTGCGATGAGGGTTGCCGCCGGGGTGGGAGCCGGTTCCCGCCCGGTCATCCGAAGAAGCCCGGATCCGGCGCCGGTCGGCGCACCATCCGGTACAGCCAGACCTGGCCCAGCACCATGAACGGCACGACGGGTGCCAGCGCCGACCAGAACAGTACGGCGGTGCCCGCCGGAACCGGCTCCACGGGAAGATCCACGGCCGCCGCGATGAGCAGCGGAACCGACGCCAGCGCCGCCGCCGACGTGTGCCGCGACAGCCGCGGCCCCGACAGCCCCGACGTCGCCGCCGGCGCGCCCAGCACGACGAGCGCCGCCGCAGCGGCCGCCAGCGGGCGTTCGGCCGCGACGCCGCCCGGAAGCGCCGACGCCCCCGCCGCGACGGCGCCCGCGGCCAGCGCCGTACGCGCGAGCGGCCGCGTCGCCCGGGCCGCCGTGTCGGCAGACACCGGAAGCAGCCGCTCGGCGCCGAAGGCCGCGCCGCGCAGCGCGAACAGCGCCGCGGCGGCCGGTGCGCACGCGAGCGCGACCGGGCTCAGCACGCCGCCGCCGGCCAGCAGCCCGCCGACTACCGCGCCCCAGCTCAGCGCCAGCGCCCAGCTGCCCCCGACGATCCCCGTGTCGCAGACCGCCCGGGCCGCACCCGTGCGCATGCGCCCGCGCATCCACAGCCCCGCGTCCCGCAGCAGCCACCCGGCCAGCAGCGCAGCGAAGACCGGCCACAGCCCCGTGAACACGTGGGACTTCAGGGCGGGCAGCAGCCCCATGGCCACCCCCACCGCGCCGATCAGCCACACTTCGCTGCCCAGGAAGTAGGGCGCCATGGCCGAGACCGCGCGCCTGCGCTCGGCACCCGTGCGGGCCACGTACGGCATGAGCATGCCCAGCCCGATGTCGCATCCGGCGAGCACCAGGTACCCCGCCACGAGGCCGGCGAGGAGGAGGGCGGCGAGGAATTCCACGGCAGGCTCCTTCGGTAACGGGCCGTCGCGCATGCGGGCGCGACAGTCCGGGTCAGAACGTGGCGACGGGCGGGGGCCCGGTGCCGCCTTCGGCCGACCCGCCGGTGTGCGCGGGTGCGAGCGGGCCGCGGTACGGACCGAGCCGCGCGACGCGCACCAGCAGCAGATACGTCACGGCCGCCAGCGCCGCGAACGCGACGGTGAACAGCGAGAACGAGACCGCCGCCATCGCCGGCGTCAGGTCCGTCATCGCGTCGGCGGTGGTCAGCAGGTCCTCCACGGCCCAGGGCTGGCGCTGGGTCTCGCGCAGCACCCACCCGCCGACACTGGCCGCATACGGCAGGAGCGGCAGCAGCACCAGCGGCCACAGCACGCCCCGCCAGCGGTCCAGCCGGCGCAGCGCCCACACCGCCAGCAGCACCAGCATGACCATCGACATCACCGACCAGGACCCCATCATGAGCCCGTCGCCGAACGCGTCGAAGGAGTCGGGAGCGGCGCCCTCGGCCTCGATGGCGGCGATCTCGCCGGCCGAATAGGTCAGCCCGCTGCCGGGCGGGGACCGCTCGTGCAGGGAGAACTGCAGGTAACCGACGTGGGCCGTGGGATACAGCGCCAGCGAGAACACGGCCGTTCCCCACCGGATGCCGCGCCCGAACATCCGGTCGGGGTCGGTGCGCCGGGCCAGGTGGTAGGCGCTGACCGCGATGAGCACCGTCGATCCCAACAGCAGCGCACCGAAGCAGATGTGGGCCAACGCCAGCAGCGTCGACGGATTGGTCATCAGCGCCGCCGGGTCGCCGACCCGCGCCGTGCCGTCCTCGATCCGCAGGCCGCCCACCGGATAGCGCAGGAACCCGTTGGCCACCAGCACCCAGTAGGCCGACAGGTAGGCGGTCGCGGTCACCACCGCGAAGCACCCCAGGTGCGCCCACCGGTTCATCCGGTCCCAGCCGAAGATCCACAGACCCAGGAACGTCGATTCGACGAAGAAGGCCCCCATGGTCTCGACGGCCAGCGGAGCACCGAAGGCGTAGCCGAACATGTCGCCGAGCCCGCTCCAGTTCAGCGCCAGCTGCAACTCCATGACCAGGCCGGACAGTACGCCCATGGCGTAGTTGACGACGTAGAGGCCGCCCCAGAAGCGCACCGCGCGCATCCGGCCCTCGTCGCGGCGCACGGTGGCGCCCAGTTGGCCGGCCAGGATGAACGGGGCCAGGCCCAGGGTCAGGGCCACGAAGAGGTAGTGCACGCTCGCGGTCAGCGCGAACTGCATGCGCGCCAGCAGGAGGGGATCGTCGAACGGGGTCGGCATGGCGGCGGCGCCTCACGGGTCGGCTCGAACTGGCGGCTACGAGCATGGCCGCGCGGCGCCTCGCGGGGCATCGCCCGGAGGGAGGCTCTGCGGCTGCGCCCACGGGCGCGGACGGCGGCGTCCGGCTACCGCCCGCGGCGTAGGGGAACCCGCAGACCGACTCGGGGACCGGCGGGTGACGGCCCCGCGGTCGGCGACGGCTCTACGCCGCCGGGAGTATGCGGGGCGGAGAGGCCGGCCTCAGCCCGTTCCGGACCGGCGGCGGCGCCGGCGGCGGTTCAGCACTCCGGCGGCGTAGTCCGTGCCCATCGCGGCCGTGAGCACGGCGGCGCCGGCCGCGCCGATCGCGGTCATCTCTTCGCCGAGCAGTGCCATGGACAGCAGCGCCGCGGTCAGCGGCTCGGTGATCGTGCCGACGGCGGCTCCGGCGTCGGAGGCCCGGCTGACCCCGCCGAAGTAGGCGAGGTAGGCCAGCACCGTGGGCACCAGACCCAGGTAGGCCAGCAGAGCAAGCGGCGCGGGCTCCAGCGGGACGGCCATGCCCGCGTAGAGCCCCGCCGGCAGCAGCAGCACCCCGCCGATCAGCAGCCCCGCTCCGGCGTTGACCAGCGGGTCCAGCCCGACCACGGGCGTGCGGTTGATCAGCGTCATCGCGGAGAACGTCAGTCCGGCCGCGAGCGCGCAGGCCATGCCCAGCGCCAGATCGGCGGGGCTCGCGTCGGTCGCGGGGAATCCGACCAGCAGCGCCATCCCGGTCACCGCGAGCAGGACCGAGACCGCCAGGCGCGGAGTGGGCGCGCGCCGGGCCAGCAGGCAGATGCCGGCCGCCACGAACACCGGCACGCTGCCGATCTTGACCAGGGTCGCCAGTCCGACGGGCACCAGGGTCAGCGAGGCGAAGTAGAAGCACTGGAAGGCCGCGTGCAGTAGGCCGTTGACCAGCAAGCGGACGGCCACCCGGCGGTTGCGCGGCAGGCGGAGCAGCCGCCCCGACAGTGCGAGGTAGCCGCTGATGGCCACACCCGCGAACAGCAGCCGGTAGCAGGCCACGGCCAGAACGGTGACACCCGCCGCTTGCAGGCCGTGACCGGCGATCCCGCTGGTTCCCCACAGCAGGCCGGCGGTCACCAGCAGGACGAATCCCCGCTGGGCGGTATCGGGGCCCGCGGCTCCGCCGGGGCGGTCGGCGCGCACCGGCTGCGCCGCCGCCGGTGCGGATCCGGCCGCGGCGGAGGACGAGGGTACGGACGGTTCGGACACGGTCGGCCACTCCGGTGTCGACGGCGGCGGTCGGGGATTCGTCGGTGGGGCGGACGCCCCGTCAGGCCGATGGAGGGGGAGTGGCGACGTGTCGGGTCCGCATGCCTACGAGGCTAGCGCACCATGACCGATCATGGGATGACCGGGACATTCGTGGGCGCCGCACTGCGGACGGGGCGGGGAACGGGTGGGATACTGCAGGCGAGTGCGACGGCCCCGGCCGTCCGCCGAACGCTGTCCGCCCAGGAGCGAGCCTCTCCGCGATGAACTCCCCGTCCGACCCCCGACCGCACGGGCGGTCCCTGCCCGCGTCCGGTGTGCACAGCCGCCTGCTCGCCGAGCCCTACGCCGCAGCTGCGCCCTACCTGCGGATCATCCTCACCGGCGACCCGTCCGAGCTGGGCACCGACAAGCTCGCCTACTCCGTCAACCCGCAGTTGACCGCACTGCTGTGCTACCGGACCGACCCCCGCACTTACGAAGCGGCGGTGTTGGACCACCGCCACGCCCGGGCGTGGGGTGTCGCCAAACAGGACCTGTGGTTCGCGGCCATGGGCAACCTCGCCCACGAGCCCGTCGACCTGCAGAGCTTCCCCGCCGGCGCCGACACCCCGGTCAACATCGTGCACGGGATCGGGTGGCCGGGATCGGCGCACGTCATGCGGCTGGTCGACGTGGCCCGCGAGCCCCTGCCCTACGGCGCGGTGGTCATGCTGCCCTCGCCCAACACGATGCTGTACGCCGTGCTGCGCAGCAAGCGCTCCGTCGCGCTCATCCCGTTCCTCTACCGGACGTTCCACAGCCTGCTGCAGGACGGCGGACCCGTCACCGACCAGATCATCTGGTGGCGCAACGGGCGCGTCACCGGGATGGGAACCCGGCCCGACCCCGGAGGCGGCGTCGGCATCAGCCAGACACCGGAGTTCTCCCGCCTGCTGGACCACGAGCTGCCCGACTGACGGGTATCCGGACGCTCAGCGCGCGAACACGTCGTCGGGCGGCGCCGGCGAATCGGTCGCCGAAGCGTCGCGCACCGCGGGCGCGCCTGCGACGAACCGCTCCAGCGTCTCGCCCTCCAGAACCCGGGCCATATCGGGATCGCGGTGCGCGCGCCGCGTGAGCTCCTCCGCAGGCAGAGGGCGCTGCGACCCCAGCAGCACGAAATTCCCGAACCGCCGGCCGCGCAGCACCCCCGGAGCGGCGATCAGCGCTGTGTGGGCGAAGACCGCGCCCAGCGTGGCCGCCTGCGCGCGCACGTGCCGCAGCCGCCGGCCGTCGCCGACGTTGGCCGCGCACACCCCGCCCGCCTCCAGCACCCGGTCGGCGTCGGCGAAGAACTCCACCGAAGTCAGTGCGGCCGGTGTCTGCGCTCCGGCGAACACGTCGCAGACCACCAGGTCGGCGCTGTCGCTCTGGCGCCGGGCCAGCCACTCCCGCGCGTCGCCGGTCCCCACCCGCAGGTCGGTGCGGCGGTCCCACGGCAGCGATTCGCGCACCAGCTCGATCAGCCGCGGATTGTCGTCCACGGCGCGCTGCCGGGAACCGGGCCGGGTCGCCGCCACGTAGCGCGCCAGGGTCAGCGCCCCTGCGCCCAGGTGCAGCGCGCGGATCCGCCCGCCCGCCGGGAACGCCAGGTCGACAGTGTGGCCGATCCGCTGGACGTATTCGAAGTCCAGGTAGGCGGGGTCGGACAGGTCGACGTGCGACTGCGGGGTGCCGTCGACCATCAGCAGCCAGGATTCGGCGCGGTCGGCGTCGCGCATCAGCTCCACCTCGGGCTGCCGCGTGTGTGCTCCGCCGCCGTGCGCCGCCATGCCGCTCCCGCCCGATCGCCTGCCGCTTCGCCGTGTACCGAACCGGTTCCAACGGTACGGGCTCCGGCGGGTTCGCGGTGCCGGGGCGTGCCCGCCGGCCGCTAGCCTGGAACCCCTCGGAGTATCGCCCGCGGCGGTCGGTCCCCGTCTTCCGCGGACCGCCGATCTCGAAGGCACGACCCGGGGCCGGATCCCGGTGCGGCCGGACCGGCCCGCGGATCCGACTGGACTTGCTGACTGACGTGAGGAGTGGCCGTGCTGCGGATGTCGACCCTGTTCCTGCGCACCCTGCGCGAGGACCCGGCGGACGCCGAGGTGCCGAGTCACAAGCTGATGGTGCGCGGAGGCTACGTCCGCCGCGCCGCGCCCGGCGTCTACTCCTGGATGCCGCTGGGCAAGATCGTGCTCGACAACGTCGCCGCGGTGATCCGCGAGGAGATGAACCGCATCGGCGGCCAGGAGATGCTGCTGCCCACGCTGCTGCCGAGCGACTACTACGAGGCCACCGGCCGCTGGACCGAGTACGGCGACGCGCTGTTCCGGCTCAAGGACCGCAAGGGCGGCGACTACGCGCTCACCCCCACCCACGAGGAGCTGTTCACCTCGCTGGTCAAGGGCGAGTACAGCTCCTACAAGGACTTCCCGGTGATCCTGTACCAGGTCCAGGAGAAGTTCCGCGACGAAGCCCGCCCGCGGGCCGGCGTGCTGCGCGGCCGCGAGTTCCACATGAAGGACTCCTACTCCTTCGATCTCGACGACGAGGGCCTGCAGCACTCCTACGATCTGCACCGCCAGGCCTACGTCCGCATCTTCGGCCGGCTCGGTCTGCGCTTCGCCGTCGTCTCCGCGCAGTCGGGCGCGATGGGCGGTTCGCTTTCCGAAGAGTTCCTGGCCGAAACCCCCACCGGCGAGGACACCTTCGTCCGCAGCACCGGTTCCGACTACGCCGCCAACGTCGAAGCCGTCGACACCCCCGCGCCGCCCGCCGCCTCCGTCGAGGGCCGGCCACAGGCGCAGGTGCACCACACGCCCGACACCCCCACGATCGAAACGCTCGTCGGCTTCTTCAACGCCGCCGGCCTGGGGCGCACCTTCACCGCCGCCGATACGCTGAAGAACGTCCTGGTCAAAACGCGCCGACCCGGCGACGACGACTGGGAGATCGTGGGCGTGGGCGTGCCCGGCGACCGCGAGGTCGACATGAAGCGCCTGGAAGCCGCGCTGCACCCCGCCGACGTCGCGCTCCTCGACGAGGCCGACTTCGAAGCCAACCCCTTCCTGGTCAAGGGCTATGTCGGTCCCAACGGGCTGCTCGCCAACAAGCTCCGCTACCTCGTCGACCCCCGCGTGGCCCCGGGTACCGCCTGGGTCACCGGCGCCGACAAGCCCGACCACCACGTGATGGACCTCGTCTGCGGGCGCGACTTCGTCCCCGACGGCACCGTCGAGGCCGCCGACGTCCGCGAGGGCGACGCCTCGCCCGACGGGCAGGGCACCCTCTACACGGCGCGCGGCATCGAGATCGGCCACATCTTCCAGCTGGGCCGCAAGTACACCGACGCCTTCGAGCTGGACGCGCTCGGCGCCGACGGCAAGCCCAAACGGGTGACCATGGGCTCCTACGGCATCGGCGTCTCCCGCGTGCTCGCCGCCGTCGTCGAGCAGTCCCACGACGGAAAGGGCATCGTCTGGCCGCGCGAGATCGCCCCCGCCGACGTGCACGTCGTGGGCACCGGCAAGGGCGATCAGATCGAGACGGCCCTGCGCATCGCCGAGGAGCTGGAGCAGCGCGGCGTTCGGGTGCTCGTCGACGACCGCAAGGGCGTCTCGCCCGGCGTGAAGTTCACCGACGCCGAACTGCTGGGCGTTCCCACCGGCCTCATCGTGGGCAAGGGGCTTTCCGAGGGGGTGCTGGAGCTGCGCGACCGCGCCTCGGGCGAGAGCGAGGAGATCGCCCTGGACGCGGCCGTGGACCGCGTGGCCTCCGCCGTCGCGGCGGGCTGACGGCCCCCGGGCGGGCCCGGGGGACCGGCGGTGCGGGCGGCCCCCGGGCCCGCCCGCACCGTCAGCCGCCGTCGCGGGACGGCGGCTCGCCGTCGGCGAAGCCCGGGAACACGCCCGGTTCGCCGCCCCACTCCATACCGCGCAGTGTCGCTTCCTGCAGGCAGCGCAGCGCCAGGTCCCGCACCGCCGGTTCCGGCGAGGCCGCCAGCTCCAGGTACGTCTGCGCCCCTTGGCGCTCCACGCGCCGGGCGTAGCCGTCCAGGTCCGATTCGCCGTCGCTCTCGGGCAGCTCGTAGGCGGTGTCGCCCGCGTCGGGGCGGGCGTCGCGGTCGCCGATCTCCACCCGCAGCGTGTCCCGCTGGGCGCGGTGGGCGTCGAGGTGTTCGTAGCAGCGGTCGCGCCGGCCGCCGTCGGACCGGGCGCCGACGTAGGTGTAGGCGTAGACCGCGGCGTGCTCGGCGCGCAGCGCCGCCTGCAGCGCTGCGACGGTGTCGACCCCCTCGCCCGTGCCGGGCGTCGCCGTCTGCGGGTCCTGCGGTGTGGCGGTCATCGGGCCTCCGCGAGCAGTCGGGCGTGTCCGGTCTCGCAGGCGCCGATGGAGGCGACGAGCTGAGCCAGACCGGAATCGGACAGGCGGGCGAGCTGGCGGGAGCGTGCAGCGGCGGCGCTCTGCTCCGCCACCTGCAGGCCCTCGACCGGTACCGGGCCGTCGCCGACGGGCTCGGGGCTGGGCCGCGGGCTCTCCTCATCGGCGTCGCGCGGACGCCCCGGTTTCTCGGGAAGCCGCTCCCGCAGCGCGGCGAGGTGCTCGCGGTGATGGCCCGCCACCCGCTCCAGCAGCTCGGCCGGGCCGTCCCCGGCGGCGATGCTCGCCTCGTACCGCTGGATCAGGCGCCGCTTCTCGGTGATCGCCGAGCGCAGCACGTACTCGTCGGGGCTGATCTCGCTCGGGTACCACCGGGGCCCCCGGCAGCCGCTCAGCGCCGCGGCCGCGATCCCCGCGAGCGCGCCGGCGACGGCAGTACGGCGGCTGATGGCGCCGTCGTCGTTGGCCACCTTCCCTCCTCACCAGGAAGTCCCCGAATCCTGCCGGGGTGAGATGCGTTCGCCGTGCCGGCGGGGTACCGCACGCGTGCGGGAGGTGCGGCCGACGTCGCCGACATCCCGGACACCAGGGTGCGGATCGGTCCCCATCCTTCCATGATCGGCGCCGTGTGCGCGCGAGGCCCGCTCGCCGCCCGCCACCCCCCCCGCCCGCCGAAGGCGGCGCCGCGCGCCGTCTGCGTGTCCCGTGCCCGTTCCACCGCGCGCACGCCGCACCTCCGGCGGGGGATGTCCGCTGACGAGCACCGATGTTCGGGCATGGGCAAGGGTCGACAGTGGATACCCTTGGCATCACACGACGTCGCCGCGACGTGCGGACGACGACTGCTATAGCTGGACCGCCCCGGACACCGGTTCCGCGGGCGGAATTCGCCGAGGAGGATCACCGATGGGCGCGCAGGCTCGCCAAGACCGCATCGCCGAACTGGTGCAGCCCGTGCTTGCCGAAGTCGGCCTGGAGCTGGAGGAGGTCGAGCTCACCCCGGCGGGCAAGCGCCGGGTGCTGCGGATCGTCGTCGACTCCGACGACGGTGTCGACCTCGACTCCGTGGGCGAGGTGGCACAGGAGATCTCCGCGGTGCTCGACGGGTCCGACGCCATGGGAAAGGCGTCCTACACGCTGGAGGTGACCTCTCCCGGGGTCGACCGCCCGCTGACCCGGCCCCGCCACTGGCGGCGTTCGCGCGGCCGGCTCGTGCGGGTGGCGATCGCCGACGGGAGCGAGGTCGAAGGGCGCGTGGCCGACGCCGACGACTCCGGTGTCACCGTGGAGGTCGACGGGCAGAACTGCTTCTATGGCTATTCTGACCTGGGGCGCGGAAAGATCCAGGTGGAATTCCGCCGCGGTGCCGACGTTGACGCGGCGGACTAGAGGGGGAGCCCCGTGGATATCGATATGAGTGTCCTGCGCAGCCTTGAGCGCGAGAAGGACATCTCGGTTGACCTCGTCGTCAAGGCGATCGAGGACGCTCTGCTGATCGCCTACCACCGCCAGGAGGGAAGCCAGGTCCGTGCGCGCGTCGAATTGGACCGCACCAGCGGGCACGTGACCGTCTGGGCGGCCGAGACCGACGAGAACGGAACCAGGGTCGGCGAGTACGACGCTACGCCGACCGGTTTCGGGCGCATCGCGACCTCGACGGCCAAGCAGGTCATCCTGCAGCGCCTGCGCGATGCCGAAGACGAACTGACCCTGGGCGAATTCGCGGGCCGCGAGTCCGAGGTCGTCTCCGGGCTGATCCAGCAGGGCAAGGACCCGCGCAACGTGCTGGTGGACCTGGGCAAGGTCGAAGCGATCCTGCCGCCCCAGGAGCAGGTGCCCGGCGAGACCTACGGCCACGGCGAGCGGTTGCGCGCCTACGTGGTCCAAGTGCGCAAGGGCCACCGCGGCCCCTCGGTCACGCTCTCGCGCACCCACCCGCACCTGGTGCGCAAGCTCTTCGAGCTGGAGGTGCCCGAGATCGCCGACGGCACGGTGGAGATCTCGGCGATCGCCCGGGAAGCCGGCCACCGCACCAAGATGGCGGTGTTCTCCCACAAATCCGGCGTCAACGCCAAGGGCGCCTGCATCGGCCCGCTGGGCAGCCGGGTCCGCAACGTCATGGCCGAACTCAACGGCGAGAAGATCGACATCATCGACCACTCGGAGGACCCCGCCGCCTTCGTGGGCAACGCGCTCTCCCCGGCACGGGTCAGCGACGTCGAGGTACTGGACGAGGCCGGAAAAGTGGCCCGCGTCACAGTTCCCGACTACCAGCAGTCGCTGGCGATCGGCAAGGAAGGGCAGAACGCCCGGCTTGCTGCCCGGCTGACCGGATGGCGGATCGACATCCGGTCCGACTCCGACCCGGGCGACCTGGACGAAACGTCCATCGACGCCTCTCCCGACGACGACCCCGGAGGGCCCGCCGGGCACGCAGATGCGCCGACACGCTAGAATGGGGGGCCGCGGCCGTTCCCGGCCCGTACGCACGTGCGTCGGGTGCAGGTCGCGGGCAGCTCAGTCCGACCTTATGCGGCTGGTGGCCGACTCCGGCGCGGTCGTGCCGGACCCCGCCGGGCGTATGCCTGGTCGTGGTGCGTATCTGCACACGGAACCCGGTTGCTGGGAGTCGGCGAAGCGGCGGAGAGTCTGGCAGCGGGCGTTTCGAACCGCGCAGAGCCTCGACACGTCACGCGTCGACGCCCTGTTCGCCGTCGCTTCGCGCGTTGGCGACGCATCTGGATCCGGATAGGGTTGGAATGATCACGCCGCCCCGTTGGTTGTGAAGACTGTACGGCGGCGGGTCTCGCCATGTCGGCATGAAGACGTGGCCGACCCATTGTTGTGTAACGACGAGGAAGCGGGTCGAGATTGCGATGAGCGCTCGATGAGTACGCAGCGATGAGTACGTCAAGCTAGCGACGGTCCGGAACAAGCCCATGTCCCGGACCGAGTAGAGGAGAGCAGTGGCCAAGGTCCGGGTATACGAACTCGCCAAGGAGTTCGGAGTCGAGAGCAAGGCTGTTCTGGCCAAGCTCAACGAGATGGGTGAATTCGTCCGGTCGGCGTCATCGACCATCGAGGCGCCCGTCGTTCGTCGTCTCAAGGAAGCTTTCAACAACGGTTCCGGTTCCGGTTCCGGCGAATCGAGCCCCAAGCAGGAATCCGGGCAGGAGAAGGCCGGCGGCGGCGAGAGCGAGGCGCGTCCGCAGGCCCCCGCGAACGCGGCGGCCGAGACGGATTCCGCTCCTGCCGCGCGTCCCGCGGCGCCCAAGCCGGGCCCCAAGCCCGGCCCGCGCCAGGAGCCCGCGAGCCCCGTTCCGTCCGCGAGCGCGGGCGAGACCGCCACCGCGGGCGAGCCTGCGAGCGCGGCCGAGACCGAGACCGCGGGCACCGGCCAGGCCGAGAGCACCGGCCAGCAGGCGCCGCAGCCCGGCCCGCGCCCCGGTGCAGGCGCCGGTTCCGGCCCGCCCAAGGGAAACGCGCCCAAGCCGGGCCCCAAGCCCGGCCCGCGCCAGGGGCAGCAGTCCAAATCCGACAAGAACGAAAAGCCTGGTGGCCGCTCGGACAAGAGCGACCGCCCCGGGTCCTCGTCCGACGGCGGCAAGGCCCCGCGTCCGGGACCGCGCCAGTCCGGCCCGCGCCCCGGCAACAACCCGTTCGCCTCGACCGCCACCGGCATGGGCTCCAAGCCCGCGCCGCGTCCCGGCCCGCGTTCGGACAAGCAGGGCGGCGGCCAGGGCCAAGGCGGCCAGGGCGGTCAAGGCGGCCAGGGCCAAGGCGGCCAGGGCGGCCAGGGCGGTCAAGGCGGCCAGGGCCAAGGTGGCCAGGGCCAGGGCGGCCAGGGTGCCGGCACGCGTTCCGGCGGCGGTGACCGCGGCGGTGCGCCGCGTCCGGGCCCGCCCAGCGGCGGCGGCCCCCGGCCCACGCCGGCCAACGTCCGCCCGTCCGGTCCGCGCCCCAGCCCGATGAACATGCCCTCGTCGCGTCCGGCGCCTTCCGGCGGCCGCGGCGGCGGAGGCGGCCGTCCCGGCGGCGGTGCCGCAGGCGGCGGCGGAGGCCGCGGTCGCAGCGGCGCCCCCGCCGGTACCGGCACGGGCGCGCGTCCCGGCAGCGGTGGCGGCGGCGGCCGTCCCGGCGGCTTCGGCGGCCGGCCCGGTGCCGGTCGCGGCCGCGGCGGCGGAACGGCAGGCGCCTTCGGACGCCCCGGCGGCCGTCCGGGACGCCAGCGCAAGTCCAAGAAGCAGCGTCGCCAAGAGTTCAACGACATGCAGGCGCCGTCCTTCGGCGGCGTGAAGATCCCCAGCGGCAACGGGCAGAGCATCCGGCTGTCGCGCGGGGCGTCCCTGGCCGACTTCGGCGACAAGATCGGTGTCAACCCGGCGTCGCTGGTGCAGGTGCTGATGCACCTGGGCGAAATGGTCACGGCCACGCAGTCGCTGAGCGACGAGGTGCTGCAGCTCATCGGTGACGAGCTGCGCTACACCGTCGAGGTCGTCAGCCCCGAAGACGAGGACCGCGAGCTCCTGGAGTCCTTCTCCATCGGGTTCGGCGACGTCGGGACCGAATCCGACCGGCGCCCGCGCCCGCCCGTGGTCACCGTCATGGGCCACGTCGACCACGGCAAGACGAAGCTGCTCGACACCGTCCGCAGCACCAACGTGGTCGGCGGCGAGGCCGGCGGCATCACCCAGCACATCGGCGCCTACCAGGTCTCCACCGAGGTCGACGAAGAGGATCGCAAGATCACCTTCATCGACACCCCGGGCCACGAGGCCTTCACCGCCATGCGTGCGCGCGGTGCCCAGGCAACCGACATCGCCGTGCTCGTGGTCGCGGCCGACGACGGCGTCAAGCCGCAGACGGCCGAGGCCATCGACCACGCCAAGGCGGCCGAGGTCCCGATCGTGGTCGCGATCAACAAGGTCGACGTCCAGGGGGCCGACTCGCAGCGGGTGCGCGCCCAGCTGACCGAGTACGGCGTCGTGGCCGAAGAACTCGGCGGCGACGTGCAGTGCGTGGAGATCTCCGCGCTTCGCGGCGAGAACCTGGACGCGCTGCTCGAAGCGGTCGTGCTGACCTCCGATGCGGCGCTGGACCTGCGGGCCAACCCCGACATGGAAGCCCAGGGGCTGGCGATCGAGGCCTACCTCGACCGCGGCCGCGGCTCCATGGCGACGGTCCTGGTGCAGCGCGGCACGCTGAACGTCGGCGACTCGATCGTCTGCGGCGACGCCTACGGCCGCGTGCGGGCGATGCTGGACGAGCACGGCGCCAACGTGAAGAGCGCCGAGCCTTCGCGTCCGGTGCAGGTGCTGGGTCTGACCAACGTGCCCAGCGCCGGCGACAGCTTCCTGGTCGTCAAGGACGACCGGGTGGCCCGCCAGATCGCCCAGCAGCGCGAGGCGCGCGAGCGCTTCGCCCAGCAGAGCCGGTCCACCCGCCGGGTCACCATCGACACCTGGAAGGACGCGCTGGCCGAGGGCGAGCGCAACGAGCTGCTGCTGATCGTCAAGGGCGACATGTCCGGGTCGGTCGAAGCGCTTGAGGAGTCGCTGTCCAAGATCGACGCCGGCGGCGAGGAAGTCGACATCCGCGTCATCGGCCGCGGTGTCGGTGCGATCACGCAGAACGACATCAACCTGGCCGCGTCCGCGGGTGCGATCATCGTCGGGTTCAACGTCCGGCCGGAGGGCAAGAACAGCCAGCTCGCCGACCGTATGGGCGTCGACATCCGCTACTACTCGGTCATCTACCAGGCGATCGACGAGATCGAGGCCGCGGTCAAGGGGCTCCTCAAGCCCATCTACGAGGAGGCCCAGCTCGGCTCCGCCGAGATCCGCGAGGTCTTCAAGGTCCCCAAGATCGGCAACATCGCCGGTTCGATCGTCCGCGGCGGCACGATCCGCCGCAACACGAAGGCGCGGATCATCCGCGAGGGGATCGTCATCTCCGAGAACCTCAACGTCGAGTCGCTCAAGCGGTTCAAGGACGATGCCACCGAGGTCCGCGAGGGCTACGAGTGCGGCATCGGCGTCGGCTACAACGACGTCCGCGTGGGTGACACGATCGAGACCTACGAGATGCGCGAGAAGCCGCGGGAGTGACCGCACCCACGGGTGCGCCCCGCCGCCGCCCCGGCCGTTCGGGCCGGGGCCGGCGGCGGGCCGCCCCGCCGGTACCACCGTCGCGAACGGCCCGGCCGCTCCGTGATGCGGCCGCCACATGACATCTGAATCGCGATCCGCGGCGCGCGGCACACGGGGTGAGCGCATGTTCGTCGGGGCTTTGACGCTGGACATCCTGCTCGGTGACGTGCGTTCCCTGAAGCAGAAGCGCTCGGCAGTGCGGCCTATCGTGGCCGAGCTGCAGCGCGCGTGCTCCGCGTCGGTCGCCGAAACCGGCGACCAGGACCTGTACCGCAGGTCCGAGATCGGTGTGGCCGTCGTGGCCGCAACCGCCGCCCACTGTTCGCACCTGCTCCAGACTTGCGAGCAGCTCGTCGCGGAGCGCCCCGAGGTCGAGCTGCTCTCCGCGAGGCAGCGGCTCTTCAGCCCAGAGGAAGACTAGACACGATGGTTGACGCCGCACGAGCGCGCAAACTCGCCGACCGTATCCAGCGGATCGTGGCGGAGATGCTGGAGCGCCGGGTCAAGGACCCGCGCCTGGGCTTCGTCACCGTGACCGACGCGCGGCTGACCAACGACCTGCGCGATGCCACGGTGTACTACACGGTGTTCGGCACCGACGACGAGAAGGCCGGTACCGCCGCCGCCCTGGACAGCGCCAAAGGCATCATCCGCACCGAGGTCGGCCGCCAGACCGGGCTGCGCCATACGCCCAGCCTGACGTTCAAGAGCGACGACGTGCAGCGCAACGCCGCACACATCGAGTCGCTGCTGGATGAGGCCCGCCGCTCCGACGCCGAGGTGGCCCGCGCCGCCTCCGGAGCCGCCCCGGCCGGCGATCCCGATCCCTACAAGACACCGCGCCAGCCCGAGGACGAGGAAGACTGACCCCGGGCAGTCGCGCGCCCCATCCGACCCGACGCCTCCGCTGTCGGCGCGGCCCCGTCCGCCCGGCCGGCGGCGGCGTCCCGTGCCGACGAGGAAGCCTCAGCTCCATGACCGACAGCGGTGTCGCGATCGTCGACAAGCCGGCCGACTGGACCTCCCACGACGTGGTCGCCCGCACGCGCAGACTCGCCGGCACCCGCAAAGTCGGCCACGCCGGCACGCTCGACCCCATGGCCACCGGCGTGCTCGTGCTCGGCATCGGCAAGGGGACCAAACTGCTGGGGCACCTCACCCTCGCCGAGAAGGCCTACACCGCCACACTGCGCCTGGGACTGGCCACCGACACCGACGACGCCGAAGGCCGGCCCGGCGAGCGCACCGACGCCTCCGGGATCGCCGAGGAGGCCGTGCGGGCCGGCGCCGCCGCGCTCACCGGCACCATCAGCCAAGTACCGCCGCAGGTCAGCGCGATCAAGGTGGACGGAAAGCGCGCCTACAAGTCCGCGCGTGAAGGAAAGAGCGTCGAGCTGTCCGCCCGCGAGGTGACGGTCGCGGAGTTCGCGGTGGACGGGATCCGCCGCGTCGACGACGCCGACGGGGCCTTCGTCGACGTCGACGCCCGCGTCTCCTGCTCCAGCGGCACCTATATCCGCGCCTTGGCCCGCGACCTGGGCGCCGCGCTGGGCGTGGGCGGCCACCTCACGGCGCTGCGCCGCACCCGGGTGGGGCCCTACGGCGCGGACCAGGCCCGCACCCTGGAGCAGCTGGCCGAGGAGTTCACCGCGGTACCGCTGGCCCAGGCGGTGGCGGCGGCGTTCCCGGTGCGGCTGCTCAACGCCGAGGAGGTCCGCAGGATCGCCCACGGCAACCGCATCTCCCGCGGCGAACTCGGCCCCGGCCCGGTCGGGCTGTTCGCGCCCGACGGCGCGGTCGTGGCCCTCGCCGAGGACCGCGCCGACCACGCCAAACCCATCGTGGTATTCGAAGCGGCCTGAGAAGCCGCCGGGCGCCCGCTCGGGTTCTCGGCGGGACGGCCGCCGTCGGCCGCTTCCTACCGGACGGTACGGTTGGGCCGGACGCAGCCGGGCCGGGCCTCCGGCCCGACGGCGCCGAGCGCCCGCAGGACCGGACACGGCGGCCCGCCGCGCACGGTGCCCGCCGGTGCCGTGCGAAGCTGGTCGGCGGACGCGGCCACGTACCGGAGGGGAGCTGTTGGACGTGCGGTCTTGGCACGGTCTGGAGGAGGTGCCTCGCGACTGGGGCCGGTCCGTCGTGACCGTCGGCGTCTTCGACGGCGTGCACCGCGGGCACCAGGCCATCATGCGCGCCGCTGTGGAGCGCGCCCGCGCCGCGGAGCTGCCGGTCGTGGTCGTCACCTTCGATCCGCACCCCGATTCGGTCGTGCGCGGCGGCGACCCGCCCGCGGTGCTGACCCCCGAGCCGCGCAGGGCCGAACTGCTGGCCGAGTGCGGAGCCGACGCCGTGTGCGTGGTGCCGTTCACCTCCGAGCTGTCGCGGCTCAGCGCCGAGGACTTCGTGCGCCGGGTGCTGGTCGAGACGCTGGGGGCGGCGGCCGTGGTCGTGGGCGAGGACTTCCGCTTCGGGTACAGGGCCGGCGGCACTGTGGAAACGCTGCGCCGCCTGGGGGAGGAGTACGGTTTCACGGCCCAGGGCCTGGAGTTGGTGACCGGGGGCGACACCGTGAGCTCCACGCGCATCCGTGCCTGCCTGGAGGCCGGCGACGTGGAGGGGGCCGGCCGGGAACTGGGCCGCCCGCACCGCGTCGAGGGCATGGTGGTGCACGGCGCGGCGCGCGGCCGCGAACTGCTGGGCTTTCCCACGGCCAACCTGGACTGCCCGCCCGCGACGGCGGTGCCCGCCGACGGCGTCTACGCCGGGCGCATGCTGCTGGGCGACTCCGGTGCGGACGCCGCACCGTCCTGGCCCGCGGCGATCTCGGTGGGCACCAATCCCACGTTCGAAGGGGCGGCGCGCACCGTCGAGGCCTACGCGCTCGACCGCGACGACCTCGCCCTCTACGGTCGGCGCGCCGCCATCGACTTCACCCACCGCATCCGGGGGCAGCTGCGCTTCGACAGTGTCGAGGAGCTGCGGGAGGCGATGGCGCGCGACGTCGACACGGCCCGCGGGCTGACCGCCGCGAACTGACCGCTGGCCCGCGGCGCCCCCGTCGGGGCGCCGGTCGGCGCATGTCATCGGGAGCCGCGCGGTGCTATAGACTGGAGCGGCAAGATCGCATGCGCATGTCCGGATCCTTTTCCGGGCTAGCGGCCGGATGCGGCGCCCGCTGAGTTCGCGCGGGCGATCCCGGGCCGCTGACGGTGACTGTTCGTACGCGTGGTCACCGGCCCGTGCGCGATTTCCGACCGGCCTGCGACCGGATCGGCCGTTTCGCGCCCGGGGTCCCTGACGTCTGCGTACCGAGAACGCGAGAAGGAGCGACGTGTCGACCGACACCGCCACCAAGCAGCAGATCATCGCCGACTTCGGCACGAAGGAAGGCGACACCGGTTCCCCTGATGTCCAGGTCGCGCTGCTGACGCACCGCATCACGGAGTTGACCGAGCACCTGAAGACCCACAAGCAGGACCACCACAGCCGCCGCGGGCTGCTGCTGATGGTCGGCCGGCGCCGGCGCCTGCTCAAGTACATCGCGAAGCACGACATCAACCGCTACCGCCGCCTTATCCAGCGGCTGGGCCTGCGCCGCTGACGACGCAGGGATCGGGGAGTGGCCTCGGCCACTCCCCTTCTTAGTAGTGTGGACCTATCGGCCAGACCCCTGGCCAGCGGGTATCGTCCGAATGGACGATGCGTCGCATGACGCAGTCCACAACCGCATCCGAACCGCACGGCTCGTGGCAGAGTGCTCTCGCGCTCCCGACCTCGGCTGCCGCGTCGAGGCCGGTCCTCGGTAGTGGTCTGCGGCCTTCCCGTTACCGGGCGAGCCGCAGGCTTCGATCGATGGCCGGCCGCTGGCGGTCCCGCTGCGCCGGCAGGCTTCGCTCTGCCCGCGCCGCCGGGCGGCAGCGACTCTCGACGAATCCTCCGGGGCTGCGAACGCGGGACGACCGAACAGCCGTAACCCTTATGAGGAGGACGCCCATGGAGGGCGCGTATTCCGCCGAAGCTGTGATCGACAACGGCACCTTCGGCTCCCGGACCATCCGCTTCGAGACCGGACGCATGGCGGGGCAGGCCGCCGGCTCTGCCGTCGTCTACCTCGACGGTGAAACGATGCTGCTTTCGGCGACGTCGGCGTCCAAGCGTCCGAAGGAGAACCTGGACTTCTTCCCGCTGACGGTCGACGTCGAGGAGCGCATGTACGCCGCGGGCCGCATCCCCGGCTCGTTCTTCCGCCGCGAAGGGCGCCCGTCCGAGGACGCGATCCTGACCTGCCGGCTGATCGACCGCCCGCTGCGTCCGTCGTTCAAGCACGGCCTGCGCAATGAGATCCAGGTCGTCGAGACCGTTATGGCGCTCGACCCCGAGCACCTCTACGACGTGGTCGCCATCAACGCCGCGTCGATGTCCACCCAGCTCGCCGGCCTGCCCTTCTCGGGCCCGGTCGGCGGCGTGCGGGTGGCGCTGATCCGTGGCCAGTGGGTGGCGTTCCCGACCCACACCGAGTTGCAGGAGGCCACCTTCGACATGGTGGTGGCGGGCCGCGTCCTCGACGACGGCGACGTCGCCATCATGATGGTCGAAGCCGAGTCCACACCGCACACGCTCCAGCTGGTGGACGACGGCGCCGTGGGCCCCAACGAGCAGACGGTCGCCGAAGGCCTGGAGGCCGCCAAGCCGTTCATCAAGGTGGTGTGCCGGGCCCAGCAGGCGCTGGCCGATCAGGCCGCCAAGGAGACCGGCGAGTTCCCGATCTTCCTCGACTACGAGGACGACGTCTACAACGCGGTCGACTCCGCGGCGCGCGAGCAGCTGACCCAGGCGCTGACCGTCGCCGACAAGCAGGAGCGCGAAGACGAGCTGGAGCGCGTCAAGGCGCTGGCCGCCGAGAAGCTCGGCGAGGACTACGAGGGCCGCGAGAAGGAGATCGGCGCGGCGTTCCGATCGCTGACCAAGCAGCTCATGCGTGAGCGCGTGATCCGCGACAAGGTCCGCATCGACGGCCGCGGCCCCAAGGACATCCGCCAGCTCAGCTCCGAGATCGGCGTGGTGCCGCGCGTGCACGGCTCGGCGCTGTTCGAGCGCGGCGAGACCCAGATCCTGGGCGTGACGACGCTGAACATGCTGCGCATGGAGCAGTTCATCGACACGCTGAACCCGGATCGCACCAAGCGCTACATGCACAACTACAACTTCCCGCCCTACTCGACCGGCGAGACCGGCCGGGTGGGTTCGCCCAAGCGGCGCGAGATCGGGCACGGCGCGCTCGCCGAGCGGGCGATCCTGCCGGTGCTGCCGTCGCGGGAGGATTTCCCTTACGCCATCCGGCAGGTGTCGGAGGCGATCAGCTCCAACGGGTCGACGTCCATGGGGTCGGTCTGCGCCTCGACCATGTCGCTGATGCAGGCCGGGGTGCCGCTGAAGGAGATGGTCTCGGGCATCGCGATGGGCCTGGTCAGCGACGGCGACGAGTACGTCACGCTGACCGACATCCTCGGTGCCGAGGACGCGTACGGCGACATGGACTTCAAGGTCGCCGGCACGCGCGAGCTGATCACCGCACTGCAGTTGGACACCAAGCTCGACGGCATCCCGGCGTCGCAGCTGTCCCAGGCGCTGCAGCAGGCACGCGGCGCGCGGCTGGCCATCCTGGAGGTCATGCAGGAGGCCATCGAGCGTCCGGCCGACATGAGCCCCAACGCGCCGCGCGTGCTGACCGTGAAGGTCCCCGTCGACAAGATCGGTGAGGTCATCGGCCCCAAGGGCAAGATGATCAACACGATCCAGGAGGACACCGGCGCCGACATCACGGTCGAGGACGACGGCACGATCTACATCGGCGCCACCGACGGCCCGTCGGCCGAGGCGGCGCGCGACACGATCAACGGCATCGCCAACCCGACCATGCCCGAGGTCGGCGACCGCTACCTGGGCACCGTCGTCAAGACGACCGCCTTCGGCGCGTTCGTGTCGCTCCTGCCGGGCAAGGACGGCCTCCTGCACATCTCGCAGATCCGCAAGCTGCACGGCGGCCAGCGGATCGAGAACCTGGAGGACGTCGTCAGCATCGGCGAGAAGATCCAGGTCGAGATCCGCGAGATCGACGACCGCGGCAAGCTCTCGCTGGTGCCCGTCGAGGTGGTCGAGGCCGACTCCGCCTCCGCCTCCGCCGACGGCTCCGGGACCGACTCCGAGTCGGGTGCCCAGGCCGAGGAGGACGGCGAGACCGACTCCTCCGGCGGCGGCACGCGGCGGCGCCGCCGTACCCGCAGCAGCAGCGGTGAGAACACCTGACCGCTGTTCATGACCGACGGGGCGGTCGCACCTGACGGTGCGGCCGCCCCGCGTCTTTGCGGCCCCCTGTGCGGTCGTGTACGGAGGATCCGTGCGCTGCCGCCGCCGACCGCACGACCACACGAACGCCACCCGACGAGGAAGGCGAACCCGAGTATGAGCTCTGTGCCCATCGCCGCCGAGCAGGAGCCCGGCAGCACCGTCACCGTGATGGAGCCGGGTACCGGTTCCGGCCTGGTGCGGCGGACGGTCCTGCCCGGCGGGCTGCGGGTGGTGACCGAGGCGATGCCCGGCCTCCGTTCGGCGGCCTTCGGGATCTCGGCCACGACCGGCTCGCGCGACGAGGACCGCGATCACGCCGGCTCCGCCCATTTCCTGGAGCATCTGCTGTTCAAAGGCACCCGCAAGCGCGACGCGATGGCGATCTCGGCGCTGCTGGACAGTGTGGGAGCCGACCACAACGCCTACACCGGCAAAGAGCACACCTGCTACTACGCCAAGGTCCTGGACCGGGACCTGCCGCTCGCGGTGGACGTGGTGGGCGACATGGTGGCCGATTCGGTGCTGGACGCCGGCGAGGTCGAGACCGAGCGCGGGGTCATCCTCGAAGAGATCGCCATGAACGAGGACGAGCCGGCCGACCTCATCGACGACGTCTTCGCCGAGCACGTCTTCGCCGATTCCGCACTGGGCCGGCCCATCCTCGGCACCAACGACACCATCGGCGCCCTGACCCGCGACCGCATCATGGAGCAGTACCGCAGCGCCTACGTTCCCGGTGAGCTGGTCGTCGCCGCGGCCGGAAACCTGGACCACGACGCCGTCGTCGCCCAGGTCGAGGCCCTTTTCGCCCGCCAGTCGGCGGCCGCGGGCGACGCACGCCCCGCGCGCCCCCGCGTCGGCGGCGATCCGGTGCGCGCCTACACCGGTACCACCCTGGTCGGCCGCGACACCGAGCAGGCGCACCTCATACTGGGCCGCGAAGGGCTGGCGCGCACCGACGAGCGCTGGTACGCGCTGCGGGTCCTGGGCTCGGCGCTGGGCGGGGGGATGTCCTCCCGGCTGTTCCAGGAGGTACGCGAGAAGCGCGGGCTGGCCTACGCGGTGCAGGCGTTCCACAGCTCCTACGCCGAAACCGGCGCGTTCCAGATCTATGCGGGCTGCCTGCCCGACAAGATCGACGAGGTGCTGGGCGTGTGCCGCGAGGAGCTGGCCAAGGCGGCCGCCACCGGGATCGGCGGCGAGGAGCTGGAGCGCGCCAAGGGCCAGATCAAGGGTTCCTGGGTGCTGGGCAGCGAGGGCAGCAACTCGCGTATGGGCCGGCTGACGGTCCACGAGCTCGACTACCCGCGGCACTTCTCGCTCGACGACGACCTGGCGCTGTTCGACGCGGTGACGGAGGAGGACGTGGCCGAGGCGGCCGCCGACGTCCTGAACCGCCCGGAGATGCTCGCGGTCATCGGCCCCTACGAGCAGGGGCGGGCCTTCTAGGGAGCCGCCGCCGGCGGTGCCGCGCGGCGCCGCGCGGCACCGCCGGGCGTACACGAAGGCGCCCGGCCGAACGGATCGGCCGGGCGCCTGGGCGCTGGTGCGCGGAGCGGAAGCGGCGGCTAGCGCTGCTGCTTCTTCTGGCTCGTCACCTGGATGGTGCGCGGCCCTTCGGCATCGGCCGCACCCTTCACGCGGACCGTGAGGAGGCCTTCGTCGAAGGTGGCCTCGATCTCGTCGTCGTCGACGCCCGTGGGCAGGGTGATCTCCCGGCGGAAGGTCCCCAGGTAGCGCTCCGAGGCGTAGTAGATGATCTCCGAGTCGTCCCGCATGCGCTCACCGGCGATGGTCAGCGTGCCGTGGGAGAACGACACCTCCAGGTTCTCGGCGAGGATCCCCGGCAGGTCGCACCGGATGTAGAGGTCCTCGCCCTTGGCGAAGATGTCGGTGGGAGGGCTCCAGGCGTCGGAGTGCCCGCGCGGCGTGGCCGTCGCGGAGCTGGTCTCCAGGTTCGACATGGTGTCGGAGATGCGGTTCATCTCGCTCATCATGTCGATGACGCCGCGGAACGGATTGTTCCACTTCTTCTTGGTCGGCATGCCCGTCATTCCTCACTGAATCTCAAGCGCCGCTGTCACTGCTGTCCGACGGGCCCGAATTGTCCACGGTGCCCGAAGCCGACGTGGAGCCCGATTGGGCCTTGGAGCGGTCCACGTCCCCGGGAGGGGCCACGTGCACCTTCGATTCGCCTCCGCGGGAGGGAGGAGTCGTCCCGGGGACCTGTACCCGCACGTCCTCGGTCCGCAACGCCTTGAGGATGCCGAAGCAGATGATGATGAGGACGACGGCGAACGGCAGGCCGGTGATCAGCGAGGCCGATCGCAGTGCGTTCAGCGGGTCGGTATCGCCTGCGGCCATGCCGGCTCCAGCCGCGATCAGCACGATGGTCACCAGGCCCTCGGTGACGGCCCAGAAGAACCGTTGCAGCTTGATGGGGTGCGGGTCGCCGCCGTTGGTCAGCATGTCGATGACCAGCGATCCCGAGTCGGACGATGTCGCGAAGAACAGCACGACGACGACGATGGTCAGGACCGACAGCAGCCCGGCGAGGATATCGGGCATGGGCAGGTTGCCCAGAAGTTCGTACATCGCCAGGTCCGACGACACGTCGGCGATGCCGGTGTCGCGCACGTTGTCGTAGTACAGCGCGGCGCCGCCGAAGACGCTGAACCACACGATGGAGGCGCCGACCGGGGCGAACAGGGTGCCGGTGATGAACTGGCGGATGGTGCGCCCGTAGGAGATGCGCGCGATGAACATGCCCACGAACGGCGACCAGGCGATCCACCAGCCCCAGTAGAACAGGGTCCAGGCCTGCTGGAACTCGAAGCCGTTCGGGTCGGTCGCCGGATCGGCGACGTGCAGACTGGTCTGCGGCAGGTGCTGGATGTAGTAGCCGGCGAAGTCGGCCATGCCCGTGAGGATGTACAGCCGCGGTCCGAACAGGAACACCGCGACCATCAGGGTGACGGCCAGCCAGAGGTTGATCACCGACAGGCGGCGGATGCCTTTGTCGATGCCCAGCATCACACTGAGCACCGCGACGCTGGTGATCGCCGCGACGATGAGGGCCTGCACCCACCAGACGTTGGGGAGACCGAACAGTTCGCTCAGGCCGGCGTTGACCTGCCGGGAGCCGAGGCCCAGGGATGTGGCGAGGCCGAACAGGGTGCCGAACACGGCCAGGATGTCGACCAGGTTGCCGAGCCAGCCGTAGATGCGGTTGCCGATCAGCGGGTACAGCGCCGAGGCCGGCCGCATCGGCAGGCCCTTGCGGAAGCAGAAGTAGCCCAGAGCCAAGCCGAGCACGATGTAGATGGCCCACGGGTGCACGCCCCAGTGGAACAGCGTGAAGTTCATCGCCTCGGAGGCGGACTCCGGCGTATTGGGCGTGACCTCGTCGGGGTTGGGGCCGCCGCCGGCGTTGTAGCCCGCCGGCTCGCTGACGCCGTAGAACACCAGGCCGATACCCATACCGGCGGTGAACAGCATGGCGAACCAGGCGGTGGTTCCGAACTCCGGCCGCGACGAGTCAGGGCCCAGGCGGATGTTGCCGAACCGGCTGAACATCAGCCAGAGGACGAAGACCAGGAAGAAGGTCGCCGTAATAATGTAGAACCAGCCGAAGTACGTGGTGATCCACGTGAGGGCGTTGCCGGCGACTGTGGCGAGCCCACCGGTGAACAGGGCGCCCCAGATCAGGAAAGCCAGGATGACGGCGCCTGAGATGAAGAAGACCGGTGGGTTCGTGTGTTCTTGTATGTAGGACCTGAATCGAGAGATGACAACTCCTTCCCGAGGTCCGGACCGGGAGTCCCGGCGCAGGTACCGTCTTCGAGACGCGCCTTCGCTGTGCAGGGCCTGGCCCTCTCCTCCCGACCCCGTGAAGGTGCCTGCACGGGACCGCAGCTGGTTCCGGAGTACATTCCGTTGCGCTATTCGCAGTCCTCGACCGGAAACCCTACGGCCAAACGGGACAGACTTCGCTATTGCCTGCCGGATGGTTATAGGATATTGACCCCGGCGCTGTCGCGCCGGAGCAATGAACGCCCCGGTTCGTGCGTGTTGACGTTAGCGCAGCGGCTACTGCGCTCCGCGGTTGCGACACGGAGTCGAAATCGCGAGATTCATCGCTTCTTCTTCGCCTTCGCAACGCTCCTCTCGTTCGCCGTCGAGCGGTTTCGCGGCCCGCGACTCGCGGGTGCCGCCGAACGGGCTGTCGCCGCCGGGGCGCCATGATAGGCCCGATCCGGCAGCGGCCGGTGTGTCCGCTGGGGAGCGGCCGGGCCCATGCGGCACACGGGGATCCTCCCAGACCGCGGCGGCGCCCGGAGTTCCGATCCCCGCTGCGCAGTGGGAACGGCCCGGTGCACCTGTGCGCTCTTTACCCCGTAGCGCCGGGTTCATGTCGCAACAGGTGCGATATTCGTCGCAGGTGGTGACGGTCGCAGCCATCGCGGTGCGTTCGGTCGGAGCGGCGTCTGGGCCGGCGGCCGTTCCCGGGGGCGGCGGGGCCGGAGCCGGCCCCGAGGCCGTTTTTGTGCCGCAGTGCGCGGTACGTCCGGACCGTTGCCGCCCCTCGGCGGTCACCAGTCGGGCAGTTCCCGGCGGATCAGTTCCGACCACAGTTCCTCGACGCGCGCGGGGTCCGGGTCGACGGCGCGCGCGGACCGCCCGGCGCGGTCGTCGTCCGCCGCGGCGCGGAGCGCGTCGGCGGGCAGGATGGGGCACAGCCAGACCCCGCCTGTCAGCAGCCGGCGCACCGCCGAGCGGAGCGATTCGAGGGTCAGCGTGGGCAGCATGCCGCCTTTTTACCCGCTGAATGCCAGGGGATCCACCGCCGCACCCGCCACTCGGCGGAGTCCCCGCCCGCCCCGCCGGCGCTCTCCTTCCGGTTCCCGCACGACGTCGCATCACACGAGTGCGCATATACGCACATGTTTGTTATGTTGGCGCCGTCCGGAGGGCGGCCGGGGCCGTGCGGTGAGGAGGCGCCATGCTGGGGTTGCTACTGCGAGCGCGAACCTACCGGCGGCTGCTGGCCGCGCAGGTGGTCGCTCTGGCCGGCACGGGCCTCGCGACCGTCGCGCTGGGACTGCTCGCCTTCCGGCTCGCCGGCGACGACGCCTCCCGCGTCATGGCCACAGCACTGACGATCAAGATGGTCTGCTACGTCGTGGCCGGGCCGCTGCTGGCAGGGCTGACCGTGCGCCTGCCGCGGCGCGCCGTCCTCGTCGGCTCCGACGCCGTGCGCGCCGGCGCCGTCGCGGTTCTGCCCTGGGCCGACCAGCTCTGGCAGGTGTATGCGCTCGTGGCACTGCTGCAGACCGCCTCGGCCGCGTTCACCCCCGCCTTCCAGGCCCTCATCCCCGAGATCGTCGACGACGCCGACTACACCTCCGCCCTGGCGCTGTCGCGCCTGGCTTACGACCTGGAGGCGGTCGCCTCCCCGGCACTGGCCGCCGCACTGCTGCTGGCCGTGCCGTTCAGCGGCCTGTTCGTCTGCACCGCCGCCGGGTTCGCCGCGTCGGCGCTGCTGGTGGCGGGCACCCGGCTGCCCGGCTCCACCGGCCGCGGGTCGCCGTCGCGGCTGGCGGGTGCGCTGGGCGGGATGCGCGCCTTCGCGGCCCGGCCGCCGCTGCGGGCGCTGGCGGCGCTCAACCTGGCCGTCGCCGCTCCGACGGCGCTCGTGCTCGTCGACACCGTCGTCTACGTCCGCGGACCGCTCGGCGGGACCGACACCGGCGTCGCCCTGGCTCTGGGGTGCTTCGGCGCCGGATCGATGGCCGTGGCACTGACCCTGCCGCACCTGCCCATGCCCGCCGGTGTGCGGCCGGTGATGCTCGCGGGCCCGGTGCTGGCGGCGGCGGCCGCGGGGGCGCTCGCCGCCGGGTGGGCGATCGCGCCCGGCCCTGTACCGCTGGCCGCCGCCTGGGCCGCACTGGGCGCGGGATGCTCGCTCGTGGCCACCCTCACGGGCCGGGTGCTGCGCGACAGCGGCGCGGACTGCGGCCTGCCGCCGCTGTTCGCCGCGCAGTTCTCCCTGTCCCACGCGTGTTTCCTGGCCACCTACCCCCTGGCCGGATGGGCGGGTACCCAGCTCGCCCCCGAGGCGGCCTTCGCGGGCACCGCCGCGGTCTCCGCCGTGGCGGGCGGCGCCGCCGCGCTGCTGTGGCGCGGTGCGGTGCCGACGCCGGCTCCGGTGGCGGTGCGCACCCGCGCGGCGGCGGGCCGCAGCTGATCGCGGCACCAGGCCGGCGGCGCCGCGTCGCCCCCGATGCCCGGCGCGGACCTAGACTGCCCGTATGGAGACCCGAGAGACCGCGGCCCCGAGCCTGTCCCACGAGACGCCGCCCGAGGCGGAGCGCCTCGCCGTGGCCGCCGACGTCTTCCGGCTCCTGTCCGACCCCACCCGGCTGCACCTGCTGTGGGTCCTGGGCAACCGCGAAGCCGACGTCACCGAGCTCACCGAGGCCTGCGCCGCTTCACGCACCGCCGTCTCGCAGCATCTGGCCAAGCTGCGCCTGGCCGGGCTGGTGGAGTCGCGCAAGCAGTCCCGGCGCGCCATCTACCGCCTGCGCGACGGACACCTGCGCCGCCTCGTCCTCGAAGCCGTCAACCACGCCGACCACGTCGTCACGGGCGAACCGCCGCACCGGTAGATCCGCGGGCGTCAGTCTGCCATCTCGAAGCCGGCCACGACCTTCGCCGGGCGCACGCGCACGACCAGTTCCCCCGGAGCGCCGTTGCGCCGGCCGAACTCGTCGGCGCGCTCGGCCCCCATGTAGCGGCCCGCGATGACGGTGGCGGTGCGCAGGAGCTCATCGGGGTCTTCGGAGACCTCGGCGACGCCTTGGACCTGCACGAACGCATACGGCGGCGTCTCGACGTCGACGACCAGCGCCAGACGCGGATCGCGGGCGATGGCCCGGCCCTTGGCCGTGTCCGCGCCGGTGTTGAAGACGATCGTGTCGCCTTCGAGGACGAACCAGATGGGCGCGGCCAGCGGACGGCCGTCGGACGCCGTGTAGGCGAGCGTGCCGGTGCGTGTGCCCTCGTTCAGGAGTTCGCGCACCCGGGGATCGGTGATGGAAGCCATAGCGCCACCTTAGCGGGGATCGCGCGGCACCCGCCGACCGCACCGCGGCATGTCGGACCCCGGCGCCGCCCCGGAAACGGGGGAGCCCGGCGGTCCGTGCGGGACCGGCCGGGCCGAGTCGTGTCGGGCGGGTTCAGCTCACCTCGGCGGTGTGGGCCTCGCCCATCACGCCGGAGTGTGTGACCGAGACCGGCTCGGAGGAGCCGGGGAAGAGCACGACGCCGCTCTCGCTCTCGCCGTCGGCCAGGTCGAGCGCCTCGAACGCGTCGTCCTGGGTGGTGGTTTCGAACAGGTCGGCTTCGACGGTCTGGCCGTCGGCGTCCTCCATGCTGAAGTACAGCGGATTGACGTCGAGGCTCTCACCGGTGTTGTTGGTGAGGGTGACGTTCACGGCGACGTAGTCGTCGCCGTCGCTCAACACGGTGGTCTGGTACTCGGCGGATTCGGCGGTGATCTCGACGGGGGCGCCGCTGTCGGCCGGCTCCTCGTCGGCGGGCGCCGTGTCCCCGCCCTGGCCCTCGCCCTGCTCCGGTGCGGAGTCGCCCGAGTCGCCGCCGGAGCCCCCGCCGGCTTCGTCGTCGCCGCCGGTGTTGACGATGACGGCGAAGATGATGACGATTCCGAGGACGAGGGCCAGCGCGCCGCCGCAGCCGAAGCACCCCACGAGCCAGTAGTTGGGCTTCTTCTCGGGCTGGGGCGCCGGGTAGGGCTGGGGCTGGGGTGGATACTGAGAGTACACGGAGGTCCCTGTGAGTCGTGAGTGCGGCTTTTGCGGCTTATGCGCATTCTGGGGGCCAGAAAAGCGTACAGCGGGCCGGTGAAGCCGGGTGCTGAACGGCCCGACCCGCCGTCGTCGGCCGGTCGGGCCACCGGTCGGCCACTGCCTGACCGCCCGGCGTCGCGGCATCCCGTAGGACGGTCGTCATCCGGTGCCGGTTCCGTCCGTTCCGCCCGCTCTTCGCCGACGGATGCGACACCTCCGCCGACACCGGAACCCCCGCCTCTGACCGCATCCGGTCAGCCGCGGCATCCGATCGGACACCGCCGCCGGCCGCCCGTCCGCTCGGCCGGGCTCAACCGAATCCGGCCAGCTCGGCGGCCGTGGGCGGGTCGGCGCCCGGGCGGGTGCAGTTGATCGCGGCGCAGGCGGCGGCCGACGCCAGCAGCGCCCGCAGATCCTCCGCACCCGTCGGCACCGCGCCGCCCGAGGCGCACTCGCTGACCAGGGCCGCCATGAACGTGTCGCCGGCACCGATCGTGTCGTGCACCGCCACCCGCGGTGTGGACACGTCGGCGCGCCCTCGGGCGCTGAGCGCGAAGGCGCCCGCGCCGCCGAGCGTGACCACCACCGCTTGCGGACCCAGCCCCAGCAGGTGCCGGGCCGCTTCCTCGGCGGAGGTACCGGGATACAGCTCGGCGAGGTCGTCGTCGCTGGCCTTGACCAGATGGCTGACGCGGCAGAAGTCCTCGACGCGGGCGCGGGCGCGGTCGGGACCGGGCAGCGTCGCCATACGTACGTTCGGATCGAAGGTGACGATGCGGCGCCGCCCTTCGCTGCGGGCCAGCTCCAGAAGTTCGGCGTCGCCGGGCGGACGCAGCGCCGCGATCGACCCCAGATGCAGCGCCCGCACCGAGTCCGGAAGCGCGCCGGCGAGTTCGGCGCGCGTCCACGACCAGTCGGGGGCGTCCTCCAACCAGAAGTCGTAGCGCGCGGACCCGTCGTCGGCCAGCGTCGCCACGGCCAGCGCCGAGGAGCCCAGACCGGCCGGGCAGCGGCTCAGGTCGACCGACTCCGCGGCCATCCGCGCGCGCAGCCGCTCGGCGAAGGCGTCGCCGCCGAACCGCGACAGCAGCATCGTGGGTGTGCCCAACCGGGCGGTGGCCACGGCGATGTTGGCCGGTCCGCCGCCGGGCACCGGCCGCAGCACGCCGCCCGCCTCCGGCAGCAGGTCCATCACGTGCTCGCCGGCGATCGCCGCCTGCGGAGCCTCCTGCGCCGCCGCCCGGTGCTGCGCGGCCTGCGCGTGTCCGTGCGTGCTCACGCGTGCGTCCTCCCCTCGGGTGCGGCCCCGGCCCCGCGTACCGCGTAGCCGGGGATCGGCGTTCCCGCCGCGAACGACAGCGCAGTGTAAGCGTGGTACACGTCGGGCCGGCCGCTCCAGACGGTGGCGCTGGGACGCCCGTGCGGGTCGGTCTCGTGGCGCCAGTTCTGCGCGGTGTCGACGAAGTACTCCCGCACGTGGGCCCACCACCGCCGGGCCGAGGAGGCGTAGCCGGGGTCGCCGGTGCGGGTGTGCAGGGCGTGGGCAGCGGCGCACGCTTCGGTGGCCACCCAGTGCATGCGCTCGCCGATCACCGGGCGGTCGTCCCAGTCCAGCGTGTAGCAGAACCCGTCGGCGCCGTCGGGCGCCCAGGACGCCGCGACCGCGGTGGAGAGCAGATCCTCGGCCGCCGGCGCCAACCAGGCGGGCGGCTCCTCCAGAGCGGCTTCGACGTGCAGCAGCAGGCGCGCCCACTCCAGCGAGTGGCCGGGGGTCCAGCCGTAGGGGCGGAACGGATCGGCCGGGCGGTCGCGGTTGTAGTCGGGCAGCACGCGCCAGTCGGCGGTGTAGTGCTCGGGCAGCCGGTAGCCGTGCGCGGCGGCCTGGCCGCGGATGAGGAAGTCGGCGATCGACAGCGCCCGCTGCGCCCAGGCGGGGTCGCCGGTGGCCGCGCCCGCGGCGAGGAACGCCTCGACCATGTGCATGTTGCTGTTGGCGCCGCGGTAGTCCTCGCCGCGGGAGAAGGAGCGGTCGAAGGATTCGGCCGCGCGCCCGGTCTCGGCGTCCCAGAACCGGTCGAGCACCGTCGCCGCCGCGTCGTCGAGGAGGCCGGCGGCGCCCGGGACGTCGGCGGAGGCCGCGGTGGAGGCGGCCAGCAGGACGAAGGCGTGCTGGTATCCGGCCTTGTCGGTGTCGACGGGGGAGCCGTCGAAGGCCACGGTGGACAGCCAGCCGCCGTGCTCGGCGTCGCGCAGCGACCCGCGCAGGCTGCGTACGCCGTGCTCGGCGAGACCGGCCGCCGCACCGCCGTGTGCACGTGCGTGCAGCGCGCTGACGTGGGTGGTGCGCGCGGTGATCCAGGCCTGTACGCCCTGCTCTTCGCGCGCCCGCCCGTCGTCGTCCAGCCAGGCGAACCCGTGCTCCTGCCGGGAGCGCCCGGCCCAGGCGACGAGTCCGTCCCCCTGCTCTCGCGTCCACTCCGGCGGGGCCGGATCGTCGGCGGAGAAGTCCATATGGCGGCGTCCTTCCTACACACGTGTACCCGTCCGCGGCGGATGGCCGCGCGGGGTCCGGTCGGCGGCCGGGTGGTCCGCCGACGACCGGAACAGCCGGGCGCTGAACCGGTTACGTTCTACGATTCCTCAGGTCATGGCCGCCTGGTCCGCCCCCGGTCGCCGTCCGGGAGCGTACACCCGGCCCTGCGGGGACCCGCGGGCGCCGGGCCCCGGAGCGGGTCCCGCCGGCACTACCGCGCCTCCGGCGGGCGGGCGGTGCTCGCGCGCGGCACCAGACCCGCGTCGGCGGCGCGCCGGTCCTCGGCCGGGCGGCCGGCGAGCACGTCCAGCAGCGCCCGGGCCGCCTGTTCGCCGAACCCGTTCACGTCGCGGGCGATCGCCGTCAGGGCCGGTCGGGTCATGCGGCACAGCGGGGAGTCGTCCCAGGCGACCACCGACAGGTCGGCGGGCACCGCGAATCCCATCTCCTGGGCCACGCTCAGCCCCGAGACCGCCATCAGGTCGTTGTCGAACATCACCGCCGTCGGCCGCGGCGCCTGCGCGAGCAGCCCGCGCGTGGCCCGGGCGCCGGCCTCGTCGGTGTAGTCGGCGTGCACCACGGCGCGGCCGTCCATCCCCAACTCGGCCGCCGACTCCTCGAACGCCCGCGTCCGCCGCGACGTGTGCATCAGCGTCGGGGGACCGGCCACGCGCGCGATGCGGCGGTGGCCCAGGTCGGCGAGGTGGCGCAGGGCCATCGCCATCCAGGCGGCGTCGTCGGACCACACGCACGGTTGGGCCGCGTCCGGCAGCGGCCCGCCCACCAGCACCGCCGGCAGGCCCATCTCCTCCAGAGCCGCGGGCCGCTTGTCGTCGTCGACCAGGTCCAGCACCAGCACCCCGTCCACGCGCCGCTGCGCGTGCCACTGGCGGTAGGTGCGGATCTCGTGGTCCTGGTCGGCGGCCACCTGCAGCAGCAGCGACGTCGAGGTCGGCGACAGCGCGGTCTGCACCCCCGACATCAGCTCCATGAAGAACGGCTCCAGGCCCAGTGTGCGCGCGGGGCGGTCGACGACCAGCCCGATCGCGTCGGCGCGGCCGTCCGACAGCGCGCGTGCCGCCGTGCTCGGTGCCCAGCCCAGCTCTTCGGCGATGGCCAGTACCCGCAGCCGGGTGGCCTCGGAGACTCCGGGTCTGCCGTTGAGCGCGTAGGAGACCGATCCCTTGGAGACTCCCGCTGCCCGGGCGATATCGGCGATGGTGGGACGGTGCACGGTGAACTTCCTTTGCGATTCGGCGGACCGACGGTACCGGCTGCGGCCGCGCCGCACCGGGGGCCGGTCCGTGCCCACCGGCCGGGGCGGAGGTACCCCGGAGCGCGCGGGCGCAATCCCCGACACCTCCGAACGTAGCGTTTCCCGGGCCCGGTATCGGGACGGCCGGCGCGCCCGAACAGCACGGACGGCGCGAACCGCCCGGGCGGTCCGACGCGTGCGGGCGGCCCGAACGGCCCCACCGGGCCCCGCACGGGGATCCGCCCCGCCGTCACACGGCAGCGTGTACCCCCGGGCGGGCCGTGCTTCCCCGAGGGGTGATGCGGGCGGGCGGCGACCGGCGGTCGGCTACCGGCCCGCCGCCGGCGGCCTCCAGGACCGACTCGGCGACCGCGGCCCCGTACTGGTGGACGTCCACGCTCATCGTGGTCAGCGGCGGCGACGACAACCGGCACTGCGTCGAGTCGTCCCAGGCCACCAGGCTCACCTGCGCGGGTACCGAAACTCCCAGGTCCGCGGCCGCCTGCAGGCCCGCCACCGCCATGACGTCGTTGTCGTACAGGACGGCGGTGGGCGCGTGCGGCCGCCGCAGCAGCGCGGCGGTCAGCTCGGCCCCGGACTCGGCGGAGTAGTCGCCCTCGACGACGACCGGCGGCTCCGCGCCGGCCGCGCGGCACCCCTCGTCCAGCGCAGCGGTGCGCCTGTGGGTGTGCAGCAGGGAGGCGGGCCCGCTGACCCGGGCCACACGGCGGTGGCCCAGGCCCAGCAGGTGCTCCAGCGCCTCGTGCACCGGAGCGGCGTCGTCGGTGCGCACACACGCGGCGGGCGGCTGCCCGTCCCAGGAGCCGACGAGCACCGCGGGCAACCCCAGCTCGGACAGCACGCCCGGACGCTCGTCGCCGACGGTCAGGTTGACCACGGCCACCGCGTCGACCAGCCCCCGCGCCGCCCACCGGCGGTACGTGTCCAGCTCGGCCCGCTGGTCGGCGACGATGTGCAGCAGCACCGACATGTCGAGCCGGGCCAGGCGCTCTTCGATCCCGCCGATGAACTCCATGAAGAACGGTTCGACGCTGAGCAGGTGCGCCGGCCGCGCCAGCACCAGCCCGATCGCGCCGGCCGCGGCGGGGCGGACCGGCGGGCTCATGCAGCGCCGGTCGGGTGCGCGGCCAGCCCGTTGGCGCAGCGCAGCACCTGCGGGTCGGTCAGCCGTTCCGGCGCGATGCGCGCGGCGGTGCGCACGGTGAACGAGTGCGTCCGCCCGGCCGGGACGGACACCAGCATGTCGTCGGCCTCGGCGTCGGGAGCGACCCGGTCGGCCAGGATCGCGACGTCGCGGGCGAAGCTGTGCGCGTGCACGTCCACGCGGTAGCCCTCCGGAACGGCGGTGACCTGCGCGCTGAGCGGAGCGGGGTCGTAGGACAGCTCCACGTCCTCGCGGAAGGTGTGCACGGTGCGCGCGTCGTCGGTGGCGGCCACGAGTAGCTCCTTGCTCGGATCGGCCGGGGTGAGCAGGGACGCGGGAACCTCCAGGCGGACGGCCGACCGTGCCCCTGCGGCCAGCCCGATACTAGCGGTGTCCAGCACCGCGCCCGAGAAGTCCTGCCGCTGGAGCTGCACGCCGCCGTGCCACTCCGCGTCGGTGTCGTTGACCGCGATCAGCGCCTGCCCGCTGTCGCGCGGCTGGAACGTCAGCAGGCGCGGCGCGTACGCACGGCGCAGGGCGTAGTACAGCGGCTTGGGGCGCCCGTCGCCGTCGACCGCCGCCCACGACGTCACCGGCCAGCAGTCGTTGAGCTGCCACACGAGGGTGCCCGCGGTGCGCGGCCACCACGACCGGTAGTGCTCGACCCCGAAGGCGACGGCCCGCGCCTGGTTGAGCTGGGCGGCCCAGTGCCAGTCGGCGAAGTCCTCCGGCACGGGCAGGTGGCCCTGCATCCCGCGGTGCAGCTTGCCGTTGCCGTCCGCGGCCTTCTGGTGCATCAGGAACGCCGGTGAGGTGGGCGTGAGCGGAGCGTCGTGGATCCACGTGGTGAGGGTCGTCCAGGTGGGCGGGCCCTGGAAGCCGAACTCGGCGCAGAAGCGCGGCACCGTGTCGCGGTAGTGGGTGTAGTCGACCTGGTTCCACACCTCCCACTCGTGGCGGCAGCCGTGGTCGGGATCGTTGGGGTGCACCCCGCCGGGCCGGTGGCCGGGGCTGCACGGGCTGCCCTCGACATAGGGGCGGGTGGGGTCGAGCTCGGCGACCACGCGCGGGAACAGGTCGTAGTAGTAGCCCTCGCCCCACGTGGCTCCGGCCAGTTCCCGCTGCCAGCCCCAGTCGGCGAAGCCCCACAGGTTCTCGTTGCCGCCGTTCCACACCGCCAGCGACGCGTGCGAGGACAGGCGGGCGACGTTCTCGCGCGCCTCGGCCTCGAACTCCACGGCCAGCGGCTCCTCCTCGGGATAGGCGGCGCAGGCCAGCGCGAAATCCTGCCACACCAGTACGCCGCGCTCGTCGCAGACGTCGTAGAAGTCCTCGGTCTCGTAGATGCCGCCGCCCCATACCCGCAGCATGTTCATGTGGGCGCCGAGCGCCTGGTCGACGCGGCGCTGCAGGTGCTCGCGGGTGATGCGGGTGAGGAAGTGGTCGTCGGGGATCCAGTTGGCGCCCTTGACCGCGACGGGCCGGCCGTTGACGGTCACCGTGAAGCCCGCGCCGTACGCGTCGGGGGAGGTGTCCACGGCCACCGTGCGGAACCCGATCCGGCGGTGCGCGGCATCCAGCCCGGCCTGCGGATGCGCGGCGCCGCCGGCGTCGGACAGCGCGACGTCGAGGTCGTAGAGCGGCTGGTCGCCGTAGCCGGCCGGCCACCACAGGCGGGCGTCGGGTACCTCGATCACGGCCACCGCCTCGCTCGCTCCGGCGGGCACCGCGACGCGGGCCTCGCGGCCGCCCGCGCGCGCGGTGACGACCGGGGCGGCGCCGGCGGGGTCGGCGTGCTCGACGCCAACATGCGCCTCGACGCGGCCGGTTCCGTCGTCGCCGACGGTGACCAGCGGGCGCACCCCGGTGATGCGGGCGCCGGTCCAGCGCTCCAGCCGCACGGGCCGGAAGATGCCGGCCGTCTGCAGGTCGGGGCCCCAGTCCCAGCCGAAGGAGCAGGCCATCTTGCGGATCATGTTGTAGGGGTGGGCGTTGGTGTGCGGGCGGTGGCCCAGCCGCTCGCGCTCCCGCTCGGCGTGGTCCAACGCGGGGGCGAAGTCGACGGTGAGTTCGTTGGCGCCCCCGCGCAGCGCGTCGCGGACGTCGAAGCGGTAGGTGCGGTGCATGTTGGCGGTGCTGCCGATGCGGTGGCCGTTGAGGCGCACGGTGGCGACGGTGTCCAGTCCGTCGAAGGCCAGGTCGACCCGCTCGCCGGGCTGCGGCGCCTCGGCGTCGAAGGCGAGGGTGTAGCGCCACGCCGTCCGGTGGATCCAGGTGAGGCCGGCCTCGGCGGTGTCGAGGTAGGGGTCGCCGATGAGGCCGGCGGCGAGCAGGTCCGTGTGCACGCTTCCGGGTACCTGCGCCGGGACGGTGCGCCCGGCGATCTCCTCGGGCACCGGTCCGGCCGTCGCGGCCAGCAGCCAGTCCTCGTGCAGGGTCTGACGCTTCATGTGCTTATCACTCCAGGATCGGCCGCCGCGGTCGGCGGGGCAGGGGCGGCGCGTGCGCCGACGGCAGTTGGATTCTTACGTCACCAAATTAAGTAAGTCAATCAACGACGCCGCCCCGGGGGCAAGGATCGCGCCGCGGCCGCACGACGACGCCGGCACCCCCGCGCCGTGCGCGGGGGTGCCGGCGTATCCGCTGCGGACCGGGCCGCAGCGCCCCGCCGCGGCCCTGCCGGGAGGCCGGGGCGGGGCGCTCAGGATCCGGGCGTCAGCCCTCGCAGACCGATCCGTTGACCCGGAACTCCTCGGGCGCCGGGTTGCCGCCGTCGAACGTGCCCTGGACGCCGAACCGCCGCGATTCGCCCGCCGGGATGGTCGCGTTCCACCCCAGGTCGGCGGCCGAGACGGTCGTGCCCTCCTGGGTGATGTCGGCCTGCCAGCCGTCGGAGACCTGCTGGCCGCCGGTGTAGTCCCACCGGGCGGTCCAGCCTTCGACCGGATCCTCGCCGGTGTTGGTCACCTCCATCGACGCGGTGAACCCGTCGCCCCACTCGCTGTCCACGGTGTAGTCGACGGTGCAGTACACGGGCGGGGGCAGCGCCTCGAACCCGACCCGGTGCAGGCCGCCGGGCAGGTCGGTGACGGCGTAGAGCTCGCCGGAGGCGTCGGCGCCGAACGCGGTGACCTGGATGGGCAGCTCGCCGATGCGCTCGGTGGTGTAGTCGCCGTCGCCCGTGGGGCGGATACCCCAGGCGTTTCCGCTGCAGTAGTCGGCCATGACGTAGGTGCCGTCGGCGATGCCGGCGTACTCGCCGCCGCGGTAGACCGTGCCGCCGGTCACCGAGCAGTTGCCGTCCAGGTGGTCGTAGGAGAACACCGGATCGGTGTAGTCGCCGCCGCTCTCGCAGCGGTCGGCGTCGAACTCGTCGGGTCCTTCACGGCAGGGCCAGCCGAAGTTGGTGCCGCCGTCGCCGGCCTCCAAGTGGTTGACCTCCTCCCAGCTTCCCTGGCCCACGTCGGCGATCCACAGCGACCCGTCGGCCGGGTCGAAGGAGAACCGCCAGGGGTTGCGCAGCCCGTAGGCCCAGATCTCGGACCGGGCGTCGTCGTCGGAGACGAACGGGTTGTCCTCGGGTACGCAGTAGGCGTCGCCGCAGGAGTCGCGCACGTCCACGCGCACGATGGTGCCCAGCAGGCTGGTGAGGTCCTGCCCGTTGTCCAGGCTGTCGCCGGCGTCGCCGCCGTCGCCCAGGCTCCAGTAGAGGTGGCCGTCGGGGCCGAACTCCACCTCGCCGCCGTTGTGGTTGGTGTAGTCGCCGTGCTCCTCGGTGAGCAGCACCTCTTCGCCGTCGGCGGGAACGGTCGCCTGGTCGGGGCTGTCCATCGGGAAGCGGGCGAGGGTGAGGGTGCCGTCCTCGGCGGCGGTGTAGGCGACGTAGATCTCGGGGTCGCTCGCGAAGTCGGGCGGGGCGGCGATCCCCAGCAGTCCCTGCTCGTTGCCGTCGCTGGTGATGCGGTCGCCGATGTCCAGCAGCGGGTCGGCGGCGAGGCCGGTGTCGGGGTGGTAGACGCGGACGGCGCCGTCCTCTTTTTCGGTGACGAGCATGCGGCCGCTGCCGTCGCCCGTCGACTCGATGTCGGTGGGCCGGGCGAGGCGGTCGGCGCCGGTGCGCGTGTCGGTGACCTGCAGCCGCTCCAGCGGGAGCCGGGTATCGGCGGCGGACGCGTCCTGGCCGCCCGCGGCGGGGGAATCGTCGGCGGCGGCGGTTCCCGCCTGGCTCAGTGCTGCGAAAACGAGGGCGCACGCGGCTGCGGTCAGCCGCCGCGCCCGTGGGTGGTTCGGCATTTACGGCTCCTGGGAATACGGAATACACCCGCTCGGCGCGCGAATCCCCCCAGTGTGTGCCACCTCGCCCGGAGGGGTGATTGCAGCACGAGGGTAAACCGGTATAGCTCCCCGCCGCCAGGGATGTTCCGCACTCCGCGGCGGATTCCCGCGGATCGCCGCAGGTCGTTTCGGATAAACGCCGCGGAAATCGCGCGCGGAAAAGGGCCGGCGAGCGCCCCGGACGAGGAAGGGGAGCGCTCGCCGGCCCGTGAGGGGAGCCGGAGGAATGGCCTCTACTACAGGTTGCGCCGGCGGACGTCCCAGTCCGTGGAGCACAGGCCGCAGTCGGATCCGGTGAACGCACCGCCCGCCTGCCCGTCGCCCGTGAGCTGCCACTTCAGCCACGCGGCGCCCACGCGGCCGTACTCGCCGCCGTTCGGTTCGCCGAAGGTGCCGGTGTGTCCCACGTCCAGACTGCCCATGAACGCCGGCAGGTCCGACGGGATCCGGTCCCAGTCGTCCACCGCGTTCTCGTGGGCGATGTCGTCGGGGCCGCCGGTGAAGTAGGCGATGGGCGCCTCCAGCCGGTTCAGCCGCCAATTGTCGAGGTCGCTGAGCATGCCGCTGTTCCACAGCACCGTGGTGTCCACGCGGTCGTCGTCGGAGGCCTCGTAGGCCTCGATGCCGCCGCAGGACTGGCCCATCACCGCGATCGCGCCGGTGTCGAGGTGGCCCCGGTAGGAGCCGAACAACCGGTCGTTCTCGTCGACGGCCCAGTCGATCGCGTCGGTGAGCATGTCGGCGTCGGTGCTGCCGGAGCCGCCCGGGCGGCCGTTGGCGATCACCAGGAAACCGTGCGAGGCGATCTCCAGCAGGAATTCGTCGAACATGGTGCCGTCGGCCATGCAGCCGCCGTTGCCCCAGACGACGATCGGCAGCTGTTCGTCGTCGGGCAGGTTCGCGGGGCGGTAGATCGTGTGGCCGTAAAGCCGGAACGTGGTCTCGTATTCGGCGTCGTAGGGGCCGGTTCCGGCGGCTGCCGCGGGCGCGGCCGAGCCCGCGAGCAGGGCCGCGCCGGCCGACAGCGCGACGAGCGCTGCGGAAATCCGGTGGGCGGGTTTTCGCTGTCGCATATCACCGCTCCTTCGAGAGCCGTGCGGGGGAAAGCGTCCGGCGGTATTCCGGCGCCTGCCGTCGAAATATTAAGTACCGCGGAGAACACGTCAACGGGACATCCGCCGAAACGGGTCGTTTCGCCGATACCGGCCGGTCGGAAAAAAAGAACGCTTTATCCGGAGTGCGGAATCGGCCGGCGGGCGCGGCCGCCGGCGCCCCGAGCGCAGGCGCGCGGCCGTCCCGCTCCCGGCCATCCGCGGCGGCGCCGCCCGGCGCCGGTAGACTGCGCACGTATCCGGAGGCATCCGGGCGGGTCGGCGCCGCTGCGCCGGGCCGCAGGGGACGTGAAGCGGAGGTCGCACGTGGGCGCGCCGGCTCGGGCCATACCGCACGCGAGCAGCCGGGCCGCGGTACTCGACGTCGTCCGCGCCGCCGGCACCATCAGCCGCGTCGGCCTCATCCGCGCCACCGGCTTCACCGGCGCGACCATCTCCACCGTCGTGCGCAAGCTCATCGAGGACGGGCTGGTCCTGGAAACCGGCCGTGCGGAGTCCACCGGCGGCAAGCCGCGCGTGCTGCTCCAGCTCAACCAGTCCTCGCGCTACGCCGTGGGCGTGCACCTGGACCACTCCGGAATCGCCTACGTGCTCACCGACCTCGGCGGATCCGTCGTCGCTCGGATGACCCGCGCCGGCGCCGGCACCGACGACCCGCCCGCGGTCGTGCAGCGCATGGCCGCCGAGGTCGCCGCCCTGATCGACGGCGTCGGTGTCGACGAGGCCCGTGTGCTGGGTATCGGCCTGGTCTCGCCGGGGCCGCTCACACCCGCCTCCGGCATGGGGCCGGCCCCGCCGATCATGCGGCAGTGGGAGGACTTCCCGCTGGACGAAGAAGTGCGGCGGGCCACCGGACTGCCGGTCGTGCTCGGCAACGACGCCACCGCCGCCGCGCTGGGGGAGTACTGGTCCGGCGCGGTCAGCGGCTCCTCGACCTTCGCCGCCGTCTACGTCTGCACCGGGATCGGCTCCGGCATCCTCATCAACGGCATCCCCTACCACGGCAGCAGCGGCAACGCCGGCGAGATCGGCCACATCTGCCTGGATCCCGACGGCCCCGAGTGCTGGTGCGGGGCGCGCGGGTGCACCGAGACGCTGGCCGGCCCGGCCGCGGTCGTCGCCCGGGCCCGCGCCGACGCCGGGGCCGCCCGCGCCGCGGGGCTGGACGACGACGGCGGCGGACCCCGGCGCTCCTCGGTGGCCGCCGACTTCGCCGCCGTGGCCCGCGCCGCCCGCGGCGGCGACCCGGGGGCCCGCGCCGTCGTGGACCGCTCCGCGCGCTACCTGGCGGTGGCCACCCGCACGCTGGCCAACGTGCTCGACCTGGACCGGGTCGTGCTCACCGGCCAGAGCCTGGCCGTGGCGGGTTCGCTGTACCTGCCGGTCGTCCAGGAGGAGCTGGACCGCGCGTTCTTCTCCCGCGCCACCCACCCGGTCGCCGTGCATCTCTCCACGTCGGCCGCCACGGCCCCGGCCATCGGCGCGGCCACCACGGTGCTGCAGTCGGAACTGGTGCCGCTGCAGCCCGGCACCCGCATCCCCGGCGACCTCGCCGAACCCGAACAGGCCGCTCCCGGCCCGGTCGGAGCCTGAACCCGCCGGCACCCGCCGGGCGCGGCGTCCTCATTCCAGCTTCAGCGTCTCACCGGACTCCAGCAGCGTCTTCATGTTGGACAGGATCGCGGGCCAGCCCTGGCTGATGCTGTCCAGCATCACGCTGCCCGGATCGAAGCCGTCGTGGGTGACGGTCAGTTTCACGGCCGAACCGGCGGGCTCGATGTCGAAGGCGACCTTCGAGCGCCGCTCGTGGCGGTGCGCCTCGATCTCCTCCAAGCTCATCCCCGTGTGCTCGGCCATCTCGGGCTCGAAGCCGTGCCAGCTGTAGGAGAGCCGGCGCGGCGGATCGGCCTCCAGCACCTCCTGGCCCCAGTCGTGCTGCCGGTCGTCGGCGGTCACCTTCCACAGCACGGGCGATCCGACCTTCCAGTCGGAACTGGGGCCGCCGCCCTCGAAGTAGCGGGCGATGAACGCGGGGTCGGTCAGCGCCTGCCACAGGCGTTCGGGCGTGGTGCTGATGTAGGTCACGTAGACGAAGCTCGTCGCGCCGCCGGTGTCGTCGCCGCTCATGGGACTCTCCTCCAAGGCCTGTTTCAGGTCGGCGAGGGCGCGGGCCCTCGCGCGGTCGTAGCGGTGGATCCAGCGGTCGGCGATGTCGTTGATGGGCGCGGCGTTGAGGTAGTGCAGCTTCTCCCGGCCGCTGCGGGCGGTGGTCACCAGCTCGGCGGACTCCAGCACCGCCACGTGTTTGGCGACGGCCTGGCGCGTCATGTCCAGGCCGGCGCACAGCTCGCGCAGGCTCTGCCCGTTGCGCGCGTTCAGCGCGTCGAGCAGCCGCCGCCGGCTGGGGTCGGCCAGTGCCTTGAAGACCTCGTCCATCTCCACCCGACGATCATAAACGCAACCGCTTGGTTGCCTGCTAATTTATGCAACCTATCGGTTGCCCGTCAAGGGTCGGCGGGTCTCGGCGCAGGGGGCTGCGACACAGGAACGCCCCGGCGCCGCGGCGCCGGACCCGCACGGGCCGCGGCGCCGGGGCACGAGGAACGCTCACCGGGCCCGTGTCACCCGCCCGGCGGCGGATCGGTGTCGCCGAGGGGCGTCACCAGCGGTGGTGCACCTGCGGGCGCACCAGCTCGTCGTAGACCTCGTGCACGGCGGTGTGCACCTGCTGCGGCAGCGGGTCCAGGAAGGCCGCTTCCGCGTTGCCGCGCGCCTGCTCGGCGTTGCGGGCGCCGGGGATCACCGTGCTGACGCCGGGCTGGTCCAGGATCCAGCGCAGCGCGAACTGCGCCATCGTCATGCCCTCGGGTACGACCGCGCGGACCCGCTCCACCGCCTCCAAGCCGGTCTCGAAGTCGATGCCGGAGAAGGTCTCGCCCACGTCGAACGCGTCGCCGGAGCGGTTGAAGTTGCGGTGGTCGTCCTCGCCGAAGGACGTCTGGGCCGTGTACTTGCCCGACAGCAGGCCGCTGGCCAGCGGTACCCGGGCGATGATGCCGACTCCCGCCTCGCGCGCGGCCGGCAGCACCTGCTCCAGCGGCTTGTGCCGGAAGGCGTTGAGGATGATCTGCACGCCGGCCACGCCCGGACGCTGGATGGCGGCGAGCGCCTGCGCGCAGGTCTCCACGCTCACCCCGTAGGAGCGGATGCGGCCCTCGGAGACCATCGCGTCCAGGTCGTCGAAGACCGCCTCGGAGGCGATGACCTCGTCGGGCGGGCAGTGCAGCTGCACCAGGTCGATGGTGTCCACGCCCAGCTCGGAACGCGAGCGGTCGTTCCAGGCCCGGAAGTTGCCCGGACTGTACGCGCCGAGCTCCTGGGGCCCGCGCCGGCCCATCTTGCTCGCCACCGTCAGGTGCGGGTACTCCTTGAGGATTTGACCGACCAGCCGCTCGCTGCGGCCGTCGCCGTAGACGTCGGCGGTGTCGATGAAGTCGACACCCGACTCCACCGAGGTCCGCAGCGCCGAGAGCGCGTCCTCCTCGCTGACGTCTCCCCACGCCGCGCCGATCTGCCACGCGCCGAACCCGATCGCGCTGACGTTCCTGCCGGTCTTGCCGAGCTTGCGTTTCTCCATGGCAACCGAGCCTAACGCCCGCTGAACCGCTCCCGAAGCCCGCTCGCACGGGGCCGCAGGCGGGGCCGCGCCGGCGACGCGGCGACAGGACCTATGCAATTTCGTCGGCAGTTGTGACGTAAACCCTCGTAACCGGGTAGGTAGATGCATAGGATGCTGCTACCACGTCGATCCGTTCGCCCGAACCGTCCGCTCGGCCCCGCCGGGCGGCTCATCGTGCGCAGGGGTGCGCTGAAGGAGGACCGGCCATGCTGCTGCGGTTCCGCGTCGCCAACCACCGATCCATCCGTAATGAGCAGGAGCTGTCCCTGGTCGAGGTCCCCAAGAGGGGAGAGGACAAGCCCAAGGCCGGCGAGATCCCGCCGACTGTTCAGGTCGCCGGCATCTACGGTTCGAACGCGTCGGGGAAGTCCAACGTCCTGGACGCGCTGCGGTGGATGAGTTGGGCCGTGCGCACCTCCTACACGCGATGGGAGCCGGAAGGCGGTGTGCCCCGGTATCCGTTCCTGCTGGACGACGACGGGCCTGAAGCGCCGTCTTTCTTCGAAGTAGACATACTCCACTACGGGACCCGCTATACCTACGGTTTCGAAGTAGACGACACTCAGGTCCGAGAAGAATGGCTCTACGCGTACCCTCGGGGGCGTCCGCAGCGATGGTTTGAAAGGAAGATTTCCGAGGACGGCGACCATGTATATCATTTTGGTCGCTCACTCAAGGGTAAAGTTACACAAACAAGTAAGCTTACGAGGTCCAACTCTCTTTTTCTTTCGGCTGGCGCATCGCATGGAAATGACCAACTCTCCGTAGTGTACCAAGGCATACGGGGTGGATTTCGTGTCGCCGATCAAAATGTCGCCGACCAGGATATTCGTGCGTCGGTCACGCGGAGTCTTCTTGCCGATTCGAATTCGAGCGCTCAGGTGTTCAAGCTTATCGGGTTGGCTGATCTCGGTGTAACGGGGTGGCGACTCGAGGAAAGGGATTACTCGGAAGCCCTAAAGAAGACTTTTTCGGAAAGCTATGAAACCTTGGCCAAGGATCTCAATCTGACGAGTCGGAAACAGGAGTTGCTACTGCTCGAACGGGGCGAGGGGGAGTACCGGCGAGCGCTGTCTCCGGACCAGGAAAGTGACGGAACCAAGGCTTGGCTTGGACTGGTCGGACCGCTCGTCGAAGTGTTCCGCTCCGGAGCTTCGTTCCTCGTCGACGAGATCGACTCCAGTCTCCACCCAATGATCTCTTCGACCGTGCTCAAGATGTTCAAGGATCCCGAGGTCAACCCGAAAGGCGCGCAGTTGATCTTCGCGTCTCACGACACCACCCTGCTCGGGCATATGCTGGACAGTGAACTTCTCAGGCGCGATGAGGTATGGTTCACGGAGAAGGACGCGGCGGGCGCCACGGAACTGTACTCCCTCGCTGAGTTCCATCCCCGCGGTGAAGAGAACTTCGAACGGGGCTACCTTCAGGGGCGATACGGCGCGGTACCGTACGTGCCCTTCGAGGATATACGCTCGGTGTTCGCTGATCTGCATAAGGAATCAGATGAATCGTCCTCCTCGAGCAAAGAAGAGCCTCGCTCGGAGTACACGAACGCGTAAGGCGAAGGCGCGCTTTCTGATCGTCTGTGAGGGCTTGGTAACCGAGATCGAATATCTTGGTGGACTAAAACGCCTACTCAAGTCGCGACCGGTCGAGGTCGTCGATATGGGAATCGGTCGTGATCCGCGGTCGCTGGTCAATCGTGCGATCCAGGAGCGCGACAAAGCGGAGAAGTATGCGCAGCGGGAAAACGACGAGAACCGTCGGTTCGACGACACTTGGGTGCTGCTCGACGTAGACGAACACTCCAACCTGTCGGAAGCCCTGCGTATCGCGGACCGAGGCGGCATCAACATCGCCTTGTCCAACCCGTGCCTGGAGTTGTGGCTCCTCTACCACTATTGTGACTACACCACCACTGTCCACAGGCAGGTCTTGTGCACGGAGAAACTCCCTAAGTACATCAGCGGCTACAAAAAGCACCTCCCTGCGGATTTCCCTTTCGAGGCGCATCCCGAAGCCAAGAAGCGCGCTATCCGGGCCGCCAAGGGGCATGACAGCCCGCGCATCGAACACCGCAACCCCTCCACCGATGTGTGGAAACTCGTCGAGGCCATCGAGAAGGCCGGACAGACCGGACCGGCAAGCGGCGGATCGGCATCGGGCAAGGGTCGCCGGGCATAGGGGGCGGCGCCCGGCGGCTCCTTTCCGGGCCGGTGACTACCCGGATGCGGCCGCTGCCGGGTGGCCGAACTTTTCCAGGCGGGTGCGGGCCTTGGACAGCTTCGGGTCGGCGAACAGCGGGGTGAACTTCGGCTGGAGGGCGACCGCATCGACCGTCGGGTCCAGCCGGCCCGCGCTCCCACAGGTCGATCCGTTCGTCGCCTCTCCGCGCGCGCATTGCGAGGGTCTCACATTCTGTCCGATACGCCGGACCTCACTCGATGCTTGTGAGGGGGAATCGCTCAATCACTTTGTCCGCCAGTGCGTTCGTCCGCTCATCGATGTCGTCGGCCGTCCACGACTTCCGACCGGCGAGGTCAGAATTCAGCGGCAGCCCGTTGCGGTATCCGATGGGCCTCCCCTGAGGATCCCGGCGGTCCCGCTTCTCGAGGAAGGACTTGTTGCCGAGGTTGCTGTTGTAGGCGGTGATCGTGAGGTTGCCGAGTCTGTGGCGGTGCTCCTCCTGCACCTTTTTGGCGTTGTCCTCGCCCCCGAGCATCTCCTGCCACGCCGACGGCAGGTTGTCGCCCTGCGGGAGAATGTGTTCGATCGTCCAGACGTAGTGGTTCGAATCCCGACGCCACAGATTGACATCCGTCTCTCTGGTCATCGCGTCCTCGGTCAGGGTCGTGAGAATGTAGCGCGCGACGTCGGTGTTCTCCTCATAGATTCGTCCCAGTAGATTCTTTCGAAAATCCTCATCGGTGGCCGAGGCCTCCGTCAAGCGCTTAGTGATCAGCCTCAGGACATCTTCGCCTCGCGTACCACCGATTTCCTCGATCGTGGTCATGAACAGCTTGTCCAACTCGTACGTCTGCGGATGCCCGGTGAGATTGCGACGGACGAAGAAGCTGATCAGCCGGTCCACGACTTGCTCCATATGGGAATCCGTCAGCTCCAGTTCGCGTTGCTTCGACATCAACCGGATGACCAGGACGTAGGACGGCGCACCTTGGGCACGCATCAATCGCTGAAACGCTCGATCAAGCGATGTCGGCTGGTCAAGCTCCACCACACAGTTGATCCGCCCGTAGATCCGACTGGCGTCGACCAGCTGGCCGACGACTCGCTGAAGATCCTCACGGAGAAGAGATTCGTAGATTCGGATCAGATTGGATTTCTTTGCCACAGACGCGTTCGGCACGTTCGGAAGTTCGGCTTTGAACGCGTTGTAGTAATGGCGCAGGAACCGCTCCTGAACAACATAGTGGTCGCCCAGGCTCGTGAGTATGGCGTTCCAATTATCGAACGCCTCGTCGACGTTCATGACCTGCTTCTTCTCCGACTCGGCGAGCAGGTGGGTCTTGATGAGGTCGACTGGCGAGAGGGGCATTCCGCGGTTGTTGAGCGACTCGAACAGCGAAAAGGCGTCAGCGTGGTTGGCGACCTCGATCTTCACGATCACCGCTTGCAACGCCGCCTCGTGGACCCTCAGCGCAGCCTCCGGCTCCGTGATCTGCTCAGTCTCGGCGAGCTTGACGATGGCCGACCGGAAGTAGCGATAACACTTCGCGATCCTGCGGCTGGGATAGTACGGCCTACATTCACCCCGGACCGGCAAGCCGGCCTCCTCCAGGGTCCGTCCGTAGTCGTCGAAATTGTGCCCCTGTTTCTGCGGCGTCACCCTCGGCTGCTTGTCGGTTTTGTGTACCAGCTGTCGGCTCAAGTTCGTCACGTCAGTTCGAGTGTCATCGTCGAGCTGATCGATATGGTTCCTGAGTACTGAATGCACTGCAGCGAGCAGCAGAGTAAGCGTCGTCAGCCTCTGCTGGCCGTCGATGACCTGCAGAACGTTGCTGTCGAGCGAGTCCGTGGTCTGATCCAGCGTGATGATCGTGCCCAGGAAGTGCGCCCCGTCAGCCTCGATGAGGTCTTCGAAGAGGTCCTCCCACTGCGGCTTGTACCAGGAGTACTCACGCTGATACGGCGGCACGCTGTACATCACATTGCCCTCGTGGCTGAGGAGCGTATGCACGGGGTACTGGTTGGCCGACTTGATCATCGGGCACCTTCCGAACTGTCGACGATGTCGAGAAGAGACCGGCTCTGTACGGTTCTCTTTGTTTCCACTGATGACACGGCGAGGGGCAGCAGGCCTTGGCTGGGCCCGGTCGGCGTCGGCGCCGACCACGGCCAGGAAGCGGAACTCCAGCCCCATCATGCGGTGCACGGTCCCCATCGGGACCGCCTCGTCCTCGGCCCGGCATCGGGCAAGGGCCACCGGGCGTAGGTAGGGCGGCGCCCGGCGGCGCCTGTGGCCGGTCCCGGTCGGCTAGCTCGCCGCTGCCGGGTGGCCGAACTGTTCCAGGCGGGTGCGGGCCCTGGACAGCTGCGGGTCGGTGAACAGCGGCGCGAACGTCGTGTTGAGCGCCAGCGCCTCCACCGTCAGGTCCAGGCGGCCGCGCTCCCACAGGTCGCCGAAACCGTCGGAGACCGCCGGCGCGTTGAGCAGTTTGCGGGCGGTCTCCAGGGGCGTCAGGTCGTAGAGCATGTTCAGGAAGCGCGGGTCGTTGTGCCCCGCCTCGTCGCGGGCGCGCCGGTAGAGACCGTGCATGGCGGCGTCGAACTCCCGCAGCAGGGCGTTCCCGCCGGGGGAGCCGACCGGTTCGGCACCGTCCGCGTCCTCCGTCGGATCCGGCCCTTCCTGCGACTCGGCGGTCGCCTCTCCGGCCGCTGCGGCGTTCTGCCGGTCCACGAACCCGCGCAGCGCGTCCGTCGAGGTGAACACGGCATAGCCCAGCTCCGTGAGCCGGCGCACGTCCGCATGGTCGGAGTCGAGCTCCAGCACCACCGGCGCCCCCTTGCCCGGCTGCAGGCCCTCGGGCCAGAACGCTTCGGCCACGGCCAGTTCGCGGCCGGTGTCGGGGTCGCCGATGCTCGTGTCGGTGGAGGGCTCGGCGTAGCCGTCGCGCTGCAGTTCCTCGATCAGTTCGCGGACCTGTACTACCCGGGGGTTGTCGTCGGCGGGGTCGGTGACCAGCTGCACCGGCGCAAGCTCGGTGTCGTCGCCGCCGGGCCGGGTCCCGTCGTGCAACCCGGCGAGGAAGTCCCGGGCCGCCTTGGCCAGCAGCTCGCGCCGTTCCTGCAGGAAGTCCGGGTAGCGCTCCACCCGCCACAGGTCGGGGTCGGCGGGGATCCACTGCGACTCCAGCACCCCGGGATGGCGCTCCTCGGCCTCGGCGAAGTAGTCCTGCGGAGCCTTCTTCCCGATCTCCAGGTTCGACTGCTGGGTCAGGAAGCAGAAGTTGGCGAGGGCGTTGACCTGTCCCGCGCTGTAGCTCTTGTCGAGCAGGGCCTTGGGGAAGATGTGGTGCATCTGCAGCGACGTCAGCTTGCCCAGCGACTCCGCCTTCAGCTCCAGCCCGCTGCCGAAGTCCCGTGCGCCCATCACCCGCGTCAGCATGTACAGCAGCGGGTAGAAGCGCGCCCCCCGGGTGAAGGCCTCGAAATCGTGGGCGCGGATGTCGAGGTTCCCGCCGCGCCACCGCTCCAGGGTCTCGATGAGTCCGTCGACCCCGCTGTTCGCGGCGGCCTTGTAGTCCTCTTGGAGCGAGGTCTCCGTCGATCCGCTGAACCGGCCCCGCAGCGCCGAGTGGATGTACCAGAACAGGACCTTGTCGCGCCGGGCGCTGTCCTTGAAGGCGTCGCCGTCGACGCTGAGCAGCCGGGCGACGACCGGAATCGCCGAGCGGCCCATGAGGACCCGGTCGTGGTCCAGCCCCAGACGGCCCGAGGCCGCGTCGAGGAACGTGTCGGTGTGCTCGACGGACGTGCGCAGAGCGGTCCCGAATTCCGCGGCGGACACGCCCCTGAGGGCCTTGAAGTCCGCTTGGCCGGTGGCGACCGCCGTGGCGTTGCGCAGCAGCCAGTCAAGCGAGAACGAGAAACCCGCCGCCTCCCAGCGGTCCAGGTGGCCGCGCATCTCTTCGCGCGTTTCCGGCCGCTCCGCGCACAGCCTGGCCAGTGCCAGATCGCCCTTGGACAGCTTGGTGCCGCCGCTGTTGACCCGGTTGAAGATGTCGACGACCTCGTCCACGGTCTTTTCGGCCCCGTCGATCTTCTCCTGGTGGAGCTCCCGGTCGGTGATCTGCGCCAGCCGGTTGAGCCGGTCCAGGTACCGCTGTCCCTTGTCGGGCCGGTCGGCGAAGGTCGCCAGGAACGGCACCGGGCCGGAGGCGAACAGATCGGTGACGCCGATCCAGGTGTCGTCGCCGCTCATCTTGCTCGCCGCGTAGAACTCGAACGCTTCGGACTCCACGTTGAAGTACAGCCCGGTGAACACTTTCGGGTCGCCGCGGAAGAACGCCGGCGGCCTACCGCGGATGACGGCGTACAGCGTCGTCACCCGCTGCTGCCCGTCCAGCAGCAGCAGGTGCGTCCCGTTTCCGGGGATGCCGCCGGTCACCGCGACCTCGGCCGCGGTCTCCCACATCAGCAGGCTGCCGACGGGATCGCCGCGGTACATCGACGTCATCAGCGCGCGCACCTGCTCGCGGTTCCACACGTAGCCGCGCTGGAACTCCGGCAGCTGCACCGTGCCGACCTCGATCTGGTCGAGCAGCATCGACAGTTTGGTCATCGTCCACCTTCCTGCTTCCTGCTTCTTGGGGGGACGTTCGCGAAAATGCGGCGGGGGACACGCGGGCGACGGACCGCGCCGCTCACCCCGCCTTCGGCAGGAACGGGCTGGGCTCGCCCTGCCAGGTGACGTTGAGGAGTTCGCGCGCCCGGGTGCAGGCCACGAACAGCAGGCAGCGTTCGCGCTGCAGGTCGTTGGCGTGGGCGACGGCGTCCTCGGATTCCGGGGTGAGGGCCTTGGCCGAGGGGATCCGGTCGGCGTCGGCGCCGACCACCGCCAGGCAGCGGAACTCCAGCCCCTTCATGCGGTGCATGGTCCCCACCGACACCGCGTCCTCCTCGGCTTGGCCGCCGCGGAGCATGCGCGCCGCGACGCCCGCCTGGACCAGGGCGTCGGCGGCTTCCTCGGCCAGGCGGTTGGAGCGCGCCGCCACACCGATCTCGCTCGGCAGCACGTCGGCGCCCAGCCACTCCCGCACCGTGTCGGCCAGGGCGCGCAGCTCGGCGGCCCGGTTCGCGAACCCCGTGAGCTGCGGCGGCAGGCCGCTGACCTCGGAGCGGCAGCCCGCCAGCGTCTCCAGGCCGCCGTCCATGTCGTCGATGCTCTCGCCGTGCAGCAGCTCCAGGCTCCACCCCAGGATCTGGGCGGTGGTGCGGTAGTTGACCCGCAGCCGCCGCGACCGGCCCGTGACGTCGACGCCGACCTCGCGCAGGCTGACCCGGTTGGCGTAGATGCGCTGGTGGGTGTCGCCGGCGATGAAGACGTCGTCGGGGGCGTGGGGAACGGCCGCCCGCAGCAGCCGCCACTTCTCCGGGCCCAGATCCTGGGCTTCGTCGACGACCACGTGCCGGTAGGGCTTGTCGTCGTCGGCGCGTTCGGCGAGGATGCGTGCGGCTTCGGCGCACACCGACTCGTGGGTCCACAGGCCGCCGTCGCGCAGCTCGCGCTGGAATTCCCACACCGCCTGCCACACGCGGGCCTTCTGCGCGGCGCCCAGCCGCCGGCCGCGCCCGGTGCGCTTGGCGGCCAGGTAGGCGTCGGCGGAGTCGATGCGCTTGGCCAGGATCACCTGGCGCCACTCCTCGGCCAGGAACGCGGGGCTGAACCCGGCCCCGGTGTGCTCGGCGGCCGCGGTCCACAGCTCCCGCTCGCGCTGGTTCTGCAGCAGCTGCGGCGGCCCGTGCACCTCGCGGAAGACGCGGTGGGCGAGCTTGTCGACGTGCTCGACCGTGACCGCCTCCAGCGGCTCCGGGGTGTCGGCCAGCACTTTCATCCCCGCCGCCAGTGACTCCGCCAGCGTCGACGTGAACGTCGTGACCAGCACCGGCCCCGCGCCGCGCTCGGCGAGGGCGCGGGCGCGGTGCAGCGCGACGACGGTCTTGCCGGTTCCGGGACCGCCCGTGACCCGCGCCGGGCCGCTGTGGCGGGCCTCGGCCGCGTCGCGCTGCATCGGGTGCAGGTAGACCCGCCACAGGTCGAACGGCCGGGCGAAGACCGCCATCAGCTCGCCCGGTCCGTCCACCAGGACGACGCGGTCGGGGCTGCGCCGCACGGCCGCGTCCAGGTCCTCCGGGTCGAACCCGTCGCCGCCGGAGGTGATGGCCGCGCCCAACTCGTCCCACACCTGCTCCGGCGCCATGCCCGTGGCCAGCCCGTACAGCACCTGCCACTGGGTCGTCGGCAGGAACATCCGGGCCGTCTCCAGCTGCACCGGGTCGGTCAGCACCCGCGCGAACTCCAGGGTCTGCGGGTCGATGCCGAGCCGGTGCATGTCGGCGTCGGCGACCTCCGCGAACAGCTCCGCCGGCTCCTCCCGCTGCCGCGTGGCCGCCATCTGCTCCAGGTGCGGCCGGACGGTGTCGATGGCCTCGCTGTCGCGGATCTCGATGCGCCCGGTGGCGGAGTTGACCGAGGCGGTGCGCCGCGCCGCCCACGCGTAGGCCTCGTCGTGCGGCAGGACCTTCAGCAGCGTGTAGATGTCGCCGGACTCGGGCGCGAGCACGACGCCGCGGTGGGATTTGCCGATGCGGATGGTGCGGAACCGCCGGTCGCGGGCGTGGGTCACCTTCTCCAGATGCAGGCCGGTGTGGGTGGCGCGGTCGAACTTGGCGAACACCTCCTCCACCCGGTCCTGCACGGGCTTCTCCAGGTCGGCGAACTCGCGGAGGAAGTCGCGGTCGATGGCGAGCGTGGGCAACGGGGGAGCTCCTTGTAGCGGGGGGCGGGTGCGGTGGGCGGCCGCGGACCGGGGCCGGCCGGGGTCAGCCGCCGTCGGATTCGCCGAGGGGGGCGTGCAGGAGGCCGAGGACCTGCCTGAGCTGGGGGTGGTCGGGTCCGTGAATGCGCCTGAGGTCGTCGGCGAGGGAGCGCAGCGTGCGTTCGGCCCGCGTGTGGCGGCCGGCGCCGCGCTCCAGCAGGCCGATCTGGCGGCGCAGCTCCAGCGGGCGCTGGTCGTCGGGGCCGTAGACCCGCTCTTCGTCGGCCAGCAGCCGCCGCAGCGTCTCCAGCGCCGCGTCGGTCTCGCCCATCAGCGCCCGGCACGTCGCGTTCTGCAGGCGGCAGCGGAAGACCAGCGAGTCGTCGGAACCGTCGCGTTCGGCCAGGTCGCAGGCGAGGTCGTAGAACACCGGCGCGGCGTTGCGGAAGTCGCCGCCTTCGAAGAGGACGTTGGCCCAGTCCATGCGCAGGTCCACCACGTCGCTGTCGGCGCCGCCGAAGACGGTGACGGCGGTGCCTACGGCGGCCCGCAGCACGTCGGCGGCCTGGCGGTAGCGCGACGAAGCGGCCAGGTCGGCGGCGCGCTCCCGGGTGCCGGCGATGTCGGTGCGCGCCATGCCGGTGCCGGTCGCGGCACCGCCGGCGGCGGAGCCGTCCGGCCCGGGCCGGACGTCCACGGGGTCGGGGATGTCCGGGGCGCCCGGGTCGTCGGGGGTGCCGGACGCCGCCGGCGGGGAGGTGGAGCCGCCGGCGAAGACCCGGTCGAGCACCGCCGCCTGCATCCGCACCGGGCTGGGCAGCGCCGGCGGGTGCAGCACACCCGGGATCGGCCCGAGGTCCGCGGCGTGGGGCAGCAGCGACCGGTAGACCTCCTCCGCTCCCGCGGGGCGGTCGTCCGGCGACTTCTCCAGCAGGGACTCCACCACCCGCAGCAACCCGTCGGGCACGTCGGGGCGCAGGCTCTGCAGCGGCCGCGGAGCTTCGCCGACCTGCTTGTGCATCACCGCATACGGCGTCGAACCGCTGAACGCCCGCGCGCCCGCCAGCATCTCGTAGAGCACGCACCCCAGCGAGTACAGGTCGCTCTGCGGCGTGGAACCGCCGGTCATCAGCTGCTCGGGCGCCATATAGGCCGGGGTGCCGGGCGTTTCGCCGCTGCGGGTGATGCGGGAGGTGTCCGCGCCCTCCATCGCCACGGCCAGCCCGAAGTCCAGCACCTTGACCGTGCCGTCGGGCTCCAGCATCAGGTTGACGGGTTTGAGGTCGCGGTGCACCAGCGAGGCGCCGTGCGCGGCGGTCAGCACCGAGCACACCTGCGCGGCGACCGCCGCCGCCCACCCCGCGTCCAGCCGCTCCTGCTCGGCCACCAGGTCGGCGAGGCTGATGCCGTGCACCCGCTGCATGACCAGGTACGGGCGGGCGTCCAGGCTCCCGGCGTCGTAGACCGCGGGCACACCGGGGTGGCGCAGCCGCGCCGTGATGCGCGACTCGCGCACGAACCGCCGCACCATCTCCTGGTCGTGCTCGCCGTCGGGGAACCGGATGAACTTGACAGCGACCTCGCGGTCCAGGCGGGTGTCGTGGCCCTCCCACACCTCGCCCATGCCGCCGCGGGCCAGCGGCATCGGTCTGAGCTCGTAGCGCCCGTCCAGCATGTCGCTGTGCGGGTCGGACGCGTGCTCCGGGCTCATGGGGGCGCCTCCTGGGGGAAGTGTCGTCGTCGGGGTGCGGGACGGTGCGCGGTGCGGCCGGAAACCGCAGGTGTCAGGCGGTGACCGCGGTTCTCGGACGTCTGCGGGAAACGAGGGGGCCGTGGTCCCGGGGACGGGCGCCCCACCGAGGATGGCAGGCCGCGGGCCGTCGCGCCGCCCCGTCATGTCGGTTCCTCGGGGGCGAGCGCGCCGTCCGCCAGACCGCCCCCGCCCGTGCGCGCGAGGTGCTCGCCGAGGTCGGCCAGCCGGGCCAGGCCCGCGCGGGTGCCGGCCAGCCGGTCCATGGCCGCCGCGCGGGCGCGCTGGCGCTCCACCGGCACCGCGGGAACCCGCACCGCGCGCGGATCGAACCGCCCCGAGTGCGCGCGCCGCCCCGGCCGCTTCTCGGCGGCCGCCGCGGCCGAGACGACCCCCGCGAGGTAGCCGGGATCGACGCGTTCGGCGTCGCAGCGCAGCAGCATCAGCCGCGGACCCAGCGCCGCACCCGCGTCGGCCCCGCCGGCCAGCCGCGCCGGGCAGCGCCCGGCGAGTGCCGCCACCACGTCGCCGGGGCGGACCACCACCCGGCCGGGCACCTCCTCGCCCCGCCCGCTCGGCGCCGCGCCCGCACGCAGGTCCCGGTGGGTGAGCACGGCCAGCGGCCCGCGGTCGGCCCCCGCGCCCAGCGGCGCCTGATGGATCTCCACCGCCCCGGCGGCGGCCAGCTCCGCGACCGTGGGCGCCGTCCCGTCCTCGGCCGCGCCGCCGCCGTCCTCCGGAGCGGGCCCCAGCTCGGGCACCAGGTCGGCGACCGCGCCGAGCGCGGCGATCAGCTCCGACCGCAGCCGCACGTAGGTCTCACCGGCGGTTTCCGCCCCGGCTTCCTGCGCCGGGGCGGGCCGCAGGTCCATGTCGCACTCCAGCAGGTCGGAGACGGGCACCGCGGCGGCCGCCGGGCCCTCGCCCGCCGCCTCCGGCCGGTCCCGGTGCTGCCACAGCCGCACCAGCTCGCGGGCGTCGCGCACCCCGGCGGCCGTCAGCACCGGTGCGGCGGCGCCGCGCTCGGCCCCGTCGGGACGGTCCAGTACCCACAGGTGCGCGGTGGGCGGGGCGTCGCCGCCGGGCAGTTCGGCGACCATGCGCAGCGCGCCCGCCGACACCAGCGCCGCACGCACCCGCCGCCCCGACGGCCGGTCGGCCGCCGCCGCGGGCATCCGCACGACCACCCGGCCGCCGGGCCGCACCCGCGCCAGGCAGTGCTGCACCCACGCCAGCTCGCCCTCCCCGCGCGGCGGCTGCCCGTAGGCCCACCGGGCGTCCTCGGCCAGTTCGGCGCAGCCCCAGTCGCGGTCCCGGAACGGCGGGTCGCACAGCACGGCGTCGGCGGCGCGGCCGGCGAACCCGTCGGCGCGCAGCGCGTCCCCGCTCGCCGTCTCGCAGCTCAGCCCCGCCAGCAGCATCCGGCAGCGCGCGATGACGGCGTGCGCGGGGTCCAGGTCCTGGCCGTGCAGCGGCTGCGCGCCGCACGCGGCGGCGGCGTGCAGCAGCGTCCCCGTGCCGCAGGCCGGGTCGAGCACGGTGGAGCCCGGTCCCGCCCCGGCGATCGCGGCCATCGCCGCGGCGACGCCGGCGTCCAGCGCGCCGGCGCGTTCCCGCTCGGCGGTGAACCGGGCGCACAGCCGCTCGTACAGCTGCGGCGCCGGGCAGGACTCGGCTGTTTCGGCGGAGCCGGCGGTTCCGGTGACCGCGGCCAGCAGCGGCGCCCACCCCGGGTCGGGTCCGGCCAGCCCCGACCCGGCGGCCGCACCGCCGGCCAGCGCCAGTCCGGCGTGGGCGAGGAATTCCGCGGTGCGCACCCCGTCGACCCCGGCCTGCACCCGTTGCCACACCCGTTCGGCGGCGTCGGCCTCGAACGGTTTGCCGTGGTCGCGGCACCACCGCTCCACGTCCTCCAGCGCGAACCGCGGGTTGGTGGAGCTGCCCGCGACCGGGCGGGGGAAGTCGGCGTAGCGGCGCCGCCAGTTGCTGACCGCGGGCCGGCGCACCCCGGTCAGCCGCGCGATGTCGCCCGCCCCGAGCACGGCCCGCTCGCCGTCACGGCCACTCACAGCGGCCTCCGTCGGGGAAGGGAGCGCGGGAGGGGAAGGGGGCGGGGGCAGACGACGGCCCTCATCGAGCGCGCGGTTTCAACCACTGTGCGGCCCGCAGAGTGGTTGAAACCGCGCGCTCGATGGGCGCGGAACGCGTGTGCGGATCCGCGGTGACGCTGATGGACCGCGCGGCCCGACAGCTCTCCCAGCTCCCCGGCTATCCGTGTCATGAACGCCCACCCCCGTACAGCGGGGCGAGGACGCCGCGGGTGCGGAGTTCGGCGACGTGTTCGGCGATGCGGCGGGGCGCGTCGCCGCCGCGGATGAGCAGGCCCGCCTCGATGTTGTCGGTCACGCCCGACTGGGTCAGGTTCGCGCTGGAGACCAGCAGCACCCGCCGGTCGGCCGCGGCGAGCTTCGCGTGCGCCTTCGCCCTCTCCTGCTCGCGCTGCCCGGGCGGCCAGTGCCACAGCTCCACGCCCGCCAGCCCGGCGAACGCCCCCGCCGGTTCGGCGCCGCTGATGGCGCCGCCCGCGCCCTGCAGGGTCTCCACCACCACGTCCACCCGCACCCCGCGCCCGGCGGCCGCCGCCAGCGCTTCGCGGATGCGGTCGTGCGGGCGGGCGGAGTAGGTCATCAGCACCAGCTCGCTCTCGGCCTCGGCGATGACCTCCAGCAGCGCCTGCGCCGTCGCGCGCACCGGCACGGCGTGGCTGGCTGGGCCGCTCCACACCGTCTCCACGCCCACGGCGCCGGACCCGCGGGCGTACCCGGCGGCCAGCCCGCGCAGGTAGGCGGCGGCTGCGCCGTCGCCGACACCGGCGTCCCGGCGCGCCGCCAGCACCGCGGCGGCCGCCTCCTCGTCGCGCACGGACGCCAGGATCGCCTGGTCGGGCCAGCCCCCGCCGATCCGCGCCGCCAGCCCGCGCAGCGCCGCACCGCCGAGCGCGGGTGCGGCCCGCTCGGCGGCCCCCTCGAAGGCGGCCGCCGCGGCCCCGGAATCCTCCGCCGCCATAACCACGCCCTCCTACTGCACCGGCTCGCGGTACAGCGCGAGCTCGGGGTCGTCGATGGGCACCACGAACCGCCGGTCCAAGAACCGGTTGCCGCGTTCGCAGGTGGTTTCGGACACGAACAGGCACACGTGGCAGGCGGCGCCGTGCAGGAAGTCGGCGTGCGGCTGGGGCAGCCGCTCCGCGCACAGCGGGTCCGACGAGCACCGCATCGCATCGCCCAGGGCCCGCCGCACCAGCCGCACCAGCCGCTCCGGCTCGGCCTGGGACACCAGACCGCCCAGCGTCCCCTCCGCGTCGGGCACCGCCGTGTAGATGAGGATGCCGCCGCGCGGGTCGTCCTCGTCGCCGGCGTAGATCCGCTCGGACAGGCTGGCCGCGCTGTAGCCGCATTCGGCCGCGATCCCGCGGATCAGCAGGTGCGACAGCGTGTGCAGCGCGATGTAGCGCGACCCCGGCCAGTGCCGCATCGGGTCGAACCCGCCCGGCAGCCGGTCGGAGTAGCGGTTCATCCGGAACTGCCGGTAGGCGTCGCGGTGCAGCCCCAGCGCGTCCGAGCCCGCGACCCGCTTCTCCCACGCGGTCAGCAGGTCCTCGCCCACCCGCAGGAACACGCCTTCGCCGCGCACTTCGCTCGCCGGCACCCACGTCGTCTCCGACCGCGACAGCGGCGCCTGCGCGACCAGGTCGGGGTCGTCGGGGTCGGGCGCGTCCAGCCGGGTGAACGCCGTCAGCGCCCGCACTTCGCGCAGCCGCTCGGCCTGCACCACGTCGCTGAAGATCCCGCGCAGCGGCGCGGGCACCCCGTCCGGGTCGCGCCGCAGCGTGAAGTCGGCGGTGGGTTCGGGCGCCTCGGGCGCGGAGAACACGTCCCACTCGGGTTTGCGCAGGTCGGTGTCGTCGTCCTTAGCGGCGTCCTCGCCACCGGCCTCCTTGCTTTCGCGGACCTTGCCGATCATCTCCGACACTTCCGCGTCGCTCCACTTGGCGAACTGGCGCAGTGCCGGAAGGGTCTCGCGGGCCCAGGTGATGAACTCGGGACTGGTCGAGGGCATGCCTTTGAACGTGGTGTCCCAGTGCTCCTCGACCTTCGCGCGCAGCTCGTTCTCCCCGGTGCGGGGCACCGCCAGCACCGACAGGGTCTGGGCGAACCACTGGTTGGACGCGCCCACCACCAGCACCGTCGGCTCGGCCGCGCACCCGTCGGGATCGAACGTGCCCAGGTGCGGGTGGCGTCCCCGGCACCGCGGCAGGTTCTCTTTGCCGCGGCTGCCCATCGCGTCGCGCATGTTGCGCTGCTCGCCGCAGTTGACGCACTGGATGGCGACGTTGGCGCCGATGTTGCCGCCGCGGTCCTCCATCCGCATCTTGGGGTGGGTGGCCTTGGGGCAGGCCGCCCCGTAGTGCACGAAGTAGGCGTAGGGGAAGTCGTCCAGGTGCCCGCGGGTGCACGCCAGCAGGAACCGCGCGGCCACCGCCAGCGGCTTGTCGCGGCCCTTCTTGGTCGTGCACCCCTCGTGCACGAACTTGGCCTCGTGCGGCGCCCGCGGCTTGTCGTTCTTGAACGCGAACACCCGCGAGTCCAGCGCCGCCAGCTCGTTGCAGGCGGTGCAGCGCAGCCACGCCGGGAACGGTTCGACCGGCACCCCCACGCGCGAAGCTTCGCCGTTGGGGTCGGAGTCGACGCCGTCCAGCCACGGCGCCGACCACATCGACGTGACACGCCGGTGCCGGCGCGCGACCGCCGCCAGCAGCCGCGGCTCGGTGATCGGCTCCAGATTGGGGACGCTGCTGTAGCTCCAGTCGTCCAGCCCGCGCACCAGCACCGAGAAGTTCGGCAGGTCCACCAGTGCGCCGACACCGCCGGTGAACATCAGGTGGCTGGGACGCACCGCGCCGACCCGGCGCCGGTACTGCCCGTCGGCTTCGGCCCGTGCGCTCATCGCCGCCTCCTCTTTTCGCCCGGCCGCGTGAGGGCGCTGTCGCCCATCTCGTCGCCGTCGCTTTCCCGGTCGTCGTCCGCTTCCGCCTGCCCGCCGGCGGGTGCGGCACCGTCGCCGCGGCCCGCAGGCGCCGCCGACCACGCGGGCGCGTTCGCCGGCGGCTGGAAGAACCGGCCGTCGCCGGGCAGCAGCAGGTTCACCTCGTTCTCGGTCTCGCGCATGGACATGCCGACCGTGGTCTCGTCCCAGGGCCCCTCACCCGGCCGGTGCAGCAGCGGCACGAGCCGCTGCTCCTTCCTGTTCTCCGGCCGGTAGCCCAGCCGGGCCGACGCGTGCCGGCCCCGGTCCCAGGCGTCCTTGAGGGTGTTGAGGCGCTCGGCGAGGTAGTCGCGCCCGCGCGGGCCCGCGACGAACTCCGCCCGGTCCAGCATCCGCCGGGCGACACCGTCGGCCACCGGCCCGTCGAGGTCGACGTCGTGGGCGTCGCCGTTGCGCGAGTGCTCCTCGGCGGTGTTGCGCACCGCCGCGATGAACGCCGCCGCCGTGCCGCGGTCCAGCGACCGGCGGGTGTAGGGCGTCACCGACAGCGACTCCACCCGCCGGTAGAAGGACGCGTGGTAGTTGCGGAAGTCCTCGAAGTGCGCCAGGTCGCGCGGGCGCGTCCAGTTGTACAGCGCCACCACCAGCCCGGGCCGCTTCGGGTCGCGGCCCACCCGCGAGGACGCCTGGATGTATTCGGCGGTGCTCTTGGGCTGGCCGGTCACCACCATCAGCCCGAACCGCGACACGTCCACACCCACCTGCAGCATGGAGGTCGCCAGCACCACGTCGACGGGGTTGGCGTCGTCGCTGCGGCGCTGCGACCACGCCTGGGCCACCGGGTGGAACGCCGCCTGTGAGGGGCGCGAGGAGTTCCGGGGGCGGCGGCTCAGCGTGTCGGCGACGTTCGCGCGGATCGCCTTCGTCCGCGCGGAGGTGTCCAACTCGGGGTCGAAGCCGCCCTCCAACCGCCGCAGCACCCGGCTGATCTCGCCCGAGGAGATGCGCGAGGTCAGCTCCTGGACCTCCAGCATCGACGCGGGCCCGTGCAGCCGGTCCGACAGGCCCTTCGCGCGCCCGTGCCGGCGCACCCGGGTGACGACGTCGTCGTCGACGTAGCGCCGCATGCCCGCCAGCTCCCGGGTGGCGTTGAAGTAGCCCACCATCGTCATGTACGGGTCGGCGGCGGCGCCGTGCGTGTCGAACATGGTCTGCCCGGCCAGCAGCAGGATCTCCGCCAGCCGGATCTCCGCGGATTTCAGCCGCACCCCGTGGGCGCACACCCCCAGGTAGCGCCGCCCCGGCGTCTGCTCGGTCACCGGCACCTGCCGCGAGAAGAACGTGTCGGCCACATCGGTGACCTGCGGCGGGAAGATCTCCAGGTCGCGGGCGAACACCCCGCGCACCTGGGCGGCGGCGTTCTTGGTGGTGGCGGTGGACGCCACGATCTTGGGCGCGGCCTCGGCGCCGCTGGGCGTGGTCCACGTGCACAGCTGGTCCACGGCCGACTCGAACAGCCCCACCGTGGTGCCCAGCGCCCCCGAGATCAGGTGCAGCTCGTCCTGGATGATCAAATCCGGCGGGCGCAGCCGCACCACCGGGTGCGCCGACACGGCGGGCAGGGCGCCCTTGGCCTGGTGCCGGCTGCCGCAGCCGGTGCGCGACTCCAGGTCCGCGTGCTGGTAACCGTGCCGGGGGCAGCGCCGGCTGACCCGCCCGAACAGCATGCCCGCGTGCCCCTGCCAGGGCAGCTGCGCGAGCTTGTCCACGGTGGCGATGACCAGGCCGGGCGTGTAGCGGTAGATCTCCTCGTCCACGGTGAGGATCGGCAGGCCCTCGGCCGCGCGCGTACGGGAGAACGGGCACGCGTCGGCGCCTTCGGCGTTGGGGCAGAACAGCAGCACCCGGCGGGTGTCGGGGTCGGGTTCCAGGTCGCGGTGGGCGGCCAGCGCGGCGCCGCACCAAGGGCAGGCCAGCGTCTGCAGGACGGTGGAGCGCTTCTGCCCGCCCTGTTCGCGGGCCTGGGCGATCTCGGCGGCGGCGTCGTCGTAGGAGTTGGGCGAGACCCGCCCGCCGACCCACAACCCGATGCGGAACGGCTCCTCGCCCCACACCTCGGGGTGCTCCCGGCGGGCGACCTCGGCGCCGCACACCAGCGCTGAGGCCCGCTGGAACTGCTGGGCTGTCAGCAGCCGCAGGGTGTAGCGCATCAGCACCGCCACCCCGGCCTCGCCGCTGCGCGCCTCAGCGCCCGAACCCACGGTGCCCTGCAACCGGCGGATCGCGAACGTGAACGCGGTCAGCCCCAGGTAGGCCTCGGTTTTGCCGCCGCCGGTGGGGAAGAACAGCAGGTCCACCTTGGCCTCGGGCGAGGCGGCCCGCTCGGGGTGGTCGTAGTCGCCCAGCGGCGGCAGGTTCAGCAGCACGAACGCCAACTGGAACGGCCGCCACGAGGCGACCTCGTCGCCGCGGCCGCGCACCGCGCGCTCGGCGTCGGCGTAGGTCACCGAGGGGTCCTCGCGCAGCCGCGCGATCTCGGTGTGGCGGCGCTGATCGGCCATCACCCGGTTCGCGAAGTTGAACGCGCGCAGCGCGTCGCCGTGGCCGGGCGCAGCCGGGTCGCTCAGCAGCTCGATCCCGGCGCGGATGCGGTCGGCGGCCCGGCGCGCGGTGAACACGGCGCTCTCGGCGGTCTCCCGCAACCGCTCGGGGAGCGACCCGATCTCGGCTTCGCGCTCGTCTAACCAGGCGGTGTAGCCCTCGGCCAGCGGCGCCAGGCCGCGGCGCAGCTCCTCGGGTTCGGCGGTGGCCAGCGCGTCCATGCGCAGCTCGGTGCCGGCCAGCGGCGTGCCCGCGCCCATCGGCGCGGTCGTGGCGGCCACGTCGTAGTAGGGCAGCCAGGTGGTTTCCAGCTTGCGGGCGCGGCGCAGCCCGTGGTCGGCGTCCTCGTGCACGGCGACGTTGCGGCCCTGGGCATAGGACAGCCGCTCGCGGTACAGCAACCGCAGGTGCAGCTCCTCGGCGCTGTCGGCGGAGGAGCCGTCGGGCGCCGCGGTGCCGGGGTCGAGGGGGTCGTCGACCGGGAGGAACACGGCGGCGTCGCCGTCGAGCGCGGTCACCGACAGCTTCGCCTGGAACAGCCACGCGGTGTCGGGGTTGGAGCTTGGCTCGGCCTGGTTGTTGACCAGCGTCAGCTCCACGGTCCGCCGCCCGCCGCGCGGGCGCACCGCCACGTCCAGGTAGACGCCGGGGGAGGAGGTGTCGTCGGGCGTGGGGGTGGTCAGCCCGACGCGCTGGTCGAGGGATTCGGGACCGGCGCCGTCCAGCCGGATCTCGCGGGTGAACACCCGCGGTTCCCGGCCCCACGTCTGGCGCTTGCGTCCGTCGTCGTCACTGGCCTCGCGGCGGCCGTACTCACCCCAGGAGGCGGTGACCGCGACGGCGCCGGTGTCGTCGCCGACGGTGAACGCCATCCCCATGGAGGACGCCCAGATCCGGCCCAGGTTCTGCGTGGTGACGACGTCGGGGAGTTCGCTCGCACCCTCGCCGCCGGGATCGCCCTCGGCCTGAGCCTGGGGATCGGCGGCCTCGCCGGCGCCGGGGCGGGAGGTCGCGGGCTGGTGCTTGGGGCCGAGCATCCCCACGAGGTAGCGCTCCCGGGGACCCTTGGCGCTGGGGTTGAACTCCTCCCGGTCACCGCCCCAGGGGCCGAGGAGGTCGAGTTCCACGATGCGCTGGAACTCGTCGCGCACGTGGTAGGAGTTCTGCCCGCTGAAGTTCTGGGGGGCCTCCAGGCGGGAGATGATCTCGGCGGTTTTGGCTTCGGCCTCGGTGCGGCCGTCGTCGGAGGCGGAGTCCTTGCCGGCGGTGGTGTCGGTGTCGAGGGATTGCTGCTGCCCGTTGGGATGGTCGAACAGGCCGTCGCCGTCGCTGCCGTCGGAGGTCATCTAGAACAGCGTCCCTTCGTCGTCGGCCTTGCCTTTGGACTTCTTGTTCTTCTTGTCGTGCAGCCCCTGGGCTTCCTCTTCGGCGTAGCGCTCGTGGTTCAGCTCCAGCAGGCTGTCGAGGATCTCGCGCTGGGCGGCCGGACCGATGGTGTAGCGGGTTTCGTGGCCCCCGACCTGATGGAAACCGTGGTCCAGGCCGCCGACGGATTCGACCCGGTCCTCCCACCCGTAGGCGCGGACGGTGGCCTCGTCGATGGCCCGGTGGATATCGCGGAGCTCCTGGATGTCGGAGTCCGTGACGGTGGGGTCGAAGACCATGTTGTAGGTCTTGGTGAGGCCGGATTGGCGGGAAAGCATGACGTCCCGGCGGTAGGTGTCGAGCCGGTCGCCGAGAGTGCGGAGTTCCTCGGTGAGGGGAGGAAGGGGGAACGTTTCGAAGACGTCGGAGGGGGTGTAGCGGAGATCGGCCTTCATGGAGGAGGCATGTGATTTCGCCCACCAGTAGTGGAGTGACCCCGACAAGGTGGCGAGTAATGCGGAACTTCCACTGGCAAAAATTACGACCGCCTCACTGAATACTGGGCCCGTCGAAATTCTCGCCGGAAGTACAAACCTATTGACCCTGGTCAATGCGATTACGCTACTCAAATTGGAAATGGCGGAGTATAGTCCGGGTGCTGTCTCCGCAAAGACCCACCATCGCTCACGCCTGATTTTCCTGTTATTGTTTTCGCGCTCGGGCTTCACGAGTCGCCGAGTTTGCTCATAAGGTTTTTTGTATTGAAGGGCTTTTTCGTGAGGCCAGTTTCTGAAGTCTATTACCCAGCGGCTTGCATCGTGCGTAGAGATCGTATTTAAATCTTTTCCGTTCAAAAACGGAAAAAGGACATCCCTATTCTTGGGATCTTGGGAGATCCATTCTTTGGCGGTTTCCTCTGAAAGTGTAAATCCAAGTCCATCGATTTTTGATGCTTGGAATGCTATCTTGATGTTGGCGTTCAGTTTATGAGGATTTCCTGTGCTTCGCGACTCCGGGCTAAGGGTGGGGGTGATTGCTCGGACTGGCTGGCCATCCAAGGTGATTTTTGCCGTGGTGCTTGGTTTGCTTACTGACGTCCAGACTGTGCAGAACTCTAAGGCGGCAGACTTTGACGGCCAAGGAGAGCTTTTTGTAGCTCTTCGGATGGTTATTTCTTGGGTGGAGAGCTGGTCGAGTCCAACTTCCCTTGTGTCGCCCTGAGAGAGGGTGTTTGTTGCTATAATGCCGCTTTGGCCATTGCTGCTCAGTAATTGGTGTGCGCGAAGAACGAAGAAGGCGATTAGATCGGCGTTTCCCTTCTTGTTATTTGCGATATCCAATGTAAGTATGTCTCGGTATGACGGCCCCATGGATCCGCTTATCTTGGAGCCTCCCAAAAATGGTGGGTTTCCAATTATGGAATTGAATCCTCTGTCAGCAAATACCTCGGGGAACATGAGAGGCCAGTGGATCGGCCGGCGTGGGAAGCTCCCAACCGGGCGCTCGATATCCAACCACTCCGCCGCCGCGCTACGCGCCTCTGCACCATCCCCTTCAACCGCCCGCTGCCCCAGTTCCGCGGCTTCCAGCGATCCCCGCGCCAACGCCCGCTCACCATGTCCCGCATTGGCCAGCGCCGCCCCCACGGTCAGGTCCGCGAGCAGTTTCGCCTGCCCCGTCTTCTCTTCCGCCTCGCGCAGGGCCTCGCGCTTGCGCTGCAACCCTTCCAGCGACGTCCCGTCGATCTCCGCCAGCTCCCGCCGGGTCTCCGCGACCTCGCTCACCAGCTCCCGGACACCCGCTGTGAAGTCGACCAGTGCGCCTTCTTCGTGCAGTTCCCGGCCCTTCTTCGGGTCCATGTGCATGTATTCGAGCTGCTCGATCGACGTGATCCCCAGGAGCGAGTCCCCCGCCGCCAGCCGGTCGTCCAGGAAGGTGAATGGGCGCCGCGGGTCCATCGACACGAGCCACAGGGACAGCTTGGCCATCTCCACCGCCATGGGGTTGATGTCCACCCCGTACAGGCAGTGCTCGATGACGTGCCTCCGCGCCTCGATCACCAGCGGGTCGTCGTCGGTGCTCGCGCTCGCGCCGGCGCCCACACCCCCCTGTGCGGCACCGCCCGCGCCCGCTTCCGCGTGCTCGCGCACGCGCGGGTCGTTTTCGGCGGTCCACGCCTCGATCAGCCGGGCGCCCAGGTAGCGGGCGGCCGCCACCAGGAAGGCGGCCGAGCCCATCGCGATGTCGGCGACCTTCAGGCCCAGGATCTGTTCGCTGGACTTCAGCCGCCACGTGTCCTTGTCGGCGGTCTGCAGCGGTCCCGGTTCGTAGACCAGCGGCTCCAGCGCGCCCTCCACGACCTCTTCGGCGAGGAAGCGCGGCGTGTAGTGCGTGCCGGTGTTCTTGCGCAGCGCCGACTCGGTCACGTACAGCTCGCCGGACATCACCACCATCGGCAGGCCCCGCAGGTCGGTGCGCAGCATCCGGTAGAACGGCAGCAGCCGTTCGGCCAGCGGGTAGTCCCTGCGCGTGACGGCGAGCAGCAGGCTGCGCGCCTCCTCCTTCTCCTGCCCGGACAGCGGCGCCAGCTTCTTCTCCAGCGCCCGCTTCGACCCGATCCCCGAGTCTTTGAACTCGGCGGCCGCCGCTTCCGCCAGCGCCGCAACGTCGGTGTGCCGGGCCGCCAGCTCCTCCAGGCGCCGCAGCGGCACCTCCTCCTCGCGGCCCTCCTTGCCGACCAGCCCGACGACCAGTTCACCGGCCCGGAACCCGTCGTAGGACAGCAGGCCCTCGTACACGTAGCCGATCTGCTCGACGTCCAGCGCGCGGAACGACAGCGTGCGCCGCTCCTTGTTCTTGCCGGTGCCGACCTCCACGTGCTGCACCGCGTTGAGCATGTGCAGCACCGTCTGGTCGTCGATGATCAGCGGCATCCACGCGAACGCCTGCGGATCGAACAGCGACCCGTCGTGGGCGTGCATCTGCAACCGGGGGTGGTCCACGCCCGCATACACCGCCTGGAACAGCGCCAGCAGCCGGTGCCAGGCGGTGTAGGTGTTCTGCAGCTCGTCCTCGCTGCCCTCCAGTGCGCGCCGCTCCAGTTCCGCGTTGAGCCCGCCCGCGGAGTACGCCTTGGCGTACAGGTCGTTGTCGGAGGGCAGCAGCCCGCGCTCCTCGGCGAACAGCACGAACACCACGCGCATCATCACCGACACCGCGCCGCGGTAGACCTCGTGGGCGTCGACGTCGGACAGGTCGGGCTCGCCGCGGGAGCGCAGCTCGGTGTCGGCGCGGCCGAAGGCGGCGACCAGCATCTCCACGGCCTGGCGCACCTGTACGCCCAGGGCCTCGGTGATGTCCTCCTGCGAATCCTGGCTCTGGGCCAGCAGCCGGGGCAGCCGGGTCTCCTCGGGCACGCCGAAGAAGCGGGTGCGGCACAGCAGCGCGTGGAACGCGTCGAGCACGTCGCGCTCGACCCGCTCGGGCCACACCGCCGCGTCGAACACCGCCGTGGTGGTGACGCCGCCGCTCGGCGCCCACACCAGGGTCCACCACCGGCCGTCGGTGACCAGGCCCAGCTCCACGCCGTGGTGGCGGCACAGCTGTGCGAGCCGGTCGGCCGGTGTCGCCGCCCAGGACTCGCCGGGCACGCGGGCGCTGGGGCGCTGCCCCGGCGCGCACAGCAGGCCCAGCACCCGCACGGTGTCGGGCTTGACGGCCTCGCCCGGGTCGGTGAGCACGAACGACGGCACCACCCGCGTGTCGTGCTCGGGCACCTCCAGCCCGAGCGCGTCCAGCGCCGCGCCGTCGTCGTCGACGGCCCCGTCGGCGGGATCGGCGCCCCCCTCCGGCGCCGATCCCGCCGAGCCCGTGTGTCGGCCCTCCGCCGATCGGTCACCCGCCCGGTCGTCCATATGCAGGTCGTCGCCCCAGGCGAGCATGCCGCCCAGCACATAGCCCACCCACTCCCGCTGGGTCCCGGCCATGTCGGCCATCCAGCGGGCGTGCTGCCTGCGCAGCTCGGCGCGCTGCCGCTTGTCCACCGGGTCCAGCCGGACGGGCCAGGTGGCGCGCAGCACCGGCAGGGTCAGGAACGGCCCGCTGACCTCGATCAGGCCGAGCCAGTTGCGGTGCTGCTCGGCGCTGTCTCCGGCGCTCGGGCGGGGACGGGCGTTGCGGATCATCGGATTGCCTCCCGCTGGGGAACGACGAAGACGACGGCGACGGGGAAGGAGTGCGGCTCCTGGCGGCTGTAGCGGGCGGCGATCGCGTCCAGCTCGCGGTCGCGTTCGGCGTCCAGCCCGGCGAGCCGGCGCTCCCAGTTCGCCCGGTCCTTGCGGTACTGCTCGCGCTCCTCGCGCGTCTGGTTGGTTTCGCGCACGTCGGCGGTGCTGAACAGCGCGTCCTCGGCGTCGCCGGAACCCTCGGCCAGCGCGTCGCGCAGGCTGGCGGCGAAGTGGTCGATGACGGCGGTGATGCGGTCGCGCTCGGCCTGCTCGCGCTGCTCCAACCCCTTGCGCAGGGACTCCTGCCGGGTCTGTTTGCGCCGCTCGACGGCGTTGCGCAGCCCGTCGCCGATGCGCGGCCAGCGCTGGGCGATGCGGTGCCACACCGGCTCCGGCAGCGGGCGGCCCCCGGTCAGCGCCCGGTCGAGGATGCCGCGCAGCGTGCCCAGGTTCTCCAGGCGCCGGAACCGGCCCTCGGCGGGCGCCCAGCCGCCGGCCTCCAGCACCTCCTCGTGCAGCCGCACGCCGTCCGCGCCGACCAGCACGAACCGGGAGTAGGCGCCCACGAGCACGTCCTCCAGCTCCGGGTCGTCGCTGACGACGGCGGTCACCCGGTCCAGGCCCACCCGGTCGTTGGACACCGCCGCCCGCAGCAGCCGGGTGGACATCGCCACCAGCGGGTGGTTGAGGTGGGCCAGTACGACGTCGTCGCGGTCGCGCGCGGTCTCCTGGTCGAAGGTCACCGGCAGCCGGCGCGGCTCCGGGAGCTTCGCCTTCCGGCCGCCACCGCCACCGTCACCGGTCCCGGAGCCGCTCCCGGCCCCGGCCCCGGCCCCGGCCAGTTTCTCCGTCAGCCCGGCGGTGGCGCGCACCCACGAACCGGTCAGCGCCGGCACGTCGTACAGCCCTTCCGCCAGGTGCTTCTCGTCGGTGTGCTGACGCAGCGGCTGCTGGCGGGCCAGCTCCAGGGCGGTGTCCACGACCCGCTTGATGCGCTCGGGTCGCAGCCCCAGCTGGTCCACGGTCTTGTCCAGGTCGGCGCGGAGCTTGCGCACCTGGCCGCCGACGTCGGACTCGGCGGGCAGCGTCGGGCGGCCCTGGCCGGCCGCGGCGACGTCCACGCTCGCGTTCTGGCCCAGCATCCGCCGCTGCACCGCGTCCGACAGCACCGCGTTGACCGAGCCCAGGTCCTCCTCCATCGCGGCGACCTTGGTGGCCACGCGGGACAGGAACTCCAGGTCGGCCTCGTAGGAGTCGACGGCCCCCTCCCAGCCGGTGCCCACGAAGTGCCGCACCTCGGGGGTCATGGTCTGGCCGTAGCGGTCGATGCGGCCGATCCGCTGCTCCAGCTTGTTCGGGTTGAACGGGATGTCGTAGTTCACCAGCCGGTGGCAGTGCCGCTGCAGGTCGATGCCTTCGCTGGCGGCGTCGGTGGCCAGCAGGATCCGTACCGGGTGCTGGGCCGGGTCCTTCTGGAACGCCAGCCGCAGCCGCTCGCGCTCGTCGGTGTCCATGCCGCCGTGCAGCACCTCGACCCGGTCGCCGCCCAGGCCCTGCTGGTGCAGCAGGCCGCGCAGCCAGTCCAGGGTGTCGCGGTACTCGGTGAACACCACCACGCGCTCGTCCGTCCAGTGCTCGTCCGGTTTGCACACCGCGGTGAGGTACTCGATCAGCTGGGTGGCCTTCGCGTCGGGCTGGGCCTCGTGCGCCAGCGCCCAGTCGCGCATCCGCACCAGCAGCGACTCCTCGTCGTCGTCGGCGTCGGGCTGCAACGGGCGGGTGCCCTCCAGCGCGTCGTCCTCGGCCTGGGCCAGCTCCTCGTCGCCGTAGGCGGCGACGTCGTCGAAGAACTCGTCGAGCCACTCCGGCGCGTCCTCGTCCAGCGCGTCGTCCGCCAGCTCGGCGGGCCCGCGGCCGCGCGAGCGCAGGGTCTCCAGGTACACCTGCACGGTGTGGGCCAGAGCGGCCGGGCTGGAGAACAGCCGCTTCTTCAGCAGCAGGGTGACCAGGTCGGTGGCCTTGCGGCCGCCTTTGGTGGTGAGCTTGTCGCGGCGCGCCCGGGCGAAGCGGGTCAGCAGCCCGTGGATCTCGCGCTCGCTGTCGGGGTAGGCGACCGGGATCGCGCGGGCGTCGCGCTCGGCGAAGCGCGGGTTGCCGTCGGCGTCGGTGATGTCGCGCTTGAGGCGGCGCACCACCGTGTCCTTGACGGCGCCGCGGTCGGCGGACACGCCGCGGGCGAAGCGCTGGTCGTCGAGGATCTCCAGCAGCGCGGTGAACGACGCCTGGTAGCCGTTGTGCGGGGTGGCCGACAGGAACAGCCGGTGGGTGAAGTGCGGGGCCAGGCGGCGCACCAGCTTGGTCTGCTGGGAGTCCACCGCATAGACCTGCTTGGGTGCGGCCGGGGCCACGTGGTGGGCCTCGTCCAGGATCAGCAGGTCGAACGCGCGCTCGTGGGCGGCGCCGGTGCTGTCGTAGCCCGTGCCCTCGCTCCCGGCGGGCAGCACCTCGTCGAGCAGCCGCTGGGCCTTGGCGCCGCGCAGCCACGGCAGGCTGACGATGGTCTGCGGGTAGACCTTGAACGGGTTGGCGGCGCTGCCGAGGTCCTTGCGGACCTGGGCGCAGCGCTCGGAGTCGATGATCGTGAAGTCCAGGCCGAACTTCTCGAACATCTCGTCTTTCCACTTCGCCGTGAGACCGGCGGGGCAGACGATCATGATGCGCCGGCTGCGGTGGCGCAGCAGCAGCTCCTGGGCGACCAGCCCGGCCTCGACGGTTTTGCCCAGGCCCACGTCGTCGGCCAGCAGCAGGTTCACGCGGGGCGCGGCGACGGCGCGGGCGACCGGCTCCAGCTGGTAGTCCTCGATGGCCACACCGGAGCGGAAGGGTGCTTGCAGGGTGCGCACGTCTGCGGAGGTGACGGCCGACCAGCGCACCGAGTCCAGGAACGCGGCCAGGCGCTCGGGCGGGTCGTAGTGGGCGGGGGAGACCTCGGGCAGCGAGCCGCTGGGCAGGATCTGGCGGCCGGGTTCGATCTCCCAGACGACGTCGAGGGTTTCGCCGTAGCGGCCGTCCTCGACGCTCTGCAGGGTGACGACCGTCCCGCCGGGCGGAGGCGGGGCGCCCGGTTCGGGGGGAACGGGATCGACGCCGCTGACCACCCACTTCTGGCCGCGTACCGCGACGAGCGATTCGGTCTCGGGTATTTCGACGTGGGGTGTCTCGGGGGATGCGGTTGTCTCAGGCATGGAGGTTCCTGCTCACGCTCGTCTGCGGGCTGTGCGACCGCGCGGCTGGGGGCTCCGGCGGCGTCGAGCCTTGGTGCAGCCAAGCTATCGGAGTGTGAATCCGGTTAACAACCGATATTGGGAAACCTGAGAACTCTGAGAATCGGGGTGTTGGCGGAGCTTTCGCGCAGTGGGCATGCAGTGGGCGCGCAGTGACGGGGCGCGTGCGGCAGCGGGGCGGCGCGGGAGGGTGCGGCGCGGCGCGTGCGGCCGGAGGGTGCTGCGAAGCGGTGGGTGCGGGGGCGCCCCACCCGATCACTTCCCAGGAAGACGCCCGGCGCACGGGTGCGGTTTACACCCGTTGACCGGCGGGGCGGGCGGCCGCCGACGCGGCGCCGGCCCGCCCCGGACGCGCCGGGGGCCGACGCGGCGCTACGGTGCCGGACTGGTGGACTCGGGAAGGGAGAAGAGTTCGCGCAGCCCTTCGACGAGGCCGGCGGGCCGGCGCCCCAGCAGCAGCTCCAGATCGCCGCTGGTCTCGTCGAGCCGATTGTCGCGGATGTCCCGGTAGAACCCGAGGACGTTGTTCGCGACCTCCTCGGGGGTGCCCGACCGCACAGCGCCCGCGATGTACTCCTCCTCCGTGACCCGGATGTAGGACAGCGGCCGACCCGACACCTCGCCGAGCGCGGCCGCGACGTCGTCGAAGCCGTAGGTCACGGGCGCGGCGACGACGTAGGTGCGGTTCTCGCCGCCGTGGTCGAGCATGGCGTTGGCGATCGCCTCACCCATCTCCCGGCGCAGCGCGTAGGCGACCCGGCCCTCGCCGACCGGCACCCGCAGGCCGTTCTCGAACACCCCCGCACCGCCGACGTACAGCGGAACCGTGTCCATGTACAGGCCGTTGCGGAAGAGCGCATGCGGCAGGCCGCTGCTGCGGATCCGGTCCTCGGTCGCGAAGTAGTCGCCCATCAGCGGGGTCTGCGACGCGTCCGCGTTCTGCATCGACCGGCCGGCGAACCCGATCAGCGACACACCCGCCCGCTGGGCGGCGTCGATCACGTTCCGGTGCTGCTGAACCCGGGCTTGAGGGGCGGTGCCCGCGATGAGCAGGACACGGTCGACGCCCTGCATGGCCCGGTCGAGGGCGTCGGGGTCGTCGTAGTCGCCGACGCGGACCGAGACGCCCCGGGCCGCGATGCCGGCGGCTTTGTCCGGGTCGCGCACGAGCGCCGCCACCCCGGCGGGGTCGGTGCGCTCCAGCAGGCGGTCGATGACGGCCGAACCGAGCTGTCCGGTGGCTCCGGTGACGAGGATCACGAGCACGTCTCCTTCTGGTCGGGGGATGGGGCATGGGGGATGCGGGTGATACGGGTGTCCCGACTCTGCGGGGGAATAGCAGCGTGGCACGGGTGCGGTGCGTCGCGCAGCGCGGGGGAGCCCGCGCGCGGAGATCACGCGGGTGTGCCCGGCGGCTGGATCGCGCCGAGGGTGTCCTCAGTGACACGTTCGACGCCGAGAGTGCCCCTGAGGACACCCTCGGCGGAAGACAGGCGGGTCGAGCAGGAGCGGGCAGGAGCGCGCAGGGGAAGCGGACTACACCTCGGCCGCCTTCGCCGCCGTGAGGAAGGCCGCCCACTCACCGGAAGGGAAGTCCAGGTGCCCCAGCGGGCGGTGCTGGGTGTCGCGGACGCCGACCACATCAGACTCCGCCCGCGCATTTCGGACCTCTACGCAGTTCGCGCCGGTCCCATTGCTGTAGCTGGACTTAGTCCATCTCTCCATGGTGGTCACCGTTAATCGTGCCTATGAGTTCGAGCGAGGCCGAGGGGGACAAGGCCTCGCTCAGTAGCGTCTCAAAGAAGGTGATCAAGTCCTCTACCTGCTGCGGAAGCGCCTTGACCTCTCCTCCCAGGGCATGCTCAACATACCCGATGGTGTTGGCCCCATCGAGGGTCATTACTCGGAACGCCTCGCACAACGCCGCTGGTGCAGGTGCGGAATCGGGAATGATCTGGATCCTGGCGGTGCCCTCCGTTCCGAGTTTGATCAGGTGTGCCAGCTGTCCCCGGACGATCGCGGAGTCTCCCAAGTTCGGGGTCAGGGCAGCCTGGCGGACCACGCACCACAGCAGCGGAAGCGACCCTTCGCGAAGCTTAGCGAGCCGCCCTACACGGGTTTCGACCAGGTGGTCTACCTCCTCCTTCGACGCCGTGATCTTGCGTGCTCGGATGAGGGCGCGCGCATAGTCGGGCGTCTGGAGGATGCCCGGAAGCATCTGGGCGTTGAACTCCCTGATCTGTCGGGACCTCTGCTCCAGGTGCAGCACGTCGCGAAAGCCAGCGGGAACGTTCCACTCCGTGGTGAGTTCATCCCATATCTGGCTCAGGACACCGCCTGTTGCCAAGATAGTGTCGAAATCTTCCACTTGTTCCTTTTGTGGTCGGCGCTGAGCCCGCTCGATAGCGCCGACCATCCCATGGGAGAGGCCAACCTTCGATCCGAGATCGCGTTGCGTCATCCCTGCTGACGAACGACTTTTCCGTAGCTCGTCACCGAATCTCGACCAGCGTGCTTGCTCTTCGCGGGACATGGAAACACCGTGCCACGGTCTGGATACATCTGGCTACAGATTTCCAGAACAAGCAACAACAATGTTGCCCTTATGGATAGGTTCGATCACGGGTGACACCGTGGTTCACGAACAAAACGGCCCTGGCCGGCGCTTGCGACACCGAACCAGGGCCTTGATCCCCGACCTGATCGACCCAGGTGGAGACCCATGATCGACACTATCGGTTCATCCCGGACGCAGACCCGCCCGCCTCACGAGCCCCGACCCTCCCGTCCGCAGCGGCCGCGCCACGCGCGCCGCCGCCACCGTCGCCGGCCCGTGCTCTCGCCCCGTATCCGCCCCTACGTCCTCGCCATGCAGCAGCGCGGCGAGCTGTTCTACTCCGACAGTGCCGCCCGCCGCAACGGGGGTGTGCGATGACCCCCGGAAACCACACCCGCACCCGCACCCGCACCGGCACCCGAACCTCCGCCCGCACGCACACCCGCACGTTCCCGGGTGTCGCCTCCGGCGTCGCCGATTCCCGGCACTGGCTGGCGGACCTCCTCCGCACAGCCACCGCCCCGCCCGTCCCGGAGCCCGTCGTCGACACCGCCGCGCTCCTGCTGTCCGAGGCCGCCTCGAACGCGGTGCGCCACACGGCGTCGGGCAGCAGGCCGGGCGGGCGCTTCACCGTGCACCTGCACACCGGCGCCGACGCGCTCACCGTCGACGTCGAGGACGACGGCGCCGCCGCCACCGTCCCGACGCTCGCCGCTCCCGGCGACGACGCCGAATCCGGGCGCGGGCTGGTGCTGGTCGACACGTTCGCCGACGCCTGGGGAGTTCCGTCCCGGGGCGGCGGCCTCTACTTCACGCTCACCCGAAACGACTCTCCGACGGTGGTGCAGCCATGACGACACGCGAACCCGACTCCGACTCCGTCCCGCCCGACGACACCACGGTCATCGACAGCCCGCGCATCGGCGGCCTGGACATCTGCTTCGACGCCGACAGCAGGGTCTTCACCATCACGCTCGCGCCGGGTGTCCAGGCGCAGCTGGGGATGGCGGCCGACGACGCGCACGAGCAGCGGCGCTGGCTCGTCGAGCTGATCAACCACCTGACCGTCACCGAACGGTCCATGCGCTGGGGCTGGGTCCCTCCGGCCATGCGCACGACCCGCGGGTGACACCGCCCGCGCCTTTCACTGTTGATCTTGTATCTAACGTCACGCAAAATCGTTTTTACTCACGGTAGCTACAAGATCAACGGGTTTGGGGGGTGGACAGGGTCGGCCCGGAAGGGAGCCGGCCGCGCCACCCCCGTCGAGGAACCTCGAACACTGGCCGCGGGCAGGAGCGGTGGATATACTGAATCAACGTAAGCAGTGGTGATTCAATCCTGGTGAGGGGGTGGCCGACGGTGACGCATGTCGGCGCGCGGATCGAACGCGCCCGCATGGACGCAGGGACGAGTCAGCGCGCCCTTGCGGATCGATCGGGTATTTCGCAGGCGACCCTCTCGCGGATCATCTCCGGCGAGCGGACGGCGAAGATGCCCGAAATCGTGGCGATCGCGTGGGCCACCGGGCGTACGGTCGCCGAACTCGCGGGAGTCGCGAGGACGGCCGACCGGGCCCAGTGCGCGGCTCGGGCTACCAACGGCTCGGATGCGGACGGCATGCGGCAGAAACTGCTGAGCTTCCTGGAGCTGAACGACTTCCTGGACGATCAGGCCATCCCCGCCACCATCGGCGGCGACACCGAGGACCGTTGAGTACCGAGGAGCACGGCCGCGCCGCCGCCCTGCGCTTCCGCCGGGAACACCACCTGGGAGTCCAGCCCTTGGGCGATCTCGTCGCCATCATCGAGCAGGTCACCGGGTACGACGTTGCGGTTCTGGATGCGGAGCCGGACGAGCACGGGCTGACGGTGCGCGACCCCGAGCGCGGCACCGTGTTCATCGGCGTGGCCTCTACGCCCAATCCGATGCGGCAGCGCAGCACACTCGCGCACGAACTCGGGCACGTGCTGTTCGGAGACTGGCTCGACAGCGACACGGGGCACTGGTCCGCCCGGCGCGACGAGGAGATCCGGGCCGACGCATTCGCCCGACACCTCCTCGTGCCGCGGGAAGGCCTGCAGGAGTTCCTCGGGGATCGCGAGTTCGCGTCCGAAGCCGATCTCTCGTCCGTGGTCCAGCGGTTCGTGGTCTCGCCCCCGATCGCCGCGATCGCACTGCACGGTGCGGGGTACATCGATACGTCCGCCAAGCGGGAATGGTTGGAGTCCCGTACACCGCAACTGGCGTTCCGGTTCGGGTGGATCGACCACTACCGTGCCCTGCAAGCCGACTCCCAGCAGACCAGAGCCCCGCAACGGCTCCTCGCCCGCGCCATCACCGGCTACACCGAGGGCATACTGCCGGCCCAATCCATCGCCAACCTCCGCGGCATCACCGCGGAACAAGCCGAAAAGGAACTCGAAGCGGCCGGGGTGGCCCCGACCGTCCGCCCGGCGGCGTGGTCCGACGCCGAAGACCTGCCGGACGTCGACGTCGACCTGGGGGCATTGGACGAACTCCTGAACGCCCCGGATGATGGCGGTGATTCTTCGGATGGGACAGCGAAAGACGACGGATGAACCACCGGCCGATCATCGACGCCGGCCCCGGCCTCAATTTCCTCGCCATCAACAGGGAGCGGCTGCTCATCGGGGTCCTGGGCAAATTGAGCGCACCGGAGGCCGTCGAGCGCGAAGTGCTCGACAAGGCCGGGCGCGACCGACGCTTCCGCACTGCCGAGAAGACCTGGCGGAAGCTGACTCCGCACGGATGGATGCGAATCCTCTCGGACGACACGACGCCTGAACTCGCGGCGGTGGTCGATCGGATCACCGGCACGTCGATGGCAGCGCGGTCGAAGGAACCGAAGGATCTCGGCGAGATCATGGTGGTCGCCCATGCGGTCGTCGCAGCCGAATCAGGAGCGACGGTCATCGTGCTCATCGACGACGGGCAAGGAGCACGCATCGCTGACGCGGAGATTCGCCGGCTCGACCGGCTCCGCTCCTCGGGACGATCGGTCGGCCGGATGGGTCTGGTGAGTACGGTTACCGTCTTGGAACGCGCAGCCGGAAAGCACATCGCGGACCGGGCCGAGATGCGCAGCGTCTACGAACAGCTACGCGGGATCGACGACGGGTTGCTGCCGATTGACGCCACCGGCTTGCTCTCACGCGGCCTCTGGTCCCCCGACCCGCCTCCGTGAAGGCCGGCTGGGACCGGACGCAATCTTCCACCGTCCCCTACACCGTCGATCTTGTAGCTAACGTCACGCAAAATCGTTTTTACTCACCGTAGCTACAAGATCAACGGGTTTGGGGATGCGGACGGGGGCGGTGGGATCGGCGGGCGGGCGCTCAGGACTCAAGCTGTCCGGTCGTGCCCTGGTCGCGGGTCCACAGGTGGGCGGTGACGGTGGCGGCCATCATCAGGGCGCGGGCGTTTTCCTCGCCCTCGCCGCATAGCAGGCAGGACAGGTCGTGCTTGGGTTTGGTGACCTCCGGGGCGTCTTCCTCGGTGGTGTTGATGCGCAGATGGCCGTTCCCGCTGTCGGTCGCGGGGACCCATTCGACGTCGGTGATGTCGGCGAGGGCGAATACGCGGCGCTGGGTCTTCTTCTTGTGGGACGAGGTCATGCCGCCGCTCCAGATCAGCCGCACGGCGGAGCCGTCGAAGGCGGCCGTTCCCTCCGACGTCTGGATGTGCAGCGGCAGCGGCGGGACCAGGCGCCTGGCCAGGTGCGGGCCGGGGGCGGCGGAGCCGGCCGGCTCGGCCTGCCCGGGTCCCGCCTGGGCGGGCTGGGCGGACTGGGCGCGCTCCTCGGCCGCACGGCCGGCGGCGAAGCGGATCTGGTCGGCCAGGTTCTCGGCGATCAGCTCCGAGTCGGCCCGACCCACGAGATAGAACGGCTGGGACTTCTCCGTGAGCATCGCGCCCACGGCCGTATACGGGTCGGTCCGATCGTGCATGCGCAGCCGCAGCGCCCAGCGTTTGCGCTTGCTGTCGGACAGGTGGAAGTCGACGGAGGAGACGGCCGCCACTGGGACCGTGCACCGCCCCAGTTCCTTGAGCATGGCGTTCTTGAACGTCCCGGTGTGGAAGCGGATCGATACCGCCTCCCCGTCGAAGGTCCAGACCGCCCGGTCGCCGCGCAATTCGTCCATGGCGCGGAGCTTAGACGCCGCCTCCCGCTACCGCCGAACCGTGCACCCCCAGCCGGCTCTGGTGGCCGGTTCCGGCCCGGGGGGCGCGGCGTTTCGGATACTCGGTATGCCGTCGGCGTTTAGCTAGGGCAGCGCTGGTCTAGCAGGTCACGTACGTACAGCGGCAGCACGACAGCCGAGGGGGAGACACCGATGGCAGCATCAGAATCCGCCGAACCCGCCGAACCGGAATCCGAAAAGGCGGTCCGCTCGGACACGCCGGCCGTGCGGATCGGTCTGCGCCCCATGGCCAGCCCCGCGCCGTTGGGGTTCGCGGCGCTGGCCGTGGCCACACTCCTGCTCAGCCTGCTGCAGCTGGACGTGCTGTCCTACGGCGACGGCTCGCACGTGTCGATGGCGTTCATCACCTTCTCGTTCCCGCTCCAGCTGATCGCCTGCCTGCTCGCGTTCCTCGCGCGCGACGGCGTCGTCGCCACCGCCACGGGAATCCTCGGCGCCACGTGGCTGGCGACCGGGGTGATCAGGCTGACCCTGCCGGTCGGGACCGTGACCAGTCCGACGCTGGGGGTGCTGATGCTGGCCGCGGCGATCGTCCTGTTCGTGCCGGTCGCGGCCGGTGCCGAGAGCGGGAAGCTGCTGTCCTCGGTCGTGCTGCTGACCGCCGCTGTGCATTTCCTCTTCACGGCCGGCTACGAGATCACCGGGGCGGAGCTGTGGTCGGCGGTCGCCGGCGTCGTCGGGCTGGTGGTGTTCGTCCTCGGCCTGTACGCGGCGCTGGCCCTGCTGCTGGAGGACGTGTGCAAGCGGACCGTGCTGCCCGTGTTCCGGCGCAGCGTCGACGGCACCTCCATGGGGGGCGACGTCCGCGACGCGCAGGGCGGCGTCGAAAGCGAAGCGGGTGTGCGCGAGCGGTTGTGACCGCGCGTGAATCGAATTCAATTTCCGGAGCGGGAGATCCGGAAACGGATGCGGGAGTCCGGTATTCTGATTCCGGACCTCCCGAACCGGGGCGGTGGTGAAACCGGTCGCCCCGCCACCGGGGGAACCGGTTGGACGAATCGGGTCAACCGCCGTGTTGTCCGGCGTTACCGTCATCCTATTTATTTCCCTGCGAATGCGACGAATTGCGGTGCGATTTTCTCGGGTTTGCGGTGGATTGCGGTTTAATCGATGCGCAGAGCGCGTGAACGAACCGCTGGCCGCGCACTTTCGGGTTTCGTTGGAACGGTGGACTGCCGCGAGCTGAGTGGTAGCGTTATCGGTGAAGCTTCGCATTCCCCGGTGCCGCGGCGATCCGGGTGTCCATCGCTTGTTTATGAAAGGTCGGAAATGGCGAGTAACGTGAAAGAGCGCGAGCGCCTGAACGAGCGGTTCGTCCACTGGGACAACAACGGCGACGGAACCATCGACCGATCCGACTTCGAAGCCGAGGCGCGCGAGATCATGCGCAATCTCGGTGAGGACGAGACCTCACCTCGCGGGCGCGCGGTCTACGACGCCTACACCCAGATGTGGGACTTCCTGGCCAGCAAGGCCGGGCGCAGCTCCCTCAACGCCGAGGAGTTCGCAGAGGTCGCCGAGGCGGAGATCATCAGCCAGGGCGACGCCGGCTTCAGCCGCGTCCTGCGTCCGACCATCCACGCCATCGTCGATCTGCTCGACACCGACGGCGACGGCCGCGTCAGCCCGGACGAGTTCAAGCGCTGGCTCGACGCGGTCGGCGTCTCCGAGGACTACGACGACATCTTCGCCACCATCGACACCAACGGCAACGGTTACCTCAGCATCGAGGAGCTCATGGTCGCCGTGCGCGACTACCACCTGGGGCGCTCCGACGTCCCCCTCCTCGGCCGGTAGTAGACACGGCCGTGCCGGTCCGCCCGTTGCAGAGGGGGCGGGCGGACCGGCCGCCGCCGCCGAGCGCGCCCCGGATCCCCTCGGGCGCGCCCGGCGGCGAAAGCGTGTCCGGTCGGCGGAGCGGACGTCAGCCCGGTCCGCCCTGGTGCCGGAGCGCCTGCGCCGGCGCCGAATCCGCGTCCCGGGCATGTGGCGGGGCCGGTGCGAACTCCACCCGGTCTTCGGGCGCGAGGCCGAGCTCGGCGCCGGTCAGAGGTCGGGGACTGTGCACCAGAATGTTGTAGTGGTTGGGGGAGTGGCAGCCGTCGAACCCCAGGACGGTGCCCACAACCCGGCCGTTCACCAGCAGCTCGTCGCCGCGGTCGAGGACCCCTGCGCAGGCGATCTCGGCGAAGCCGAGGAACGCCACCCGGTCGATCCGCGCCCCCGCAGCGGTCTCGGTGTGGTCGGTCGCGACCAGTTCGTGTACCTCGCCTGGCTGCACACACCGGCTCGCGAACTCCAGCAGCCGCATGCCGCGCTCACTGCGGCGGTGGACCAGCACCTTGACCACCGCGCCCGCGACCGTCCTCTTGGCGCCGTCTTCGCCGATCACCGGTTCCCCCGTTCCGCATCGACCGCCTCTTCCGGCGGCGCCGGCTCCGCGCTGCCGGTCCGCGTAGCGCGCTCGGCCTGGTAAGCCGCGTCCACGAGCCCCAGCGCCGCCGGACCCGCTTCGTCCACCTGCGCGATCGGGCTGCGCAAGCGGCGCTCGAAGTCGTGCAGCACGCCCGCGTACTCGTGCCACAGCGACTCCTTGAACCCCGGATAGCCGTCGAGCATGTCGGCGGAGTCGGTCCGCCCGTCGGCCAGCCGCACCCACACGTCCTTCACCTCGCCGCGGTAGGACCAGTCCAGCTCCACCTCCCCCGTCGCCCGCGACGGCGAGCGAAGCCGTACCGACGCGCACCGGTCGATCCCGTCGGCGTCGCGGGCGATGTCGGCCTCGGTCACCGATAGCTCGCCCAGCAGCATCCGCGCCAGGTCGAAGGCGTTGGGGCCGTTGTCGGCGACGCATCCGCCCCCGCAGCGTTCCGGGTCCAGATACCAGGTGTCGCCGGCGACGTGGTCCTCGATGCGCTCCAGGTAGCGCACCCGCACAGCGGTCACGGCGGCGTCGCGCGGCAGCCGGTCGATCAGCGCGCGCACCGGGCGGTTATAGCGGCGGTGGAAGGCCGTGAACAGGGTGACGCCGCGCAGTCGGGCTTCGGCCTGCAGCGCCGCACCGTCGAACGGCAGCGTCGCCAGGGGTTTCTCCACGCACACCGGCACACCGGCCGCCAGAGCGTCGCGGCACAGGGTCGCGTGCAGGTGGTTGGGGGCGCTGACCACGACCGCGTCCAGATCGGCGCCGCCCAGCAGGTCGCGGTGGTCCAAGTAGCAGGGGAGGCGGCCCCGCAGCGGCGACAGCGCCTCGGGGTCGCGGTCGCACACCGCCGCCGCCTCCAGCGACGGCAGGCGCTCCAGCGCGGCCAGGTAGAACCGCGAGATGGCGCCCAGTCCGATGACGCCGATACGCAACGGGGAGTCGGGCATCAGCGGCCCCCGATCACAGCGGGAGGCGCGGTTCCGGCGGCGTCGGCGACCGCGTCCAGCTCCCGCAGCAGCGGTTCCGGCAACGGGACTCCGTCGCTGCGGCGCCGACGCGCGAGCTCGGCCTCGTGCCAGCCGGGGTAGCGCACCGGCCGGTCGCCGTCGGCCGGCGGGCAGGACAGCACCGCGGAGAACAGGGCGCGGGCGTCGGCGCCGAAGCCCTCACGCAGCCGGTCCGGAGCCACGGCCGCGGCGAGGAAGCCGATGTCGTCGTCGCGGCGGCCCGCGCCTGCGTCGTCACCGCCGTCGTCCCCGGCGGCTCCGCGGTCGCCGGGGCCGAGTCCGGCGCCGGGCAGCAGCGCCGCCAGCACCTCCACGGCCAGGCCCAGCCCGAACCCCTTGTAGGCGCCGCCGGAGTGCGTGTCCGCACCGGCGCCCAGCCACTGCAGATGCGCCTCGCCCCGGTCGAAGGCGGCGGCGTCGGTGACGGGCGCGCCGCCGGAGTCGGCCAGCCAGCCCGCAGGTACGTCGCGCCCGGCGCGCGCTGCCTCGCGCACCCGGCCCGTGGGTGCCGCCGTGGTACTCATGTCCAGCACGAACGGGTAGCCGGGCACGGCGGGCGCGGCGACGCTCAGCGGGTTGGTGCCCAGCAGCGGCGCGAGCCCGCCCGGCGGAGGCGCGATGCGCTGGCGCCCGCAGTTGGCGGCGACGATGCCGATCGTGCCGCGCTCGGCCGCCCGCGCGGCGTGGTGGCCGGCGCAGCCGAAGTGGGTGGCGCCGCGCACCGACACCAGCCCGACGCCGTGGCGCTGCGCCCGCTCCACGGCGGTGTCCACGGCGGTGCCGGCGTGCCACAGGCCGGGGGCGCGGCGGGCGTCGACGAGGACGGAGGCGCCGTGGTCGGTGCGGGTGACCGGTTCGGCATGGGGGTCCATGCGGCCCTCGGCGAGGGCGGGCAGGTAGATGCGGGTGAGGTTGGCCGTGCCGTGCGAGGGGTGGCCGCACAGGTCGCCGTAGCAGAGGGCTTCGGCGGCGGGCCGCGCGCGCTCGGCGGGCAGGCCGTGGGCGGTGAGGATCCGCTCGGTGAACGCCAGCAGGTCGGCGGCGCAGACGCGGGGCCGATGGGGCCCGCCGGTGTCGGGGCCGTTCGGGCCGGTTTCGGGGGCGGGTCGTTCGGGTCGGTGCGCAGGGGCCGCGGGCCGGGTGTCAGGGGCTGCCACGGTGGATACCGCCTTCTTTCGTGTTCGTGTGGCCGGGGGAGTGCGGGGCGTCGGCGCGGTGGTCGCGGGCGAAGGCGGTGAGGACGCGGGCGACGGCTCCGGCGAAGTCCTCCAGATCGCCCACGGAGGCGAATTCGCCGTCGGCGTGGGCGTTGTTGCCGGCGAGGTCGCCGGGGCCCAGTACCGCTGCGGCGGCGCCGTCCACACCGTCCATCCAGATGGCGTCGCAGGTGAAGGCCGGTTCGTCGGCGGGCCACCGGTGCAGGCCCGCGTCCTCGCCCAGCAGGCGGTGCATCCACGGGTCGGTGCAGTCGAGGGTGGGCAGGCCGCGCTTGAGCCAGTCCAGGCGGGTGACGGTCCGGGCGTCGGCGGCGGTCAGCGCGAAGGCGGGGGTGCCGGCGAAGCGGGCGGAGAACTCCGCCAGGCCCTCGTCGAGGACGGACTCGACCGCCGCGCCGAGGCGGTGCCCGGCGCCGGTGTCGGTGTAGGGCAGGTTCAGCAGCAGCTCGCCGGTGCCGTACACCCGGTTGTGCCGGGCGCCGGTGTGCAGGCCGCCCACGCACATCCGCTCGCCGCCGCCGGCGCGGGCGGGCAGCCGCGCGGCCAGGTACTGGGCGAGGAACCCCAGCAGCACGGTGGCGTTGTGGCCCTCGCCCGGCCGGTCGTCGACGGCGTCGTGTCCGGCGACGCGCACCCGGGCGGTCATGGCGGCGGTGGAGCGCGGCAGATAGCGCATCCCGGTGGGTTCGCAGAACAGGTTCAACCGTCCGACGAAGCCCTGTTCGACCAGGGGGCGGGTGCCGAAAGCGCCCATGGCGCCGCCCTCCTCGCCGGCGACCGCCTGGATCAGCACACCGGTGCCGGCGGCGGTCCCGATGGCGGGGTCGCGGTGCAGCGCCGCCCGCACGCCCGCCAGCAGCGCGACGGCCGGTCCCGTGGCGTCGGCGGCGCCCCGGCCGTACACGTCGGCGCCGTCGAAGCGCGGCGGTTCCCAGCCCGCGACGGTGTCGAGGTGGACGTTGAACATGACGGTGGCCGCGCGCGGACGCGGCGGGCCCAACCGCAGCACCAGGCTGGGTTCGGCGTCCAGGAGGCCGGGGTGGTCGGCGGCGGCCTCGCGCACGGCCAGCGGGACGCCGGCGCGTTCCAGGGCCTGCGGTGGCGGCGGCGCGTGGTGGACGGCAGCGAAGCCGAGTTCGGCGGCGGCGTCGGCGTAGGCGTTCTGGGCTTCGCGCAATCGGGGCGGCGCCGCATCGGGCCCGGTCTCCAGGCGCCCGGCGGTGGGCAGTTCCAGCAGCCGCAGCAGCAGCCGGCGGTCGCGGTCGGCGAGGGCGACGGCGGTCACCCCGGCGCCCCGGTGCCGGCGGCCGGTTCCGGACGGGCGGCGGCGACGGTTTCGGCGGCGAGGCGCTGCAGCGCCTCTCCGGCGGCGGTGAACCCGTCGGCGTCGCCGCTGCCGGCGGCGTCGCGGCGGTGGGGCAGCAGCGACAGGTGCGGCTCGATCGACCAGGTGCCGCGGTAGCCGTGTTTCAGTAGCAGGCGCAGGCACTGCGCGACGCCCGCCCGGCCCTGCCCCGGCACGGTGTAGACGGGTTCGCCGCCGGCGGGGCCGGGCAGCGCGTCCTTGACGTGCACATGGGCGACGCGGTCGGCGACGTCGGCGAGCAGCGCAGGGGCGTGGTAGCCGTGGGCGAGGCCGTTGCCGGTGTCGAACAGCAGGCCCAGGGCGGGGCTGGCGACGGTGTCGAGCAGGTCGAGCATCCGCTCGGCGTCGTCGGCGGCCCATCCGGCGCAGTTCTCGGCCAGCAGCACGATTCCGCGGCGTTCGGCGAGGTCGCACAGTCGGCGGACGCGCTCGACGGCGCGGCGGCGCCACTCGGGTCCGCCGAGGCCGTCGCCGGGATAGGTCATGATGCGCACGGCGGGGGCGCCCAGGGTGGCGCAGCGCGCGGCGAGGATCTCCAGCTCGTGCAGGTCGGTGTCGAAGGGGCCGGTGATCGGCCGGGCCCAGTTGCCGATCCGCGAGTCGAGGCAGCACACCCGCACGCCGCGCGCGTGGAGGTCGGCGGCGAGCGCGGCGAACGGGGCCGCGCCGAGGTCGGCGACGGCGCGGCCGTCGACGGTGCGCAGCTCCAGGCAGCGCCAGCCGAGCCGGTCGAGGGCGCCGATCTGGTCGGCGGGGTCGCCGCCGGCTTCGTCGCCGATGCCGGCGAAGGCGATGCCGGGGGCGGGACCGGGCAGGTCTGCGGCGGGTTCCAGGACGGGGCCGGGGCTCCGGTCAGACGGGGTCGGCACGGCTGGTCATCCCTTCTGCGGCCAGGGGGCCGCCCGTGTCCGGGGCGGAGGGTGTTCCGGCGCATAGCGCCTTGGCGGCGGTGAGCAGGCGCACCGCGCGTACCTGCAGGCCCAAGGCGTCCCGTTCGGGTAGGCGGCGCAGGCCGGCGAAGTGCTCGTAGGCGGCGAGTACGAAGTCGGGCAGCGCGTCGTCGTGGAAGACCAGGTGCAGCGAGCCGTCGTCGGTGGCGGTGCGCAGCTGGGCGGTGTCGTCGTCGGCGCTGCACGGGTAGTGGCCGACCAGCGTGCCGTGGTCGAAGTCCAGGGTGATGCGGCGCTCGCGGGTGGGTGCGGTCAGGTCGGAGAAGACCTCGGTGGTGGCGCCCGCGCCGTGCTCCAGTGTCAGTCCGGCCCGGCCCAGGCGGGGGACCTCGACGTTGCCCAGGGACATGTCGCTCCACCAGGCGGACCGCACGCGGGCGGCGCCGCCCAGGGCCAGCGCCACCCCGACCGAGTGGGGGAGTTCGACGTCGAAGGCGGTGGGGTGGGACCGGCTGGTCAGTGAGCGCAGGAAGCGGGGTTTGCGCTGTACGACGGCGACCTTGCGCAGGCGGCCGAGGTCGGGCGCGCGGTCGCGCTCGGCTCCGCCGCCGTGCGGGCCGAGCCCGTGCAGGCGCCCGTCGCGTACGGCGGCGCGCAGCCGGTGGGTGAGGGCGCTGGTCAGCCATTGGGACACCACGACCAGCCGCAGGCCGAAGCGGCGGCGCAGGGCCAGAACGGCGGCGAGTTCGCGTTCGTCGGCGGCCAGCGGTTTCTCCACGAGGATGCGGCGGTAGCCGAGTTCGGCGAGTTCTTCCAGCAGCGCGGTGCGCACGCCGGGCGGGGTGCACAGGTGGACGACGGTGCGGGCGGGGTCGGCGGCCGCGGCGGCGGCGCGCAGCGACGCGACCGGCCGCGTGTCCGCGGCGGGGTCGGGGCCGGGGGCGCGCGCCGGGGACGGGTCGAAGCACAGGATGGGTCCGGGGGCGAACACGCGGCGGCGGCCGGCCAGGGCCCCGGCCCGCGCCAGAGCCGGCAGGTGCAGGCCGCGCCCGGAACGGCCCGCGCCGACGACGAGCGTGTGCAGCATGGCGGCTGCACCACCTCCTTTTCCGCGTTCTGCTCCGGGCGCGCACCGCTGCGCGTGCGGAATCCCTGCGGGGGTCGAGAATCGGACGGCATTCGGACGCGCGCGGGTCCGCCGAAATATGAATGGTTCTTCGGGGGTGCGGGGGCGGCGCTTCGTGCGGCGCGGTCGAATCCAGGTTCAGGCCGCGCCGATGCGGTTGTCAACCGTTGTTTCGGGGCTGTGGATCGCGTGTGCGATTGATTCTGTGCATTTGCTTCCTAGCTTGCGGTGGAGCGCGGTGAAGTGCGGTTTCTGTCAGTGCTGCGCCGGAATGAGGTGAAATATCCGCGTCGGTTGCCGCGCTGCGGTACGGATGGGCCGAGTTTGTGGATTCCGCTGTCGGTGGATCCGGATGTGGGGCATAATGGCGGGCGGATCTGGAAAACCGGCGACCGGAAAACGCGGCCCCCGTCGTTATCGTCGTTTCCGCCGGGCCGAATTCGACCGAAGGTGACGTATGGATCCGCGAAGTGCACCTGCTCCTCCGAAGGCCGCGGCGCCGGCGGGCGACGGGCGGGCCCCCGCCCCCGGCGCGGCCCGCACCCGGGCGGCGCCGGCGCCGGACCCGCCGCCGATTCCGTTCTTCGGCCAGCGTGAATCCTTCGCGCGGCTCTGGCCCGACATCCGCCGCCACTGCGGCGACGTCCTCGACGACGGCAAGTTCTCCCACGGGGCCAAGGTCGCCGAGTTCCAGACCGCGCTCGCGCAGTGGACCGGAGCCCGCCACGTCGTCGGCACCAACTCCGCCACCGACGCGCTCGTGCTGCTGCTGCGCGCCGCCGGTCTGCGACCCGGCGACGACGTCGTGGTGCCGGCCTTCAGCTTCATCGCCTCGGCGTCGTCGGTGGCCCTCGCCCGCGGACGCCCGGTCTTCGCCGACATCGACCCGGTCACCTACGCCCTCGACCCCGCCGGCGCCGAGGCCGCGGTCACCGACCGCACCACCGCGCTGATGCCGGTCCACCTGTTCCACCAGCTCGCCGACATGGACGCACTGGGCGCGCTGGCCCGGCGCCGCGGCCTCACCGTCGTCGAGGACAGCGCCGAGGCCGTCGGCATGCGCTGGAACGGCGTGCACGCCGGTCTCCTCGGCGCCGGCGGGGTGCTGTCGTTCTTCCCCGCCAAGACCCTGGGGGCCGTCGGCGACGCCGGGGCGGTCCTCACCGACGACCCCGGGATCGCCGACACCGCGGCCGCGCTGGGCCACCACGGGCGCCGCGGCGACACCGTCGCCGACTTCGCCCGCATCGACACACCCACCAGCCTGGTCGGCCACAACAGCAAGATGGACGACCTGCAGGCGGCGGTGCTGCTGGCCAAACTGCCGCACCTGGACACCGACATCGACCGCCGCGCCGAACTCGCCGCCGCCTACACCGAACGGCTGCGCGGCCTGCCCGGCGTCCTGCGCCTGCCCACCGTGGTCGAGCGCGCCGCCGAGACCGGTCCCGTCTTCTACGTCTACCTGGCCGAATTCGACCGGCGCGACGAGCTCGCCGCCCACCTCGCCCGCCACGGCGTGGGCACCGAGACCTACTATCCGGTGCCGCTGCACCTGCAGCCCTGCTTCGCCCATCTGGGCTACCGCAAGGGCGACTTCCCCAACGCCGAAGCCGCGTGCGAGCGCGCGCTGGCGCTGCCGCTCTACCCCGACCTCACCGTCGACGAGGTCGACCGGGTCTGCGCGCTCGTCGCCGGCTTCTACACCGGAAAGGGGCAGCCGTGATCCCGTTCTTCCCGCCCGACCTGTTCGAGGCCGACGGGGCGGACCTGCTGGAGATCGTGCGCTCCGTCGGCACCGACCCCGGCCAGCGGTTCATCCTGGGCGAGCGCACCGCCGCGTTCGAGGACGCGCTGCGCGAGCGTACGGGGGCGGCCGACGTCGTCGCCTGCTCCAGCGGAACCGGCGCGCTGAGCCTGGTGCTGTCGGCGACGGGCGTCGGCGAGGGCGACGAGGTCGTGGTGCCCGCGCTGGGCTGCGCGCCGCCGGCCGCCACCGTCGCCGCGCTCGGCGCCGTCCCCGTCTTCGCCGACGTCGACCCGCACCGGCTGGTCGTCGACCCCGACGCGGCCGAAGCCGCCGTCACCGGCCGCACCCGCGCGCTGATGCCCGCGCACCTGTTCTCGGTGATGGCCGACATGCCGCGCTTCGCCGACATCGCGCGCCGCCGCGGCCTGCGCCTCCTCGAGGACTCGGCGCTGGCTCAGGGCGGCGAGCTCGCCGGAACCCCCGCCGGGCTGTGGGGCGAAGCCGGGGTCTACTCGTTCGTGCAAGTCAAGACGTTCGGCACCGCCGGCGAGGGCGGCGCCGTCGTCACGCGCGATCCCGGCCTCGGCCGGGCGGTGCGGACCCTGCGCAACCACGGCCAGGACGGTTCGCAGCGCTTCGTGCACCACCGTGTCGGCTACAACAGCCGCTTCGACGAGATCCTCGCGGCGTTCCAGCTGCACCGGCTCCCCGGATTCGACGAGCGGCTGGAGCGCCGCGCCCGCATCGCCGAGTACTACACCGACCGCTTCGCCGACCTGGTCGGGGACGGCATCACCGCGCCGCCGCCGGGGCGCGAGGGCCGCTGCTTCTACGTCTACACGCTGCTGGCCGAGGACCGCGAAGGGCTCGCCGCCCATCTCGCGCGCGCGGGCGTCGGCAGCCACGTGTACTACCCGCGCCCGCTGCCGCACCAGCCGGCGTTCGCCCCTTACGCGCCTGCGGCCGGGCGCTGGCCCGCAGCCGAGTCCGCCGCACGGCGCAACCTGTCGATCCCGCTGTACCCGCACCTGAGCGACGCCCGGGTCGAGTACATCGCCGACACCGTCCGCGCCTTCGCCCGTCCCGGCCGGCACGCCCGGGACGGAGCCGCCGTCCAGAGTCGCCGAGCAACATAGGAGCGTCCATGGCCCCCGACGAGCGCACCGCGTCCACACCCCCGACCGCCCCGCACTCCCCGAGCCCCGTGGGATCCGGCAAGCTCGGCGCCTACGCCCGACTGGCCAAGCTCGACATCATCGACTACTACCTCGGCCTGCTGATCGCCTGGAGCCTGCTGGTGCCCGCCGCACGGTTCGAACCCGGCGTGCTGGCGGCCCTGGTGCTGCTGCTGGCCGGCGAACTGTGCATGGTCGCGGCCATGACCTCCTTCGACGACGTCACCGGCCTGCGCGACGGCAGCGACGCCGCCAACTACGGGCCCGACGCGCCGCGGCGCAAACTCGTCCGCAAACCCCTGATCGCGGGCACGCTCACCGAGAACCAAGCGATCGGGTTCGGCCGGCTCGCCGCCGTCGCCGCGGCGCTTCTGTGGGCCGGGGCGGTGGTCGTCGCACCCCACGGCCCGCTGTGGGCGATCGCCGCGATGGCGCTGTGCCTGGTGTGCGCGGTGCAGTACTCCTCGAGCCTGAAACTCAGCTACCGCGGATGGCAGGAGCTCTTCCTCGTCGCGCTGGGCGTGGGCCTGCTGGCCGGCCCCTACGGGCTGCTGTCGGGCACCGTCGGCGCGTTCGTGCTGGTCCAGGGCGTGCTCTTCGGGCTGGGACCGCTGCTGTTCGGGGTGTACTCCAACACCAACGACATCCCCGGCGACGCCCGCGTGCACCGCCGCACCGTCGCCGTGCTGGCCTCGCCGCGCGGAAACGCGGCCTTCGTCGCAGCGGTCTCGGCGGCCGAGGCCGTGCTCATCGCCGGCACCGCCGCCCTCGGGGTCGCGCCGTGGTGGTTCGCGATCGCCCTGGCACCCACGATGGTGCTGCGCGCCGCCCAGTGGACCATCGGTTTCGTCCGCGGCGACATCCTGCGCGCCCGCAACCTCGGCATCACCATCCACCGTGTGACGGTGGCCCTGCTCATCGCGGTGAACCTGCTGGGCCCGCTGATGCCGGGAGGCCGCCTGTGACCGCCGCGGTCGGGCGGCGGCACGACCGCGCGCAGCCGGTGCGTGCCGCCTGCCCGCCCGCCCGCGGGTCCGCCCGCCGGGGATCGGTACGGCCGGGCGGTGGCCCGTGACACCCGCGCCCCCCGATATCGACACCGCCGTCGTGGGCGCCGGCGTCAGCGGGCTCGCCACCGCCCGCGCCTTGGACCGCGCGGGCCGCGACGTCCGCGTCTTCGAGGCGGCCGACGCCGTCGGCGGCCGGATGCGCACCCTGCACAGCGACGGCTGGCGCATCGACACCGGCGCCGAGATGCTCCCGTCGGCCGGCTACCCCGCCACCTGGGCGCTGATCCGCGAACTCGGCATGGCCCCGGCCGACGTGCCCCGCGTTCCCCGCGCCCTGGCGCTGTGGCGCGGCGGGCGTGCCCGCCCCCACGCAGGCCGGCCGCTGGGGCTGGTCACCGGCGCCGGCCTGTCTCCGCGCGCCCGAGCGGAGCTGATGCGGCTGCAACTCGGCGGCGGGGAGGCCGGAGGGCCGGCGGACGCGGCCACACTGGAGGAGTTCGCCGCCGCCTGCAGCCCCGAGCTGCGCGAACGGTTCCTGTACCCGCTCGCCGCCGGATTCTTCGGCTGGCGCCCCGACCGGTCGGCGGCCGCGCCGCTGCTCACCCACCTGCGCGCCACCGGCAGCACGGCGCGCTGGCGCACCTACCGCGGCGGAATGGACGCCCTCGCCCGCCGCCTCGCCGCGGGCCTGCACGTGTCCACCGGCACCGCGGTTCACGGGGTCGCCGCGGTGCCGGGGGGCGCCCGCCTCACCCTCGACGGCGGCACCGTCACCGCGCGTTCGGCGGTGCTGGCGGTGCCCGCGCCCGCGGCCGTGCACCTGCACCCCGGCGCACCCGACGACGAGCACGCGTTCCTCGCCGCGTGCTCGTTCGCCCCGATGCTGCGGGTGAGCCTGGAGCTGGAGCGCCGCCCCGACGCCGCCGGCGGCATGCGCGGGTTCGCCACCCTGATCCCCGCCGCCGAGGACGATGTGCTCAACGTCGTCACCCTCGACCACAACAAGCACCCCGACCGCGCCCCCGCCGGGCGCGGCCTGGTCTCGCTGGTCGCCGCGCCGCCCGCCACCGCCGCCCTCACGGGCGCCGACGACACCGAGACCGCCGCCGCGCTGGTCGGGCGCGCCGAACGCTACCTGCCGGGGCTGGGCGGGCTGGTCCGCCGGACCCGCGTCCACCGGTTCTCCCACGGTCTGCCCGAAGCCACCCCGGCGGCGCTGCGGGCCCGCCGCGCCTTCCACGGCCGCCCGGCGCGCGCCGTCGACTACGCCGGCGACTGGACGCTGCTGCGCCCCTGCAGCGAAGGCGCCGTCGCCTCCGCCGAAGTCGCCGTCGCGCGCATCCTCGCCCACGTCGCCGACCACCCGTCGCCCGCGCACCGCGCCCCTCCGGGAAGGACCCTGTGATGAAGCGGCTCGACGTCGCCACGCTGTTCGACACCCTCGCCGACCGGCACAGCCCCACCACCGCCTACTTCAGCCGCCCGCTGGACATCGATCCCGGAGCCGCGGCCGCCCTGGGCGTCGCCGACCTCGCCGGGCTGGTCGAAGACGCGTCCGGGTGGCTGGCGGCGGCGGGCGCGGGCCCGGGCGACCGCGTCGCCATCGTCAAGGACAACCACTGGGACATCGTGCTGCTGGCCATGGCGGCGGTGCGCATCGGCGCGGTTCCGGCGCCGCTGGCCGCCCACCTCGCGCCGGCGACCCTCGGCACGCTGCTGGCGCGGCTTCAGCCCGGACTCGCGGTCCTCGACGGCGCCGCCGCCGAACGGTTCGCCGCCGTCGGGATCGAGCCGACCGCCCGGCGGGTGCTGCTGCTCGACGGCCCGCCCGAGGTCCTTCCGGGTGCGGTGCCGCTGTCGGACGTGCGGGGCCGCCGCGCGCCGGCGCCGCGCCGGCGCCGCGACGACGAACCGCTGCTCGTCGTGCACACCTCGGGCACCACGGGCACCCCCAAACTGGTGGTCCACTCCGGCGCCACGATCGTGCGGCGCCTCATCGGCTTCGAGGCCCGCCGCTGGCCGGTGCTCAGCAGCCGCCCCGACGACACCGTCGCCGCCGCCACCTCGTTCGTGCACGGGCGCGCGTTCGCCTGGACGGCGAGCGTTTTCTGGCTGCGTCCGCACGCGGTCGGCCTCATCGCCGACCACGACCCCGACCGGGCCGGGCCGTTCCTGCGCGAGCACCCGCCCACCACGCTGGAGGCCCTCCCGGCGACCTATGTGCGCTGGCAGCACCTGGCCCGCGGCGAGGGCGGCACCGATGTGTTCGGCCGGGTGCGGCTCTACATCAGCACGTTCGACGCCGTGCACCCGCCGGCGGTGCGCACGTTCCTGGCGGCCAGCGGGCACCGCCGCCCGGTGTGGCTGCAGGGGTGGGGCCAAAGCGAGACCGGGCCGCTGACGTTTCGGCTGCTGACCCGCGCATCCGTGGCCGAGGCGGGCGGACGCAGCCCCACCACCCGCGACCTCGGCCGCCCCGTCCCGGGCCGCACCCGCCTCAGCGTGGTCGACCCCGCGACACTGCGGCCGGTGCCGCGCGGCCGGCCCGGGCTCATCCTGGCGCGTACGCCGGCATTGGGCCTGGGCTATGTCGGCGAACCCGAGCGGTGGGCGGCCAAGGCGCCGGGGCGGTGGTGGAACACCGAGGACATCGGGATGAAGACCCGGACGGGTTCGGTGCGGGTGCTCGACCGCGAAATCGACTCCGTTCCGGGCATGAGCTGCGTGGAGGTCGAGGACGTCGTCGACGACCGGATCCCCGGGGTGCTGGAGTGCGTCGTCCTGCGGCCCGCGGAAGGGCCGCCCCTGCCGGTGGTGGTCACCGAGTCCGGTCGGCTCGACCTGGAGACCTGGCGGCGTGCCACCGCCGACCTGCCGACGATGACCGACCCGCTGGTGATGGCCTGGGACGACCTCCCCCGCACCGGTACCGGCAAGGTCCGCCGCCCCGAACTGCGCGCCCGCCTGTTGGGCACACCCCGCTGCGTCCCCCACCCCCGCACCGCCGGACCCGAGGCGGCCGAGCTGTGACGGACACGGACCGACCGGGACGAGGACGAGGAGGTGCGATGACGCCGTCGAGGACGCGGGCGCCGTCTTCGGAGAACGACACCGCCCCCGCCGCCGGCACGGCGGCGCCGCTCGCGGGATGCACCGCAGAGCGCTCGGGCGGCTCCGTCGCGGCGGGGGTGGCCGAGAACCGCCTGCGCCTGCTCGGTGCCGGCCCGGCGCCCGCCGCCGGCACGGGGCCGCCTGCGGATCCCGCGCCGCCGTCCGCGTCCGCGGGCCGGCTGCTGGTCGAGGCTCCCGACGGGCGCATCACCTGCGACATCGGATGGTCCGGTCCCGTCGCCGCCCCGCTGGGCGACGAATCCGCCGTCCAAGCCGCCTGCGGAATCATGCACGTCCACGGCCGCTCCGCCGGCGCGCCCCTCCCGCTCGGCATCGACTACGCCGGCGCGGTCGGCGGGGTGCTGGCCGTCCACGGGGTGCTGGCCGCGGCCATCGCGCGGCGGCGCGGCGGCGCCGCGCCCGGTGTGCGCACGTCCGTGGCGCAGGCGGCGCTGCTGAGCGTGGGCCAGTACCTGGCTGCGGCGACCGCCCCCGGCTCCGGCACCGAGGATCGGCGGCCCGGCGGCCCGCCGTTCACCTCCGCCGACGGTGTGCGCTTCGAGATCGAGGCGTTCGACGCCGAACCCTGGCAGCGGTTCTGGTCGCTGCTGGGCGCCGATGGCGCCGCGCTCGCCGCCGGGTGGGGCCCCTTCCTGCACCGCTACGCCACGGCGATGTGTCCGCTTCCGCCCGACTTGCATCGCACCGCTGCCGCACACGTGTTCCACGGCATCGCCGGCGCCGCCCGAACCGCCGGGATCAGCCTCGTACGGGTCCGCGGCGGCGCCGACATGCCCGCCCCCGCCATCGGCGCCGCCCCGTGGAGCTTCGCCCCTGCGGCACCGGGCGGGGACCCCGACCCTCCGCGGCCGCACCCGGGCGGCGCGGCGCTTCCTCTGGAGGGTCTGGTCGTCGTCGAATCCACCCGGCGCCTTCAAGGGCCGCTGGCCGGGCACGTGCTCAGGCTGCTGGGCGCCGACGTCGTCCGCATCGAACCGCCCGGCGGCGACCCGCTGCGGTGGATGCCGCCGACGGTGGGCGCCTGCTCGGCCCGGTTCCTCGCACTCAACCGCGGCAAGCGGGTCGTCGAGATCGACATCAAGTCCGCCGCCGGGCGGCGCGGCGTCCGCGAACTCGCCGCCGGCGCCGACGTCTTCCTGCACAACTGGGCGCCGGGCAAGGCCGCCTCGTTCGGGCTGGACGCCGCCGACCTGCACGCGGTGCGGCCGGAGCTCGTGTACGCGTACGCGTCCGGCTGGGGCGGAGCCGAGGGGGCGGGGTCGGCCATGGGCGGGGCCGAACCGCTGGGAACCGACTTCCTGGTGCAGGCGCACAGCGGGCTGGGTGCGCTGGTGCGCCCGCGCGGCGAGCCGCCCGCGCCGTCGCTGATGACCCTGACCGACGTGCTGGGCGGTCTGGTCAGTGCCGAGGGCGTCCTCGCCGCGCTGCTGGGGCGCTGTCGCGGCGGTCCGGGCGCCCGCGTGGACTCCAGCCTGTATTCCGCCGCCGAGTCGCTGACCGGCGCGGCGGCCGGTCCGGGGCCGCAGGCGCGGCGCGGCGCCCGGCGCCCGCTGTGGGGGCCGCTGCACACGCCCGTCCCGACCCGCGACGGCCACCTCGCGCTGGGCGCCCGCGCCCGCAGCGCCCCCGAGCGTCTCGCCCGCGCCCTGGGGGCGGACCCGGGCGGCGACCCGTCTGCGGCCGTGGCCGCGCACTGCCGCGACCGCGGTGCCGCCGACCTCGCCCGGCGGCTGCACGGCGCCGGGCTCGACGCCGAACCCGTGTGCACCGACTTGGCGGCATTGGCCGCCGACCCCCGGTTCGCCGGCGCCCTGGAGACCGACGGTGCCGCATTCGTCCGCTCACCTTGGGAGTTCTCACCGTGACCGATGCCTGGATCTCTGCCAATGGGATCGTGCTGGCCGACCTCGTCCCTGGGGAACTGCGCCGCATGTGGGTGCAGCAGGGGTACTGCCCCGACGCCGACCTTTACACGCTGTTCCGCCGCCGGGTGCGCGGCCATCCGCACCGCGACGCCGTCGTGGACCCCGAGGGCACGCTCGACTACGCCGGGCTGGATGCGCGCGTGCGGGGGATCGCCGCGGCCCTGGCCGCTGAAGGGTTCGGCGCGGGCGACATCGTCGCCGTCCAACTGCCCGACGGGTGGCGTGCGGCGGTCGCCGAACTGGCGGTCGCCGCGGTGGGGGCGGTGTCGCTGCCGTACCCGGCCATGCGCGGACGCGCCGGGATCACGGCGCTGCTGCGGCGCTCACGGGCGAGCGCGGTGATCGCCGGCGACCCCTCCGGCCGCACCGACCCGCTCACCGAGCTGGCGGGGCTGCGCCGGGACCTGCCCTGCCTGCGGCGGGTGTTCTCCCTCGGCGACTCCCGCGGCGCCGGCTCCGTGCCCCTGGACCGGGCCGCCGAGGAGGGCGGCGCGCAGGGCGCCGACGGGGTCGGGGGCGAGGGCCCGAGCGCAGCCGTGCATCCCGACGGGCCCGCCCGCATCCTGGTGACCTCGGGTTCGGAGGCCGAGCCGAAGATGATCGCCTACTCCCACAACGCGTTCGCGGGCGGGCGCGCCAACTACGTCGCGGCGCTGCACGACGGTTCGGCGCCCATGCGCAACCTGGTGCTGGTGCCGCTGGCTTCCTCCTACGGTTCGCTGGGGGTACCCGTGACCCTCGCGGGGTTGGGCGGGACCCTGATCGTGCCGGGCTCCACCGACCCCGACGCGGCGCTGCGCGCGCTCGGCGAGCACGCCCCCACCCACCTGTTCGCGGTGCCCACCCAGCTGCAGCGGATGTCGGCCCGCCCGCGCCTGCCGCAGGAGCGCGCCGCTCGGTTGCGCACGGTGGTCACCAGCTCGGCGGTGGCCGACGCCGGTGTCATCGACGCCGCCCGCGAGCGGTTCGGCGTTCCGGTCCTCAACGTCTACGGCTCCGCGGACGGGATGAACTGCCACACGCCCGCCGGTTCCCACGCGCGCCCCGGCGGGGTCACCGGCCCGCCCGACCCGGCGGTGGCCGATATCCGCGTCGTGGCGCCCGACGGGCGCGACGCCGATCCGGGCGGCGACGGCGAGATCTGGGCGCGCGGGCCCATGAGTCCGCTGTGCTATGTGAACGCCCCGGAACTGGACGCGCATTACCGGTCCGCGGACGGCTGGGTGCGCAGCGGTGACCGCGGCCGGTTCGACCCCGACGGCGCGCTGCGGGTGATCGACCGGATGAAGCGGATCGTCAAGCGCGGCGGGTACTCCATCAGCCCGCGCGAGGTCGAGCGGCACGCCGCCGCCCATCCGGCGGTCGCCGAGGCGGTGTGCGTGGGGGTGGCCGACGCCGACCTGGGCGAGCGTCTGTGCGCCTGCATCGTGCAGCACGACGGCAGCGAGGCGCTGACCCTGCCGGAGTTGAACGCATTCCTGGAAGAGCGGGTCGGGCTGGAGCGCGTGAAGCTTCCGGAGGCGCTGCTGCGGCTGGGTGCGTTTCCGCTGGGGGCTACGGGCAAGGTGTGCCACCGCACCCTGGCCGCGTGGGGGGTCGCCGACGCGGAGCGGACGCCCGGCGTCGGCGCGGGCCCGTCCGAGCACGCCGGTTAGGGGCGGCCGTGGCGGATGCGACCGAGGCGGCGGCAGTCGCGCGGCCGGACGCGCCCGGGGTTCCGGGCGGCGGCGCGGGCTACGTCTTCGACAACGACAGCGACCACGCCGGCGAGCAGCACGCCTGTTTGGCCGCGGCCTACGACCCGGTGACGACCGGGCGCCTGGCGGACACGGGGGTCGGGCGCGGCTGGCGGTGCCTGGAGGTGGGGGCCGGCGGCGGCAGTGTCGGCATGTGGCTGGCGCGGCGGGTCGTCCCCGACGGCTGGGTGGTGGTCACCGACGTCAAACCCGTGCGCATGCCGCAGCAGGCCGGTATGGCGGTGCTGCGCCACGACATCGCCCGCGACCCGCTGCCCCAGGGGGCGTTCGACCTGGTGCACGCGCGGCTGGTGCTCATGCACCTGCCGGAGCGGGAACGGGTGCTGGCCCGGCTGCTGCGGGCGCTGCGCCCGGGCGGGCGGCTGCAGCTGGACGAGCTCGACGCCACCCACGCGCCGGCCCTGGTGCTGCCGGAAGCGGCGCGCTCCCCCGGTCCCGACGCCGCCGCGGACTTGTACGCGCGGTTCCAGCGGGCGAAGGTCCGGGCGCTGACGGCGGCCGGCGCCGACCCGGCGTGGGGCTCCCGTGCCGCAGCGGCGATGCGCCGGACCGGGTTCACCGACGTCGACCCGCGCCCGCACGTCCAGCAGTGGCGCGCCGGTTCCCCCGGCGCGCGCCTGCAGGCCCACCACACCCGCCACCTGCACCGTTCCCTGGCCGAAGCGGGCATGACCGAAGCGGATCTGGCGGGCGTGCGCGACCTGCTGGACCACCCGGATTTCTGCGCCTGCTCACCGGTCTTCTACACCGTTCAGGGGCGGCGGCCGGCGTGACCGCCGGGACGGCGCCCCGTCCCGGCGGCGGAGCGGCGGGCGTCAGCCGATGGAGAAGCTGAAGGGCCCGGTGAGGCCGCTCGCGGGAGCGTGCCATCCGTGGTCGGGTTGAACCGGGACACCGGGGAACATGCAGCCGGGCTCGGAATGGATGGTGACGATCGAATCGGTCTGGTTCATCAGAACGTGGGCGGTTCCGGGAAGCGAGTAGCACGCACCGTCCGCTGGATTCTCATAGGTCTCCAACCGCTCCAATTCGGTCTTGAATACGACGACGTCGCCGGTTGCGGCCTGTGACGTGCCGGCGGTGGCCAGCACCAGGGCACCGGCCAGTGCTGTGGTGGACAGGACGGACCAAGGCAGGCGCATGAAAACTCCGAATTACTCGATGCGGAATATTCGGACACGTGCTGGATTTCGTGGCCGAAGGTGTTTCCGATTCTGTTCGCGCTGCCGTGTGCGCGTCAACCGGTCCGCATGTCCGGTCCCGATTCCAGCGGAACGGTTTCGCTTTGCGGGCGGCCGGAAATTCCGCCGGTGATTCCCTGGGCCGGCAATCGGTACGGGCGATCCGCGCGTGCGTTCCCGCGGGCATGCGCCGGTTCCGCGCCGATCCGAGGGCGTCGACCCCGGCGGGTTCAGAGATACGGGCCGAGCAGCGCCAGCAACGGCGCCGCCAGCTCCGCGAGGATGCCCACGAAGAGCGCGCCTACGCTACCGGCCTGGAGCGTGGTGAGTACCACGGTCTCCTGCCACGTGTGGGCGTCGTCGTCCTCGCCGAACGCGCGGGGGATCCACAGGCCGACCGCCAAAGCGATCCCGAGGGCGACAGCCGAGCCCAGCCAGAAGCGTCGGAACAGGGCGGCCGCCTCGCCGGGGTTCAGGAACATCAGGGCGATAGTCGCCACACCGGCCCCGAACACCAGGCATACGCCGACGCTCAGCACGACACCGAGCACGAGGAAGACGTTGGGGCACCTCAGTACGGCCCGGCGCGACCAGTTCCGCGGCCGCACCGCCTGCGCGGGCTCCGCGCCGTTGCCGCGTCCTCGTGCCACCGGCCCTCCCGACCATCCCGACCATCCCGACCATCCCGATGGTGCTACCCGCGGAAGAAGCCGCCCACTCCGCGACGGCACCCCCGTCCGGTGGCGCACACGCCCGGCACCGGGGCGGGCGATCCCTCCGGCGGCGCAGGACCCGAACCCCCGAAGTTCCCGGTGCGGCCGGTCGCGGGTGAGCGGCGCCATGCACGCGCACGTGCACCATCGCCGCCGACAGCGCCCAGACTGTCCCCGGGGCAACACCGGCCTCTCATCTTCTTCTCATCTACGTCGGATTCGCTGGACGGCCGATGACCAGACCCAGGATCCTCGTCGTCGACGACGAGCCCAACATCGTCGACATGGTGACCACCGTGCTGGAGTTCCACGGCTTCGAGATGTCCTCGGCCGCCACCGCAGCCGAGGCCTACACCGCCGCCGACACCCACCACCCCGACCTGGTGGTGCTCGACGTCATGCTGCCCGACGGCGACGGCTTCGAGGTGTGCCGCACACTGCGCCGCCGGCTGCCGCGCGTCGGCGTCGTCCTGCTCACGGCCAAGGACACCCACAGCGAACGCGTCGCCGGACTCACCTTCGGCGCCGACGACTACGTCGCCAAACCGTTCAACATCGACGAGCTGCTGGCCCGCGTGCGCGCCGTGCTGCGGCGCATCCTGCCCGACCCCGCCGAGCAGCCCGAAAGCGCGCCGCTGCGCTTCGCCGACGTCGAACTCGACGAGCAGGCCTGCACGGTCCAGCGCGCCGGCCACCCCCTCAACCTGTCGCGCACCGAGTTCGAGCTGCTGCGCTACCTGATGCTCAACCGCGGCCGCGTGCTCTCCCGCGGCCAGATCATCGACGCCGTCTGGAGCGCCGACTACACCGGCGGCTCCAACATCGTCGACACCTACATCGGCTACCTGCGCCGCAAGCTCGGAGCGTTCGGCCCCAACCTCATCCAGACCCAGCGGGGATTCGGCTACGTGCTGCGCACGGACGAGCAGGCATGAGCGCCGCCCGCCGCCCGCGGCTGCGCCCGCGCACCCTCAGCGGCCGCATGGTGGCCGTCAACGCCGTGCTGATGGCGCTGACCCTGGCCGCCGTCGCCGGGTTCAGCGCGGCTTTCCTGCGCTCCTACCTCCTCGACCGCGTCGACGAGCGCCTCGAAATCGCCGCCGGATTCGCCCGCGCCAACCAGGGCGACATCTTCGCCGGCGACTCCGCCAACAACCCCGCCGACCTCGTCGAACAGGTGCGCACCCCCAGTGACTTCATCGTGGAGTTCACCGAGGGCGGCGCCCCCGGCACACCCGATGCGCAGTTCCACCGGCTCCAAGGCGCCGGACCCGTCCTGCTCCGCGACATCGACACCGCCTCCGCGCCCGGCGGCCCCTTCACCGTCCGCCGCGACGGCGCCGACTACCGGGTCGCCATCGTGCACCTGCCCTCCTACGACACCGTCGCGCTGATCGGCGAACCGACGGAGCCGGTCGACGAGACCGTGCAGCGCCTGGTCGCGGTCGAGGCGGTGGCGGGTTCGGTGATGCTGCTGGTCGCGCTGGGGGCCGGTGCGGCGGTGATCCGGCGCGGTCTGCTGCCGCTGGGCGACGTCGTCGACACCGCCGAAGCCATCGCCTCCGGCGACCTGGAGCGCCGCGTCCCCGCACCGCAGGACGCCGACGCCGACGAGACGCGCCGGCTGACCCTGTCGATCAACCGCATGCTCGCGCGCCTGCGCACCGCCTTGCACGCCCGCGCCTCCTCCGAGGAGCGGATGCGCCGGTTCGTCTCCCACGCCTCCCACGAGCTGCGCACCCCGCTGACCTCGGTCCGCGGCTACCTGCAGATGGTCGCCCAGGGTGTGGTCGACGTGTCCCAACGCCCCGACGTGATCACCCGCTCCCAGCAGGAGTCGGAGCGCATGGCCGCCATCGTCGACGACCTGCTGTACCTGGCGCGCCTGGACGAGCGGCCCGAACCGCGGCGCGAAGTGGTCGAGCTCGGCCGTGTGGTCGCCGACAGCGTCGCCGACGCCCGCGCCGCCCAGCCCGAACGCGAATGGAGCGCCGACCTCGCCGCCGAAGGCCTGGTCCTGGGCGACGAGCAGGAACTGCGCCAGGCCGTGGCCAATGCGCTGGCCAACGTGCGCGTGCACACGCCCGCCTCCAGCCCGGCGAGCGCCGCCCTGCGCCGCGTCGACGGGCGCGTGGTGCTGGAGATCTCCGACGCCGGTCCGGGCGTGGCCGAGGAGACGGCGGAGTTCGTGTTCGAGCGGTTCTACCGCGGCGGCCCGTCGGCGCAGCGGCCCGGAAGCGGGCTGGGGCTGCCCATCGTCCGGGCGGTGATGCGCGGCCACGGCGGCGACGCGGTCTTCACCTCCGCGCCCGAAGGCGGGACCACGGTGCGGATGGAGTTCCCGCCGCTGGGCGGAACCGGCGGCGAGACGTCCGGCGGCGTCCGCGCGGACGGTTCCCCGAACGGACGTGAGGACGGTCTCGCCGCAAACGGCGGATTCTCATCGGATTCTCATCCTCCTCCCGACACCGCCTCATCGGGGCCCGATGAGGTGGCCGCGGACCACCCGACGGGGACGAGAGGACGAGGGAGCATGGCACGACTGCTGTATCGCCTGGGGGGATTCGCCTACCGCCGCAGACGGCTGGTGGTGGCTGCGTGGCTGGTCGTGCTGATCGCCGCGGTCGCGGCCGCCGTCCAGCTGCGCACCCCCATGGACGACACCTTCAGCATCCCCGGAACCGAGTCGGACCAGGCCACCGAGCTGATGGACACCCGGTTCGACGGGCAGGGCGCGACCGTCACCGCGGTGCTGCGCGCCCCCGGCGGCGCCGACGTCGTCGACAACGACGACTACGCCGGCGCCGTGGCCGACACCGCCGCCGAACTCGACGAGATCGGCGGCGTCGAATCCGTCGACACCCCGCACGGGGCGCTGGCCGACGCCCGCGAGCAGTACCGCGACGGGATCGCCGACGCCGAGGAGGAGGCGCGTGAACGCGCGCGCGACAGCGTCGAGGAGCAGATCCCCGAGGGCACCCCGAACCGCGAGGCGCTCATCGCCGAACAGTTGCCCGGCGCCGAGCAGCAGGCCCTGGACAAGGTCGAACAGGAATCGCCGGAGTTCGACGAGAGCGAGGTCGTCGACGAGATCCCGCTGTTCTCCGACGACCGCACCACGGCGATGCTGAACGTCCAGCTGACCGAGCACGCCGACTCCGTCGACCAGGAGACCGTCGACGCGATCCTCGATACCGGCGACAGCGCCCGCGACTTCGGCATGGACGTCGAGTTCAGCGGCCAGGCCATCTCCATGTCGCCCCCCGAGGTCGGGTCGGGCGAAGCCGTCGGCGTCGTCGCCGCCCTGGTCATCCTCGCCATCAACTTCGGCGCGGTGGTCGCCGCCGGGCTGCCGATCGTGGTGGCGCTGTTGGGCGTGGGCCTGGGCATGGCGCTGCTGTACGCGGCCACGGGCTTCGTCGAACTCAACAGCACCGCCCCGATCCTGGCGATGATGCTGGGAATCGCGGTCGGCATCGACTACGTGCTGTTCGTGCTGTCGCGCCACCGCAAGCAGGTGGGTGAAGGCATGGACCCGGCGGAGTCGGCGGCACGCTCCATCGGCACCGCCGGCAGCGCCGTGGTCTTCGCCGGCATCACCGTCGTCATCGCCCTGGCCGGGCTCTCCGTCGTGGGGATCCCGTTCCTGACGATGATGGGCGCCGCCGCGATGGTGACGGTCTCGATCGCCGTGCTGCTGGCGATCACGCTGCTGCCGGCCCTGCTGGGCTTCATCGGCCACCGGGTCGCGGCCGGGCGCCTGCCGTGGCTGGGCCGGCGCGCCGACGCCGCCCTGCACGCCCGCCGCCCGATGAGCGCCCGGTGGGTGCGCACCGTCACCCGCCGCCCCGTCGTGACCGTCGTGGCCGTGCTGGCGGTGCTGGTCGTCGCGCTGATCCCGGTGCGCGACCTGCACTTGGGGCTGCCCACCGACGCCACCAGCGCCACCGACACCACCCAGCGCCAGGCCTACGAGATCATCAGCGAGAAGTTCGGCCCCGGGCACGCCGCGAAGCTGGCGGTGGTCGCCGACCTCACCGGCCTGTCCGACACCCCGGCCGCCGCCGACGACGTCGCCGAGCGCCTGGAGGAGGTCGACGGGGTCGAGGAGGTCCTGCCGCCCCAGCTCAACGGCGTCGAGGACACCGCGATCATCGCCGTGGTGCCCGAGACGGGGCCGTCGTCGTATGCGACCGAGGACCTGCTGCACGATGTGCGCGGCCTGTCCGACGAGATCGACGAGGACATCGGCGCGCGGATCTCGGTCGCCGGAGCCACCGCCACCGCCATCGACGTCTCCGAGAGCCTGGCCGATTCGCTTCCGGTGTTCGTCACCGTGGTCATCGGGCTCGCCCTGATCCTGATGGCGGTCGTGTTCCGCTCGATCGTCGTCCCGGTCAAGGCCGCCTTGGGTTTCGTCCTCAGCGCGGGAGCCGCGCTGGGGCTGACGGTCGCCGTGTTCCAGTGGGGCTACGGTGCCGGGCTGCTGGGGGTCGAACCGTCGCCGACGCTGCTGGCGTTCATGCCGACCCTGCTCATCGGCATCCTGTTCGGACTGGCCATGGACTACGAGGTGTTCCTGGTGTCGCGGATGCGTGAGGACTTCGTGCACGGCGGCGACGCCCACAAGGCCGTGGCCACCGGGTTCCGCCAGGGCGCACGGGTCGTCACCGCTGCGGCGGCGATCATGGTGATCGTGTTCACGTCGTTCGTGTTCGGCGACAACGAGATGGTCAAGCCCATCGCCTTCGTCCTGGCGGCCGGGGTGCTGTTCGACGCGTTCCTGGTCCGGATGACGCTGGTGCCGGCGGTGATGGCACTGTTCGGCCGGGCCGCCTGGTGGCTGCCGAAGTGGTTGGATGCGCTGCTGCCCGACGTGGACATCGAGGGTGATCGCCTCGACGCGGCCCACCCGGCTTCTTCGGGGCAGCAGGCCGCCGATCAGGTCGGCGCCGAGTCCTCGGAGGCCGCGGAAGCGCCGGCCGGCAGCTCCGCCGACCGGTAGCACCCGCGGGTTCCCGACCGCGGCGGCGGGGGACGGCTTCGGCCGGCCCCCGCCGCCGCTTCGGCCGCCCCAGCGGGGGGCTCGGCCGCGGCCGTCAGCCCAGGACGTCCACCACGACCTCGGCCGCATCGGCGAGGAGGGCGTCCTCGCGGGCCGCATCGGGATCGTCGCGCTTGGTCAGCACCGCGACGACGATCGGGGCGCCCTCGGGCGGCCACAGGACGGCGATGTCGTTGCGGGTGCCGTAGTCGGCGCTGCCCGTCTTGTCGCCGACCTCCCACGTGTCGGGAACCCCCGCGCGGATCACGTCGTCGCCGGTGGTGTTGCGGCGCATCATGTCCACGAGGATCGCGCGCGCGTCCTCGGTCAGCACGTCGCCGAGGGCGTAGGCGCGCAGGCTCGCGGCCAGCCCCTGCGGGGTGCCGGTGTCGCGTGTCTCGCCGGGCTCCCAGTCGTTGAGGCCGGGCTCGATCCGGTCGACGTTCGTGGTCGCGTCCCCGATGCCGCGCAGCTCCTCCTGCAGCTTCGCGGGCCCGCCCAGCTCCTCGAAGAGCAGGTTGGCCGCCGTGTTGTCGCTGTAGCGCAGCGCGGCGTCGATCACCTCGCGCAGCTCCATGCCCTCGTCGACGTGCTGCTCGGTGATCGGGGCGTAGTCGAGCAGGTCCTCCTCCGTGTAGGTGATGCGCTCGTCGAGCTCGTGCGCCGGTGTCTGATCCAGCACCGCGCCGGCGGAGAACACCTTGTGCGTGGACGCGTAGGCGAACCGCTCGTCGGCGTTGAAGGACACGGCCGCGCCGGATCCGGTGTCGAGCGCGTAGACCCCCAGTGTCGCGTCGTACTCCTTCTCCACGTGCCGGAAGTCGGGCACGTACGCGCCGCGTGGGGGCCCGGATGCGGCGGCGGACGCCGAACCGGGCTCCGCTCCCGATGTCGCTGCAGGCGCGGGGTCCGCGCCTGCCGTGCAGGCGGCGAGCGGGACCAGGGCCAGTACGGCGGCCGCGGCCGGCGCCGCGCCCCGGCGGAATCGGACGGTCATGGGTGCAGCCTTCCTCTCCTGAGATGTTCCGGCCGCCTCGCAACGGCCGTGCGGCAGAGTCTGGCCGCGCCCGACGATGCCGTCGAAGACGCGAACGGCCGTTTCCATGCGTTCCCGGCATAGGATCAGCGTATGGACCTCGTCGGCGCCTGTTCCGCCTTCGTGTACGTGAGCGAGCGCGGCAGCTTCACCCTCGGCGCGGCGGCCGCCCGCATCCCGCAGCCGGTCGCCAGCCGCCGCATCGCCGCGCTGGAGCGGCACCTGGGCGGACGGCTGTTCGACCGCTCGACCCGCCGCGCCGCCCTCACCCCGTTCGGCCGCGACTTGCTGCCCTCGGCCCGGCGGCTGATCGCCCTGGCCGAGGCGATGGAGCACGACGCCGAACGGGCCAGGCTCGCGCCGCTGCGCCTGGCTGTGCCCGACGTGTGCGGCACGCGCGAGCTGGCGCTGCTCGGCGCCGCCGCGCTGCGCCGGGGGATCCACCTCGACCTGCACCCCGCACCGCCTTCGGAGCGCGACGACCTGCTGCGCACCCGGCAGGTGCGCGCCTGTACCGCCGCGGTTCCCGCCGACGCGGCCGTCTGGACGGTCCCGCTGGGCCTGGCCGCTCGTGCCGAGCCCCGCGCCGCCGCCGTCCACCTGGAGACGCTGCGGACGGGCCGGGGCGACGTGGAAGAACGGCGGCGCGTGTGGATCCAGCCGGAGGACGACGTGCCCCACGTCCGCGACCGCGTCCGGCGGCTCGGCGCGTCGGTCGGCCTCGCACCGGCCCAGATCGCGGTGGCACCCGCCTACACGGCGGCAGCGGCGCAGGTGCTGGACTCGGCCGACCTGCTGCTGTGCTCGGCGGTCCAAGCCGGCGAACTCGGGCTGCACTGGCGGCCGGCGGGCGGGATCGACCCGGTGCGCGGCTACGCGGTGGCGGCGGCGGACGGCGGGGACGCCGAGCGCATCGAGCGCGGCCTCGGCGACGGGCTGGCGCGCTGCCTCGGCGCCGCCGGCGACGAGGCCGGCACCGATGCCGGCGGTGCGGGGGTGCGCGGGTGAGCCCGCTCCCCGGCGGCGAAGCCGCCCTGGTCCGCGATATCGGCCGCGAACTCGACGACGGCGGGCTGCACGGCTCCTTCCTGGTGCGCGACCTCGACACGGGAGAGGAAGTCGGCATCGAGCCCGACCTCGTATTCCCGGTCGCGTCGCTGGTGAAGGTGCCGCTGGCCGCGGCCACGCTGGAGCGGCTGCGCCGGGGAGAACTGGACGGGGACCGGATCCTGCGGGTGGAGCCGGGACGGGTCACCACGCCGGGACCGCTGGGGCTGACCCGGTTCCGCCACCCCGCGTGGGTGGCGCTGGAGGACCTGCTCTACCTGAGCACCTGCCTCAGCGACAACTCCGCCGCCGACGCGCTCTTCGGGCTCACGCCTCCCGCCGGGGTCGCCCGCTGGCTGGAGACCGCGGGGCTGCGCGGCCTGGCCGTGCGCCACACCATCGGCGAGCTGCACGCGACCCCGGCCGAGCGCCTCGACGCGGACGAAGCCCACCTGGCCCACACGCTGGCCATCGAGGCGGGTACGCCGGGGCGCGGCCACGACCTGGCGCTGCTCGACACGACCCGCGCCAACTCCGGTTCGGCGCGCTCGCTCGTGGAGCTGCTGCAGGAGTTGTGGCGCCCGTCCGCGATCCGCTCCGGGGTCGCCGGTGGGGTGCGGGAGCTGATGGGCGCCAACGTGCTGCGGCAGCGGCTGGCTCCGGATTTCGGCTCCGACGCGGCCCGGTGGTCGTCCAAGACCGGGACGCTGCTGAACCTGCGCCACGAGTTCGGCGTCGTCGAGCACGACGACGGCCAGGCCTTCGCCGTCGCCGCCCTGACCGCCTCCCGGGTTCCCGCGACCGCCCAGCCCGCGGCCGAGGCCCTGATGGGCCGCACGGCCCGCCGCCTGCGCGATCACCTGCGCGGAGGGTAGGCCGGCCCGCCCCGGCTCCGGCTCTTGTATCAGGGGGAGACGCGCCGCAGCCCCCTGCGGGCCACGACCGGCGTGCGGGAGAACGACTCGCGTGGCGCCAGGTACGGGATCACCGGCCGGACGGCGCCCCGTTCCTCCGAATTCAGGGGCCTTGCACGGGTTGCCCCGATTGGGGGAGTGTCGTGGCATCGCACTATGCCGCGGCATGATCACCCGGAGCGACCTCCCGGAAGGGGGACGTGTGGCGCAGCAGGAGCAGCAGGATCAGCACAGAGCACGGTGGAGGTCCATCGGACCGGGAATCGTCGTCGCGGCCACCGGTGTGGGCTCGGGCGACCTGGTCGCCAGCCTCGTGGCGGGGGAGCGGTTCGGATACACGCTGCTGTGGGCGGTCGTGGTCGGCTGCATCGTGAAGATCGCGCTGGCCGAGGCGGTCGGCCGCTGGCACCTGGCCTCGGGCCGGACCGTTTTCGACGGCTGGCGCGGCATGGGCGTGTGGACGTTCGTCTTCTTCGGCCCCTACATCGTGCTGTGGGGCTTCGTCTACGGAGCCACCGCGATGTCGGCGACGGCGCTGCCGCTGCAAGCGCTGTTCCCCGCCGTCCCGCTGTGGGTGTTCGCGGTCCTCGCCGGGCTCTCCGGCCTGGCCTTCGTCTGGTTCAACCGGTACCCCGCCCTGGAGCGGGCGATGACCGTCCTGATCGGCATCCTGTTCGTCACCGTCGTCGGTCTGGCGATCTACCTCCTGCCCGACCTGGGTTCGATGGCCGCGGGTCTGGTGCCGAGCGCACCGCCGGACTCGCTGTTCTACACCCTCGGGCTGATCGGGGGCGTCGGCGGCACGATCACGATGGCGGCCTACGGCTTCTGGGTCAACGCCAAGGGCTGGCGCGACGCCGGGTGGATCCGGATGATGCGCCTGGACAACCGCGTCGCCTACATCACCACGGGTGTCTTCGTCGTCGCCATGCTGATCGTCGGGGCGGAGCTGCTGAGCAGCGCCCAGGTCGCGCTCTCCGAGGGCGACGAGGACCTGGTCCAGCTCGCCGACGTGCTTCGGGAGCGCTTCGGCACCGTCCTCTCGGTGGTGTTCCTCGTCGGTTTCTTCGCCGCCGCCTTCTCCTCGCTGCTGGGGGTCTGGCACGGCGTCAGCCTGATGTTCGCCGACTTCGTCGGCAAGATCCGCGGGCACACCGACCGGCCGGTGGAGGAGCGCGAATCGAGCTGGGCGTTCCGCGCCTTTGTGCTGTGGCTGACCTTCCCGTCGATGCTTCTGCTGCTGTTCGACCGGCCGATCACGCTGGTGATCGCCTACGGCGTGCTCGGGGCGGCGTTCATGCCCTTCCTCGCCTTCACGCTGATGTGGCTGCTGAACACGCGCCGGACGCCGGCCGCGTGGCGCAGCGGCGTCATCAGCAACGTCGGGCTGACGATCGCGGGCGCGCTGTTCCTCGTGCTGTGCGCCAACGAGATCTACAGCCGGCTGACCGGGGCGTGACTGGCCGGTGCTGGGGGCGTCAGGGGCGCGGCACGGCGGTGACCTGCGGAAAACAACAGCCTCCTGCCCGGGAGGACTGGGCAGGAGGCTGCACGGACCCGCACGCCGGACGCCCTACAGGAACCGCCCTCACGGCCCCTCAGCCCGACGTGCGGGCGCCTCTCAGGCCGCCCCGTGCAGGGCGGCCAGGTTCTCCTCGTTGCGGCGGCACCGCTCATCCAACTCGGCGACCGTGTCCGCCTGCTTGGCGCACTGGTCGGCGAGCCCTTCCCAGGTGGTGTCTATGAGGACGTTTTTGATGCCGCATGTGGCCTGGTCGTACATCTGGCGGCGGGACGCGAGAATGTAGGGGGCGCCATCGCCGCTGAACTCCCAGATGATGCCGTGCTCGTCGCGCACCGACTCCGGTGTGGCGGTCATGGCGCCACCTCCGTCCGGGCCAGGGTCCCCGCCAGCTGATCCAGGGTCCGCGCCGTCACCGTGGTGCCCCGCTCCTGGTGTTCCGCCGTGAAAACGGTCCGCCCCACGGGGTCCTCGGTGTAGCGGATCGCCCACTCCGTGTGGGTCAGGGACAGGTCCACGAGCCGGGTGTACTCGTCCTCGGGGAGCGGGCGGGGGGTGTACTCGCGCTGCTGCGGAACCATCAGCATCACCGGACCCCAGCCGGCTCGCGCACGCGGCCTTCGGCGGGGGCCGGGGACGTGAGGTCGGGTCGTGCGGCGGCGAGCGCGCGGATGGGCCCGGCCAGCGCCTGGCGGACGTCGTCGAGGGTGTCGCCCGCGGGCTTCTTCTCGGGGCAGTCGCCCGTCCGGTGCCAGTTGAAACAGCTCGCGCACCAGATCAGGTCGTCGCGACCGGCCGTCGGGACGGTCTGCTGTTCCCAGCGCTCGTACCACGGGCCGACGATGCGGCCGGTCTCAGCGGGCGGCACCGGCGGACGCGTGTCGGCGGCGGCGCTCCGGATGACGTAGGGCCGGACGCGGTCGGCGGCGCGGGCGCCGCGGTGCGGTTCCGTGAGCCGCCCGAGACGGTCTCGGACGGTCCTGGACAGTTTGCGCATGCGCTACCCCTGCGGGGTCGGGCCGGGGTGGGTGGCCCCGGCGGGAATGAGTGACACCCCTTATGGTGGACTCTGATTCCTCAGACTTCAAGGTCTCATGACCGGAAAGCCTCAAGATCCAACGCGCCATGACCAGATAAATCACGGATGACCGATTCACAGCATGGCGCTAGCATCGGCGGGTACGCGCACCAGGGGGAACAACCAATTGGCCACCAGTCCGCTCAGTGTCCGCAGGCGACGCCTGTCCGAGGAGCTACGGCGTTTGCGGGTAGAAGCTGACCTCACGCACGCCGAAGTCGCGAAGCGGCTCGAATGGTCGACCGGCAAGGTCTCCAACATCGAGACCGGCGTGTCGAAGAAGCCGTCCGTGCACGACATCCGGGGGCTCCTCGACGTGTACGGGGTCCGGGAAGGGCCGATGCGGGAGGCCCTGTTGGAGCTGGCCCGCAAGTCCCGCGAACGCGGCTGGTGGACCAAATTCTCAGACGTGGTCGGCGAGTACCCCGCTCTGGAAGCCGACGCGTCCCACATCTCGACTTACGAGCCGCTGCTGCTGCCGGGGCTACTGCAAACCCCCGACTACGCGGCACTCGTGACACGGGCGAGCCTGGTACGCGACCCCGTGGACATTCAGCGTGCGGTGGACGCCCGCAAACAGCGGCAGGAGATCCTGACCCGCTCGGACCCGCCGGCGCCTGAGGTGTGGGCCGTCATCGATGAGGCGGCCCTCATGCGGGTCGAGTCTGAGCGGGGCGTCTACCGTGAGCAGGTGCAGCACCTCATCGACGTGGCGGAGGAACCGAATAAGGTGACGTTGCAGGTGCTTCCTATGGCGTCGGGGGTGCACGCTGGCCTGCGCGGCCCGTTCGTGATCATGGATTTCGCGGGGCCGTTGGCGGGTCCCGTGGTGTTCATCGAGACGGATATGGACGGGCTGTACCTCGAAGACGATGAGGAGATCGACCGGTACCGGCGGCTCCTCACGCACGTCCAAACCGCGGCATTGCCTGAGGATGCCTCCACGAGGTTCCTGAAGGGCAAGATCGCAGCTTAGAAAGCAGATCCACGATGAGCTCATTCCCGAACCCTGTGTTCCGCACGTCCTCCTACAGCGACCGTGTGAACTGTGTGGAGGTCGCTGACCTGCCGGAGGGGGCAGCGGTACGCGACTCGAAGGACCGTGACGCCGGCGTGCTGGAGTTTCCCGCGAGTGAGTGGCGGGCGTTCCTGGACGCGGCGCGGGATGGTGACCTTTAAGACGACGAAGGCCCCACCGGTTGGTTGACCCGGTGGGGCCTTGTCACTCATTCCCGGCGGTGAGTGTACCTGTCGGGGGTGGTGGGGGTCTACGACGTGGCTGTGGCTGCCCGCACGGACCCGGTGCCTCCCATCACCGTCCCGGACCCGGCCAGCACCTGTTCCAGCGGGACGACGTCTCGCTCCGAGGGCAGCGTGATCTCCTCGGATGGATCCAGGGCGGCGAGCACGCACAACCCCTGCCGGTCACCGAGCATGCCCACGGCGCCAGCTCCTCGGGGAGGTTGGCCGGCGGTTCGGCGTCGGTCTGTCGCGATGCCGATCGTCGGGGCGGAGCTGCTGAGCAGTGCCCAGGTCGCGCTGGGCGCAGCGGCGCCGTCAGCAACGTCGGGCTGACGATCGCGGGCGCGCTGTTCCTCGTGCTGTGCGCCAACGAGATCTACAGCCGGCTGACCGGGGCGTGACGGGGCGGTGCCGCAGCGGCGGCGGCCGGGGCACCGGTACGCGCCGCCCGCTGCGGCACCCGCGCCGGTCTACTCCTCGGTCATGGCCGAGTCCGACACCTGCTCGCGCAGCCGGTCGTTGGCGTCCTCCAGCGCGTCCACGAGCGCCTCGCGCTGCTCCGGCGGTATCCCGCCCAGGATCTCCTCGGCGAGTTCGTCCCAGACCGCTTCGATGCGCGGCACCAGCCGACGGGCCTCCTCGGTGAGCACGATGCGCACCTGGCGGCGATCCGTGGGCACGGGCTCGCGGCGGAACAGTTCGCGCTTCTCCAGCCGCGCCAGCGTGCGCGTGGCCGTCGGCGGCTCGATGCCCAGGCGCGCCGCCAGTTGCGAGACGGTCGTCCCGCCCTCCTGCTGGGCCAGGAGCCACAGCAGCACGTCCTGTCCGGGGTGCAGGCCCAGGTCGGCGAGCTTGCGGGACTTCACCTCCCGGTAGAGCTTGCTCATCTTGTTCAGCGCGCGGTTAACGCGTCTGGCCTCTTCGCTTTCCACGCACCCATGATAATGATATATAGTCGACTATTGATTAGTCGGCTATATAGTGGAGTAGAGCGATGGAACTCGGTCTCGACGGCAGGACTGTCCTCGTCACCGGCGGATCCGGCGCCATCGGCCGCGCCGTCGTCGCCGCCTTCGCCGCCGAGGGCGCCGCCGTGGCAGTGGGCTGGCACAGTGACCGCCCGGCCGCCGAGCAGGCGGTACGCGCAGACCGAGGGCGCGGGCGGCCGCGCCGTGGGCGTGCGTATGGACCAGGGCGACCCGGAATCGATCAGCGCGGCCGTGGCCGACGTCGAGCGGACGCTGGGCGGACCCCACGTCCTCGTGGCCAACGCCGTGGCCTGGCCCACGTCCTCCGAGCACAGCTGGACGGACCTCACCGCGGGGCTGGCCGCGAACGCCGCCGGCCCCGTGGCGCTGGTCGAGGCGGTGCTGCCGGCGATGCGCAGCGCCGGATGGGGGCGCGTCGTACTGGTCTCCACCGACATCGTCGACCAGCCCCTGGCCTCGGCCGCCGCCTACCCGGCCGCCAAGGGCGCCCTGGAGGCGGCGGCGCGGGTCTTCGCCGTGCGGGAGGCCCGCCACGGCGTCCTCACCAACGTGGTGCGGCCCGGATTCACGCTCACCGAACGCGCGCTGAGCACGCCCGGACTGGGGCAGGCGGTCGTCGACGCCGAAGGGGAGCAGACGCCCACGGGCCGCGTCTGCACCCCCGAGGACGTGGCGAGCGCCGTGACCTACCTCGGCTCGGGCGCCAACGGACACGTCAACGGCGAGCTGCTGTCCGTGGCCGGGGGGCGGCAGTTGACACGCTGAGCGACCGCGCACGGAGAGCGCGGAGCACGCCGCCCCGGCGCCCGGAAGCGGCCGGGGCGCTGTCGAAAAGCCGAAACGGCCGGGGATCGCGGGATCGGGCGGCGGCCTCTAAAGTGGCGGACACCCGACGGTTCACCCCCGAGTCGGGCATACCTCCCACTACGTACGGAAACGGGTTCCGCCATGACCGACGCGCCTTCCTTCCCCGACCCGGCCGCCCCCGCCGGAATCGACACCACGGTCCCCAGCTCGGCCCGCCTGTACGACTACTATCTGGGAGGAAAGAACAACTACGCGGTCGACCGCGAGATGGGCGACCGGATCATGCAGACCCTGCCGGAGACCCGGCAGAGCGCCGTGGCCAACCGGATGTTCCTGGGGCGGGCCGTGGACTTCCTGTGCGAGCAGGGCGTCGACCAGTTCATCGACATCGGATCGGGGCTGCCCACCCAGGACCCCGTCCACGAGGTGGCCCGCCGGCACCACCCCGGGGCGCGCGTCGTCTACGCCGACTACGACCCCGCGGTGCGCGTGCACGCAGAAGCGCTGCTGGCCGACGACCCCGAGCTCACCAGTGTGGTCCAGGCCGACATGCGCGACCCCGAAGCGGTCTACACCCACCCCGCGGTGGCCGCCCACCTGGACTTCGACCGCCCGGTGGGCCTGCTCATGCTGGCGGTCCTGCATTTCGTCACCGACGACCAGCACCCCTACGAGCTGGTGCGCCGCCACCTGGAGTACCTGGCGCCCGGCTCCTACCTCGTCATCAGCCACGCCGAGTCCGACACCAGCCCGGAGCGGGCCGACTACGCCACCGACGAGTACCGCGCCTCCAGCGCGAACCTGCGGGTGCGCACGCAGGAGGAGATCGCGGCGTTCTTCGCGGACGTGTCGCCGGTGCCGCCCGGCATCGTGCACGTGTCCGACTGGCGCCCGCGCGACGACCAGCCCTACTACACCTCGCAGCAGGTCTCCGGGCTGGCCGGGGCCGCCCGTTGGGACGGCCCGAAGAGGTGAGCGCTCAGCCGCGCGCCGGCGCCCTGCGGGCGATGCGGAACCCCAGGTCGTCGGTGCGCAGCGTGGGGTGGCTCTTGCGGCGGCACGAGGCGCGGCAGCCGCGGGGGAGGTCGTTCCACCCGCCGCCGCGGAACACGCGGTAGGGGCCGTAGACCCGCGGGTCGTAGAGGTCCCAGCACCACTCCCACACGTTGCCGACGGTGTCGTACAGCCCCCAGGCGTTGGGCGCCCGGGTGGCGGCCGCACGCGCACGGCCGCCGGAGTTGCCGCGGTGCCAGGCGATTTCGTCCAGTTCCCCGTAGCGGACGCCGGAGTCGCCGGCCCGGCAGGCGTACTCCCACTCCGCCTCGGTGGGCAGCCGGTAGCCCGAAGCGGTCCGGTCGCAGTCGATCCCCAGGCCGTCGGGGCCCGGCTCGCCCGAGTAGCAGGGGGTCAGCCCCGCGGAGCGGGAGAGCCGGTTGCAGAACCGCAGAGCCTCGATCCACGACACGTCGGAGACCGGTGCGCGCGGCTCCCCGGCGTCTGCCGGGGTTTCGCCCGAAACGGCGGCGTATAGCTCCCGGGTGACCGGTAGCGCCGCGATGGCGAAGGCCTCCAGCGACATCGGGAGGTCGCGTTTGGCCGCCTCGTCGCGCAGCACGAACGCTCCGGCGGGCACCGCGACGAGCGTGTCCTCGGCCGCGCGGTGCGCGGTCGTTTCGGGATTCGCCATGCCGTCACGGTAGCGGCGGGGACCGTCGCCCCGGAGCGGGCTCCGTGCCGCGGTCCACCAGGTACGTCGGCACGACGTGGTTCGACGTCTCGGCGCCGGGCGACTCCAGCCGGCGGAACAGCATCTCGGCGGCCAGCCGTCCCAGCTCGCGGGTGTCGTAGCCGACCACGGTCACCGGGCGCGGCAGCAGCGGCGCGAACTCGAAGTCGTCGAAGGCGGCCAGGCGCAGCCGGGTGCGGCGCCGGACCATCTCCTCGACGACGCCGAGCAGGATGCGGTTGTTTCCGCAGAACAGGGCAGTGGGCGGGTCGGGGGCGTCGAGCATGGCGCCCACGGCGTCGCCGGCGCTGCGGGGGCGGTCGGAGTGGAGCCGCGCTGCGTGCCGGCCGCCGTCGATCCCGGCTTCGCCGAGCGCTTCCCGTGCCCCGGCCCGGCGCTCGCCCATCGTGTAGGCGTTGAGGGTGTCGGTGACCGTCCCGATGCCGCGGTGGCCTTCGGCGATCAGGCGGCGCACGAGGTCGCGGGTGCCGGTGCGGTTGTCGAGCAGGGCGGTGTCGGCGCGGCACCCGTCGGGCGGGCTGTCGATGAACACCGCGGGTGTGCCGCGGTCGATCTCGGTGCGGAAGTAGGACTGGTCGTCGCCGCTGGGTACGACGATGAGCCCGTCGACGCGGCGCTCGAACAAGTCGAGGACCAGTTCCCGTTCGCGCGCGGGGTCCCAGCCGGAGCTCGCGGTGATGAGCCGGGTGTCGAAGCGTTCGGCCACGGCCGTGGCCGCCGCGGCGATCGTCGAGTAGAAGGGGTTGGCCAGGTCGCGGATGATCAGGCCGATGGTGGCGGTCGTGCGGCCGCTGCGCAGGTTGGCGGCGACGTGGTTGCGTTTGAAGCCCAGTTCGGCCATCGCCCCCTGTACCCGCTCGGCGAGGTCGGCGCGCACCGTGGGTACCTCGTTGGCGACCCGCGAGACGGTTTTGAGGCTGACCCCGGCGGCCCGTGCGACGTCGACCATCGTCGGACGGCGCCCGGGGTCCGAACCGTCGGCCTGGTCGGTCATGGGCCTCCCCCGGTCGGGGCGGCGGCGCGTCGGCGCTGCCTCTGTACGCGCCGTCGCCTCCGCCCGCAGCGGTTTCGGTTCCGTCAAGCTACTCGATCCGCCACGGCCGAGGCAACGTTGTCTTTCCGGTCTCGACTCGGACCGGCGCGCCTCAAGTTGCGAAGTGTTGTGAAACCGCTGCAGCCAGCATGAATGTCAGCACACATCTTGACATGGGTGAGTGTTCCGGATCACTGTGCGGGGACAACGTTGTCTGACCTGGAGGAGGAGCGCATGGGTCCACAGCGGAGGCCCGTCGCGGTGGCGCGCCGCTTCTCCTGCGGCGGTGCGGCCGTCGCGGCCCCGCGTGGCGGTCCGGCGCGATGTGAACGCTCACCCGAGGCGTGGCCGGCGTCGACGACGCAGCGCCGCCCGGCGGCGCGGACCACGGGCCCCCGCAGTCGCCGGTACCCCGCCCCGGCCCCCGTCCCCTGAATCCGTCCCCCGAACCCCGTCCGCTGCGACCGGGACCCTCCCCGTGCCGGCCCCGACCCCGGCGCCCCCGACCCGCGAAGGAGTCCGATGTACCGCCTTCCCACGCCCACGACCGTCGCCGCCGCCCTGGCCGCGGGAACGCTCCTGCTGTCCGGATGCAGTGCGGAGAGCCCCGTCGACGGCGCCGACAGCGGTGGCGAGATCGAGACGATCGGCCTGATGGTCCAGGATCTGAGCAACCCGTTCTTCACCGCGATGCAAGCCGGTGTCGAGAACGCCGCCGAGGACATGGAGGCCGAGGTCGTCACCGAGGACGGCCGCCAGGACCTCGGTGCACAGAACGAGCAGATCGACGCCTTCATCCAGCAGCAGATCGACGTCCTGCTGCTCAACGCCGTCGACTCCGAAGGGATCGGCCCGGCCGTGCAGCGCGCGATCGACGCCGGGATCACGGTCGTGGCCGTCGACGTCACCGCCAAGAACGCCGACGCCTTCATCACCTCCGACAACGTCCAGGCCGGACGGCTCGCCTGCGAGCACCTGTTCGAGTCCATCGGCGGCGAGGGCAGCATCCTGATGATCGACGGCACGCCCATCTCCTCGATCCAGGACCGTGTGACGGGCTGCGAAGAGGTCATGGAGGACTACCCCGACATCGAGGTCGCGGGCCACCAGCACGGCGACAACAACCGCGAGGAGGCGCTGACCGTCGCCACCGACATGCTCACCGCCAACTCCGGCGTGGACGGGATCTTCGCCGTCAACGACCCCACCGCGCTGGGCGCCGGCCTGGCCGCCGAGCAGACCGGGGTCGAGGACCTGGCGATCGTGGGGGTCGACGGATCTCCCGCGGCCGAAGAGGAGCTGGCCGAGTCCGACTCCATGTTCGAGGCCACCGCCGCGCAGGACCCCAAGAGGCTCGCCGCCGACGGCCTGGAGATCGCCACCGAGCTGCACGGCGGCGGGGAGGTCGAGAACACCGAGCAGCTCGTCGAGACCGAGCTGATCACCCGCGACAACCTCGACGGATACGAGGGCTGGGAGTGAGCACGCCGCCGCTGCTGCGCATGAGCGGGGTGAGCAAGGCCTTCCCCGGCGTGCAGGCGCTCACCGGCGTCGAGTTCGAGCTGCGCGCGGGCGAGGTCCACGCGCTGATGGGCGAGAACGGCGCCGGCAAGTCCACGCTGATCAAGATGCTGGCCGGGGTGCACACGCCCGACTCCGGCGGCGTCGAGATGGACGGGCGGCCGGTGTCGGTGACCACGCCGCAGCGTTCGGTGGACCTCGGTATCGCGGTGATCCACCAAGAGCTCAACCTCGCGCCCAACCTGACGGTGGCGCAGAACCTCGCGCTGGGCCGCGAGCCCCGTACCCGGCTGGGGACGGTGGACCGCAAGCGGCTGCGGCGCGAGGCCGCCGCCAAGCTGGAGCGCGTCGGCGGCGGTATCGACCCCGACACGGTCCTGGGCGGCCTCAGTGTGGGCATGCAGCAGGTCGTGGAGATCGCGCGGGCCGTGGCCCAGAACGCCCGCGTGCTGGTCCTGGACGAGCCCACCGCCGCGCTGTCGGAGGCCGAGGCCCAGCGCCTGTTCTCGCTCGTGGAGGAGATGCGCGGCCAGGGCATGGGCCTGCTCTACATCAGCCACCGCATGGAGGAGGTGTACCGCCTCGCCGACCGGATCACCGTCTTCCGCGACGGACACTGGGTGGGGACCGCCCCCCGCTCGGAACTGGAGCCGGAAGACATCGTCGCCCGCATGGTCGGGCGCACCCTGACCGACCTCTACGCCCACGAGCGGCACGAACCGGGCGAGGCGACGCTGGAGGCCGAGGGGATCGGCGACGGCGCCGGTATCGGCCCCCTCGACCTGACGCTGCGCGCCGGCGAGATCGTCGGTCTGGGCGGCCTCATCGGTGCGGGGCGCACCGAGGCGGCCCAGCTGATCTTCGGTGCCGAGCGCATCCGGACCGGGCGGCTGCGCGTGGGCGGGCGGGCCGTCGACCACCGCAGCCCGCTCGACGCCATCAGAAACGGCGTGGGGTACGTGCCCGAGAGCCGCAAGGAGCAGGCGCTGTTTCCGGAGATGTCCATCCGCGACAACGTCGTCACGACGGGGGTGGGGTTGGACCGGGTCAGCGACTTCGGCGTGTTGCGGAGCGGCCGCATCTCCCGGCGGGTGGCCGCCCAGGTCGAGGCGTTGCGGGTGCGCTGTTCCTCGGCCCTGCAGCGGATGACCGAATTGTCGGGAGGCAACCAGCAGAAGGTCGTGCTGGGTCGGTGGCTGGCCATCGCCCCGCGCGTGCTGCTGCTGGACGAGCCCACCCGCGGCGTCGACATCGGCGCCAAGCAGGAGATCTACCGGATCATCGACCGGCTGGCCCGGGACGGCGTCGCCGTCCTGATCATCTCCTCCGACCTGCCGGAGCTGCTGGGCGTCAGCGACCGGGTGCTGGTCATGCGCAACGGGTCGATCGCCGCCGAGCTCACGCGCGAGGAGGCGACCGAGGAGACCGTCATGCTGCACGCCACCGGTGTCGCCGCCGGGAGCCGATAGGGCCTGCGGTGCCGCCGGACCCGGGATACGGGCCGGCGGCGCTGCGCGGAGTCCCCGACCAGCCCCCTGTCCCCATCGACCCTTCCTGAGAACCAAGGATCACTATGACCGAGACGAGTCGTGCCGACGAGTCGGCACCTGCCGCCGAGGCGGGCGCCGTAGCCCCGCCGCAGGCGGGGCGGCCGCAGTTCGCGAGGCTGTGGGACCGCTACGGCATCCTCGGCGTGCTCGTATTGATGATCGCGCTGATGGCGGTGCTCGCGCCCAACTTCCTGTCGTTCGACAACGTCTTCAACGTCGCGCGGGCGGCTTCGGTCAATGCGATCCTGGCCGCGGGGATGACCCTGGTCATCCTCACCCGCGGCATCGACCTGTCCGTGGGCTCCAACCTGGCGGTGTGCGGCATCGTCTCGGTCCTGCTGTGGACCTCGGGCATGCCCGCCGCCGTGTGCGTACTCGGCGGCATCGCCGTAGGCGCCCTGTTCGGCCTGCTCAGCGGCGCGCTCATCGCCTACCTGGCGCTGCCGGCGTTCATCGTCACCCTCGGCGGACTGACCTACCTGCGCGGTACCGCCTACCTGCTCACCGACGGCCAGCCGCTCATCGCCGACGACCTGGGCTTCCGGCTGATGGGCAGCGGGTTCATCGCCGGCGTCCCGGTGCCGGTGGTGCTGATGCTGGCGGTGTTCGCCGTCCTGTGGTTCGTGCTGCGCCACACGCGCTTCGGGACCCAGGTCTATGCGATCGGCGGCAACCCCGAAGCGGCCCGCCTCGCCGGCATCAAGGTCAAGTGGACGATCGTGCGGGTCTACATCATCGCGGGCGCGTGCGCCGGACTGGCCGGCGTCATCTTCTCCGCGCGCGTGATGTCGGGACAGCCCACGGCGGGCGAAACCTACGAGCTCGACGCGATCGCCGCGGTCGTCCTCGGCGGAACCAGCCTCATGGGCGGCATCGGCAACGTGCAGCGCACCCTGATCGGCGCCATGATCATGGGCGTGCTCAGCAACGGCCTGCTGCTGATGAACGTGCCCTACTTCTACCAGCTGATCATCAAGGGCGCGGTCATCGTGTTGGCCGTGGCCATCGACAGCCTGAAGAATTGGAAGAGGGCGTGAGGACCGGACCGCCGCGCCTCCCGCGCTGATGGAGGCGCAGCGGCCGGGCCGCGCCGTGCGGACCGGCGCCGGAACGCGCCGCCGCCCCGCTCCGATACGGCACGGGGAGCGGGGCGGCGGGCTGTTCAGCGGGGTGCGGCGGGCCCGGGCGCCCGAGCCCGCCGCGGCCTCGGGCCTACCGGGCGTTGCCGGCGCCGGCCTTGGCCTTCACCAGGCCGGGAACCGCCCAGGACGGGTGGATCTTGCCGTGCAGCGACGGAGTCCAGCTGTCGTCCGCCTCCAGTGTGCTGTCGGGATTGGCGGCGTTGAAGGCGTCCAGCAGGTCGACGCGCTTTCCGTTGAACACGCTGCCCTCCTCGTGGATGGCCGAGCCGCGCCAGTTCGCGATCACCTCGCCGGGCTCGACGCCCTCCAGTTGGAAGTTGTTGTTCTGGGCGTAGATGTGCGACTCCGCGCCCACGCCCAGCGAGTACAGGTAGTCGTAGGGCGAGTCGGCGGAGTGCGTGTAGAGGTTGTTGTAGACGTGCACGTCGCCGTAGCGCACCCGCGGGGCGCGCTGGGTGATGTTAGCGAACCGGTTGTGGTGCACGGTGACGCGCAGCTTGTCCCACTCGTCGTAGCGGTCGCTGTCGGTGTTGCCGAACAGCATCGTCTTGTCGTGGGCCTGGATGTCGTTCCAGGAGATCGTCACCATGTCGCTGGCGCGTACCACGTCCAGCAGGCCGTCGTGGTGCTCCACGCGCGCGCCGTGGACGACGGGGAAGTCCCGGTCGTAGGTCCCGCCGTCGGAGAGCGTGAGGTGATCGAGCCACACGTGCTCGGTGCGGGAGACCTCGATGTTGTCGTACTGGGCGTCCCAGGCCTCGCCGTCCCAGCTGGGGAAGCAGTCGTAGGCGTCGTGGACGCCCAGGTTGCGGATGATGAGGTTCTCCACGCTCTCCATCCGGATGAAGCCGTCGCTGATCGAGGCCTCGCCCTCGCCCACGATCGTGGTGTTGGAGCCCGGCTCCAGCATCACGTGGGAGCGGTGGGCGTCGTAGGAGCGCTCGCGGGCCTCCTCCAGCGGGCCCGAGGCCTCGCCCTCCCAACCGGCGTCGGGATCGTAAGTCTCGACGTAGTCGTCCCAGGTGTAGGCGGGGTCGTTGAAGTCCGCGCAGGAGAGGGAAGAGCCGTCAGCGCCGGTCATGGCGCTGATGTCGCCCTCGACGTAGACGATCTTGGGTTGGTCGCCCTGGACGGCCTCCTGCAGTCCGGCCCAGGTGTCGACGCGGAAGACGTTCTCGGCGTCGGCGTCGGCCCCGCCGGTGGTTCCGCCCTGGGCGGCGCCCCAGCCGTCGTTCGGTCCGAGCACCTCGCGCCCGATGTCGCGGCCGTGGTTCCCGTGGCCGGGGCCGTGGCCGTTGCCGCGGTCGGATCCGTGCCCGTCCCCGGGATGGGCGGCGGCGGGTAGTGCGGTGGCTATCAGCGCCGCGCCGGCGACGGTGGCGATGAGACCGGCTGCTCTGTTCACTCGGGTTCCCTCCGGCAGTGGGTGAGCGGTCGGATCCCCCAATGTAGGTAAGCGATTTCCAGGTGATTAGAGAATTTTGTGGGGATTTACAGGATTGATTGGGGGATAGGAGTTGGAAATCGCTTACCGGGATACCTTGAACCGTCGTCCCGGCGTCGTCAAGGGGGCCGCACGCCCGCGATTCCGCGCCCCAGCGCCCTTAGCGTCCCCGGCCACCGGTGCCGCCGGGCGCGCGGCCCGGCCCACGCAACCGACGCGCGGGGAGCCGAGAAACGATTCAGGCCGGATTCCGTCCGCGATGTGCGGGATCCTCGGTCGTATGGCCAACACCAGTGAACGGACGCTGCGCCTGCTGTCGCTGCTGCAGACGAGCCGGTTCTGGCCGGGTGCCGAGCTGGCGGCGCGGCTGTCGGTGAGCGAGCGGACCCTGCGGCGCGACGTGGACCGCCTGCGCGAACTCGGCTACCGAGTGGACGCCGCGCCCGGCGTGGGCGGTGGCTACCAGCTGCGCGCCGGCCGCGCCATGCCGCCGCTGCTGCTCACCGACGAAGAGGCGGTCGCCATCGCCGTGGGGCTGCGCACCGCGGCGGCCGGCAGCGCGGCGGGTTTCGCCGAGGCGGCGGTGCAGGCGCTGGCGAAGGTGGTCGACATGATGCCCGCGGGCGTGCGGCGGCGTATCGACGCGCTGCGCGCCTCCGCCGTCGCGCCCGAACCGAGCGGGCCGCGTACCGACCCCATGGCCCTGCTGTCGGTCGCGCGGGCCTGCCGCGACACCGAGCGGCTGCGCTTCGGCTACACGGCCTCCGACGGCCGCCGCACCCGGCGGCTCGTCGAACCGCACCGCCTGGTCCAGATCCACCAGCGCTGGTACCTGCCGGCCTGGGACACCGAGCGCTGCGACTGGCGCACCTTCCGCGTCGACCGGATGAACGGCCCCGAACCGACCGGTACCCGGTTCGGCCCGCGCTCCCTCCCGGGCGGCGACGCCGAAGCCTTCGTCCGCGCCCGCCTGGCCGCGGTGCCCGCGCGGTACCGGATCGTGGCGCGGGTGCACGCGCCGGTCGGCGACGTCGCCCCGGCGGTGGAGTCCTGGGGGACCGTCGAGGACGCCGGCGGCGGCTCGTGCCGCGTCGTCGTCCACGCCGACGACCTGGATTGGCCGGCCCTGGTGCTGCTGGGTACCGGCGCCGAGTTCGCGGCGGTCGAACCGGCGGAATTCCGCGAGCGCCTGCGCGCGGTGGCCGGGCGGTTCGTGCGCGCCGCCGGCCACGGCGGCTGACAGCCGGTGCACACGACTGCGGGTGCCCGGCGAATACCGGGAGCTGCGGGGGAACTAGGGTGTGCCACGGGTCTGTCCGCGTTCGGCGGCGCATTCGCGTGCGCCCCGCGGCCGATGCGCGAAGCGGCTTGGAGCGAGCCGCGCGTCGCGCAGGAGGACAGCGACCCGCCAAACGCGCCTACGGCCACAGGGGCGGCGTCCGCGCCGTCCGCAGGCGCGTGCCGGACACGGAGGCAGGGAGACGCAGATGACCACGGGATCGTCGGACGGTGACAGCTTGCGGCTGACCGCGAAGGTTTTCTCCGACATAGAGCGGCGCGACTACGACCAGGCCGAGTTCCGCCAGGCCGTACACGAAGTACTCGAGTCGCTGGAACCGGCACTGGAACGGCACAGCGAGTATCTGGACAGCCAGGTCCTGGAGCGGATGTGCGAGCCCGAGCGACAGATCATCTTCCGCGTGCCCTGGACCGATGACAGCGGCGTCATCCGGGTCAACCGCGGATTCCGGGTGGAGTTCAACTCCGCCCTGGGCCCCTACAAGGGCGGGCTGCGGTTCCATCCTTCGGTGGACCTGGGCATCGTCAAGTTCCTCGGATTCGAGCAGACCCTCAAGAACGCGCTGACCGGGCTGCCCATCGGCGGCGGCAAGGGCGGCTCCGACTTCGACCCCAAGGGCCGCTCCGACGCCGAAGTGATGCGCTTCTGCCAGTCGTTCATGACCGAGCTGCACCGCCACATCGGCGAGTACACCGACGTGCCCGCCGGCGACATCGGGGTCGGCCAGCGCGAGGTGGGCTACCTGTTCGGCCAGTACAAGCGGATCACCAACCGCTACGAGTCCGGCGTGCTCACCGGCAAGGGCCTGAACTGGGGCGGCTCTCAGGTGCGCACCGAAGCCACCGGCTACGGCACCGTCTACTTCGTCGACGAGATGCTGCGGGCGCGCGGCGACGGGTTCGAGGGCCGCCGCGTGGTGGTCTCCGGTTCCGGCAACGTGGCGATCTACGCCGCGCAGAAGGCCGCCGAGCTGGGCGGAACCGTCGTGTCCATGTCCGACTCCGGCGGCTACATCGTCGACGACTCCGGCATCGACCTCGACGCCGTCCGCGAGATCAAGGGAGCGCGCTCGGGCCGCATACAGGAGTACGCCGACCGCATCGGGGGCGCCAAGCACGTCGAGGGCGGCTCGATCTGGGACGTGCCCTGCGACGTCGCGCTTCCGTGCGCCACGCAGAACGAGCTGGACGGCCGCTCGGCCGAGACCCTGGTGGGCAACGGTGTCGCCGCGGTGGGCGAGGGCGCGAACATGCCGACCACGCCCGCGGCGCTCAAGGTGTTCGGCGACGCCGGCATCGCGTTCGGCCCGGGCAAGGCGGCCAACGCCGGCGGCGTGGCCACCTCGGGCCTGGAGATGCAGCAGAACGCCTCGCGCGACTCCTGGCACTTCGACTATACCGACCGCCGGCTGGCCGAGATCATGGCCGACATCCACACCATGTGCCGTGAGACCGCCGAGAGTTACGGCGCGCCGGGCAACTACGTGCTGGGCGCCAACATCGCGGGATTCATCAAGGTCGCCGACACCATGCGCGACCTCGGCGTCATCTGAAGCCCGCTTCGCCACCGTCGGCACCGGAAGCGTTCCGGCCCCGGGCTCGCCGCCGAGCGCCGGGGCTTGAGCAGCAACCGAACGGTCAGTGGCGTTAGCGGGTCGCGCCAGGCGGATGTACCGCCACCCAGCGTTCCGATGCGGGTGGCGCCGACACACCCCAGGGGTTGGTAACGGTTCGGTCGCTCTGGGTTGGTTACTGGTCGGTCGGCCCTACTTTGCGGCCTATGCCAGTGGAGTTCCTGACCGATGACGAGGCGACCGCTTACGGGCGGTACGCGGGGCCGCCGTCGCGGGCGGATCCGGAGCGGGTGTTCTTCCTCGATGACGAGGACCGGGCGCAGGTCGCGCAGCGGCGCGGCCAGCACATGAAGCTCGGGTTCGCGCTCCAGCTGGTGACGGTTCGGTGGCTGGGGACGTTTCTGGAGGACCCGCTGGACGTGCCGGGCACGGTGCTGGAGTTCGACGCCCTCGGCGCTGCGCCGCCATCCGGACGGCCGCCGGCTGGCGACACTGCTGGCCGCGGTCCGCCACCTGGAGTCCAAGCCCTCGCCCTGGCCGAAGACCGGCGCCGCGACATCGTCCGCAAGACCAGCAACGGCCTGGGCGCCGCCCGCCGCTGCGGCCGCAGCGGCGGGCGGCGCCCCGTGGTCGATGACGACAAGCGTGCCGTGATCCTGGCCCGCCGCCGGCGCGGAGACTCCATCCGCACCATTGCCGCCGGGGTCAAGGTCTCGGTCGGCGTCGTCCACAAGACCCTCGCAGCCGCCAAGGAGTCCTAGGCCGCTCCGCGGACACCTGGGTCCGAACGGCCAGTGGCGGTAAGCCGCGGATCTATCTTTCACCACCGTCGGCGGTGAGTTCGGTGCCGGTGACGAAGCTCGATTCGTTGCTGGCCAGGAACAGGACGGCGGCGGCGATCTCCTCGGGGTGGGCGACGCGTCCCAGGGTGGTGGCGTCGGCCGTCTGCTGGAGCATCGCGTCTTGGCCGTCGGGGTTGAGTCCTCGCAGTCCCGGGGTGTCGGTGGTGCCGGGGACGATGGTGTTGATGCGGATGCCCCGGGGGGATAGCTCGGCGGCCCAGACGCGGACGAACTGGCCCAGTGCTGCCTTTGAGGCTGAGTAGGCCCCGAAGTTCGGGACGCCGCGGTGGGCCGAGGACGAGCCGGTGACGACGATGCTCGCCGAGTCGTTGAGCAGGGGCAGGGCTTTCTGGACGGTGAAGACGGTGCCGCGGACATTGGTCGCGAAGATGCGGTCGAACCCGTCGGGTGTCAGTTCGTCGAGGGCGGCGAACTCGCCTCCTCCCGCGTTAGCGAACACCACGTCGAGTCCCTGCCCGTCCAGCTTGATGCGCTCGAAGAGCTGTTCCAGGTCGGCGTTCTCGGAGACGTCGGTGCGGACCGGGACAGCGCTGGGTCCGAGGTCGCGAGCCGCGCTGTCCAGCTCGGCCTCCCGTCGTCCCGTCAGGTAGACCCGTGCGCCCTCGGCGACGAACCGCCGGGCCGTCGCCAGGCCGATGCCGCTGCTTGCTCCGGTGACCAGGGCCGTCTTGCCCTTCAGTTGATCCACGGGTACCGCCTCTCCTCAGAGTTATAGACCGATCGGATCATAACTTGTTGTGGACCGTTGCGTCTAGAACCTGGGTAGGATGAGAGGCATGGCACGTCCCAGAACGTTCGACGAGACGGCGGTGGTCGCGGCGGCCCGTGACCGGTTCTGGTCCTCGGGCTACGCCGGCACCGGCATGAGCGACCTGATGGACGCGACCGGGCTGAGCAAGGCGAGCCTGTACACCATCTTCGGCAACAAGCACGCGCTCTACATGCGGGCGTTCGCCGACTACTGCAGCGGAACCCTCGACGCGATCGAGGCCGAGCTCGACGTGCCCGACGATGAGGCCGCGGGCAGGTTGTGCCGCCTCATCGAGCGTCTCGCCGACAGCCCCAGCGGTTCAGGCGGGGAACAACCGCCGCCCACGGCCTGCTTCCTGGCCAAGGCGCCCGCCGAGCTCGCTGCCCAGGATCCCGAGGTCGCGCACGCCGCGCGGCAGACCTACGGCAGGTTCGAAGAGATCCTGGTGCGCGGCGTCGCGGCCGCTCAGCGGGCCGGCGCGGTGCCGGATTCCCACGACGCCCGCTCCATGGCGCGCCACGTCCTGGTTGCCCTGCGCGGGATCGAGGCCCTCACCTCGGCCGGCGTCGAGCACACCGTGGTCGCCGATGCTGCCGCCAGCCTCATCGAGACCGTGTTCCGAGACGCCGCACCACGAAATCGTTGAGCCTCGACAGCGGACCACGTCCGCCCGGTCGATCGACTGACGCTGGTGGTTCACTTCCCCGGCTCGACGAGCGCACGCTCGCCGTCCTCGGCCCGCGCGTCACTCCCGAGGTCGTGGCCCGGCTGTGCACAAGAAGCGAGGGCCACGACGTCCGGGCGCGCCGAAGGAGCCGTCGGCGGCGATGACCCGCTAACGCCACTGGCCGTTCGGTTGCCGCTCAAGCCCCGCGCCCCGGGTCGACGTGCGGGCGGCGCGGATCCGGAGGTCGGCGATCGGCCCTGACGGGCGGCCCGACCCGGATTCCGGCGGTGCCGTAGCGGTCGGCGGCGGGTGTGCTCAGATCCGGCCGACCCCTCCGAACAGGTAGACCTCGTTCGGGGCGCCGGCGCCGGAGTGTTCCGGGCGCCAGAGGGAGCAGGAGACCACGCCCGGCTCCAGCAGTGCGGTGCCGTCGAAGAAGCGCTCGATCTGCTCGCGGCTGCGTGCGGTGATCGGCGTGCCGCCGCGTTCGTTCATCTCGCGCATGACGTCCAGCATCGGCTCGCCGTGGACCTCGGCCGTAGAGTGGGTCAGGGCGAGGTAGCTGCCCGCGGGCAGGGCGCGCACGAGCCGGGCGACGGCCCCGTAGGCCGCGGCGTCGTCCATGATGTGGTTGACCACGCCCAGCAGGATCAGCCCGACGGGCGCCGCGAAATCCAGGGTTTCGGCGCTTCTGTCCAGGACGGTGCGGGTGTCGCGCAGGTCGGCGCGGAAGTAGTCGGTCGCGCCTTCGGGCGTGCTGGTCAGCAGCGCCTGGGCTTGCACCTCCACCAGGGGGTCGTTGTCGACGTAGGCGACCCGGCTCTCGGGTGCCAGCCGCTGGGCCACCTCGTGGGTGTTGTCCGCGGTGGGCAGACCGGTGCCCACGTCCAGGAACTGGCGGATGCCCGCATCGACCACGAGGTGGTGCACCACGCGCTTCAGGAACGCCCGCTCGGCGCGCGCCCCTTCGGCGATGTCGGGAAGCCGCTTCAGCACCTCGTCCCCGGCGACGCGGTCGGCGGCGTAGTTGTCGTCGCCGCCCAGCCAGTAGTTCCACACGCGCGCCGAATGCGGCACCGACAGGTCCACGGGCGGGCGCGGGGCCTCGCCGGACGCGCCGGAACCGCCGGGGGCGCCGGGGGCGCCGGGTGTTCCGGGGCCGGGGTCGTGTTCGCTCATTCGTGCCTCCCTCAGCGGTGTTCGTGTGCGTATCGTAATCGTGTACGCACGGGATATGCCCGCATGGGCGCCACGAACGCGGGGGCGCCGCCCTTCGGCACAGGCGGCCGTCGGGGTCAGGCGCGATCCCGCAGGTTCTGCAGGAGGTCGCGGCCGGCGGTGCTGACCAGTGGGGCCACGCCCAGGTCGGTGAGCATGTCGGTGGCGGCCTGCATCTCGTCGGCGCGGCGGGCGGCGTGCACGCGGCTCCCCTCGACCAGGCGCTGCACGGTGCCGGCGTCGGCGCGGTTCAGCTCGTCGGCGATGTTGTCGCGCAGCCAGTCCTCGCAGCCGGCCGCGCGTCCGGCCTCCAGGGCTTCGACCACGGCCGCCGCCAGGCCTTTGAAGAAGACGCTGCGCAGCAGCTTGCGTTCGGCGGCCGACCCGGACGGCGCGTCCATCGCCTCGACGCCGGCGCCCAGCGCGCCCATCAGCTCGGCGTAGCTGGCGGCGCCCGGACCGGAGGCGAGCATCGGGGTGTGCAGGCCGCGCCCCGGTACCGGGCTCATCAGGGAGACGTCGGCGAAGGTGATCCCGGCCGCGGCGGCGGTCTCGCCCAGGTGGCGCTTGAGCTGGGGCGACGCGGTGTTCAGGTCGGCCCACACGGTGCCGGGGCCGGTTCCGGCCAGGCCGGCCTCCAGCGCCTCCGGGGCGGCCTTGGAGCTGTTGACGCTGAGTACGAGGTCGCAGCCGGATGCGGCCGCGGCTTCGCCGGGAAGGTCGGCGACGCCGTCCGGAGCGCTGCGGGCCGGGTCGTAGCCCTGCACCCGCGCTCCCGCGTCGCGCAGGTCGGCGGCGATCAGCCCGCCCGCCTCTCCCAGGCCCAGCACGGCGATCCGGACACTCGGCACTTGCTCACCGCTCACGTTCAGCTCCCCATCGTCGTGGATCGGACGGGTCTACACTAATGTGACGACGAAATTGGCGACAATATTGCCGCCGGGCTCCCGGGGGTCGGCGGAGCACAGGGGAAGCGAGGGAACGTGGCTACCAACCGCGGAGATTCGGGCTCGCGGAGTACGGCGAAGACGCAGGGGGGTTCGGGGGGCTCCGTCGCCGCGGCGATCCGCGAGGCCATCACCGACGGCGAGTTCGCCCCCGAGCAGCGGCTGGTCGAGGCCGACCTGTCCGCTCGGTTCGCGACCAGTCGCAGCGCGGTGCGCGCGGCGCTGCTGCAGCTCACCGAGGAAGGGCTCGTCGAGCGCGAGCAGAACCGCGGTGCGCGGGTGCGCGCGGTCTCGCTGGAAGAGGCAGTGGAGATCAGCGAGGTGCGCATGATGCTGGAAGGGCTGTGCGCCGCCAAGGCCGCCGAGCGGATCGACGACGAGCAGGCCGCCGAGCTGCGCGAGATCGGCGGGCGGATGGAGCGCCTGGTCGGCGAGGGCGACGTGCTGGGCTACTCCGAAGCCAACCAGTTGCTGCACCGCCGGATCCGCGAGCTCAGCGGGCAGCAGGCCGCGGGAGCCGTGTTGGAGCGGCTGCGCGCCCAGAACGTGCGCCACCAGTTCCGGCTGTCCCTGCAGCCCGGCCGGCCCACCACCTCGCTGCCCGAGCATCTGGCGATCATCGCGGCCATCAGCGGCCACGATTCCGAGGGCGCCGAGCGCGCCATGCGCGCCCACCTGAGTAGCGTCATCGACGCGCTCAAAGAGGCCACGTCGGTGAGCAACCTGCGGGTGTAGGCCCGCGGCCCGGTCCGTCGGCGCGGTCGGCGCGCCCCGCTGCAGGGGGTGCGCCGGCCGCGCATTCGTGTATCGGGCGGCGGTCGGCGGCGGCGCCGCGACCAGGGGAGATCCACGTCTCGTGAGCCTTGACACATGTCATCAAAATTGTTAACAATTTCTTCAGGCATTATGTCGACACGATTTGAGGCGGTATGACGGAGCATCCGACGCCCTCTCCTCGGGCGCGGGAACTGGTCGAGGGGGCCTACGACACCCACATCCACGTCGCACCCGACGTGATGCGGCGGCGGATCGACGACCTCTCCCTGGCGCCCCGCTTCGCCGCGGCCGGCCTCGCCGGATTCGTGCTGAAGTCGCACTACGCCCCCACGGCCGAGCGGGCCGCAGTGGTCAACGCGGCCGTGCCCGAATGCCGCGCCGTCGGCGCCATCACGCTCAACGGCTCGGTCGGCGGGCTCAACCCCATCGCCGTCGACATCGCCGGCCGCGGCGGTGCCCAGGTCGTGTGGCTGCCCACCGTCGACAGCTCCAACCAGCGCGCCTGCACCGCGGCCATGCCCGAAGGCGCCACGCCACCGATGTGGGCGCAGCTGCAGGACGAACTGCGTGCCGACGGCATGGCCGCCGACCCCGTCGAGGCCCTCGACGAGCACGGCGAGGTCCGCGCCGTCACCCGCCAAGTGCTGCGGGTCGTCGCCAAACACGACATGACCCTGGCGACCGGCCACCTCAGCACCGCCGAGATCGACGTCGTCGCCCGCGCCGCCCTCGACGAAGGCGTGCGGCGCGTCGTGGTCACCCACCCCGAGTTCACCTCCCAGCAGGTGGCCGCCGAACGCCAACGGCGGCTCGCGGAACAGGGCGTCCTGCTGGAGCGCTGCTTCACCACCCCCTACACCGGCAAGGTCGAGTGGCGCACCTGGGTGGACAACATCCGGGCCGCGGGCCCGGAGAACTCCGTGCTCTCCAGCGACCTCGGCCAACCCTTCAATCCCCCCGTCGAGGACGGTCTGGCGATCCTGGCCGACCGCCTGCTCGCCGAGGGCTTCACCGAATCCGAGATCCGCACCATGGCGGTGGCCAACTCCCGCTGGCTGGCCGGTGCCGAAACCGAGCGGGCCGGTGCCGCCACCGCCGCCGCCCAGGAGGGAATCCGATGAGCAACCGCCGCATGATGGTCGTCGGCGCCCACAGTGCCGACTTCGTCTGGCGCGCCGCCGGCGCGGTCGCCTGCCACACCGCCGCGGGAGGCGAGGCCGTCGTGGTCGCGCTGTCCTACGGCGAACGCGGGGAATCCGGGAAGCTGTGGGAAGAGCCCGGCCAGACCGAGGACAACGTCAAGCGCATCCGCCATGCCGAGGCGGAGAAGGCCGCAGGTGCGGTCGGCGCCCGGTTCGAAGCCCTCGACCTGGGCGACTACCCGCTGGAACCGGGCAAGGAGGCGATCGACCGCCTCGCCGAGATGATGCGCGGCTTCGCGCCGAACGTGGTGCTCACCCACCCCGAGAAGGACCCGTTCAACCCCGACCACCCCGCCGCCCACGCCGCGGTGGCCAAAGCCCGGCTGCTCACCTCGGGCGCCGGGGTGGCCAGCGGGTTCCGCACCGCGCCCCCGTCGGAGTTCCTCGTCTTCGAGCCGCACCAGCCCGAATTGTGCGGGTTCGTCCCCACGGTCTACGTCGACATCAGCGCCGTCTTCGAGCAGAAGGTCGAAGCGATGTCGGCCATGCAGGCCCAGCAGTACCTGCAGGACTACTACCGCCAGCGCGCCGACCAGCGCGGCAACCACGCCCGCAAGGTCACCGGCGACTCCGGCATCCGCCAGGCCGAGGCCTTCCACCGGCTGCTGCCCAACGTGGTGGGTGCGCTGTGAGCGGGCCGGCCGACGAGCCCGTGCGGGAGCTGACCGAGGCGGGCGTGGCCACCGTCTACGAGGCGGCCGGGCGCGCGGGCCTGATCGACCTCGACCTGGAGCCCCTGCTGCCCGGAACACGCGTGGGCGGGCCCGCCCGCATCGCGCTGTGCGGCCAGGACGACAACCGCGCCGTGCACGAGGCCGTGGCCTACCTCCGGCCCGGCGAGATCCTGGTACTGACCATGCCCCACCCCCGCCCGGTGGCCCTGTTCGGCGACCTTCTCGCCACCCAGGCCAAACGACGGGGCGCGGCCGGCGTGCTGGTCGACGCCTCGGTGCGCGACGCCGCCGACCTGCGGGAGATGGGCCTGCCGGTGTGGGCGCGCTGGCGGCGGGTCCGCGGCGCCACCAAGGACGTCCGCGGCACCGTCGACACACCCGTGGAGCTCGGCGGCACCACCGTGGCGCCGGGCGACGTGGTGCTGCTCGACGACGACGGCGCCGCAGCCGTGCCGGCCGACCGTGTCGCGGCCACCGCCGAGGCGGTCCGCGCGCGCATCGCCAAGGAGGACGGCCTGCGGGAGCGCTGGCGCTCGGGCGAACTCAGTTACGACGCCTACGGCCTGCGGGCCGAGGACGAGACGGCGGGCAGGGTGCGAACATGAGCACGCTACTGGACGTACAGGGGCTGACGAAGCAGTTCGTCAAGGACGACACCGGCATCGTCGCCCTCCGCGACTTCGATCTTCAGGTGGACCAGGGCAGCTTCGTCACCGTTCTGGGGCGCAGCGGATGCGGCAAATCCACCGCCCTCAACCTGCTGTCCGGGCTGATCCGGCCCACGTCGGGAACCGTGGCCTACCGCGGCGATCCCGTCACCGGCCCCCGCACCGAAATCAGCTACCTCACCCAGAGCGACACGCTGATGCCCTGGCGGGACGTGCGCCGCAACGTCGAGATGCCGATGGAGATCGGCGGCGTCGGCGTCCAAGAGCGGCGCGGACGCGCCGTGGAACTGATCGAGCGCGTGGGACTGACCGGATTCGAGCGCCACTACCCCCGCGAGCTGTCCGGCGGCATGCGGCGCCGGGTCAGCCTCGCCCGGATGCTGGCCGGCGACCCCGAGACGCTCCTGATGGACGAGCCGTTCGGGGCCTTGGACGCCCAGCTGCGCATGGACCTGCAGGCCGAGCTGCTGCGGCTGTGGCACGACGGCGGCCAGACCGTGGTGTTCGTGACCCACGACATCGAGGAGGCCCTGCTGCTCGGCGACCGCATCGTGGTGCTGGGCCTGCGCGGGCGCTGCATCCTCGACCGCGAACTCGACCTGCCCCGCCCGCGCGACCCCGACGACCTGCGTGTGGATCCGGACTTCGTCGCGCTGCACCGGGAGATGACCGAAGCCCTGCGCGAGGGGGCGAGATGAGCGCCATGACCGAATCCCACAAGACCGACCCGCCGGAAACCGGATCAGCGGCGACCGGCGCCGACTCCGACACCCGGCCCGGAACCGTGGCCCTCCAGCGCACCTGGTGGGAGCGCAACGGCCGCACCACGTCCGTCTGGGCCGCCCGGCTGCTGCTGATCACCGGCATCGTCGCGGTCTGGCAACTGGCCGCCGGCACCGTGTTCGATCCCAGCTTCACCAGCCGGCCCAGCGACATCTGGGGCCGCCTGGTCGACTGGAACGCCGACGGCACCCTGTGGATGCACTCCTGGATCACCCTGCAGGAGATCGTCTACGGCTACGCGCTCGGCTCGGCCGGGGGCGCGGTGCTCGGCTTCGCGCTGGCCACCCTGCCGACCGTCTACCGGGTGCTGGACCCCTTCGTCATGGCGCTGTACTCCATCCCGAAGGTGGCGCTGGCACCGCTGTTCATCGTCTGGTTCGGCATCGAGATGGACATGAAGATCCTGCTGGCCGCGGTCACCGTGTTCTTCCTCGTCTTCTTGAACACCGCCGCCGGCGTGCGCGAAGTCGACCGCGGCCTCATCGACGCGGTGCGGCTGATGGGCGGCGGGCGCCGCGACATCGCCCTCAAGGTGATGCTGCCCGCGTCCATGACCGGGATGCTCACCGGACTCAAGGTGGCGATCCCCTACGCGCTGATCGGGGCCGTGATCGGCGAGCTCGTGGCCTCCAACCGGGGGCTGGGCTACCTGATCAGCAACTCCGCGGCCACGTTCGACACCGCCGGCGTGTTCGCCACGCTCGTGGTGCTCAGCGTGATCGCGGCGATCCTCAACTTCCTCGTCGGACTCGTCGACCACCGCGTGAGCCGGTGGAAACCAGCGGAGGCCCAAGCATGACAACCACGACCACGGAGCGCCGCGTGCGCGCGACGGCTGCGGCCGCCCTGTCGGCCCTGCTACTGGCCACCGGGTGCGCCGGCGGCGGCGCCTCCGACACCCCCGACGGGACGCTCAACGTCGGCCAGATCAGCGACTCGGTCGCCTTCTTCCCGCTGTATGTCGCCGAAGAGCGCGGCTACTTCGCGGACGAGGGCGTCGAACTCGGCGAGCGCCCGCGCATGGGAACCGGGGCCAAGCTGGCTGCCGCTCTGCAGTCCGGCAGCATCGATCTGGGCGCCGGCGTCCTGACCGACGCTCTGAACCTGTACGGCAACGACGACTCCGCCGAGCTGGCGGCCAGTCTGATCGAGAAGTACTACGTCGACATCGTCGTCGGCGCGGATTTCGACGGGCCGGGCGCGGACGCGCCGCTGGAGGAGCGGATCGCGGCGCTGGAGGGCAAGAAGATCGGCATCACCGGTCCCGGAAGCGGGACCGAGGCGCTGGTCGGCTACACCTTCCAGCAGAACGGGATGGACCCCGCCACCGACGCCGAACTGGTGAACCTGGGCGCGGACCCGCCCGCGGCCCTGGGGGCGCTGGAATCCGGGCAGGTCGACGCGCTGTCGTTCTTCCAGCCGGTTCCCCAGCAGGCCGAGGCCACCGGGGTGGGCACCACCTACATCTCGCCGTCGCGCGGCGACATCCCCGGCTTCGAGGACACCGCCCACGGGGTCGTTTTCACCACCGCCGACGTGCGCGAGGACAAGCCGGACGAGGTCGCCGCCTTCCAGCGGGCCATCGAACGGGCCAACACCGACATCCGCGAGGGCACCGAGGTCGAGGAGCTGCTCGCCAGCTACATGGAGGGCATCGACGTCCAGGCCCGCGCGGACCTGCTGCCGATCATGCAGGAGGAGACGGCCGCCGACGTCGGCTTCTCCGAGGACTCCGTCGAGACCGCCCTGGAGTTCCACTCCCAGACCGGTCTGGTCGAGGATCCGCCCGGCTACACCGACATCGTCCCGGAGGACCTGCGGACGCAGTAGTGGCCGCTTCCGCAGCGGCCTCCCGCGGGGCCGGACCGCAGCCCCGGATCCGCGCCCGCCCGCGACGATCCCCTCGTCGCGGGCGGGCGTATTCATGCCGCGGCGCGGTACCGGTCCGGAACCTGCGGGTCCGGGCGCCGCCGGGACGGGAGTCCTACGCCTGTGCGGTGTCCGGCGGGTCGGCCCGGTCCGGTTCGGGACGCGTCTGGATCTCGTGCAGGGTGACTTCGAGGTGGTGCTCCATCGCCGCCACGGCGCGGGCGGGATCGCCGGTCAGCACGGCTTCCAGGACGACGTCGTGCTCGTCGGCCGAGGCGGCCGGGTCCTCGGCGGTGGCCAGGAACCTGCGGTGGCTCTGCTCGCGGCTCTGGGCCAGTGACTGCTCCAGCGCGTCGAGCATCTGAGTGAGGCTGCCGTTGCCGGAGGCGGCGGCCAGCGCCTGATGGAACTGGACGTCGGTGCGCAGCCGGGTGGGCACGTCGAGCGGGTCCGCACGCATATCGGCGACGGCGCGGCGGGCGCGGGCGATGTGCTCGCGGGTGTGCTCCTCCTCCGGTCCGGCGATGCGCTGTGCGGCCAGCCGGGCGCCGTGCACCTCCAACGCTTTGCGGATCTCGGTGAACTCCATCAGGGCGCGCCGGTCGCGCAGCACCGACAGGGCGATGAAGTTCTCCACCGGCAGGGCGTTGGGCGAGGCGATGACCGCCGGTTTGCCCTGGCGGCGGTGCACCAGCCCCTTGGCCTCCAGGGTCTTCATCGCTTCGCGGAGCACGACCCGGCTGACACCGAAGCGTTCGGCGAGCTCCTTCTCCGCGGGCAGCCGGCCCCCCGGGGTGGCGTCGGGCCCTACGCACAGTTCCTCGATGAAGTCGACGACCTGGGCCGTCAGCGAGTGCGGACGCGCCCGCTGCGGTCCGTTCCGCCCCGCGGGCTCCTGATCGGACGGCTCCACCGGAGCTGCTCCCATCTGTTCGCCTCGCCCTTCGCTGGAGGATGTGCCGACGCCTTCAGCCTACAGAGCCGCGCCGCGGGTTCCCGGTCCCGCGGAACGTGCGCGGCCGCGGCGGGACGCGGATGCGGGTGGCCCGTGTCACGGTTCGCGTTCCGGCGGCGACGCGGAGGATTCGTCGCACGAATCCGTTGACTGCTTATCAGCTTGTATTACAGGATGATTCACGGCTCCGCGCCTTCTTCCCTGCGCACGGCCCGAACAGGCCGTTCCGGGGCGCGCGGGGTGAACGTGCGGCGGGCGGGGCCGTGCCGCCACAAGCGGCGGAAACCGCCGCCGCACATCCGCGGCCGCACCGGTTGGATTCGGGGGAGCAGGGTTGAACGGCACCGACAGGGAAATCTGCATGGGCCCGTGGGACGGGCCCGGGCACGAGACCGGCGCGGTCACCCCGCCGGTGTTTCAGACCAGCCTCTTCACCAAGCCCTCGTTCCGGACGTTCGTGCAGCAGCAGGCCGCCGAACACGACGAATACGTCTACAGCCGCGGCACCAATCCCACCGTCGCGTTCCTGGAGCAGCGCCTGGCCCTGCTCGAAGGCGGCGAAGCCGCCAAGTGCTTCGGTTCGGGCATGGGGGCCATCAGCGCCGTGCTGGCGGGCCTGCTCGGCAGCGGCGACCACGTGCTGTTCGTCAACAACGTGTACGGCCCCACGCTGGAACTCGCCGAGCGCCTGGGCGCCTTCGGCATCGAGCACACGGTCCTGACCGAGGACACCGGCCCCGACGCCGTCGAGGCCCACATCCGCCCGGACACGGCGCTCATCTACCTGGAGAGCCCCGGAACGATGCGGATGAAGGTCCTCGACCTCCCCGCGATCACCGCCGTCGCCCGGCGCCGCGGCGTGCGCACGGCCATCGACAACACCTGGGCGACCCCGCTGTTCCAGAAGCCGCTGGCCCTGGGAGCCGACCTCGCCATCCATTCGCTGACCAAGTACATCGGCGGACACAGCGACGTCGTCGGCGGAGCCGTGGTCGGCACGCGGCCGCTGATCCGCGAGATCTTCTACAACGGCCACCAGCTCTTCGGCTCGGTGATGTCGGCGACGGAGGCCTCGATGGTCCTGCGCGGGCTGCGGACCCTGCCCGTGCGGATGGAAGAGCACCGGCGCAACGCCGAGCGGGTGATCGACTACCTCGCCACGCGCCCCGAAGCGGCGGTGGTGCACCACCCCTACGCCGAGCACGGCCCCGACGCCGAGATCACCGCCCGGCAGTTCAGCGGGTTCTCCGGGCTGCTCAGCTTCGAGTTGGCCGAGGCCACCTTCGAACGGGTGGCCCGATTCATCGACGCGCTTTCGCTGTTCCGCACCGGTGTGAGCTGGGGCGGCTACGAAAGCCTCGTCACGTCGCCGCTGCGGCCCGACAACGAAGCCCAACTGCGCGCGAAGGGAGTACCGCCCGGGACGGTCCGCCTGTCCGTCGGGCTCGAAGGCGCCGACCGCCAGATCGCCGACCTCGAAGCGGCGTTCACCACGCTCTAGCGGCCGCCGAACCACCAGTACCGAGAGGATTCCCTATGACCGCCCCCCAGGAGGAAACCCGGCCCCTGCCCCAACCGGGTGTGGCACTGGCCCTGGTCCCCGTGGCCATCACCGTTGCGATCTTCGTCGGCGGTATCGGGGTGATGCAGTACCCGGCCGAGCTCATGCTGATCTTCGCGGGGGTGGTGTTCGCCGTCTTCGCCGTCTGGCACGGCAGAAGCACGGCGCAGATCCTCACCGACATGGGGGAGAAGATCAAACGGGCCCTGCCCGCGATCCTGATCCTGCTCAGCATCGGCATGCTCATCGGCACGTGGATGATCGCCGGAACCATCCCCCTGATGGTCTCCTACGGACTGGAGCTCATCGACCCCTCCTACCTCTACGCCCTGGCTTTCGTCGTCACCGCGATCGTGGCGACCTTCACAGGAACGTCGTGGGGCGCGGCGGGCACGATCGGCGTCGCGCTGATCGGCGTCGCCGCCACGATGGACGTGTCCCTGGCGATCACCGCGGGCGCCGTGGTCTCCGGCGCCTACTTCGGCGACAAGCTCTCCCCGCTGTCCGATACCACCAACATGAGCTCGCTGGCGGCCGGCGCCGACATCTACGAGCACATCCGGCACATGCTCTACACGGCCGTGCCGTCGTCGCTGCTGGCGATCGCCGTCTTCTGGTTCGCGGGATCCTCCATCGACGCCGGATCGGTCGACCTGGACGTCGTCGACAGCACCCTGGCCGAGTTGGACGGGCTGTTCGAGCTGAACCCGCTGCTGCTCCTGCCCCCGGCGGTGGTGCTGATCGGATCGATCATGCGCAAGCCGCCGCTGGTGGTGCTGTTCGTGTCCTCGATGTCGGCGCTGGTGCTGGCGGCGCTCGTGCAGGGCTTCAGCGTCGCCGACCTGTTCGCCGCGGCCGTGTCCGGATTCACCGCCGACATGCTGCCCGCCGCCGACGGCGTCTCCGACACCCTCGGCGAACTGCTGGAGCGGGGCGGGCTGTACTCGATGTACAGTTCGGCGTTCTTCGTCTTCTGCGCGTTCTTCTTCGCCGCGGCCCTGGAGAACTCCAACGTGCTGCGGGTCCTGCTCAGCCGGATGATCGAGAAGCTGCGCTCGACCGGCGGGCTGGTTTCGGCCACCCTGCTGTCCGGGTTCGCCATCATCAACGGCACGTCCAACGCGCTGGTCACGTTCTTCCTGGTCAACGATCTCTACGGAGAGGCCTACAAGAAGCGCGGCCTGCACCCCGTCAACCTCTCCCGCAGCATGGAGGACTCGGTCACCATCACCGAGGTCCTGATGCCCTGGACGGTCTCCGGCGTGTTCTTCGCGACCACGCTCGGGGTGGGCAACTTCGAATTCCTGCCGTGGGCCGTCTTCAACTGGGGCGGGTTCGTGTTCTCCGCGCTCCTGGCGTTCCTGGCGCCGCTGACCGGATCGTTCGGCGTCCGCCGCAGGGAGCCCGACCCCGACCCCGAGCCGGCGGGGCGCTGACCGCCGCCCGCATACGGCCGCGCCGCCATCGACGCCGAACGGGGGCGGCGGCGCGGTCGCGGGCGGACGCCGGCGGGGTCAGGGCCGGCGCCCGCTGTCTGCGACCCGGCGCCGGCTACGTCAGGTTCACGACGGCGGGCTCGTCGATGCTGAGGAAACTGCTCAGCTCGATCCGGGTGGGCTGTACATCGGTGGGAATGTCGAAGGCGATTCGGCCCTCGACGGTGTTGCCGGGGTTGATCTCGTTGAGGAACGCGTTCTGATCACCGGTCATGATCGGGGCCTGGGAATCGGCCGAGTACTCGTTGCCGTCGCCGTCGAAGAGCTTCTGGCCCGAAGCGTCGAAGGTGCCGGACTCGTCGCCGACGTTCTCCACGGTGACGTGCACGATCACGTACTGGCCCTGGGGCGTCTCGGTCATGACGCCGGTGTCGTCGGACAGCTCGGTTACGCCGTCCTCGACCTCGGTGACGGTGAAGGCGAACGCGCCGGACTCGACGGTCTCGCCGATTCCGGCGGCGCTCCCGCCGCCGTCACCGCCGTTGCCACTACCGCCGCCGTCACCGCTGCCGTCTCCGGAGTCCTCGGAGCCGCCGCCCGCAAGCACGACGGCAAGCACGATGACGAGCACCAGGACGGCGAGGCCGCCGCAGCCCAGGCAGCCGAACAGCCACCCCTTGCCCTTCTTCTGCGGCGGAGCGGCGGGTGGCGGTTGCTGTTCGTTCACGAGGGATTCTCCTTAGCTCGTCCGGTTCTGCCAAGCTCCGGGCGCCGCCACGGGGGTCCGTGGGCGGTGGCGCACGCGCCGCCTGCCCTTCCGGGGCCGGGGCGGGAGGCCGACGGGCCCGCTGTGCGCGCCGCAGCCGGGCGACGCGGTGCAGGGTGAGCGTCGCCCGGCCTTCCGGATTTCGAAAGCAATGGCAGTAGAGCAATAGTTGAAAACTATGTCAAACGATTGGGTGTGTCCGGGGTGGTGTATAAACTCAGGACAGTCCGTCCGTTCCACCCCGGGTAGGAGCACATGAGTCCGCAGGCCGACGCCCTGGTGACCGCCGCAGAGATCTCCCGCTTGGCCGGCGTCACCCGCGCCACCGTCAGCAACTGGCGCCGTCGCCACACCGATTTCCCCGACCCGGCCGGAGGTACGGAGTCCAGACCCAGCTACGAGCTGGCCGCCGTGCGCACCTGGCTGAAAGAACGCGGCCAGCTGCCCGAAGACTCACCCGCCGACGAGCTGCACAGCGAACTCCGGTCGCGCACCGACCCCGGCCGCACCGCCGCCGCGCTGCTGCCCTGCGTCGTGGCCGCGGCCGGCCGCACCGGCGCGGAGCTGGCGGAACTCGAGAACGGTACCGACACCGGCCTGACGGCCTGGGCGCACAGCGCCGCGGCCGACCCCGCCACCGCGATCCCCGGCGCCGGCCCCCTCCCCGACGACCCCGAGACGCCCGGCCTCCTGCGGACCCTGCTGCGCTGTTTGTCCACCGCCGGAACCGAGGCGGTCCTGGGCGTGGCCGCCGACCACCTCGACCCCGGGCTCGGCAGCGCCCACACCACCCCCGAGCCGCTCGCCGAAACCATGGCCGGACTCCTGGACGACGCACCTCCGGCCGTATTCGACCCCGCCTGCGGCAGCGGCTCTCTGCTCGCCGCGGCCGCCCGCGCCGGCGCCGTACGCCTGCTCGGCCAAGAGCTCCACCCGGGCCCCGCGGCCCTGGCCGCCGCACAGCTGCGGCTGTCGGCACCCGGTGCCGAGGACGTCGCCGTGCGCCTGGGCGACAGCCTGCGCGACGACGCCTTCGCGACCGACACCGCCGACGCCGTACTGTGCGTCCCGCCCTACGGCGATCGCGACTGGGGCCACCGCGAGCTCGCCTACGACCGGCGCTGGCTGTTCGGCCTTCCTCCCAAAGGCGAACCCGAACTCGCCTGGATCCAGCACTGCCTGTCCCACCTCCCGCCCGGCGGTCGCGCGGTCCTGCTGCTGCCGCCGGCGGTCGCCTCCCGCGCCTCCGGTCGCCGCATCCGCGCGGAACTGCTGCGCAGCGGCGCACTGCGCGGCGTCGTCGCCCTGCCGGCGGGCGCCGCCCAGCCCGCCCACATCGGCCTGCACCTGTGGATTCTGCGGCGCCCGGCCGAAACCGACGGCCACACGCCCCCGCCGCTGCTGCTCGCCGACGCTGCCGCCGCCGACCCCGCGGCCGCGGCGGGCTCCGACCGGCCCGCGCTGCACACCGGCGTCTGCCGGACCTGGCGGATCCACCGCGACGGCGGCGACCTCGCCGAGGCGCCCGCGCCCGCCCGCGCCGTGGCCGTCGTCGACCTGCTGGACGACGCCGTCGACCTGACCCCGGCCCGCCACACCGCGCTCGGCGCCACCCCCGCCACCCCTGAGGAGGCGGCGGCCCAAGCGCGCGAAGCGGGGGAGCGCCTGCAGGGCGCCGCCGACCGGTTCGCCCGGCTGAGCGGGCAGGCGGCCTGGTCGGGGCCCGCCGCCGAACCCCGGACCTGGCGCCGCGCGGCCGTGGACGATCTGGTCCGCGGAGGAGCCCTGGAGGTGCTGCGCGCCGGCTCCCCAGCACGCCACAGCGGTGCGGACGGCGATGAGTCCGTGCCCGCAGACGCCGCTGTGCTCACCGAAGAGGACCTCGCCCGGAGCCGCCCCGCCTCCGGCGGCGATACCGACCTGGCGGGGGCGGCCCCTGTGGGGATCCGGCAGGGAGACGTGCTCCTGCCCGAGGTCCTGCGGGGCGCGGGCACGGTTCAGGTACGGGTCGCCGACGCCGCCGACGCCCGCTGCCTGCTGGGGCGCAACATCCTGCTGCTGCGCCCCGACGCCGACCGCTTCGACCCGTGGTTCCTCGCCGGTTTCCTCGCCGACCGCGGGAACGTGCGCGCTTCCACCACCGGCACCTCCGTCGTGCGTATCGACCCGCGCCGGTTGCGGGTCCCGCTGCTGGAGTCCGCCGAGCAGCGGCGCTACGGGGACGCCTTCCGCCACCTGCACACGGTCCGCACCACCGCCCATCACGCCGCCGGCCTCGCCGACGAGACGGCCCGCGCCCTCACCGCCGGCCTCGCCACCGGATTGCTGCAGCCCCCGGAAGACGGAGGGTGAACCCGGGCCGCCGCGCACCGCGGCCGCCGGCGCCACCCGGTGCGGCGACCGCCGGCGGCGGCCTCACCCGGCGCGCAGACCCCGGTCGGCGAAGGCGATGAGCCACTCGAAGCTCTCGTCGACGTCGGCGCTCCACTGGAACCCGTCGGCGGCCTGCAGCGTGGCGAAGCCGTGGCAGAGGCTGCGGAGCATGCGCAGGGCGTGGTCCATGTCGGACTCGTCGATCGCGTAACCGCGCAGGACCGCCGTGAACGCGTCGAGCAGCCGCCGGCCCGCGACGGCCAGCGGATCGTCCGGGGCCGACGGTTCCACGCCGATCGTCGCGGCGTAGCGGCCGGGGTGGGCCACCACGAAGGCGCGGAAGGCGCGTGCCGCGGCCGCCAGGGCGTCGCGGCCCGCGCGGCCCCGGACCGCGCCGCCGACGGCGTCGGCGGCCTCGCTCAGCGCCAGAGCCGCGATGCGCCGGTTGAGGTCGCCCAGGCCGCTGACGTGCTTGTACAGCGACGGGGTGCGCACACCCACCCGCTCGGCCAGCAGCCCCATCGTCACGTCGGCGGGGCCGACCTCGTCGGCGAGGGCGGCCCCGGCCGCGACCACGGCCGCCGGGTCCAGGCCGGCCCTAGGCACGGGCGGCGTCTGAGCGGAGGAAGGCGAGCATGAGCGCAACCACCCGGTCGGGGAACTGGTCGTGCGGGTAGTGCCCGGCGCCCTCGATCATCTCCAGGCGGCCCAGGCCCGGCGGCAGGTCGGCGACGACCGCGGCCCCCTCGGCGTGCGGGTCGGCCCAGTCGGGGTCGAGCGTGCCCATCACGACCAGGACCGGGCAGCCGACGTCGCCGAGCCGGGCGCCGGCGTCGGTCGGGGCGCTGCGGCCCATGCCCTGCACGGCTTTCATCCGTCCGGGTTCGCGCAGCAGGGCGTCGATGCGGTCGAGCCGCTCGGTCCAGTCGGCCGGCTTCGCACCGGGGTAGGCCGTGTCGAGGTAGGAGCGCCACATCCCGACGCTGCCGAACAGGCCCGCGCCGAGCAGCCGCAGCATGCCCCGCCGGAAGCGCTTCACCCGCAGGTCGCCGAGGCGTACCGACTGCTTGCGGGTGAACGGAGCCAGCTCGACGGCCGCGGTGATCAGCGAGGGCTCCTGTGCCGCGGCGATCGTGGCGGCGCCGCCGGAGACCGAGTGGCCGACGAGTACGGCCGGGCCGCCCAGGTGGTGGATCACGGCGAGCAGGTCGCCGGCGATGGCGGTGCGGCTCCAGGCCGGCCAGTCGGTGCTGGAGGCGCCGCAGCCGCGGAGGTCGACGGCGGCGACCCGGTAGCCCGCCGCCACCAGCTGCGGGATCACCCGACGGTAGGCGGCGCGGCTGTCGCCCATGCCGTGGGCGAGGACGATCAGCGGACCGGACCCCGCCACCTCGTACGCGATGGTGCCGTCGTCGACGGCGAGGTACTCGGGCATGGCATCCCCTCAAAGCTAAAGTTGTTAGCCAAAAGCTAAAGGGATTAACCGATCCTGTCAACGGCGGTCAGTGCCCGCCGGCGCCGAAGAGGCGGGCCGCGTCGCCGTGCGGCATCGCGCGCAGCCAGTCCTCGTCCCGCCCCCAGTCCGCCCGCACAGGGCCTGGAGCTGTTCCGGACCGGGGCAGGGGATGTCGGGGAAATCGGCACCGGGCAGGATCCGGTTCCGGAGGTCCGCCAGGCGCGGCGGTTCAGCGGCGGGCCTCCTCCTCGGCTCCACGGCTCCGCCCGCACGCGTCGGGGCGGCCGCTGCGGGGATCCGCGGTGCGTGAATACCAACCGGACGGTATGTACGGTTGATGCGGTGCGCCAGGCGTTTGGCGCCCGTGCCGCTGCGAGCGCCGGCCGCGGGGCCGCAGCACGACGACAAGGAGGCCGTGATGGCAGTCGACCCTTCCGGTGCCGACCTCGCCCGCTTGCTCGACGAGGACCCCGGCGGTCCCGTGGTGATGCTCAACCTGCTGCGGTTCGCCCCGGGCGGACGGCCCGCCTATGAGGAGTACTCGCGCAAGGCGGGCCGCTTCCTGAAGAAGTACGGCGGCGAAGTGCTCTACGCGGGCGACGGCGCCTCGCCCCTGGTGGCCGAGGAAGGCCAGGACTGGGACGCCGTGCTGGTCGTGCGCTATCCCAGCCGCGAGGCGTTCAGCCGGATGGTCTCCGACCCCGAGTACCAGGAGATCACGCATCTGCGGTCGGGCGCGCTCAGCGAGGCCGTGCTCCAGCCGACCGTGCCGTGGGGATCGGGCCGCGGCGACTGACCGCGCGCAGCCGGGCGGCGACGCGGGGGGCGCCACCCGGTAGAGCGGGGAGCGGTCCGACGTTGCGGCCGCCGGTGGCGGGTGCTGTGCTTGGTCCGTTCGCAGGCCCCGGGCCGGAGCGCGCGGTGCGGTACGCGCCGGCGGCCGTGCCGGCCCGGACCGCGGCGTGTTCCGTTCCGCCGCCGACGACGATGGAGACGACGAGATGAGCTCTGCGGGTTCGGCCCCCGACGCACAGCCGGATGCGGCGGGCGGCGCCGAATTCGCCGTCGAACCCGTCGGCGCGTGCGCGACGATGCTGCGGCCGTGCTGCAGCTGGACGGCCTGGGGAGCTGCCTACTACGTGGTGATGGCCGCGTCCGAGGGGGAGCCGTTCGGGTGGCCCCTGCAGGCCCTGGCGCTGTTCGTCGCGGCGGGGATTCTGCGCGGGCTGTACCTGCTCGTGTTCTTCGGCGGCCACGCGCTGCGGATCGACGGTGACGGCGTGGAGCTGGCCACGCGGAGGAGGAGCCGCCGGATCCCCGCCTCCGTCGTGACCGAGCTTTCGTTGAAAACGCCCCACCAGGGGTGGGGATTCTCCTGCGTCGAGGTGGAAACCGTGCGGGACAAGCGCATCGTGCACAGGATCGCCGTGTTCGGCGGCGGGATGACCGACAAGCAGACGGAGTTCGAGAGGGTCGCTCCGCGGCTCGGATTCCGCATGCTCGACCGCCCGTGGACGTGGGCCCGGTGACGACCGCCGCCCGCGGGCGCGCCTCCCGGCGCGTTCCCGTGCGGGCCTACCCGGTGCGCCCCGCACGATGATCCGGAAGCCGTTCGAAACAGTCGGGTAGCCACAGCTGCGGGAGCGCGCGGGATCGGGCCCAGGTGTGCGGCGGGCACGCAGCAACTGCGGTCGAAAGTATTCCGAAACGTTCCGGAAATTATTGACAGCACGGCGTGGCCGCCCGAACACTGTCACTACCGACAGAGCCTTCTCTGTGCACAACCGAGACCGGCCACAGCGGCCCGATCGCTCGGTTGGTCGGCGCAGGCCGCACGGGCCGCCTCGCCGCGCCCTGCAGCGCCGACCCGCGACGGCGGCCGATGCCGCCGTCAGTCCCGTCGTCCTTCACGAGGAGGAAGACCGCAGATGACCACATCCCCCACACGCCCGAGCCGCACTCCCGGCCGAGTCAAGCGCGTCGCCGGCCGCGCCTTCGTCGCCGCGGTAGCGGTCGTCACGGCCTCGACCGTGCTGCCCAGCGGCGCCAGCGCGGCCATCACGTCCAACCAGACCGGCACCCACGACGGCTACTTCTACTCGTTCTGGACCGATTCCGAGGGAACCGTCTCCATGGAGAACGGGTCCGGCGGCAACTACAGCACCTCATGGAGCGACACCGGCAACTTCGTCGCCGGCAAGGGCTGGAGCACCGGCGGGCGCCGCACCGTGGACTACTCCGGAAGCTACAACCCGTCCGGGAACTCCTACCTGACGCTCTACGGGTGGACCACAGACCCGCTCGTGGAGTACTACATCGTGGACAACTGGGGCAGCTACCGTCCCGACGGCGAGTACCAGGGCACCGTCACCAGCGACGGCGGCACCTACGACATCTACCGGACGATGCGCTACGACAAGCCCTCCATCGAAGGCACCGCGACCTTCCCGCAGTACTGGAGCGTCCGACAGAACCGCAGGACCGGCGGAAGCATCACCACCGGCAACCACTTCGACGCCTGGGCCGGCCACGGCATGGACATGGGCAACCACGACTACATGATCATGGCGACCGAGGGCTACGAGAGCAGCGGCAGCTCCGACATCACCGTGGGCACCACCTCCGGAGGCGGAGGCGGCGGCGGTGGCGGCGGCGGTGGCGGTGGCGGTGGAGACTGCACCGCCTCGCTGTCCGGAGGCCAGCAGTGGGACGACCGCTACAACCTCTCCGTCGACGTCAGCGGATCGAGCGACTGGACCGTGACGGTGGACGTGCCCTCGCCCGCCAAGGTCTCGGCGACGTGGAACGTCGACGCCGACTACCCCGACGCCCAGACGCTGGTCGCCACCCCCAACGGAAACGGCGACAACTGGGGCATGACGATCGACCACAACGGCAACTGGAACTGGCCGACCGTGTCGTGCAGCGCCTAGCGGACGACTTCTGAACCCGGCCCGTACCTCCACCCGTGGCGCGGCGGTCTGCGAACCGCCGCGCCACGGCGCGCTCCGCCCCCGCCGTGGCACTACCCGCCGGTTCCGCCCGGATCCGCGGCGCGGACGACCCCCTGCCGCGTCGTGACGGTGAAGGCGCCCTCGGCGGCGATCGCCGCCTCCAACCGCTCGCGGGCGCGGTTCACGGCCGCGTCGAACGGCACCCCGGTCTGGGCGGCCCAGACGCGGTAGGACCCCAGGTGCTCCAGCACCGGAGCCGGATCGCCGGCCGTAATGGTGCCGGTGAGTTCCCGCACGCTGACGTCGGCGAAGTGCTCCTCGATCTGCGCGGCCGCCGTTTCCAGCGGGAAGCGGTCCGACAGGTGCACGGGGCGCGGCCCCTCAGCGGTGCCCAGCACGTCGGCGGCCGCGGCCTGGAAGAGGTCGTCCAGCTCCCGCTTGTCGTCCGCGGCGTTGGTCGAGGCGACCAGGACGCCGCCGGGCTTGAGGACGCGGGCGGCCTCCGCCAGGGCGGCGTCGATGTCGGGCAGGTGGTAGAGCGCGTGCAGCGCCAGTACCGCGTCGACGCTTTCGGTCGTGACCGGAAGCTGCGCGGCGGCCGCGCACAGCACGGGAGGGGGCAGGTCCTCAAGCCGGCCCGGTTCGGCGTCGACCCCGACGACCGTCGCCGCCGGGCGTTCGCTGCGCAGCCGGGCGAGGTGGGTGCCGTCGCCGCAGCCGAGGTCGAGCACGGTGCGGTGGACGTCGGAGAGCGTGCCGGCGACGAGGGCGGGCAGGTCGTGGGACGGCCGCTGAAGATCGTAGAGCGTGGGCCGCGCCGCGGCGCCGCGGCTGTCGCGGTCAGCGGGGAGGCGATCGGTAGTTGCGCGGATCCGGTCGGCGTTCATCACTCCCATCCTGCCGCCGCGGGAACCCGGAGGGAAGCGTCGTCACAGGAGCCGCAGGGCCGGTGCGGGTGTGCCGGCCCGCGGTGTCGCACGGCCGTACGCGGCGGCTGCGGGAACATCTCCCGCTGCGGGTACGTTGCAGTGGACAGGTACACGGCTGAGTTTTTCCAATGCGGACACACCGGCGGGCACCCGGACGGGGCCACTCGTGCCAGGTGCTCCTGGATCGGCGGAGGTTCAGCAAGCCGAGGCCGCGACGACGCGACCCCTTCTCCCCCTCGCCCAGGAGACCCGTATATGCCCCATGGCACAGTGCAACGATGCGACGCCGACACCGGAACCGGAAGCGTCGCCCCCGACGACGGCACCGCCGAAATCTCCTTCCGGACCTCGCCCGAGGCCTGCGCAGGCGGCCGGATCACCGAAGGACGCCGCGTGGCCTACCGGGCCGGTCAGGGCCCCGACGGCCCCGCGGCCGAGGACCTCCGCCCCCTGGACGCCGACGACCGGGCCCTGGAACTCGCGGCCGTCGGCGCCGCCGCCGGCGAGCCGGCCCGCGCGGAGCCGGGCGGATCCCGGCCCGAACGCCGCGGCAGCGACTACGCCGTGCTCTCCCGCGAGGTCAAGGCCGCCGGGCTGCTGAACCGGCGCCCCCTGTCCTACGCGGTGCGCATCGGCGTGAACCTGCTCCTGCTGGCAGCGGGATGGACCGCGTTCGCGCTGATCGGCGCGTCCTGGTGGCAGCTGCTGACGGCCGCGTTCCTCGGGATCGTCTTCACCCAGACCGCGTTCCTCGGTCACGACGCCGGGCACCAGCAGATCTCGTCCTCCAAACGCGTCAACGACTTCATCGGGCGCGTGCACGGCGACCTGCTGGTCGGGCTGAGCTACGGCTGGTGGAACTCCAAGCACAACCGCCATCACGCCCACCCCAACCAGGTCGAGCGCGACCCGGACATCGCCGGCAACGCGATCGCCTTCACCGAGGAGCAGACCCGGGCCCGCACCGGCGTCGGGGTCTGGGTGGCGCGCAGGCAGGCGTGGCTGTTCTTTCCCATGCTGCTGCTGGAAGGGCTCAACCTGCACGTCTCCAGCGTGCGGGCGCTGTTCGGCAGCACCGCCGCCACCCGCGGCACCAAGCTGGCCGAGGCCGTGCTGCTCACCGCGCATCTGGGCGGCTACCTCGCCGCCGTCTTCGTCGTGCTCTCGCCGCTGCAGGCCGTGGCCTTCATCGCCGTTCACCAGGGCCTGTTCGGGCTGTACATGGGATGCTCGTTCGCGCCCAACCACAAGGGCATGCCGATCATCGCCAAGGGCGAGAAGATCGACTTCCTGCGGCGGCAGGTGCTGACCTCGCGCAACATCCGCGGCGGCCGCTTCACCGACGTGGCCCTGGGCGGGTTGAACTACCAGGTCGAACACCACCTGTTCCCTTCGATGCCCCGCTCGGCGCTGCCCCGGGTCCAGCCGATGGTGCGCGAGTTCTGCGCCAGGCACGGCATCGAGTACTACGAGACCGGTCTGGTGGAGTCCTACCGCCAGGTGCTGCGGCACTTGAACACCGTCGGCGGGGGGTCGCTGCGCCCCGACCTGGAGTACTGAGCCGGACCCGGCGCCGCTCGGCCGCGCGCGACCGGGCACGCGGCCGCGCGCACCGCGGATGAGGAGGAGACGGCCCCGGACCGCGGTCCGGGGCGCACCGCCGCCGACCGCGGCGGTCAGCCCCCGCCCCAGCACAGGCAGAACGGGTGGCCGGCCGGGTCGGTGTAGACACGGAACCCGGTTCCGGACTCCGCCCGCAGGCCCTGGTCGACCTCGTGCCGGGAACTCCAGGGCAGCCGGGTCGCGCCCAGAGACAGGGCAGCGGCCTCGGCTTCGTCGATGTCGTCGACCTCGAAGTCCAGGTGGATCTGCATCGCACCGGAGTCGTCGGGCCATACGGGCGGCTCGTAGCGGGGCGAGTGCTGGAAGCTCAACGTCGTGGTCGCGTCGTCGCCGATGTCGAACCAGTCGTCGTCGGCCCGGGTGATCCGCACGCCGAGCAGGTCGGCGTAGAACCGCGCCAAGGCGCGGATGTCGCGTGCCTCCAGCACGACCGTCTGCAGCCGGATGGCCATGCGCTCTCCTTCGTCCGTTCTCCGTCGAACCGTCGCCGCCGATCCTGCCGCACGGGTACGACACGCCACCCGGGGACCGCGCCGAGCCGCCGGGCCCGGTCCCCGGGGCCGACCCCCGCCGAGTGCCTCCAACCTTTTTCTAGCCTTCCGCGTCTACGCTCGCGCCCGGACCGCGCAGGCCACGACCGAGGAGGACGAACGGGATGAGCGAGCGAACCGAGGCGGCGGCCGCCGATCCGGCGACCCGCGTCCTCCTCGTCGAGGACGACCCCAACATCCGGGAACTGCTGACCTCCTCCCTGGAGCTCGGCGGCGACACTCCCCGCGGCGTCGCCGACGCGGACGCCGCCGTGGCGGCCCTCGGCGCGTTCACCCCCGACATCGCCGTGGTCGACGTCATGCTGCCCGGCCGCAGCGGGCTGGATCTGGTCACCGACCTGCGCGGGGTGCTGCCCGACCTCCCGGTGCTGCTGCTGACCGCGCGGGGCGCGGTGGAGGACCGCGTCGCGGGGTTCCGGGCCGGCGCGGACGACTACGTCACCAAACCCTTCAGCCTGGACGAGGTCCTGCTGCGGATGAAAGCCATCCTGCGCCGCACCGGCGGCCGGTCCGAATCCGAGGCGTCGCCGCTGCGCTACGCCGACCTCGAACTCTGCGAGGAAGTCCACGAGGCCCGCCGCGGCGGCACGCCGATCCCCCTGTCGCGCACCGAACTGGCGCTGCTGCGCTACCTGATGGTCAACGCGGGCCACGTCGTCGGCAAGCCCCAGATCCTCGACCGCGTGTGGGGCGGAGGCGCCGACGACACCCGCGTAGTGGAGACCTACATCAGCTACCTGCGCCGCAAGCTCGACTCCGGCCGGGTACCCCTGATCCACACCGTCTGGGGCGTGGGCTACACCCTGCGGCTCAGCGCGCAGGAGCGCTGATGGGGCCGCGCCTCCGGAGTCCGCTGCCCCGAGGGCTGGGGGCCCGGTTGACCACCGTGGTGCTGTGCCTGACGACGGTGTGCCTGGTGGTCTTCGGAAGCGCCGGAACCGCGCTGCTGCACCGCTCCCTGGTGCAGGAGATCGACACCCGCCTGTCGACGATGGCCGGGCCCGCGCCCGGGCCCCCGGAGCCGGAGGAGGACCGCGGCGGTGGCCGCCCGCCGCCCTTCCCCACCGACCTGCGCACACTGACCGTCGGCGCCGACGGCGACGCCGCCGACGTGGTCGGCCGGACCTCCTCCGACGCGTCGATGCCCGACGTCTCCGCCGTGGGCGTGCAGCGGCTGCGGGAACGGGCCGGCCGTCCGTTCACGGTGCCGGGTACCTCCGGCGGCCGGTGGCGCGTGGTCACGTCCGTCCGCGACGACGGAACCGTGTCCGTAGCGGCCCAGTCGCTGACCGGCCTCGAACGGACCCTGCACCGGCTGGTGCTGATCGAAGTCGCGGTCGGGGTCGTCGTTCTGGTGCTGCTGGGGTTCGCGGCGGTGGCCACGGTCCGCTTGGGGCTGCGTCCGCTGCACGGGATCGAGTCCACCGCCCAGGCCATCGCAGGCGGCGATCTGGACCGCAGGATCCCCGACCAGGACCCCGCAACCGAGACCGGCCGCCTGGGAGCCGCGCTGAACGCCATGCTTTCGGGACTGTCGCAGGCCGTGCGGGAGCGCGACCGCTCGGTCGCGGCCACCCGGCGCTTCGTCGCCGACGCCTCCCACGAGCTGCGCACGCCCCTGTCCTCCATCCGCGGATTCGCCGAGCTGTACCGGCAGGGCCGCGCCCAGGGAGTGGTGGCCGAAGACGCCAAAGCCGACCGCTGGATGTCGCGGATCGAGGACGAAGCCGGACGGATGGCCGTCCTCGTGGACGACTTGCTGCTGCTGGCCCGCTTCGACGAGGTGCCGCTGCTGGAACACACCGGCATCGAACTGGCGGAGGTCGCCGAGCACGTGGCCGCGGGGGTGCGGGCGCGCACGCCGCAGGCGCGCGTCGAGGTCGACGCGCCGGCGCCGGTGCACGCCCCGGGAGACGCCGACCGCCTGCGCCAGGTCCTGGAGAACCTGGTCGGCAACGCGGTGGCGCATACGCCGCAGGGGACACCGGTGCGCGTAACCGTGCGGCGGTCGGGCCCCGAACCTCCGGAGGGCGCGGCCTCGGTCGGTGCGCTCGCCGAGGGCACCGCCGAGACCGCCGTCGTGGCCGTCGCCGACGAAGGACCGGGCATCGCCCCGGACCGGCTGGTGCACGTCTTCGACCGGTTCTACCGCGTGGACGAGTCGCGCTCCGGCCGGGGCGCCGGGCTGGGGTTGTCGATCAGCGCGTCGTTCGTCGCCGCCCACGGCGGTGTCGTCGCGGTCGACTCCGTCCGCGGGCAGGGCACCGTGTTCACGGTCGCCCTGCCCGCGGACCGGACCCGTCCGAACGGGGCGGTCGGCGGGGGACCCTAACCGGAGGTGCCCTCGGTGCCCTCGGTGCCCTCGGTGCTCGCGGCGTCGTCCGCCGTCTCCGGGATCGACGCGATCTGCTCGGAGAGCTGCTCGCGGGCCTGGGACGCGTCGTCGCCGCCGGCGGCCTGTGCCTGTGTGGCGGCCTGGTCCAGCAGCGAAGCGGCCGTGCCGCTGTCGACGAGGTCGGCGTACAGGTCGGCGTAGGCGTCCTCGTAGAGCTTCGCGAAGTCCGCGTCGGCCATGAAGCGCACCACCGACAGTGCGCCGACGAGGGCGACGCGCGGGCGATGTTAGAGCCCACCACGAGCATGATCAGGGTGATCAGCGTGGCCAGGCGACGACCATGCTGGCAGCGAACGCCAGGGCCAGGGACAGGGCCACGTCCAGCACGCTGAAGGTACCGGACAGGTCGGTGACGCTGAAGTCGAGATTCATGGCCGGTATCGGTGCTTTCTCACGAGGCCGCGGGTCGGATCGGGTTCACGGACGGTGTGCCGCATCGGGGCGGCGGGTGTTCACAGCTGCCACGGCTGCGGGGCGGTGCGCGGCCGCGACTCGGCGACCGGATCCTCCTCGGGCACGTGGAAGACCGAGCGGGGCGCCTCGCCGAACGCCTCGACGCTCTGGCAGTACTGGGAGATGTGCTGCACCTGCAGGAGGTGCCGGGCGGCCATGTCGGTGACCCGGCGGGGGTGCGTTCGTCGGTCTTGACCTCCATGACCGCGAACCGCAGGCTGACGATGTAGCGGCTCTCGGCCTCGGACCGGATGTCGAAGTCGCGGTCGCGGCAGTACAGGCTCCACACGCCGTAGCCGTTGTCCGCGGCGTTGCGGTCGGCGTCCATGCGCGCGGTGAGCTCGGCGCGGACGTCGCCGACCTGTTCGACGGGGACGAGGTACTTCAGTTCGTAGCGGTTGAAATCGTGCTGCGTGCCGGGTCCGCGCCGGAGCCCGGCGCCGGTGCCGCCGGGGGCGTCGTCGCCGTTCCGGTCCGTCCGGCCGGCGCCTCCTCCGGTCCCGAGGGTCGTCATACGGTCTCCCTCCGTCATCGGTGACTACGCGGTGCACGAAAACCCGCAGAACCGGGAACAAGTCTGGAGATTCCTGGGAAAAATCTGGGGATCGGTGTGTAATCCCAGGTCAGGAGTGCCGAAGGTGCCCGGGTAAGAATGTGATAAGTCCCCTCGGAGGCCGGTTTCGCGTCCGCCGCCGACGGTGCCGCGGTCGGCGGCGGACGCGCGGCGCCCGGCCGCGGGGGGCGGGAGTGCGCACGGATCGTTCCTGTTCACAGGGCTGCGCGTGGTCCGCCGGCGTCCGGCGCGCTCGGGGTGCGCGGCGACCGCCGCACCCGTCGTGGGCCGGTGTGCGGCGGATGTCCGGCGCGCCCGGGGGGAGGGAATCCGAGCGGAGGGAATACTCGATGCTGTAGGTTGTTGTATCGAGCGATCGCGCGTTTTCTTCGTACGTGTTTGACTTCGTGTTTTGCACTCGCAGTTTCCAACGCGAGTGATCCTGCAGCCAGGGATGGTGGGTGGGCGCTCGAATTGCGATCGCGGATCCGGATCACGGATCCGAACCCGTCTACCTAGGAGGCAGCATGGCTCAGGGAACAGTGAAGTGGTTCAACGGCGAAAAGGGCTTCGGCTTCATCAGCCAGGACGAGGGCGGCCCGGACGTCTTCGTGCACTACAGCAACATCGACGGCACCGGTTTCCGGAACCTCGATGAGAACCAGCGCGTCGAGTTCGACGTCACCGAGGGCCCCAAGGGCCCGCAGGCCGAGCGCGTCCGCGGCGCGTAGCGGCGGCGCGGCCCCGGTCCGCCGGACGCTCCGCGCCCTTCGCTGATGCGACTGCCCCCGCCGTGATCGGCGGGGGCAGTCGTCGTCTGCGGCCTCGGCCGCCGCGCGTCAGCGCCAGCCGAGCTCCGGCGCGACGTAGCGCAGCAGGCTGTCGAGTACGTGGGCGTTGTAGTCCACGCCCAGCTGGTTGGGCACCGTGAGCAGGAGCGTGTCGGCGGCGGCGACGGCCTCGTCCTGGGCCAGGTCCCGGACGAGCTGCTCGGGTTCGCCGGCGTAGGTCTTGCCGAACCGGGCCAGTCCGTCGTCGAGGTGGCCGACCTGGTCGGTGCTGGCGGTCTCCCGGCCGAACAGCTGGTGGTCCAGCTTGCTCACCAAGGGGAAGACGCTGCGGCTCACCGAGACGCGGGGCTCGTGTGCGTGGCCGGCGGTCGTCCACGCGTCCCGGAAGAGCTGGATCTGCTCGGCCTGCAACCGGTGGAACGGCACACCGGTCTCCTCGGTGAGCAGGGTCGAGCTCATCAGATTCATCCCCTGCTCACCGGCCCATTGCGCGGTGGCGCGGGTGCCGGCTCCCCACCAGATGCGCTCGCGCAGCCCCGGCGAATGCGGCTCGATCCGCAGCTTCCCGGGCGGGTTGGGAAACATCGGGCTCGGGCTCGGCTCGGCGAACCCTTCGCCGCCGAGGACGTCGAGCAGCCTCGCGGTGTGCTGCCGGGCCATGTCGGCGTCCGTGGCCCCCTCCTGCGGGACGTGTCCGAAGTGCTCGTAGCCGTTGACGGCCTGCTCCGGCGAGCCGCGGCTGATCCCCAGCTGCAGGCGCCCGCCCGAGATCAGGTCGGCCGACCCGGCGTCCTCGGCCATATAGAGCGGGTTCTCGTAGCGCATGTCGATGACGCCCGTGCCGATCTCGATCCGGCTGGTGCGCGCCGATCGCCGCCAGTAGCGGGAAGGGCGACGCCAGCTGCCGGGCGAAGTGGTGCACCCGGAAGTAGGCGCCGTCGGCGCCGACCTCCTCGGCGGCGACGGCCAGCTCGATCGACTGCTGCAGGGCGTCGGAGGCCGACCGCACCTGCGAGCGCGGCGACGGCGTCCAGTGTCCGAAAGACAGGAATCCGATGTTCTTCACGGCTGCGTCAACACCACGCAGGCTCTGGTATTCCGACTCGCCTGCCGGCGCGGCGGTCGCCGCCGCTGTGAACCGGCCGTTCCCCGCCTCTCCCGGCCGGTCCGGGCCCGGGCCCGCGTCGCCCCGCAGGCGGTGCTGCGGCGCGGTTCCCCCGTTCGCCGGGCCCGCACGTCGCCCCGCAGCCGACCGCTCCGAATAGCCCGGTGTAGGGCGCCCGGCGGGCGGCGCCCGGACTCGGCGGCCGCCGGAGCGCGGCGCGGACGGAAGAGGTGACCATGGAACGCATTCCCTTCGGCATCCTGGCCCCGGCGGCGGCGGTGGCGGCCGTGCTGGCGGCCGGCTGCGGCGCCCCGGACGGCGCCGGCGGCGCAGCCGGGCAGGGCGGCGCGAGTGCCGACGGCTCCGGCGGTGCGGAAGGCACCGAGCCCGGCGCGGGCTCCGACCGCGATGCGGGCGGCGGTGCGGCCGCCGGGGCGTTGGACTTCACCGCCCCTGAGGTCGGCGGGGACGAGATCTCCGGAGCCGAACTGCGGGGCGAACCGGTGGTGCTGTGGTTCTGGGCCCCCTGGTGCACGGTGTGCCGCGGCGAAGCGCCCGGCGTCGCCGAGACCGCCGAACGCTACGAGGGCGAGGTGGAGTTCATCGGCGTCGCCGGCCAGGGCGAACCCGACGCCATGGCGGAGTTCGTCGAATCCACGGGCACCGGCGGCATGCGCCACATCATCGACGAGGACGGCTCCATCTGGTCGGGGTTCGAGGTGACCACCCAGCCCTCTTTCTCGTTCCTGCGGAACTCGGGGAGCTTTTTGACCTACACGGGAACGATGACCGATCAGGAGATCGACGAGCGCGTCGAATCCGAGGTCCTGGGCTGATCGATGGAGCAGATCCCGTTCGCGATCGCCGTGGCCGCCGGCATGCTCGCGGTCCTCAACCCCTGCGGCTTCGCACTGCTGCCCGGATACGTGGCGCTGCTGGTGTCCGACGCCCCCGACGCGCGGTCCGGGCGCTTGCCGGCCCTGGGACGGGCCCTGGCCACCACCGCCGCGATGACCGGCGGTTTCGTCGCTGTGTTCGGCCTGTTCGCGCTGGTCGCCACACCGCTGGCGCTGTCCCTGGAGCGCTACCTGCCCTGGACGACGATCCTCATCGGCGGGGTCCTGGTCGTCCTGGGCGTGTGGCTGCTCAGCGGCCGGCCGCTGGCCGTTCCGGGGATCCGCGCGCCCTCGCCGGGGCGTGCTACCCGTTCGCTGCGGTGGGCCGCGGCTTACGGTACCGCCTTCGCGGCCGCGTCCCTGTCCTGCACCGTCGCCCCGTTCCTGGCGGTCGTCACCAGCGCGGCCGCCACCGGGGGCGCGGCCGGGATCGCGGGCGTGCTCACCGCCTACACCGCCGGCATGGGCCTGGTGGTGGGGGTGCTGACGGTGGCGACCGCGCTGGCCCGGGACGGGGTGGCCGCGCGCATGCGCAGCGCCTTGCCGTTCGTGAACCGGGCCGGGGGAGCGCTGCTCGTTCCGGCTGGGCTCTATGTGGCCTACTACGGGTGGTTCGAGGTGCGGGTGCTGTCCGGGCAGGCGGTGTCGGACCCGGTCGTGGGGGCGGCCACGCGCGTGCAGTCGACGCTGGCCCGGGCACTGGAGCAGGCCGGCCCGGGGGCGTCGCTGGCCGTGCTGGCGCTGCTGGTCGCGGTCGCCGTCGCCGCCGGTGCCGTGCGCCGCCGGGGCCGCCTGCGGGCGGAGCAGGGGTGAGCCGGGCGGGCGATGTCGGGGCCGTCAGCGCGGGGTGGAGGCGGTTCCGGCCGGTGGTGCGGGAGTGCGCGGGCGCACGGCGGCGGTCCCCCGCACGAGGCTTCAGGCCGCCCGTCCACCACCGGCGGTGCCCGCTCGGCGCTCCGCAGGAGTACCGTTCCCGGCGATCGCCCGGCTCCTGTCCGACCTCCAGGAAGCCCTGGTCCGTATCAGCGGCGGGGCCGGGCCAGCGCCGCGGGCAAGGGTTCGGTGTGCACGATGTGCAGGGTGCTCACCGCGCGGGTGAGCGCGACGTAGAGGCGATGCAGCCCGCGGGCTTCGGCCGCGGCGATGCGGGCGGGTTCGGCCACGACCACCGTGTCGAACTCCAGTCCTTTGGCCAGGGTCGCGGGCACGCATACGAGCCGGTTGGCCTCCAGTGCGTCGTCGGATTCGCCGGCGATCCCGCTGTCCAGGCCCTCGTCGCCGAAGATCCGGTGCAGGGCCGCCGCGTCGGCGTCGGCGGTGACGACACCGACCGAGCCCTCGTCCTTGAGCGCTTCACGGCAGGCCTGCACTACGGCGTCGGCGTAGCCGTCGCCGTCGGTTCCGGTGACATGGAGCGACCCCGGCGCACTGCGCACCCCGGTCGGCGCGTCCAGGCCGGGCGCTATCTCGGGCAGCAGCCCGGCCGCGTAGTCGATGATCTGGGCGGGCACGCGGAAGCCCCGGTCGAGCACGGCGAGGTGCGCGTCGGGCTGGCCCAAGTGCTGCAGCACCTGCTCCCACCGGTCGGCCGCAGCGGGACTGGTGGCCTGGGCGATGTCGCCGAGGACGGTGAGAGAGCCGCGGGTGCAGCGCCGGCTGATCGCGCGGCAGTGCATCGGGCTGAGGTCCTGGGCTTCGTCGACGACGATGTGGCCGCAAGTGTCGGGACGCTCGATGAGGGTGGCGGCCTCGTCGATCAGTGCCTGGTCGGCCGCCGACCACTGCGCCGACTTCGGGCTGCGCGGCTTGCCGGGAAGGAGGACCGCCTTCTGTTCCTCGGGGGTGAGCAGGCCGTCGGCGGCCCGGGCGAGGCGGTCGGGGTCGGTGAGCAGGCCCAGGACGAGCTTGAGCGGATCGGCTTTGGGCCACATGCGGCGCACCGCGGCGGTGACGGCCTTGTTGCGGCGCAGCTGGGCGAGGGTGCCCGGTTCGGCGGCCTCGCCGTCGTTCTCGATGCGGCGCATGACCACGTGGGCGATGCGCTGGGAGAGGAGGTTGGGTCCGGCGCCGTAGGCGATGTCGCGGGAGCGCAGCTCGTCCAGCACCTCGGCCAGTTCGTCGGCGGGCACGCGCCAGCGGCGCGATCCGCGCTCCACGATCAGGGTCTCCTCCGGCGGCCGGGGCTGGTTCCACAGGTCGCGGCGGATGACCTCGGCCATGCGGGCGTCGCCCTTGACGCGCTCGCTCTCGGTGGATTCGGTGCGGCGCACCGGGGCGCGGCCGATCAGCTCCTCGATCGTGTTCTGGCGGACGCCGACCTCCCCCAGGGCGGGCAGGACGCGGCGGATGTAGGACAGGAACGAGCGGTTGGGGCCCAGGATGACCACGCCGCCGTCCTGGCGGAGCCGCTCGCGTTCGGTGTAGAGCAGGTAGGCGATGCGGTGCAGGCCCACGGCGGTCTTGCCGGTGCCGGGCGCGCCCTGCACGCACAGGGTGGGCCGCATCGGAGCGCGTACCAGGTGGTCCTGTTCGGGCTGGATGGTGGCGACGATGTCGCGCATCGGCCCGGTGCGGGGCCGCTCGATCTCGGCCGCCAGGAGCGAGCGGCCGGCGTCCCCGTCGTCGGCTGCCGCGGCACCGGTCAGCGGCTCGTCCTCGTAGGCGGTGATCTCGGCCTCGTCGGAGAAGCCGTAGCGCCGGCGCAGCACCACGCCCTGGGGATCGTCGGGGCCGGCCCGGTAGAACGCCGCGGAGACGGGGGCGCGCCAGTCGACGACCAGGGGCGAGCCCGCGCTGTCGTGGACGTGGCGCCGTCCGATGTAGACCCGGTCGGCCTCGCGGTCGCGCGTGTGGGTGACCGGATCCTCCGGGGCGCGTTCGAAGACGGCGCCGCAGGGATAGTCCAGGCGCCCGAAGAACAGCGGGGTGTCGCCGAGGCCGGTCAGGGCGTCGGCGCGGCGCTGCCGGTCCATACGCAGCAGCCGGTTGGTGAAGGTGTAGTCGGCGTCCTCGGAATAGTCCTGGACGGTCTCGGTGGTGACGACGTCGGTGTGCATGCTCTGGAGCGCGGCGCGGGCCTCGGCGAGGAAGGTCCGCTCGGTCCGGAGTTCGGGGTCCTCGGCGGAGGGCGGAGTGGGCTGGGACATAGCGGCTCCCTGGTTGCGGGTGGGGCGACGGTAGGCGGGACCGGCGGTGCGGGTGTGCCTTCGGGAGGGCGGCGCGGCGGTGGGCTTCGCCGCGCGCGGGTTGCCGCCGAACGACTCTACCCCTACGTCAGACTTGCATGGGTGTGCGGGGCGGCGGAGGCGGCCCCGTTCCTGTCGGTCCGCCCGGCCGGGCTTCGCTTCTCGCTTCTCGAATCCTCACGGGAGGCGGTGCGCCGATGCGCCGGCACCGGGCCCGGGCACCCCGGCAGCGCCGAGAGCGGCCGCCCCCGGAGGGTGCCGCGCCCCGCTCCACGGGCCGGAGCGTTCCCCGATCCCGGCCTCCGCGGTGCCTCCGGTGGCGCACCGAGGGCCGGGCGGCGGTGCACAGCGGTCCGCGTACCGGTCGCCGGCCCGGTGATGTCCGCCCCCTGCGCCGGGCCCCGCGCCGGAACGCCCCGTGCTCGGGAGTAAGGTGCGGGGGCCGCCCATACGCCACGCAGGCGTCCTCCTCCGTCCCACCGGTTGCGGGGACGGCGTCTTCGCCGGTATCCGACCGCGCGCGATGAAGGGGACCATGGCCTATTTCCGTGTCCGCATGACCGACGGATCGGTGCGCACGCAGAAAGCTCTGCGCATGCGTACCGATGCGCACAACCTCTACTTGGAGGACCGCACCGCCGGAGCCTGGCGGCCGGTGCTCGAACGGAGCCTGCACGAGGTCGAGCAGCTCCAGCGCCGCTTCACCGAGAACAACGGCAACTGGGTCTGGGGGCCCGAGCCCCTGCCCGCACCGTCCTCCGGGACGGAAGCGTAAGCGCGGGCGCCGCCCGGCCGCCGGTAGCGAGGCCGGCGGCCGGGCGGCGCCATCGGGTCAGTGGTCGGCGCGGATGAGGTCGGCGGCGCGTTCGCCCACCGTCAACACGGTCACCATCGGGTTGGGCGAGGGCATCGTGGGAAACACCGACGCGTCGGCCACCCGCAGCCCCGACAGGCCCCGCACCCGCAACCGCGGATCGACCACGGCGCCGGGATCGTCCGCGGCCCCCATCCGGCACGTGCCCGCGGGGTGATACACCGTGTGCGCGGACCGCCGCCCGAACTCCGACAACTCCGCGTCGGTGGCCACCGACGGCCCCGGCGCCACCTCCCGCTCGATCCAGGACGCGAACGGCTCGGTCGCCGCGATCTCCCGGGCGATGCGCAGCCCGTCCACGATCGTGGCGGCGTCGTAGTCGCCGGGATCGGTGAAGTAGCGGAAGTCCAGCGCCGGCTTCTCCTCCGGGTCGGCGCTGCGCAGCCACATCTTCCCGCGCGAACGCGACCGGGGGACGTTGGGCGTCATGCAGATCGCGTTGCGCGGGCCCGGGGAGTCGTAGCCCAACCGGGCCGTGTTGTCGTCGAAGGGCACCTGGTAGATGTGGAACATCAGGTCCGGGCGCGGGTCGGAGGCGTCGCGGCGCACGAACAGGCCGCCGTCGGAGGACATCACCGTGGTGTCGGGCACCTCGCGGGCGGTCTCCCACATGATGACGGACTCGGGGTGGTCCAGCAGGTTCTCGCCCACCCCGGGCAGGTCGTGGCGCACCCCGACGCCGGCCGCGGCCAGGTCGGCGGCCGGGCCCACGCCCGAGAGCATCAGCAGCCGCGGCGTGTCGATCGCCCCCGCGCACAGCACGACCTCGTTTCGGGCGGTGACGGTGCGCCGCTCGCCGTCGGCGGTCGCGACCCGCACGCCCGTGGCCCGCTCGCCCTCCAGCACCAGTTCGTAGGCGCGGGTTTCCAGCATCAGGGCGAGGTTGGCGCGCAGGCCCGTGATCGGGTGGAGGTAGGCCACCGAGGCCGAGGACCGGTGGCCGGTGTGGGGGTCGTAGGAGACCGGGAGGAAGCCCGCGCCCTGGCTGAATCCGCCGCGGTGGGAGGTTTCGGCGTTGAAGTCCTCGATGACGGGGGCGCCGGTGGCGGCCGCGGCGGCGGTGATCCAGTCGGCGACGATCGGGTTGCGGTGGTGGGGGGCGACGGGGGTGATGTTGTTCTTGAGCCGGTCGGCGTAGGACTGGACGGTGGCGTTGTCCCAGCCGTGGGCGCCGGCGGCGACCCAGTCGTCCAGGTCCCGGGGGAAGGGGCGGAAGCTGATCAGGGTGTTGTGGGAGGAGCAGCCGCCCAGGACGCGGGCGCGGGAGTGGACGATGTGGGAGTTGCCGCGGGGCTGTTCGACGGTGGGGTAGGCGTAGTCGAGGTCGCTTTCGAGCAGGTCCAGCCAGTCTTTGAGGCGCAGTACGCGTTGCAGGCCCTGGTCGGAGGGGCCGCCCTCGATGACGCACACGCTGGTGGCGGGGTCCTCGGTGAGCCGGTTGGCGATCACCGAGCCCGCGGTTCCGCCGCCGACGATGACGTAGTCGTATTCGTGGGTCGTGTCGTTATCGCGTGCGGACACCTGAACAACTCCTTCGTTTCGGGCCGGGCCCGGGATCGGCCGGGCCCGGCGTGCTCTGCCGGGTCCGGGGCAGGGCCGGATCCCGCAGCGCCCCCTGCCTGCGAACGGCTCCGGCGAACGGACGCGCGCCCTTTCCCGGTCCGCCGGTGCCGGAATACCGGGAGGGCGGCGAATATTCTGAATCCGTGGGATTTGCGGTGAGATTCCTCATGCGGCGAGGGCCGCCCGCATTCGGATAACGGTCCCCTCATTCTGCACACGAGTTCGGGATCCGCAACCTCCGGGGGCGCTGGAGTGTCGGACGTGCGGTCCTGCCGCCGGGGCCGCGGGGGCTCCGGCGGCAGCGGCAGCCCGAGCTCCGCCGGATCCGCGCGCGGGCGCCGAACGGTCCGGGAATGCGGCCGACGACCGGTGTGCGGGTACGTTAGGGCAGGTCAGCGCTCTCCAGTAGGGGGTCGTTGAATTGAATGTGTATTTTCTATATTCTTCTATAGAATCGTTCTATACGGACAAACAAAGATCGATATGGCTTCTATTGGAGTAGGTGTTGATGTCCTGTTCTTTTTGCGTCATGATCGTTCAATGCCAATTTCGCGGCCTCTTCGCCGGGTAGCGAGGAGGCCGCCCTCGGTGTTCGCATGGCAAAGGAAGGTGGAAATGGGAAGTGCACGCGCGCTTGCCGAACGGGGGCGCCTTGAAGGATCTGCGCCGCCGTGATTTTCTCCGACTGGATTGGAAGTAAAGATATGGATTCGATGCAGCGTCGTGTCGCATCGGCCTCGGTCATCGCACTCAGCTCCCTGATGGTCGCCGCTTGCGGCGGCTCCGACGGCGGCTCCGGTGGCGGTTTCGGCTCCGACGGCGGTGCCGAAACGAAGGTCACCCTCGTCGAGCAGCCGTGGGAAGACCTCATGGTCGAGAACGAGATCGCCGCCCAGGTTCTGGAGGGGGCCGGCTACAGCGTCGAGATCGAGGACCTCTCGGTCCCGCTCACCGCCCAGGCGCTCGCCAAGGGAGACGCCGACGCCTACCTCGGCAACTGGTGGCCCAGCCAGGAGGAGGTGTTCTCCGACCCCATCGACAAGGGCGATGTCGAAGTCATGTCCACGCTCGTCACCGGGGTCACCTACGAGCCCGCCGTGCCGAAGTACGTCGCCGAGGAGCACGGCGTCACCTCCCTGGCCGACCTGTCGGACAGCGCCGAAGAGTTCGACGGCGAGATCCTGGGGATCGAGCCCGGGTCCCCCGGAAACAACTCCATCCAGCAGGCGATCGACGACGACGCCTACGGGCTCGGCGACTTCACGCTCGTGGAGTCGAGCACACCGGCGATGCTGGCCGAGGTCGAGAAGCGGGCCGAGCAGGAGGAGCCGGTCGTGTTCCTCGGATGGGAACCCCACTGGATGAACATCGAGTGGGACCTCGTCTACCTCGACGACCCCGAGGAGGTCTGGCCGGGCGCCGGCGAGATCCGCGCCGCGTCCCGCGAAGGATTCTCCGACGACAACCCGAACGTGGCGCGCTTCCTGTCCCAGATGGAGATCGACCGCGAGACCGCGTCCGACTGGGTCTACAGCGTGAGCCAGGACGACCGGTCCGCCGCCGACGTCGCCGGCCAGTGGGTCGAGGACAACCCCGACACGGTCCAGAAGTGGCTTGAGGGCGTCGAGACCGCAGAGGGCGATCCCGCGGAGGCCACCGCGTGATCGAAATCCGCAATCTCACCAAGGTCTTCGATCTCGCGCCGGCCCGGGCGCGCCGGGCACTCGAATCCGGAAGCGACCGCGAAAGCGCGGTCCGCGACGCCGGCGGCGTCCTCGCCGTCGACGACGTCTCCTTCACTGTCGGACGCGGAGAGCTCTTCGCCGTCATGGGCCTGTCCGGGTCCGGCAAGTCCACGGTCGTACGGATGATCAACCGGCTGGTGGAGCCCACCGCGGGCACCGTCTCCTTCGAAGGCGCCGACGTCGGCAGCATGACGCGCCCGGAGCTGCGGGAGCTGCGCAACCGGCGCATCAGCATGGTCTTCCAGCATTTCGCGCTGTTCCCCCACCGCACGGTCCGGGAGAACGCCGCCTACGGGCTCAAGGCCCGCGGCGTCGGCAAGCGCGAGCGGCTCGAACGCGCCGACACGGCGCTGGACCAGGTCGGGCTCGCCCATCGCGGAGACGCCTACCCCGACGAGTTCAGCGGGGGGATGAAGCAGCGCGTGGGGCTCGCACGCGCCCTGACCACCGACCCCGACGTCCTGATCATGGACGAGCCGTTCAGCGCGCTCGACCCGCTCACCCGGCGGGCCATGCAGGAGCAGCTGCTCCAACTCCAGCAGGACCTGGGCACGACCATCGTCTTCGTCACCCACGACCTCAACGAGGCCATGCGCATCGGCGACCGGATCGTGGTGATGAAGGACGGCCGGCCCATCCAGCTCGCCACCGGACCCGAGATCATCTCCGATCCGGCGACCGACTACGTCCGCGACTTCGTATCCGACGTCGACCGCACGCGCGGGCTGACGGCGAGCACGGTCATGCAGAGCCCGTGGGTCACCGCGGCCGTCGACGAGAACCCCGCCGACGTACTGGCCCGGCTGGAGCGGGCGCCCGGAGCGTGCACCTACGTCACCGACGCCGACGGCCGCATCGCCGGCGTCGCCACCGCCGAGGCCCTGGTCCGGGCCGCGGACGAGCGCGAGCCCGACCTGGGCTCGTGTGTCCGCGACGACTACGCCGCGGTCTCCGGCGACACCCCGATCGTCGAGTTCTGCCACCTGACCGGGGGCCACGCGGCGCCGCTGGCGGTCGTCGACGGCCAGCGGCGCCTGGTCGGCGTCCTACCGCGGAGCCGGGTCATGAATGCGATCGCCGCGGTTCCCGAGGAGGTGGTCGAGCGTGGGTAGGATCCCCGTCGGAGACGCGGTCGAGGCCGGTCTCCAGTGGCTCACCGACAACGCCGGAGGGTTCTTCGACGTCGTCTCCTCGGCGCTGCTGTTCATGGTGAACACGGTCTACACCGTGCTGTCGGCTCCGCCCTCGGCGGTGCTGATCGCGATCTTCGCCGTCCTCATGATCGCCGCGACCCGCAGCATCGGCCTGACCCTGTTCACGGTGCTCGCGTTCGCCCTGGTCGTCAGCATGGACCTGTGGCCGCAGACGCTGGAGACGCTCGCGGTGGTGATCATCGCGGCCGCCGCCTCCGTCCTCGTGGGCGTGCCCGTCGGCATCCTCGCCGCGAGCAGCGCACGGGTCAGCTTCGTCGCGCGCCCGGTCCTGGACTTCATGCAGACCCTGCCGGTCTTCGTCTACCTGGTGCCGTCGGTGTTCCTGTTCGGCATCGGCGTCGTCCCGGGCATCGCGGCCACCACGGTGTTCGCCATCCCGCCGGCGGTCCGGCTCACCGAACTGGGCATCCGCCAGGTCGACGGCGAAGTCCTGGAGGCCTCCCGCGCGTTCGGATCGCGCCCCGCGCAGGTGCTGCGCGAGGTGCAGCTGCCGCTGGCCCTGCCCTCCATCATGGCCGGCGTCAACCAGGTCATCATGCTCGCGCTGTCGATGGTCGTCGTCGCCGGACTGGTCGGCGCCCAAGGGTTGGGCGGCGTCGTCGTCAACGGCGTGACGCAGTTCAACATCGGCACCGCTTTCGAGGGCGGCATCGCCGTCGTCGTCCTCGCGATCTTCCTCGACCGGGTCACCGGAGTCGTGGGACGCAGCGGGAGCGCACGCCGCCGGCCGGTGGCCGCCCTGCTCGCGCTGGTCCGCCCCAAGGGCCGCCGGAAGGAACCGGAAGCCGAGCCGGCACCGGCGTGATCGCACCACCGGGGGCCGCCGCACCACGGCCCCCGGAAACGTCAGGATCCCCCATACAACGGGAGAGGAGAACTCCTTGCGCGATTCAGGTCCGAATCGGAACAACCTGCCGATCGAGGGGCGGGGGCACGCTCCGGCCACGTCGATCGACGCCCGCGAGCAGGACCCGCCGTACCAGCCGGCGGACCCGCTGCGGCCGCCGGAGGGCGCACCCAACGTGGTGCTCGTCCTCCTCGACGACATGGGCTTCGGCGCACCCAGCGCGTTCGGCGGACCGTGCGAGATGCCCACCGCCGACCGGCTGGCCCGCGACGGTCTGCGCTACACCCGGTTCCACGTGACCGCGGTCTGCTCGCCCACCCGCCAGTCGCTGCTGACCGGGCGCAACCACCACTCGGTGGGGATGGGCGTCACCACCGAGATGTCCAGCGCGGCGCCGGGCTACTCCGGCATCCGCCCGCGCAGCGCCGCGACCGTCGCCGAAACCCTGCGGGCCAACGGCTACAACACCGGCGCGTTCGGCAAGTGGCACCAGACCCCCGCGCGCGACGTGAGCCCGGCCGGCCCGTTCGACCGCTGGCCCACCGGTGAGGGCTTCGAGAAGTTCTACGGCTTCCTGTGCGCCGAGATGAACCACTGGTACCCCGCGCTGTTCGACGGAACCGTCCCCACCGAGCCGTCGACGACGCCGGAAGAGGGCTACCACCTGTCCGAGGACCTGATCGACCGGGCGGTCGAATGGGTCGGTCAGCAGCACAGCCTCAAGCCCGACGTCCCGTTCTTCGCCTACCTGCCGTTCGGCGCCACCCACGCGCCGTACCACGTGCCCAAGGAGTACCGGGAGAAGTACCGCGGCAAATTCGACCACGGGTGGGACCGCCAGCGCGAGATCACCCTGGAGCGGCAGAAGGAGCTCGGCGTCGTCCCGCAGGACGCCGAGCTGGCGCCGTGGGCCGAGGGCGTGGCGCACTGGGACGAGCTGTCGGAGGAGGAGCAGCGGTCGGCGGCCTCGCTGATGGAGCTCTACGCCGGCTTCGCCGAGCACACCGACGCGCAGGTCGGACGCCTGGTCGCCGCGCTGGAGGAGAGCGGTCAGCTCGAAGACACGCTGTTCATCTACATCCTGGGCGACAACGGCGCGTCGGCCGAGGGCGGCCTGGGCGGCACCCTCAACGAGCACCGCTACGCCAGCGGGATTCCCGACAGCCCGGAGTTCATCAACGCCCACGACGACGCGCTGGGCGACGAGACGACCCACGCCCACTACCCCGTGGGGTGGGCGCTGGCGATGAACACGCCCTACCAGTGGACCAAGCAGGTCGCCTCGCACTTCGGCGGCACGCGCGACGGCATGATCACGCACTGGCCCAACGGGATCTCGGAACGCGGCGGTCTGCGCCACCAGTTCCACCACGTGATCGACGTGCTGCCGACCATCCTCGAAGCCGCCGGGGTACCCGAGCCCGACTCGGTGGACGGGATCGCCCAGCAGCCCGTCGAGGGCACCAGCATGCTCTACAGCTTCAACGAGGCCGACGCCGCCGACCGCCGCCGTCTGCAGTACTTCGAGATGGTCGGCAACCGCGGCATCTACCACGACGGCTGGATGGCGGTCACCCGCCACGGCACGCCCTGGGAGATGGTGCAGACCGGCCGCCGGTACTTCGACGACGACGTGTGGGAACTCTACGACACCAACGTCGACTGGACCCAGGCGCGCGACATCTCCGCCGAGCATCCCGGCAGGCTGCACCAGCTGCAGCAGCTGTTCCTCTCCGAGGCGGCCAAGTACAACGTGCTTCCGCTGGACGACCGCATGACCGAGCGGGAGAATCCGCGCGAAGCCGGGCGCCTCGACCTGTTCGGCGACCGCAGCACGGTCACGTTCGACGGGCCCGGGCTGCGGCTCACCGAGGAGACCGCTCCCAACGTCAAGAACCGTTCGCACACCGTCACCGCGTGGGTCGAGGTCCCCGAAGGCGGGGCCGACGGCGTGCTGGTGGCCCAGGGCGGCCGGTTCGGCGGGTGGTCGCTGTACGTCCACGAGGGATGCGCGCGCTACGCCTACAACTACTTCGGGCTGCAGGTGCACACGGTCGCCGACGACGAGCCGCTGTCGCCCGGAGAGCACGAGGTCCGCGTGGACTTCTCCTACGACGGCGGCGGCGTCGGCAAGGGCGGACACGCGTCCCTGCTGGTCGACGGCACCCGGGTCGCCGAAGGCCGGGTGGACGGCACCATCCCGTACTACTTCGCCTTCGACGAGACCTTCGACCTCGGCGTCGACCGGCTCTCGCCGGTGACCGACGACTACCCCACGGCCGACAACGCCTTCACCGGTCGGCTGCGCCGGGTGCGCGTCGACCTCGGCGACGACCTGTGCAGCGACTCCGACAGCGAGGCCGAGCGCGAGCAGTTCCGAGCGGCACATGAGTGAGGAGACCGGATCGTGCTGCGCCCCGTCCAGGGATCGGCGGGGCGCCGCCCCCTCCCCGGGCGGCGCGCCTGCGGCGGGCGGCGGCACCGGCAGTACCGAAGGGATGGTGTTCCTCGACGGAGCGGAGTTCCTCATGGGAAGTGAGGACGACCGCGCCTACCCCGACGACGGCGAGGGGCCCGTCCGCACCGTCGAGCTCAGCCCGTTCTGGATCAGCCCGACGGCGGTGACCAACACGCAGTTCGCCGCGTTCGTCGACGCCACGGGCTACCGGACCGAGGCCGAACGCTTCGGGTGGTCCTTCGTGTTCGGCGGGCTGCTGCCCGACGACTTCCCGCCCACCCGCGGCGTGGTCGGTACCCCCTGGTGGCGCCAGGTGGAGGGCGCGAGCTGGCGCCACCCGTTCGGCCCGCAGTCCGGAACCGACGGCATCGCCGACCATCCGGCGGTCCACGTGTCGTGGAACGACGCCCAGGCCTACTGCGACTGGGCGGGGCTGCGGCTGCCCACCGAAGCCGAGTGGGAGTACGCCGCCCGCGGCGGCATCCGGGGGTGCGCCTTCCCGTGGGGCGACGAGCTGGAGCCCGCGGGCGAGCACCGGATGAACGTGTGGCAAGGGGCGTTCCCCCGGGAGAACACCCGCGCCGACGGGTGGTACGGCACCTGCCCGGTCGACACGTTCCCGGCCAACGGGTTCGGGATGTACAACATGACCGGCAACGTGTGGGAGTGGTGCCGCGACCGGTTCGACCCGGGCACCGCCGCCACGGACACGCGGCGGGACCCGAGCGGACCCGCCGAGGGGGCCCGCCGCAGCGCCCGCGGCGGTTCCTACCTGTGCCACGAGTCCTATTGCCGCCGGTACCGGGTCAGCGGCCGCCAGGGAATCGCCCCCGACTCCTCCATCGGCAACACCGGATTCCGCTGCGCCCGGCAGGCGTAGCGGTGCGGCGTCCGACGGCGGTCGGTCCGCAGCCCCGGCTGCGGACCGACCGCCGGACGCCGTGCGGGCGCTCCGGACCGCGCGCGGGCCTCGGGGCCGCCCGGGACGCGCGCCGCTACTGCCGGGCGGCGGTGTCGGCGGCCAGGTCGTCGAGGTGGTCGCGCCACCAGTCCGGGCAGGCGGTTTCGCGACTCCGCGGCATGTCCTGCCGAAGCGATGCCCTGTACTCGGCGATGTCCGCGCCCCGGCGGACGGTGGCGGCCTCGGCCGGGCGCCGCGAGGCCCAGACCAGGACGCGGGTGCCGGCTTCGACGGCACCGTCGAGGTCGCCGTAGGCGGGGTCGGGCACGGTCAGACGCGCTTTCCCTTCGCCGGAGGCGGGCACGATCCAGTCGGTCGCCGCCAGCTCTAGCGTCACGGTATGCGGCCGTCCGCCCGGGCGCACCGACGTGACGTCGCCTTCGACGATCACCTGTGCGCAGGCGATCCGCTCCGGCCCCGACAGTGCCCGGTCCTCGACGGGGCCGGTGCCCGCGCCGTCCGGAGCGGTCGCCAGAAGCACGGCCACCGCTCCTGCGCAGGCCGCGGCGGCCGCAGCAGGGCCCGCCGCCGACGCGGGCCGACGGATCCGCCGCCCGGGGGAGGTACTGCGATCGGTCATATGCCGGTCCTTCCCGATTTTCCTCCTGCGACGGGTACGGACCGCGAAACGTTCACCCCCGCGTCTTCGACGTCCGGGCGGCGGTGTCGGCCCAGAGGGCCAGGATCAGGGTGTCGGAGTCGGGCGCTTCGACGAGGCCGGCGGGTGTGAGGGCCCAGTAGGACCGGGTGGCCTGGCCGAACCACACGGCCAGGCGGGGGTACTGCGCCTGGATCGCGGCGGCAGTGCGGTGCTCGGCGGCGAACTCGGCGGTGCGGCCGCGGCGCGGCACTTGGCGCGCGGAGCGTCGGGTGCGGCAGGGCGGATGGGCACACGACGGGCAGGTCGCCCCCGGGGCGGGGGCCGAACGGCCGCCGTCGGGACGGGGCGGGCGCGCCTGCGCGGGCACGCGAACGGCGGCGTGCGTATCCGCGGATTCGTTCCGGGCGGTCGTCGAGGAAACGGCCGCGGCAGGCGCGGGTGCGGCGGTGATGTTGAACATCGGTTCCCTTGCTGTAGGAGGTTTCCCGAGAGGAGGTGCGGGCCGGGCGGCCGGTGGGGGAGGGCCGCCCCGGTCCGCGTCGTCGAGGGCGGGGTCGGCGCTTGGGGCCGGAGGCTCAAGCGCCGAACCACCGGCCGCCGGTCAGGTCGTAGGCCAGGTGGAACCACACGTGGCGGTGGGTGGGCAGGCCGTTGTCGCCCCACCCGGTGGCCAGGGCGTCGACCAGGGCCAGTCCCCGCCCGCCGTCGGCGTCGGGATCCAGGCCGCGGGGATCGGGCGCCAGGTGGGCGCGGTCGCGGCGGTCCCAGAGGCCGATGTCGGGGGTACCGCCGTCCCGGCAGGTCAGCGTCATCCCGTCGGCGGTGCGGTCCACGCGCAGCGTGTAGCTGCCGCCGGGCTGGCCGGAGCGGGAGTGGCGGACGGCGTTTGCCGCGAGTTCGGTGCCCAGCAGGTCGAAGACGTAGCGGTAGTCGGGCCCCTGGCCGGCCGCGCACGCGCCGAGGAAGGCGTGGACCAGGGGGAACAGTGCGGTGTCGCCCCAGAAGGTGAAGGCGCGGCTGCGGAACCGCGTGCGCGGGGCGGAGGGGTCGAAGTAGTGCTGCTGCTGCCACGGGATGAGCAGAGCGAGCGGTACAGTCACGGACTGTAGTTGATTGAGAGCAGCGGTGGCCGGCATGAGGACTCCTTGAGCCTGGTGCGGGTGTGTGCGCGGGTGTGTGGAGCGGGCGCCCGTGGGTGGGACCGTTTTCCGGACAGGACGACGGGCGGTTAGTAGCTTGGCCACTGGGTGCGCTGGGTGGTGGAGCGGTGACCTGTTACATACACATAGTGAAACTCGAATTTCGGGTTGTCAATGACATGACTCGATTTTCGAGCACACGTCTCGTAGGATCATGCCCATGCACCAACCCCTCAGCCCCACAGTTCGGCGACGCCGCTTGGCGACAGAGCTTCGGCGACTACGCGAGTCCCAGGGATTCAAGCTTTCGGAAGCGGCCAAGCAGGCAGGCGTGCCTGCCTCGACCCTCAGCAACATCGAGACCGCAGAGGCCAGGCGCATCAAAGTCCGCGACATAGATGCGCTCGCTAACCTGTACAAGGCTCCGGGCGAGGTGCGAGAGGCGCTCCAAGAGCTCGCCCGAGAGTCGAAGGAGCAAGGTTGGTGGTCCAAGTACAAGGACGTCTTCGGAGGCAACGCACTGCCTGACTTCGAGGTCGAAGCTTCGATGATCCGCACCTACCAGTGCCAGGTCATCCCAGGGCTGCTTCAGACCCCCGAGTACAGCGAAGCTGTGTTTCGGGCCGGCCGCGCATATACAGAGAGCGAAGTCCAAAGGCACGTCGACGCCCGACTTCAGCGCCAGCAGATCCTCAACCGCCACGACCCGCCTCAGCTCTGGGCAGTGATCGACGAGGCTGCGCTTCGTCGGAAGCTGGACGATCCCCAAATCATGCGTGGCCAACTCCAGCACTTGCTCAACATCGCGACTCGCCACAACGTGGACATCCAGGTCCTGCCGTTCACCGCCGGAATGCACGCCGGACTCGCGGGTTCCTTCGTGATCTTGGACTTTCCAGCCTCGGCCGACCCCAGCATCGTCTACACCGAAACCGCCACCGATAGCCTCTTTGTGCAAGATGCGGCCTCTGTGCAGCGGTTCGTGACGATTTTCGCCAACTTGAACTCAGCCGCGCTTCGGGCACCGCATACCCTAGAGTTCGTCCGCCAGATCATGGAGTCCGAGCATCAGCATGACTATTGAGCCATTGGCCTTCTTCAAGTCCAGCTACAGCAGCGACCGCGTGGACTGTGTTGAGGTCGCCCACGTCCCCGCGTCCTTCCGCAAGAGCAGCTACAGCGGCGTCAACGGCGACTGCGTCGAAGTAGCCGACCTCCCCGCCGGCGCGGCCCTGCGCGACTCGAAGCATCCCGAGGCCGGACATCTCTCCTTCCCCGCCGGCGAGTGGGACGCCTTCCTCACCGCCGCTCGGGCCGCCGAGCTGTAGCCAACGTCCCCGTTGGGCCTTGGCCCGGCAGGCGCTGTGGGCGGCGACTTCCTGCGCGGCGGCCTCGGCGAGGTTGTGCCAGAGGTGCCATCGGTCGGTGACCTGCTGGGCGTCGGGCAGGGTGCGGCGCACGGCCTGGGCGTAGGTCAGCGAGTCGTCGCGGACGACGATCTCGACGCCGGGAGGCAGAGCCGATTAACTTGCAGTCCCGCCTCCGGTGCTGGAGGAGTCGGGTAGGTGGATCGGAGGCAGACTATGGACGACTCGGAATTCCACGGCGCGGCTGGTGCGCTCCTGCCCGACGTTTGGGAGCGGGTGGCCCGGCGCCATCCGCTCCTGCCACGTCCCATCAGGATCGCCGAAGCTCCCGTCCGAGAGCCGCGGCGAGTGCTCGTTGGTGAACGAGGCCGGTGCGTACGACTCTCGCCTCAGCGGTGAAGCAATCCACTATGGTCATGTGATTGGCAGCCGGGCATATCCCTCCGTCGACGATGACGGGGGCGGTGACGCCGGACGCCGCGAGGAAGTCGTGGACCTCGTCGAGGGTCACAGCAGGACCACGGTCCTCCGGGCCGGCGTCGCCGGAAATGTTGGCCGTGGTTGCAGCGACAGGGACCGCCGTCCGCGCTGCCAGCTCGCCGAGGACGCCGGAAGCCACAGTAGCGAGCCCGGGTGAACCCACGGCTGTGTGCTGGGCTGCGTCCTCAGGGTGCCGCCACGGTAGGAGAAGTGCCAGATCGCCCGGCCAGAACTGCTGGGCGAGTTTTCTGGCCTCAGCTCCGAGCTGGAAACGCTGTTCACAGACGGCGAGGGAGGGGGCGACGTAGGCGAGCGACTTGCCGCTGGGGCGACGCTTGGCCTTGAAGATGCTGCCGCAGGCCTCCGCGTTGCTGGCGTCGGCACAGACCATGTACCAGCGGCTAGGCCCTGTTTAAGAAGGTGTCGCTGCGAGGTCGCGCAGCCAGATGTCGATCACGGCGACCTGGATCGTGGCCTCGTAGCGCAGGGCGAGCTTGTCGAAGCGGGTGGCCACAGCACGGAACTGCTTGAGCCGCCCGATCCCGCACTCCACCACGTGGCGCTGCTTATACGCCTGTCGGTCCACCCTCGGCGGCCGGCCGCCCGCCGACCCCTTCGCCTTGCGATGGCACCGCTGGTCGCGGGGCTCGGCGATGGTCGCCGGGATCTTGCGCCGCCGCAGGTAGGCCCGGTTGGCCCGCGAGGAGTAGGCCTTGTCGGCCAACACCCGCTCGGGCCGAATACGCGGGCGCCCCGGCCCGGAGCGGGCCACACGGATGCGCTCCAGAACCCGCGCGAACTGCGGGCTGTCACCGCGCTGGCCCGCCGTCAATACCACCGACAGCGGTTTGCGGTGCTGCTCTCCGGCCAGGTGGAGCTTGGTGGAGAACCCGCCGCGCGAACGCCCCAGCGCGTGGTCGCCGGGTTCGTCGCCGGGCGGCTCGGCCTGGCGGCCGGGACGGCGGCGCGCCCCGGCGGCGTGGGGGTGGGCACGGCAGGTGGTGGAGTCGACCGCGACCGTCCAGCCGATGAGCCCGGCGGCATCGGTCCAGGCCCGCAGCTTGGCCGCGATCAGCGCCCAGATCCCGGCGCGCTGCCAGCTCCGCAGCAGATGGTAGACCGACTGCCAATGGCCGTAGCGTTCGGGCACGTCGCGCCAGGGCACACCGGCGCGGGTGCGCCAGCGGATGCCGTCCAGCAGTTGGCGCCGCGTCCATGTCGGCGGCCTCCCGCCTGCGGGTCGCGGGGGCAGCAGCGGTTTCAGGGCCCGCCACTGCTTGTCGGTCAGGTCTTTACGTCCTCCGATCGGTACCCTGGCCACCGAGGTCTCCGTGTAGATGGGCTGCTTGGTCGTTGCTCCATTTACCGGAGACCTCGCTTGTGCGCAGTCCCGACATGCCGGGCAAGCCCGATCAACCAGGGCTTCTTAAACAGGGCCTAGTGGGGACGATGACCGGCTCGCCGGCTTCGATGGCGCGGGTTGCGGCGTCGAGTTCGTCGGGGTGGACGGTGTGCATGGTGCTACTCCTCGAAGTTCGACGCGGGTACGTCCGCGAGGGGCGGGTAGTCCAGCCAGGGGTCGCAGAGAGCTTCGAGCCGACGGCCCGCATGATCCGGGTGGGAGACGCGGAAGTACGCCATCACCCGGGGGAACGGCATGAGATTGCGTGCCACCGAGTGCGGGACGAGGTGGTGCATGAGCAGTACGTCCCCAGGCCTGCCGAGGAACGGGGTCCCGTTTTCGCGGTCGATTTCGGGCGGAACCTGTTGGGTCATTCCGAGTGACCACTCATCGGCGAACCAACGCGCCATGGCGAGGTGGCCACCGGGCAGGTAGCGCAGCGCCCCGCCCCGCGGGTCGCTGATGTCAGACAGCACGACGCCGACGAGCAGGGAGAACGTGCGCAGTTCCCGCGGATCCAGGTGGGGACAGGAGACCCCGTCGACATGCATGGCCTTCTCCGCCTGCACGCCCGGGAACTCGCTTTCGGGCACGCGGATCTGGACCTGGGCGGTTGTGACCGGACTGGTGTCGCCGAGCAGGTCGGCGGCATGTGCAGCCGCGCCGGTCTCCGTGTACAGGGCGAGCAGTTCGGCGTGCTCGGCCAGCTCGGGGGCGAAGGTGCGCTGAGAATACGCGGGGATGTCATCAGGCGCCATGGCCTCGCGATACGACGATTCGATCAAGGAGACGGCTCGTTTGACCTGCTCTGGGTTAGCCAGGCCACGGCGCACGAGTACTCCGTCTTGCTTGAAGGTGGCCTTCTCTTCAGTAGTGAGGGGCATGGGTCCTCCGTAGATCACTCGGTTCGTGAGCTATGAGTGCGACGAGCCGGTCGAGGACGCCGACGCACGCATGCAGGGCAGTAGCGAGGAGCGCCTGGCCGTGTGCCGCGGTCGCTTGGCGCGGGTCGCCGCCGATGACGCCGTGCGAGGAGATCGCGGGGTCGTCCGATGACCAGGGCCATGTGATGCTCCGGCCGAGGGCGATGCGCTGGAACTCCTCACGCTGGCCTGGATCGGGGAAGGACCCGTTCGGGAAAAGGTCCAGCCGTACGTGGTCGGCGGCGAGGGCGAGCATCAGGGAGGTCTCGCGGATGCCGGCGTGGACCTCGGGCAATTCACCATCGCTCCGACGTTGGCTGGCGGCGAGGGAACTGGGGTTGACCACACAAGTGGCGATGCTGTGCGCTCGTTGGAGCTGGTGCGCAAGTGCCTCTAGCGCGCCGCTGTTGCCGCCGTGGCCGTTGACGATGAGTAACGCACGGACTGGCGTGGAGCGGGCGTACTCCCCCACGAGCGCATCGATCAGCGCGGTGTAGAGCGGCACGTCGAGAGTGATGGTGCCAGGTGACCACGCGTGCTCTGGGGAGAGCCCGTAGGGCACCGGAGGCACGACCCACAGGTTGTGCCGGTCAACGGCCTCGGCGGCCAGGTAGGTGGCGAAGCGTTCGGCGATGACCGTGTCGGTGTTGAGCGGCAGGTGCGGGCCGTGCTGTTCCAGCGAGCCGACAGGCAGGCAAAGGAGCGACCGTTCGCTCAGTTCGGCCGTGAGGCGCGGTGCGGTCAGCCGCCCATAGGATCGCTCCTCGCTCTCAGCCGACATCGCTGCTGCGCCGTCCCAGACGGATGAGGAACGCGTTCTCCTCGGGGAACGTATCGTCGTCGCTGAACTCGGCCAGCTGGGCTTTCATCGTGGCCTCGAATTCCCTCACCCGGTCCCCGAAGAGGTGGGGTGCGGCGAAGGATGTGGAGTAGAGGTAGCCGAGGATGCTCTCCGCGGTCCAGGTGCGCTCGACGGGTACGCGGACTTCCTCGACTTCGTCGAAGGGTGATTCCGCCAGGAGGTCGCTATAGGGGCGGTTGTGGTGCTGGAACGTACCGGAACCCGCGCGCCGCTCCTCGCCGAGAAAGCTCTGCACGACGTCACGGACGGCTTCCTTCCACGGGCTGCCGGCGGCCCAGAAGCTGCTGTCGCTGAAGATGGCGACCACGCCGCCGGGAGCGACCTGCTCGTCCAACAGGGACAGGACCGCGCCCTGGTCGAGCCAGTGAAACGCGCGGCAGACGGTGACGAGCTCGGCCTGCCAGCCGGTGGGCGGAGTGAAGTCCTCGGCCGTGCTCTGGACGAGGGACAAGCGGGAGTGCTCGGGAAGCGTGGGCCGCAGCGCCGACTCGGCGGCGGCCAGCATGTCGGCGTCGCTGTCGACGCCGATGATGTCGTCGAAGCGATCCAGCAGGGCTTCGGCAACCAGGCCGGTCCCGGTACCGAGGTCCAGGAGGCGGCGCCCACTTTTGGGACGTGTTGGGGCGGCGTGGTCGAGGACCGACGCCACCTCGTCCGGAATGCCGGGGCGGTACCAACGGTAGTACGTAGCGGTTCCGGTGAAGAGACTCATGCGTCGCTCCCATCTGTGAGGTGTTCGATGTGCTCGGCGGCCGCCGCCAGGTCGGTGGCGACCAGTACGGCGTGGTCGATGACAAAGGATTCATCGGGAATCCGACGTCTGCGGGAGACCCAGACGGGCTTGATGCCGGATTCCACAGCCCCCACGATGTCGCAGGTCCAGTCGTCGCCGATGTGGACCACTCGATCCGCGACGATTCCGCAATGGTCGATGACGGATTGGAAGGCGCGCGGGTCCGGCTTGGTGTGGCCGATGCGGCAGGACGGAAAGTAGTCGCTCACCCATGGGGAGAGGAGCTCGCGCAGCCCATCGGTGTCGGAGTCGACGCAGGTGACGTTCGACAGCGTGACCACGGTCGCCACAGAACTGAGGCGGCACAGGGCTTCTACCGTGCCGGGAAAGAGACGGAACGGAGCCGGGGCAAGCTCGTGGGGAAACGCTTCACGCGGAATCTCCAACTCCTTGCAGACATCGGCCACCAGCTCATCGGTGAGTGCGGGCCGAGTGTGGAGGCCGGCCCGCATGACCGCGCGCGCTCGCTCCGCCGGAAGTGGGGAGAGTTCGGCCAGGCGCGTTGCCAGCCCGGCCCCCTCGGTTGCGCCGAGGGTTCCGCCGACGTCCACCGTGACCAGCAGCGAGGTTTGCCTGATCACTCGGGGGTCCCGGCAGACGCCGGCAATGCGGAGACAATGGCTTCGACGCGGGCCTGGCGGATGGCGCTGGTTGTGGACTCGGACAGGAACGTCAGGGCATAGCGCAGTTCCGCCTCGTCCACCCCTTCGAGGGACCGCTCCTGATCTGCGGCTCTCTCCTTCAAGTCCGGGGGAACGGTCCGCGGTCGCAAGCCGTGCGGCAGGTGGAGTGTCCCGTGCCACCGCATGCCCGCTTCGAGAATGCCGGCCAGGTCCTCGGGATAGAGCACGGTGGCGTCGTCGAAGGACATGATGCGGACGGGAACCGACGAACCCCAGACGTCAAGGCTCCCCGTGAGGAAGGTGTCGTGTCCATCGAGTCGGCTTGACAGCACTAGCAGGGGCCCGTCGGGGCCGTAGCTGATATGGCCGGAAACGGGGAGGTTCATCGAGGTGCTGGGCATGTACTACTCCTCGGGACGGTGCCGAGGCCTGGGGCGCTCGGCAGGCCGATGCGGCCGTGCTCGGGCTGGAGCGGCACCTCGTAGAGATGCTGACGCCATGGCTCCCACTGGAGCCGGTACTCCACGGCCGGCGCTGCCTCAGGGAAGGCCGCAGCGAGGTGGAGGCCAGGGACGATCGAGCGGCCGTGCGGGTATACGGGGACGTTCTGCGACAGGGCGAGTTCGAGGATCTGCCTTGCGCGGGTCAGACCGCCGCAGCCGACGACGTCCAGGGTCAGAGCGGTCGGTCGAACGGACTCGATGAGCGGCCCCGGGGGCTCGTCGCAGCGCGTGAGCTCGCCGACGGCGACAGGCAGGCGGGTGGCCGTGACAAGCGCGTAGGCGTTCAGGTCGTGGTGCGGCAGCGGGTCTTCCAGCCAGAGGAGGCCGACGGTATCGACGCTCCGCGCGAAATCCGTGGCCAGTGGCGGGGTCCAGGTGCCGACGGCGTCGACGGCGACCGGGGCGCCGATGGCATCGGAGCAGCGTTCCACAGCTCGTGTCATACGCGCAGCGGCTCTGTCGGAACAGTCCTCGGCTCCTCGGCGCAGCCCCCACTTGGTGAAACGCCAGCCGTCCGCCGTGACCTTGCGTACGGTTTCCATGTCGTCGCATGCGGTGAGGTCGTGGGCGAGCCACGAGGCGTAGGCCGGCACCAAGGGCGAAGGGCTCCCGGTCGCGAGGAGGTCGGCGACCGGGTATGCAGCGACGCGGCCGTGCAGGTCCCAGGCGGCGCAGTCGACCGCGCCGACCGCCCAGGAGGCGGTCTCGGAAGGTGCGGTTCCGATAGCTGCCAGCAGTCGGATCAGCAGGCCACGGTGGTCGGCAGCGTCGTTCCCCAGCGCCACTGACGCCAGCGTGTCCCTCGCATACCTGCCGATCCGTTCGCTGATCGGACCGTAGTAGCCGACCTCGCCAGCGCCGCGAACCGTGACGAAATGGGCGTCGTCTCTCGGGCCCACGCCCTCGCGCACCTCAACGAGCGCCAATCCTTCGATGGTCACCGCGGTCATCGGACCACCTCGCGGGAAGCGAGCAGAAGCTGGCCGGCCGCCCGCTCTAAGCCTGCCCGGTCCATGCCGAGCGCGGCGGCGAGCTGTCGCTGGGGGAGGGGCTCTGGGGGGTCCTGCCATCCGATGACGTCCACGGGACGGTGGAGCCGTCCGGCCAGCAGGCCCCAGACAGCGGAGGGGTGGCCGAGGGTGAGCACTAGGACGGCGGCGCGTGTACCGAGGTAGTGATCGGTTTCCGCGGTACCGAGTCCGCGGGGCCACGGCGGGGCGGAGCCGAGAACGGTCAGGTCGAGCAAGTTGACCACGCGGATGCGGCAGCCGTGCTGTTCGCGGAGGTGCCCCACCGCATCAGCGGCGACGGTTGCCGGGATGTCGCCCGCGGTGACGATCGTGAGGTCCGGTTCTCCCTCGTCGCTCAGGTGGGGCCAGATCGCGAGGCCCCGCTCATGTTCCTCTTCGACGGTGCTTGCCGGATGAGCGGCGCGGGTGTGCTTGCCCGCCACGACGAGGTTGACTCTGTCGAGCGAGTCGAATGCCTCGTCCAAGGCGGCCGCGGTTCGTGCCGGATCTGCCGGCGTCAGCACGCGCACCGATGGAAGGCCCAGACCGAGGAGCGTGGTGGTAAGCGACGGGTCACCGTGGCTGTGGACGTTGTGCCATCCATAGGACGTGAGCAGAAAGTTGAGACTGGGCAGACCATTGGCTCCGGCCATACGCCGTTGCTTGATGTGGCTCACCAAGCCGGCGATCAGCAGAGGGGCGAACGCTTCGTAGGAGATCACCCCGCCCCGGCGCCCGCAGGCGGTCCACCCGGCGAGCCACTCCAGCAGCACTTCCTCCGCTAGGAGTTCGTGTGTCCACGGCTCGTCGCGGAGATGCGGGAGCCGGTTGGACGCCAGTTCGTCCGGGCTGAAGATCCGGAAGTCCCCACGCCTGGCATGGCTTGTGGCGACGTCGGTGACCGCCTCGCTGAAGGTGCTCACGTGCCGGTGGGCGGTCCTGGCACCTTCATCTACGACAACGCGTTTGACCGGAGTGAAGGAACACCAGTGCGCGGTAGCCACAGCTTCCGCCAGTTCATCGCGGGCACTCCCGTCTGGGCCGAAGAGATCTGCGGGCCCGTACGAGGCGAGCCACTGGGCCAGTTGCGTGAGCTGATCCGGGTCGGTGCGCGGACTGGTCAGCGGGGTCTTGTGCAGGTCCGGAGTCCCTAGCAGGACACGGTCTCCGAGTGACTTCGGTCCGCCCCATCCCTTCACGCAGCGCAGGACCAGTACCGTAGGGCGGGCCGCGAGCACCTCCTCCACCGCCTTCCGCAACGCAGTATGGAAGGCCCTGTGCTCCTGGGTGGATCCGGCCACGACGTGGATCACCAAGGCGCCCCACCCCAGTCCGCGGAAGTAGGCGCGCAATGCATCGTCATCCATCGCGCCGAGCAGCGACCCATTGCCCATGCAGAAACCGTTGACCTGCACGACGGGTAGGACCGAGGAACCGGGGACCGCCCTATGCCCCAGCCAACTCGCGGCGGTGGTGGGGGTTTCACACTCTCCGTCCCCGATGATGGGCACGGCGACCTTGGCCGACGAGTCCAGGGCAGCGCCCTGGGCGAAGGGCAGACAACCACCGAGCCGTCCGCCGAGGAACGCGCCGGCGGGGAGAGCGGGAGAGACTTCGGGGCCCAGACCACCCACGTCCGGGAACGCCTGGACCAGTCGACGCAACCCTTCCGCATCCGAGCCGAACTGCGACCGTACTTCCTCCAGCGCTCCGCTTACCCACGACGCGGCGAACTGGACGACACCGGCGTGCCCCGCACCGAGCAACGGCACCAGATCGACTCGCCGGCGCAGTTTCCCGGCAGCGATTGCGATGTGGGACAACACCCACGCAGTGCCAGGCACGGTGCCCCAATGCCCGGAGGGGTGTTCCTTGACGTGCTCGGCCATCAAGCGTTCTGTCAGCAGGACATTGTCGCGCAGATGAAGTTGACAGACCGCGGCGTAGACGGTTGCCCGCCATAGAGCCCCGGCCAGTACGGCGGCCTCGGTCACCGTGCACCAGGGGGGTTCCCCCGTGAGTGTGGACACCCGGTAATCAGGCAGCCAGGTGCAGCTTAGCGGTTCGGTGCTCGTAGACGGCGGGGGCGAGGTAGCCGATCGCCGAGTGCCTGCGGCGGGTGTTGTAGCGGTTGATCCAGGAGAACACCGCCATGCGCGCCGTGTGCGGGCTGGGCCACCGCTTCAAGCCGGGCCCCTGGAGGGTTTCGCGTTTGAGAGTGGCGTGGAAGGCCTCGGCCGCGGCGTTGTCGGCCGAGGAGCCCACCGCGCCCATCGAGCGCACCACCCCCAGCTCCGCACACTGTGTCTGGAACCGCCGGGAGGTGTATTGGGCGCCGTGGTCGGTGTGGAAGACCGCGCCGTCCAGGCAGCCGCCCCGCGCGCGCCGGGCCCCCTCCAACGCATCGCAGACGAGTTCGGCGCGCATATGGTCGGCGATGGACCAGCCCACCACCCGCCGCGAGTACAGGTCGATCACCGTGGCCAGGTACAGGAACCGGTCGCCGTCCACGGGCAGGTAGGTGATGTCGCCGACATAGCGGGTGTTGGGCGCCTGGGCGGTGAAGTCGCGGCCCAGCAGGTCGCCCGCCGGGGCCGTGGCGGGCTCGGGCACCGTGGTGCGCACTTTCCTGCGCAGGTGCAGGCCTTCGATGCCGGCGGTGCGCATCAGGCGCTCCACCCGCTTGTGGTTGATTACGTGGCCCTGCTCGCGCAGCTCGGCGGTGATCCTCGGCGCCCCGCAGGCGCGGTCGGCCGCGTGGATCGCCGCGATCCGGGTGGTCAGTTCGGCGTCGGCGGCCGCCCGCTGTTCACGCGCGCCTGCGCGGGCCCGCCAGGCGTAGTAGCCCGAGCGCGACAGCTGAAGCACCGCGCACAGCCGCTTGGCGCCGTAGGCGCCCTGGTGGTCCTGGACGAAGCAGAAGCGGCTCACTGCTTCATCTCTCCCGCGAAATAGGCGGCCGCCTTGCGCAGGATCTCGCGTTCCTTCTCCAGTTCGGCGATCTGGGCGCGCAGCCGTTTGTTCTCCTGCTGCAGCGGCTCGCCCGCGGGCGCGGCCTCTGCCGGGCGGGGGTGGGCCGGCGCGGCCGTCGCCGAGCGCTGCCTGTCGTCGATGCGGATCCAGTTGCGCAGCGTCTCGCGGTTGACGCCGAGCTCGTCGGCGATCTCGGCGATGGTGGCGCCGGGCCGGGACCGGTACAGCGCGACCGCGTCGGCTTTGAACTCGGCCGGATAGTGCTTCATGGCCATGGTGGTGGACTCCTCCTTGGTTTCCATTGTCGGAGATGTCCACTACTCAGGGGGAGGCTCCCCAGCCAAGGGCTCGCCGGCGAATGTGAAGTACCACAACGGCCGGTAGCACTCCCAGGCGGCGGGCCTCAGACCAGTGGGCCCGATGACGTCCTCGATCGCCACGCGTGCCTGCAAGTAGTGCTCCAGCTCCTGGCCTCCGGGGGTGCGCAGACCCGCCATGATCGAGTTGTGGGCCTGATAGACCTGGAAATTGGGGAACTCGGTGATATACGGAGCCAGCGCGCCGACACCTTCCAGTACCGCATCAAGCGGGTCCAAGCCCACGATGTAGGTGAACGAGGTGCTATGGCCGGCCGCCGATGCCCGACGGAGTACCCCCGGCATCTCCGATGCCACGAGGACGGCCTTGCTGGACTTCAGCAACAGGTTCCGGCGGGTGAAGCACTCCGCCGTCAGCCGCAGGACGAAGGGCGCGACGTCGGCAGCGAGTTGCTCGAACGCCTCATCGGATTCCAGGACCGACGTCAGGAAGCCGATGCGTGCTTCGACGTCTTGCTCGTCGAGGACCGTACGTAAGGTGCGCAAGTGTTGCACCGCCGCCGACTCACGCTCGAAGCAGCCGGTCGAGACGGTCACCTCACGCAGCTCCGTCAGGTCACGGCGCGGATGCTGCTCCCGCAGCGCCGCGAGGAGTTGGTGCAGGTCCCGCTGCTCCGACAGCCGCGGATCAGCCGCAGCCTCAAGAGTATTCGGGCAGAAAGCGCACCCCACACAACGACTGCGGGCATTGGGGTTCAGTGTGAGAGCGGTGTAGGCGTCCCGGAAGTACCCACCTACCGCCTCGTCCGCGTCGATGCGCTCCACGGTTCCGACCGGGGTGCTGCCCAGGGCGAGGCGCTCGCCTCTGAGCTGAAACGGAGAATCCGTGACGTTCAAGGGAACGATGAGTCGCCAGGGTACCGATGGGGCACTCGCCAACCGGACCTCGACGCGGGCGCGGTGACGTGGCACGTCGGAACCGATCCCATGCAGGTTGAGGGCGATCAGCAGTGCATCCTCGACCGGTACTCCGTACCGAGCCGCGAGCCGTCCCACCTCCCCGAGCGTGGAGGGCGTGCTGGTAGGCCCGTTGCGAATTGCCGTCATGCGCGTACTCCGTCCAGGCATCCGGGGGATGGCGCGCCGACAGCCGTGCAGGAGCCAGCCGCCGACGACAGGCACAGACTGCCGCGGAATGCGAGGACGTGGAACGTCGTCCCGGGATTCCTTCCTGGACGTCCCGGGACGTTTTTCGGCCTGGCGATCGGTTTCCCAAACCTGCGGCAGACAGACGCCCCGCCACGCAACTGGGGCGTGGAGCGCGCTTGCGGCAGGTGCCATGGTCCGGTTCACTTACCCGAGTGAATGAGCGACTCCGCGCCGCACTCATGCAATCCGGCATGACCGTGAAAGAGGTGGCCGACGCCTGCACGGTCGATCCGAAGACCGCTGGCCGCTGGATCAGTGGACGGGTCCCCCACCGTCGGCACCGCTGGACCGTCGCCAACTTGCTGCAGGTAGACGAGACGTACCTATGGCCGGATTCAGTCCAGAAGACGTCGCACTCCGGTGCCGCTCAGTCCGAGATTGTCGCCACCTATCCCCACCGCGCGAGCGTCCCCCGCGAGGTCTGGCTCTCCCTGCTGTTAGGGACGATGAAGCAGATCGATGTCCTGGTCTTCTCGGGGACCTTCTTCGCGCAGACGAATCCCCACATCGGACGCATGCTTCAAGAACGCGCGCAAGCTGGTGTGCGGGTGCGACTGTGCTTCGGCGATCCGACAGGAGAAGCGGTAGGTATCCGTGGCCACGAGGAGGGCATCGGCGACACCTTGTCCGCCAAGATCCGGGCGTCGCTCACCTACTACCGTGCGCTTGTCGGCCATCCAGGCTGCGAGGTGCGACTGCACGACACGACGCTGTACAACTCGATCTTCCGCTACGACGACCATCTTCTGGTCAACCCCCATATCTGGGGCCAGCCGGCCAGCGCAAACCCGCTCTTCCAACTCCGCCGTACCGCCAACGCCGAATGGTTCGAGCGGTACGCCGAGAGCTTCGAGGCAGTCTGGAACACAGCGCGCCCATGGGCGCCCGACGATCAGGAGCACCATCGCAGTGGGTAGGACTGAGTACTACTACGACCCCAAGGCCCCTAAGGCCAACACGTTGATCCCCGCCAGCAATCTGCTAGTCGTAAATAACGAGGGAGCCATTCTCCTCCAGCGGCGCCGCGACACCGGCCAATGGGCATTGCCCGGCGGAGCTCAAGACATCGGCGAGACTGCCGCCCAGTGCGCGGTACGCGAATGCGCGGAGGAGACTGGCATCGCCGCTGAGGTCACCGGATTCCTCGGTGTCTATACCAACCCGGACCACATCGTCGCCTACAGCGACGGTGAGGTTCGCCAGCAATACGAGAACGCTTACATCGGGCGCTCCTTCGGCGGCAAGCCCACCGTTAACGACGAGGCCGACGGTGTCCGCTTCGTGCAGCCTGCCGACCTCGACAAGTACGACATCCACCCCAGCATGCGCCAGCAGATCAGTGACTACCTCGCCGGGACCTACCCCTATCTCGGCTGAGCCGCCGATGCGGCCTCTATCCGCGCCACGGTAGCGAAGATCTGAGGCGATGCTCGACGGATGAACCGCCCCACTACGCTGTCATCTCCGTAGCGGACCGGATCTCCGCCACCCGCTCATCGGCAGTTGTCCGGTGCCCCGTCGGGCGTCGTCGTCATGTCGCAGTACACCAGGGCGTCCGCAAGTTGCTCATCGTCGACCACCGGAAATTCAGCTTCGAGCGCTTCGCGTAGCCCGCGCTGCTCTGCCTCCAGCAGCGCGAAGGAATGGTTCGCCACGAGACGGGCAACCCGGTCGTCTACCGAGCCGATCGTCCGTAGATGGCGTGCGCCGTCGAGGGGGCGGAAGCCGGTGTTGACGAGCGGTGGCGCATAGCCGATGTCATGCAGCACCGCTGCCGCCTCCAGCGCCTTGGCCCTGTCATCGACGAGAGGCGCCAGCTTCCGTGCGCAGGCGGCCACTCCCTGCGTGTGCGCCCATCGCCGAGGAAGTCGCTCCCGCAGCAGCTCTTCCACCAGAACGTACGCAATCCCGACCGTCATCACGCCGGAAGCATACGACTGCGTCAGAACATGTCGGTGGTGCCCGTCGCCGAAAGCGGGACAGAGCCCTCAACTTGACAGCCCCCGGCCTCAGCTTGGCGCAGGGCTTGGTCTCCGAGGATGCCGAGTGTCGCGTTGTGGTCGTAGCGCCCGTGGTGGTCGGTCAGCACGCAGGTGCGCGCGGTGGTGTAGGAGCACAGGCACGTCTCGGTCATCACCGCCATGCCCGGTGCCGCGTTCTTGGCGGCGCGGATGGCGCGGACCGGGCTGGAGCCGGTCACGGGTTCGGCGTCCTGCACGGTGGTCGGGGGGTGGTTCTCCACGGTGTTCTCCCTAACGGGGCGGTGGTGTGTCCCCGATCTGGGCGAGGATGTTCTCGGCGCCCTGGCCGAGGAGGGTGACTGCGGCGCGTTTGCCGAGGTCGGCGGGGGCGCTGCGTATCCCGGTCTGGGTGGTGCGGATGACGGCTGTGCCGTCGAGGCCGGTGACCTGGGCGGTTATGCGGAGACGGTCGCCTTCGGCGGTGGCGAGGGCGCCGACGGGCACGCTGCATCCGCCGTGCAGCTCGGCGAGCATGGCGCGTTCGGCGGTGACGGCGGCCGCGGTCGCGTCGTCGTGCACAGCGGCGAGCAGCTCCTGCAGGCCGGTGTCGTTCTCGCGGATCTGGACGGCGATGGCGCCCTGTGCGGGCGACGGCGGGAATGTGCGGGAGTCGAGTGCTTCAGTGATCTCCTCGGTGAGGTCGAGTCGGTGCAGCCCGGCGGCGGCGAGGATGGTGCCGGCCAGTCCCGTTTCCCGGCTGCGGCGCAGTCGCGGGGGACGTTGCCGCGGATCGGCACGGTGGTGGTGTCGGGGCGCAGCGCGAGGAGTTGGGCGATGCGGCGAGGGGAGCCGGTGCCGATTCGTGCTCCGGTGGGGAGGTCGGCGAGGGTGGTTCCGCAGAGGGCGTCGCGGGGGTCGGCGCGGTGGGGGACGGCGGCGATGACCGTGCCGGGGGTGCCGGGGGTGGGCGCGGTGGCGAGGTCTTTGAGGCTGTGCACGGCGATGTCGACTTCTCCGGCGAGGAGGGCGTCTTCGAGGGCGGTTGCGAAGACGCTGACGGTGGACGTGCCGAGTTCGGTGAGGCTGGTTGTGCGGTCTTTATCTCCCGAGGTCATCACCGTGTGCTGTTTCCATGTGATGTCGGGGCGGGCGGTGCGGAGGGGGCGGTCACTTCGGCGCCCATGGCTTTGGCGAGGTGGCTGCCGCGGGAGCCGACACGAATCGTTCGAGCTGACACCTTGTCAAATCCTGGTTATGTGTGGTAACGGATGCGCGTAGGTTATCGGTCGTCCGAGGCGTGGGAGACTCCCCCTTCCACGCCTCAGCGCGGCGGTCCGGTCGAATAGGCGGCGCTCCGCACCCACAGGTGGGCAAGGAGGAACGGGGCGGGTGCCGCCCTGCTGGGGGAGGGAGTCAGGGCGGCGCGGGGGACCGGGCGCCGGGCTCCCGCGGTTTTTGGGGCCTCCCCCCGACGCTCGGCCGTCTCGGTCGCACCGGTCAGGCCAGCGCCAGCGTGAATCTGTTCTATGTCTGCCAGGGGCCCTGCCAGGCCCCCAGCGCCCCGACGCGCGGGCATTCACGACGCCGGCGGAGGGCGGGCTCCGCTTCGCTTCAGGGGTTATGCGCTGACGGTGCGATCGGGTCGGTCACCCCATAGGCGGTGTTCGCCGCCTGGGTGACGGTGGACGTCAGGACTACGGCCTCGCCGTGGCCGGCTACTTCAGGGCCACGCGGGTGATGGGCGTATCCGGGGAGTCCAGCCACACCCGCTGCCCGTCGGCGTCCACGGTCAGCCCGAACCGGTCGACCTCGGGGCGGCCGCGGTCCAGCCACCACCGGTAGGCGGTCTCGACCTCGTCCCACAGCCGCCGCGGCCCCGACTGGTGCACGCGCACTTCCGGGCTCTCGGCCACAGCCGCGGCCCACGAGCGGTCGGTGATCCCGTACAGCCAGGCCGTGCCCTCGTGCACGGTGTGCGTGCAGGCGTCCACCAGCAGGCCCAGCAGCAGGCCGGTACCGCCGTAGGCGGGATCGAAGACCTCGTCGAGGGTGAGGTCCGAGCCGGTGACGGCGCCGGGCCAGTCGGTGACGTACTCCTCGTGGACCGGCCATTTTCGACGGTGCGAGCGAGCCTTCATGAACTCCGCCGGCCCCGTGAGCCGACCGCCGGCGGTTCCGTCGTCGCCGACGACCAGACGGGCGATGGCGTCCTGGCGACTGTAGTCGGTGCCCCACGGCGCCACGATCACCCCGCCCGGCCGGGTCTGGGCGATCCAGGCCGGCGGGATGGACCGCACACCCGCGGTGGCGATGACTCGGTCATACGGTGCACCCGGCGCGTGGCCCGCCAGCCCGTCGCCGACCACGACCGTGGGCGCGAAGCCGGCGGCCGCCAGCCGGGCGCGGGCTTGATCGGCCAGGACCTCGTCGACCTCCACGGTGGTGACGGCCCGGTCGCCGAGCCGGCAGCTGAGCAGGCCGGCGTTCCACCCGGTTCCGGTGCCGATTTCCAGCGCCCGCATGCCCGGCTCGACGTCGAGGTCGCGCAGCATCGCCGCGACGATGCTCGGCATCGAGGAGCTGGAGGTGTAGACACCCGGACCGGTCGGAGCTCCGTCGTCGTGCTGCACGGTCAGGGGCACGTTCTCCTCGGCCCACTGCGCCCACGCTTCGTACTCGGTGCGGCGATCGACGGGCGTGCTCGCCTCCCCGGCGGAGAAGGGCCAGATGACGTCGGGCAGGAAAGCGCCGCGCGGCACGGCGCGGAAGGCGCCGCGCCACGCGGGGGCCATGCGGCCCGATTCGAGGAGCAGCTGCTCCAGCTCAGGTGTCACTTCTCGTGCCGACCGGGCGGGGGGCCGCCGTCGGGGCTGGGCGGCGGCGGAGGCGGCGGGGGTTTGGGTTGGGGCTGCGGAGGGCCTTCGTGGCGCGCCATCCTGGTCTCCCTTCGTCCGGGGGCGGCTCCCTTTCCACGGTAGCCCGGTGATCACCTGCTGTAATCGGATCTGGCCGGGAGTGGACATCCGGGTAGGGGCAGGGCCGCCCTTGGCCCCCACCCGAATCGTCGGCGGCCTGCCGGTCCTGCCGGTCGCAGACGTGGTCGACGACCGTGCGGGCCGCGGCTTCCGCGCTCAGCCGCTCAGCCGGGGTGGGCCCCGTCGAGGTGTCCGGGGCCGTCCGTGTCGTCGGCGGCCTGCCAGTCGGAGACGAGGTCGACGAACGCCTGGGCCGCCGGCGACAGCGAGTCCGGCGGCCACACGAGCACGCCCCGGCGGGCCAGCGGCGGTGCGACGCTGACGACCACGGCTCCGAGGCCGGCCGCCTCCATGGCGAGCCGGTGCGGCAGCAGGGTCGCGCCGGAGCCGGCGATCACCAACGGCACGATCGCGGCGCGGTGCGTCGTCTCCACGGCGATGCGCGGTGACGACGCGGTGAGCGCGAGCGCGCTGTCGAGGGCGCTCCGGGTGGTGGTGCCGCTCGGAGTGGTGACGAGGTCCATCTCCGCGATCCGCTGCAGGGAGATCGGCTCCTCGGGCGGGTCCGCCGAGGGCGGGAGGACCGCCAGAACCTCCTGCTGAGGGAGGTCGAGCACCCGCATACCCGTGGTCGGGATGCCGTGCTCGGTGAGGCCGACCTCGCACTGCCCGCGGCGGACGAGGTCGACGATCGAGGCCGCGTTCTCCGCGTCGACGATGCGGAACTCCACACCGGGGTAGCGGTTGCGGAACGAACCGACGAGGGACGCGAGGGGGTCGACGGCCAGGGTGGTGACGGCGGCGATGTCGATCCGCCCCGACACGAGCCCCGACACCCGCTGGGCCGCGGTCTGCACCCGCATGAAGTCGTGCAGCACCTGGCGGGCGGGGTCCAGCAGCGCCTCTCCGACGGGGGTCAGCACGACGCCCCGCCCGACCCGGCGGAACAGCGGCGCCCCGACCTCGCGCTCCAGAACCCCTATTGCATAGGACAGCGACGGCTGTGCGATCCGCAGCGAGCTCGCCGCGCTCGTGAAACTCCCGTGGCTCGCGATCGCGAGGTAGTACTCGAGATGCTTCCGTTCCACACGATCTTCCTACGACTGCGCGAAGGGGGCGGCGGTACGCGCCCGCCCCGGCGGTCACCGGCCTGCGGCCTCCTCCGGCGCGGCCCGGTTTCCGGGCGCCTGTACGCACGGATACACGGCAACATACCCGACGAGGACGGCCGGGGGCGTGCAGCGGCAGGCGGGTCCGGCCCGCCGGAACCCGGCCGGCGGGCCGGACCGCGGGCTTCGTGCGATCGCACATTCGCCGGTCGGATCGGGGCCGGAGAATTCGAATCCCCGTACCGGGAAGTCGAATATCTGATCGATCGGTCCGGGGCCGGTCCGGCGCGTATGCGGGTGCGTGATCCGAACGTTACGGCCGTGGTGTCCCGGCGAAATTCAGGAGAAACGGATTCGGGCATACCTTTGGTCGTTATTCTTCGCTGTTCGTCCGGTGTTCCAGAGGAGGCCCATGAGTATGCGAGCAACCAGGTTCCGCACCGCGTTCGCGGTGGCCGCGGCGGCCGTCATGGCCGTCAGCGGCTGTTCGGGCGGTGGCGACGACGGCGACGCGGGCCAGACGACGGTCACCGTCGACGGCGGCCAACCGGAGAACCCGCTGGTTCCCGCCGATACCAACGAGGTTTTCGGCGGCGACGTCCTGGATACGCTGTTCTCCGGGCTCGTGCGCTACGACCCGGAGACGGCCGATCCGGAGAATTACGTCGCGGACTCCATCGAAACCGAGGACAACCAGACCTTCACTATCACCGTCAAGGAAGGGTGGACTTTCCACGACGGAACCGAGGTCACGGCCGAGAGTTTTGTGGACGCCTGGAACTGGGGCGCCTACGGGCCCAATGCGAATCTGAACGCGTACTGGTTCGAGCAGATCGAGGGCTATGACGAGGTCCACCCCGAAGCGGAGGACCCCGAGGCCGACCCGCCCGAGCCCGAGGCCGAGGAGATGTCGGGCCTGGAGGTGATCGACGACTACACGTTCGAGGTCACGCTGAACGACCCCTACGCGCAGTTCCCGATGCGCCTGGGCTACACCGCCTTCGCCCCGCTGCCGGAGGTCTTCTTCGAGGACCCCGAGGCGTTCGGCCGCGATCCCGTCGGCAACGGCCCGTTCCGGTTCGGCTCCTGGACCGACAACCAGGAGATCACCGTCGAGGCCTACGACGACTTCGCCGGCTCCCACGCCGCCCAGGTCGACGCCGTCACCTGGCGGATGTACGACGACCGCGAGGCCGCCTACGCCGACCTGCTCGCCGGCAACCTCGACGTCATGACCCGCCTCACCCCTGCCGCGATGGCCAACGAGGTCTACAAGGACGACCTCGGGGACCGCTACATCGAGCAGGAGGCCGGGCTGATGTTCACCCTGACCGTCACCGGCAACGAACCCGGCTACGACGACGCCCGGTTCCGCCGGGCCCTGTCCATGGCGATCGACCGCGAGGCGATCGTCGACGAGATCTTCGAAGGCACCCAGTTGGCGTCGAACGGCTGGGCCCCCGGCGTCGTCATCGGCGCCCAGGACGGCGCCTGCGGCGAGGCCTGCGAGCACTCCCCGGACCAGGCCAACGACCTGCTGCAGGAGGCCCTCGACGACGGGTTCGAGCCGCCGGAGGAAGTCGAGATCTGGTTCAACGACGACGCCGACCACCGCGAGTGGGTCACAGCCGTGGTCAACAGCATCAACCAGACCTTCGACGGTGAACTGGAGGCCGTCGCCAAGCCGGTGCCGACCTTCAGCGAGTTCCGCTCCGGCATCAACGGCGACCAGTACAGCGGCCTGCTGCGCACCGGCTGGCAGATGGACTACCCGCACCTGGAGAACTTCCTCTCGCCGCTGTACGAGACCGGCGCCTCCTCCAACGACGGCGACTACAGCAACGAGGAGTTCGACCGGCTGATGGCCGAAGGCCGCCAGGAATCCGACCGGGACGCGGCGGTCGAGAAGTACCGGGAGGCCGAGCGCATCCTCGCCGAGGACATGCCCGCAGTGCCGATCTACACGGCGCGCACCATCACGGGCTACTCCGAGGACATGAGCAACGTCGAGGTCACCCCGTTCGGTGTTCCCGCTTTCGCGAACCTCGAGAAGTAGGCGCACCGGACCGCAGCGGGAGGAGCGCCGCCCCGACGGGGCGCTCCTCGCCGCTTTCGGAAGGACGTGAATGGGTCGTTACGCGCTGCGGCGCCTGCTGCAATCGGTCCCCGTGGTGGTCGGGACCACCCTGTTGATCTACTGGATGATGTGGGCACTGCCCGGAGACCCCTTCGCGGGACGCTGCGGGGAGCGCGCTTGCCCCCAGGACTACATCGACGCCATGAACGCCCAGTTCATGCTGGACGAGCCGCTGCTGGTGCAGTACGGCGCCTACATGGCCAACCTGGTCCAGTTCGACTTCGGGCTCACCTACAACATGGTCCCCGTCGCCACGCTGATCGGCCAGACGTTTCCGGTCACCCTGCGGCTGGCGCTGATCGCGCTCGCCGTCGAAGCCGGCATCGGCATCGTCGTCGGGGTGATCGCCGGTCTGCGCCGCAACAGCTACTTCGACACCCTGGTGTTCGCCAGCACCCTGGTGGCGCTGTCGGTACCGATCTTCGTGATCGCCCGCTTCGCCCAATGGGGGCTGGGAGTCAACCTGGGCTGGATCACCCCCACGGTCTCCAACGAGGCCACCTGGGCGGAGCTGATCGTTCCCGGTGCGGTGATCGCCACGACCACCACCGCCGTACTCGCCCGCCTGGCCCGCACGACGGTCGCGGAGAACCTGAGCGCCGACTACGTCCGCACCGCCGTCGCCAAAGGGCTTCCGCGCAGCCGCGTGATCGGCGTGCACGTGCTGCGCAACTCGCTGATCCCGCTGGTGACCCTCCTGGGCCTGGACCTGGGCACCCTCATGGTGGGGGCGGTGGTCACCGAAGGGATCTTCAACATCGACGGGCTCGGCGGACTGGTCTACAACCACATCCTGCGGCTCGACTCCACCGTGGTCGTCCCGGCCGCCACCCTGTTCGTCCTGATCTACATCTTCGCCAACCTGCTCGTGGACCTGCTCTACGGCGTGCTCGACCCGAGGATCCGATATGAGTGAACCGGCTTCCGCCACCTCCGCCGCGGGCGAAGCGCCCCGCGGGCTGTGGGGCGACGCGTGGGACGAGTTGAAGCACCGGCCGATCTTCTGGGTCTCGGCAGGCCTGATCTTCGTCTTCGTGCTGATGGCGGCGGTCCCGCAGTTGTTCACCCGGGTCGACCCGCAGTGGGCCGACCTGTCGCTGAGCATGGAACCGCCCAGCTCCGAGCACTGGTTCGGCACCGACCGGCAGGGCCGCGACGTCTACGCCCGCACGATCTACGGTGCGCGGGCCTCCATCGTGGTGGGGCTGACCGCCACGGTGCTCACCACGCTGCTGGGCGGAACACTGGGGATGGTCGCCGCCTACCGCGGAGGATGGGTGGACGCCCTCATCTCCCGCGGCGGCGAGATCCTGCTGGGGCTGCCGTTCGTCCTCGGCGCCATCATCATCCTGTCCACCTTCGCGGGCTCCCAGAGCGACGCGGGCCCGGCCACGATCATGATGCTGGTGATCGCCACGCTCACGGTGCTGTCCTGGCCGATGGTGGCGCGCATCGCGCGCTCGGCGGTGTATGCCGTCAAGAACGCCGACTACGTCAACGCCGCCCGCGTCGTGGGCGCAGGACCGATGCGCATCCTGTTCCGGCACCTGCTGCCCAACGCGCTCGCGCCGATCATCGTCTACGGCTCGCTGCTGATCGCGACGTTCGTCAGCGCCGAAGCCACCCTGTCGTTCCTCGGCGTGGGCCTGCGGCCGCCGGTCATCTCGTGGGGCGTGGCCATCTCGGAGTCGGGCGACTTCATCCGCCAGGCCTTCTACCTCACCCTGTTCCCGACCGTCTTCCTGTGTGCCACGGTGCTGGCCTTCGTCCTGCTGGGCGACGCGATCCGCGACGCCCTGGACCCGAAGCTTCGCTAGGAGTAGTCGACGTGGCACTGAACCGCCCCGACAACGACGGGCGCCCGCACGGCGCGGACGACACGCCCCCACTGCTGGAGGTCGACGACCTCCACGTGGAGTTCCGCACCCGCACCGGCACGGCCGAAGCGGTCAACGGCGTGAGCTTCACCGTCGACGGCGGCGAGACCCTGGCCGTCATGGGCGAATCCGGCTCCGGAAAGAGCGTCACCGCGCAGGCGATCATGGGGATCCTCGATACGCCCCCCGGCAGGATCACCGGCGGCGGCATCCGGCTGCGCGGACGCGACCTGCTCGGCATGACCGCCGAGCAGCGCCGGCGCGTCCGCGGCGAGGACGTCTCCATCGTCTTCCAGGACGCGCTGTCGGCCCTGAACCCGCTGTTCCCGGTCGGCTGGCAGATCGCCGAGATGTTCCGGGTCCACCGCGGCTCCTCCCGCGCAGAAGCCAACAAGCGGGCGGTGGAACTCATGGACCTGGTGCACATCCCCGACGCGCGGCGCCGCGCCGGCGACTATCCGCACCAGTTCTCCGGAGGGATGCGCCAGCGCATCATGATCGCCATGGCGATCGCCCTCGACCCCGGGGTGCTCATCGCCGACGAGCCCACGACCGCCCTCGACGTCACCGTGCAGGCCCAGATCATGGAGCTGCTGGCCGAACTGCAGCGGGACCGGGGCATGGCCCTGATCCTCATCACCCACGACCTGGGGGTGGTGGCCGACGTGGCCGACCGGGTCGCGGTGATGTACGGCGGGCGCGTGGTGGAGTACGCGGGTGTGCACGACGCCTACCGCCGCCCCGCCCACCCCTACACCAAGGGCCTGCTGGAGTCCATTCCGCGGCTCGACCAGGTCGGGGCGGACCTGCAGGCGATCGGTGGCACTCCGCCGAGCCTGACGGACATGCCGGTGGGCTGCGCTTTCCACCCGCGCTGCCGCTACCGGCGCGACACCTGCGTCACCGATCCGCCCCCGATGCACACCGTCGCAGGCGACCGTGGAAGCGCGTGCCACTTCTACCAGGAGGTACTGGATGACCACACAGACCGGTGACCGGACCCCCGTCCTGGAGGCGCGCGCCCTCGTCAAGCACTACCCGCTGACCACCGGGGTGGTGTTCAAGCGGACGGTCGGTCGGGTCCAGGCCGTCGACGGGGTGGACTTCGCGCTGGAGCCCGGCGAGACCCTCGGGGTGGTCGGCGAGTCCGGGTGCGGCAAGTCCACTCTGGCCCGCATGCTCGTCGGACTGGAAAACCCCACGTCGGGCTCGATCCTGCTGGATGGGACCGACATCGCGGGCAAACGCGGCGGACAACTCCAGCAGATGCGCCGCGACGTCCAGATGATCTTCCAGGACCCGTACACCTCGCTGAACCCCCGCATGACGGTGGGCGACATCGTCGGCGAACCGTTCGACGTGCACCCCGGGGCGGCCCCGGCGGGCAGCCGCGGCGAGCGGATCCAGGAGCTGCTGGAGGTGGTGGGGCTCGACCCCGAGCACGTCAACCGCTATCCGCACCAGTTCTCCGGCGGGCAGCGCCAGCGCATCGGCATCGCCCGCGCCCTGGCTCTGCGGCCGCGGGTCATCGTGTGCGACGAGCCGATCTCCGCGCTCGACGTCTCCGTCCAGGCCCAGGTCATCAACCTGCTGCAGCGGCTGCAGCGGGAGTTCGGGATCGCTTTCGTCTTCATCGCCCACGATCTGTCGGTGGTGCGCCACATCGCCGACCGCGTGGCGGTGATGTATTTGGGTAGGTTCATCGAGACCGGCCCGGACGCCCGCGTCTACGACGAGACGCGCCACCCCTACACGCAGGCGCTGCTGTCGGCGGTGCCCGTGCCCGATCCCGAAGGCCGGCAGAACCGCCACCGGCGCATCCTCCCCGGGGACGTGCCCAGCCCCGCCGACCCGCCCAGCGGGTGCCGGTTCCGCACCCGCTGCCACAAGGCCGCGGACCTCTGCGCCCGCGAGGAGCCCGCGCTGGAGATCCGCCCGGGAACCTGCCACCCCAGCGCCTGCCATTTCCCCGAAACCGACGAAGCGGTCCGGGCGGGGTGAGCGGACGACCCGGGCCGCGGGCCGGGTCGTGCCCGAGTGCCGTGGGGCGCGGGCGGAGGCCCGCGCCCCACGCGCCGGGGCGGCTGTCCTAGGCTCGGAGCGTGGCGACCGGTGTGGAGATCGCGGGCCCGCGCATCCGACTGCGGGAGTTGGCGGAGGGTGATGCGCCCGGCCTGGAGCGCGTCTACGGGGACCGGGACGTCACCCGCCACCTCACGTTCCCGCCGCGCTCTCCCGAGCAGTGCGCGGACGTCGTCGGCTCCGCGATGTCCCACGCCGCGGCCGAACCGCGGACGATATACCTGCTCGCGGCGGTCGACGGCACCGACACGCTGATCGGCGTCGGCCGGCTGGGCATCGACGAGCACCCGCACAGCGGTCAGATCGGCTTCGTGCTGCGCGCCGACACGCGGGGGCGCGGCGTGGGCGGCGAGCTCGTGCGGCTGCTCCTGCGGCTCGGCTTCGAAGAACTGGGCCTGAGCCGCATCTGGGGCGCACGCTCACCCGAGAACGCCGCCTCCCAGCGGGTCATGGCCGGCGCCGGGATGGTGGAAGAGGGCCGGATCCGGCGCCACGTGCGCAGCTGGGGCGCGTGGCGGGACTCCGTCGTGCACGCGATCCTCGACGACGAATGGCAGCCGGAGGCGCCGTCGGACGTGCGGGGGTGATGAGGGCGGCTGCCCCCCCCGTTCGGGACCGGACCGTGCGACGTCCGCGCGCGCCGCCGCCCGGGCGGGACGGGTCCGCCGGGTTCGGGCCCGCTCACCGCTCCCCGGACACGTCCACCACGGCGGATTCGTCGAAGCTGACGAAGTCCCGCAGCTCCAGCCGGTCCAGTTCCACCCCTGCGGGCACGTCGAACACGAGTTCTCCCTCGACTTCGTTGCCGGGGTTGATCTCGTTCAGGAAGGACTCCGCGCCCCCCGTGATCTCCGCGGCCGTATCCGTCGAGTACTGCTTGTCGTCCACGTCCACCAGGGTCTGCGACGAAGAGTCGAAGTATCCGGACTCGTCGCCGATGTTCTCTACGGTCACGGCCACCACCACGTATCGGCCGTCCGGGGTCTCGGTGATGTACCCGGAGTCGTCCGAGACCTCCGCAACACCGGTCTCCACGCCGGTGACGGTGAACGCGAACGCCCCGGATTCGACGGTGTCGCCGATCCCCGCAGGCGTGTCCTCCTGATCCTCCTGCTGCTCCTGCGTGTCCTGTCGATCGCTGCCGCTGCCGCTGCCGCTGCCGGCCTGCGGCGGGTCGGTGGACTCGACCGTGTCACCGCCGGGCGCGGCCACGATCACGGCCATGCATCCGCCGAACAGCAGCATGAACCCGACGGCCGCGGCGATACCGCAGCCGAGTCCGATCTTGCTGCCGGTGGTGAGTCCGTCGCGGCGCGGCGGATTCGGCGGGACGGGCGGTGGGGGCGGCGGGGGGTGATCGCCGTAGCTCATGGTGCGCCCCTTTCCTCGGGTTTGAATACACAGACAGTTGATCACCGCCTGAAAGCAGTGTCAATACATATGAATGGGGTGTTGCGGTCCGCACGAACGGGTGGGCACGGCGCATCAACGGGGCATGCGCCACCGGAACGACCGGGCACGGCGCAGCGGCCACGCCGCCGACCGCCGCGGCGCCGGGGCTTCGCCGCGTACCCGAGTAATACGGACCGGACGCGCGCACCGCGGTCGACGCCCGCCGCCCGCCGAAGGGATCGTCGTGGGCGCGGCTGGCGACCGACCCGGCCCAGCGGTGGCGGCTGACCGTGCCGCGCGGCAGGCGCCGCGCCAAGGCTCCGACCCAGGAGGTACCGGCATGAGTGCGACCCGGCAAGCGGCGCCCGCGGACGCCGCGGCGATGGAGGACGCTCCCGGGTGGACGCCTACCCGCACCAGTTCTCCGGCGGCATGCGCCAGCGGCTGCTGATCGCGATGGCCGTGGCGCTGCGGTCCTCGGTGCTGATCGCCGACGATCCCACCACGGTGCTCGTCGTCACCGTGCAGGCCCAGAGCATGGAACTGCTGCACGACCTGCGGACCGAGCAGGACACGGCACTGGTGCTCATCACCCACGACCTGGCGGTCGCCGCCGAGCACGCCGACCGGGTCGCCGTGATGTACGCCGGATCCATCGTGGAGGCCGGGCCGGTCGCCGACGTCTTCGCCGCCCCCGCCACCCCTACACGCGCGGACTCCTCGACTCGGTTCCGGGCAGCCAGAACCGGGGAGAGCCGCTGCGGTACATCCCCGGCAGCCCTCCCGACCTGCGGGCGATTCATGCTGGAGCGGCCCGACCGCGGCACGCTGCGCTTCGACGGCCCCGACCCGCTGTCGCTGCGCGGGAAGGAGCTACTCGCCTGGCGCCGGCGGGTGCAGATGGTCTTCCAAGACCCGTCCGCCTCCCTCGATCCGCGGCTCAACGCCGCCGAGCTGATCGGCGAGCCCTGGCGCACCCACCGCGACCTCGTGCCCCGCGGCGACCGCGACCGGCGGGTGCGCCGGCTGCTGGACATGGTCGGGCTACGCGAGGCCGACGCGCGGCGCTACCCGCAGGAGCTGTCCGGCGGGCAGCGGCAGCGCAACGGGATCGCCCGCGCGCTGGCGCTGAAGCCCGACGTCATCGTGTGCGACGAGCCCGTGTCCGCGCTGGACCTGTCCGTGCAGGCGAAGGTCCTGAACCTGCTCGCCGAACTGCAGGCCGACCTCGGGGTGTCGTATGTGTTCATCTCCCACGACTTGTCGGTGGTGCGCCACGTCGCCGACCGGTGACCCGCCGTCGGGGTGCCGGTTCCGGACCCGGTGCTGGCGCGCCGAAGAGGTCTGCGCCCAACAGGCTCCTGCCGCCGAGGCGCACGGCGGTGCCCCGACGCACACGGCCGCGTGCCACGTCCCGTTGGAACCGGTGCCCCACGTGCCCGCCGGATCGGGCGTCGAGCGCGCCTGAGCGGCGCCGGTCACCGGTGAGCATGCCGGTCCGCCTGGCACGGCCCCGGGCCGCGCGGGGCGGACCGGCGGGTGGCGCCGGCCGGAACCGGCCGGTGCGGCCTGCTGTTGCGGTAGGCCTCCGGCGCCGCGGCGGAACTACACCGGTGCGCCGGAGGTCGCGCCGGCGGCGCCGCGCCGCCGAAGCGTCGCGGCCACCGCCCAGGCGGCCACCGCCACCGCCGCCGCGACCAGCAGCACGTTCGGGAGGCCGTTGGCGACGCTCACCCACGGGGTGTCCGCGCGCCGCCACAGATCCACCGCGGCCGCAGCCGCCAAGACCAGCAGCAGGAGCGGCCGCCGCCGGGCGTGGTAGCCGGCGAGGGCCCCGAGGACGGCGCCGACCACGGCCATCGGAAGCATCGGCGACAACGCCATCCCCAGTGCACTCTCCAGTGCGTCGGGCTCGGGAACAGCCGGGGGCGGGGGGTGGCCGAGAGACTCCCAGGCCTCCCGCCGGCGGGCGTCGGACACCTGCGCGAGGTAGGCCCCGGCGGTGTAGACGGCGAGCGCCGCCAGCGCGAACACGCCGCCGATGGCAGCGGCCCGCCCCGCCGACCGTGCGGCCCGGTAGGCCAGCAGGACCGGAACCGCGCACCATCCGAGGAACGTGTCGACGAGCGTGATCAGCGCGAAGTAGAGCAGGGTGGGCACCGTGTGGTCCTGTGTCCCGGCCTCGCGTGCCGTGAACGGGACCCGGTCGGCGCCCACCGAGGCCAGACCGACCGCGACCGCGCCGACCAGCAGGACCAGCACGACGACCAGCGCACGACGGTTCCCCACACATGCCTCCACGATGCTCGAACCGGACGGGTCGGGCGCTCACTGTGCCACATCCCGGGCGTGCGGCACGAAGCATGTTCCGGCCCGTCCCCATCGCGCCGGTCAGTCCACCTGCATGTCGATGACCCTCCAGTGCCGCTCTCATCCCGGTGGGGACGACGCTGCAGCCGGCCTCGGCGTCTCCGTCCTCCAGCGCGGCGACATAGGTCTTCGAGGTCTCGGCCGCGGCGGCCTCGGCTTCGGGGCCCGTGCTCGGCTGCACCGTCGGCGGGGACTGCCGCTCCTCCGCGGCCCGGGTCTCGGCCGGTTCGCCCGCGGAACAGCCCGCTCCAGCCGAGAGCAGCAGGGTCAGGGGATCAGGGCGCGGTGGATCGGTCGCACGTGGGGACTGCCTCCGCTCCGGCGCGCACTACACCCAGTTCTCGGTGCGCGGCCCAGAACTCCGCGCCGGGGTTGCCGGCCGGCCGCTGCGGGCACGGCCGTGGCGATCAGCCGCGGCCCCGGGCGCCGTTCTGCGCTTCCGGGAGGAACACCCGCATCGCCGAGCTTCCCCGACGCGCCCACCGGTAGTAGGGAACGAGGGGAACATCGCGCCACGCGGGCTCGGAGTCCTCGGAGCCCCCGCGCAGCTGCGGCGCCGACGACCGGTACGGGGGGTAGCCGGCGGCATCCGGCGGGGGAGGCGCCGGCCGCACGGCCGCCATCCGCACGACCGCGCCGTCCCCCTCGGCTCGGGGAGGGCGCGCGGTGTCGAGGCGGACGTCCTCCAGCGCCCAGGCTTCCGGAAGGTCGAGGGACTCCGCGCACAGCACGAGCGGCCCGCGCTCGACGGCGACGCAGCCGCGCACCGCGTCGATGCGGGGATCGGGTCGGCTCAACCGCGGTTCGACCGGCAGGTGCAGGTCGAGGACGGACCCGGGAGTCAGCGTGCTGCGCGCCGGCGCCCAGCCGGGTGCGACGCCGCGCGCGCCCGCGCCATCGGTCAGTGTGGCGCCGTGCGCCCAGTGCGGAACCCGCAGCCGCAGGTGCACTTCCCGGTCGGGCGCATCGACGACCTCGATGCGTACGGCCCCGTCGTCGGGATAGGCGGTCGTGATGCGCAGGACCAGGTCGCCGCCGTCCAGGGCCAGGCGCAGCTCGCCGGCCGCGTACTGCAGCAGCGTCACGGTGTCGCCCTCGACCGAGGCCGCGTAGCACTGCCAGGTGGCGAGCGTGCGTGCCAGGTTCGTGGGACAGCATGAGACGTCGAACCAGGGTGCACGCACGCCTCCCTCGGCGCGCGGGTTCACCCGGTCCGGCCCTGCGTCGGCCGCGGCGGTGCGCTGGTGCAGCGGGTTGGCGTAGAAGAAGGCGCGCCCGTCGGGGGCCGGCGAAGCGGCGACCACGTTGTAGAGCGTGCGCTCCATCAGGTCGGCATAGCGCACGTCGCCCGTGGCGAGGTAGAGCCGCCACGAGACCATGACGGAGGCGATTCCCGCGCACGTCTCGCAGTAGGCGCGATCGGGCGGCAGCTCCCAGTCCTCGCCGAAGCCTTCGTCCTGGTGCCGCGACCCCATGCCCCCGGTCAGGTACGTGCGCCGCTCGACCGTGCGCCGCCACTGCCGCTCGACGGCGTCCAGCAGCCCGGTATCGCCCGTGTCCGCGGCCACGTCGGCGGTCCCGGCCGCCAGGTACAGCGCCCGCACCGCATGGCCGCGCCACACCTCGGCCTCGCGGACCGGCACGTCGTCCTGGAAGTAGGCGGCGTCCAGCAGCGCGATGGGCCGCAACGTGCCGTGCCCGCGCCGTTCGACGAACAGGCGCGCCTGCTCGGTGTAGCGCGGTTCGTCCAGCACGCGCCCCAGTTCGGCCAGGCCGAGCTCGATCTCCGGGTGGCCGCACAGGCCCGCTCGGCCGGCGGGGCCGAACTCGCGGCACACGTGATCGGCGGCCCGGCGGGCCACCTCGACGAGCTTGTCCGGGCCGACGGTCCGCGCGCGGGCGACGGCGGCCTGCAGCAGGTGGCCGGTGCAGTACAGCTCGTGCCCGGATTCGAGGTCGGTGTAGCGGGAGCGCTGGCCGGCGTGGCCGAAGCAGGTGTTGAGGTAGCCGTCGCCGTCCTGGGCCGCGGCGATCCGGTCGACGAGCGATTCGAGCACCGTGTTCACCCAGTCCTCGCCCAAGCGACCGTATTCCCAGGCCAGGGCCTCCGCCAGCTTGTAGATCTCCGAGTCGGAGAAGGGCCACCCCGGTCGGGGGCCGTCGGTCGCGCCCTGCGATACCCGGTCGAAGTTCGCGATCCAGCCCAGCCGGTCCACCCAGTCGAGGCAGTGGCGCAGGGTGTTGCGCGCATTCGACCGCTGCATCCGTTCCCAGAAGCCGCCGGCAGGGCGGAATTCGTCGAGTCCGATTCCCCGGCGCGGACCGGTGGCCGGGGCGACCGCGACGGCGCGGGTGCGGGTGCGGGTGTCGTTTTCCACGTGTCAGTTCAGTCCTTCACAGCGCCGGCGGTCACGCCGGCGGCCACGTAGCGTTGCGCGACGACCAGCAGGATCGCCGCAGGAACAGACGCCACCACGGCGGTGGCCATGATGGCGTTCCACTGGGTGGTGTTGTTGCCGATGTACTGGTAGATGCCGAGGGTGATCGGGATGAATGCACCCGAGCGGTTGAGGGTGGAGGCGAAGATGAAGTCCGACCACGCCCACAGGAAGGCGAACAGCGACACCGTCACGGTGGAGTTCCTGCTCACCGGAAGCACGATCGAGGAGAAGATGCGCCAGACACCGGCGCCGTCGATGCGTGCGGCCTGGACGAGTTCGCGCGGGATGCCCGCCATGAACGTCGAGTACAGCAGCACCCCGAACGGGACCGCGATCGTCGAATCGGCCACGATCAGCCCCCAGACCGTGTTGAGCAGGCCCAGGCGCACATAGACCGCGTAGAAACCCATCGCCATGACCACCGCCGGGATCATCTGGGCGACCAGCAGCAGGAAGCTGAGCGTGCGTCCGCCCCGCAGATGCAGGACCGCCAGCGCGTAGCCGGCCGGAGCGGCGATCGCCACGGTGAGGGCCACACAGCCGAATCCGATGACCAGGCTCGTGCCCAGCGCCGGAAGCTGCTGCGACAGGGCGGCGGTGTAGCCGTCGAAGGTCGGGGCGCTCGGGAACCAGCGCGGGCTGTCGCGGCGCAGGTCCTGCGTCTGCGTCAGCGACACGTTCACCATCCAGTAGACGGGGAACAGCATGAACGCGGTGAGCACCGCGCCGAGCGCCGTCTTCCACCACGGGCGGGCCGTCATGATCCCTCCCCCGAACGCTGCATCCGCAGGTGGACGAATCCGAACACCAGCGCGATGACGATGAGCAGATTGCCGATCGCGGCGGCCGGCGAGAACTCGGGCTGGCCTGTGCCGAAGGCCTCCCGGTAGGACCACACCGCGAGGATGAGCGACGCGTCGCCGGGTCCGCCGGTGGTCATGATCCACACGACGTCGACCACTTTGAGGGTGTAGATGAAGCCGAGCAGCAGGGTGATGGCGGTGACCGGGCGCAGCAGGGGGACGGTGATGCGCCGGAACCGCTGCCAGGCCGTGGCCCCGTCCAGGGAGGCCGCCTCGTAGAGGCCGGCGGGGATCTGCTGCAGGCCCGAGTACAGGATCACCAGGTTGAACGGGATTCCCAGCCAGACGTTGGCGATGATCACCGAGATCAGGGCGGTTTCCGGCGAGGTCAGCCAGTCGATCTGCGGCCCGCCGAACGCCTGGACGACCGAGTTCACGATCCCGTACTCGCTGTTGAGCATCCACGCCCACGTCGAGGACGAGACGATCAGCGGCAGCAACCAGGGCACGAGGAACAGCGCGCGCAGCACGCTCGACAACCGGAAGTTCGCCTGGAAGAACACGGCTAGCGCCAGGCCGATCGCGTACTGGAACGCGATCGAGACGAGCGTGAACACGGCGGTGTTGACCAGGGCGACGCCGAACGTGCCGGAGGTGAACACCTCGGCGTAGTTCGCGAACCCGGCGAATTCCGGATCGCCCTGCACGAAGGCCCGCACGGTGTAGTCGTGCAGGCTCAGTTCGACGTTGCGCAACAGCGGGTAGGCGTAGAACGCCGTCAGATAGACCAGCAGGGGAGCGGCGAAACCGATCGCGCTCCACTGCTGCGAGGTGCCCGGGAGCCGGCGGCGTTCGCGCCGTGCCGGTGCGGCGGGCGCTCGGCCCGCCGCACCGCCGCCGGACACGCGTCCCGTCGTTTCGACCGGGGTGGTGGCCATGAGCGGGAGACTCCTCGTCATCGTCCGGTCGCGGCTTCGGCGTCGGCCTGTGCCTTCTTCAGCGCCTCGGCGGGCGTGGCCGATCCCGACAGCGCGTTCTGCACCGCGGTCCACATCGGCTCGGAGATCTTCGGGTAGTCGGTGCCGAGGTTGTCGCTGGTGCGCCCCTTGGCGTCGCGCACCGCCTGGACCCACGGGTCCAGCTCGGGCTGCTTCTGCAGCAGCTCCTCCTGGCCCGCCGCTGTCGGGGGGACGTAGTAGGCGAAGGTCGTAGCGGTCTCGACGAAGCCGGCGGGCGTGGTCATGCACTCCACGATCTGGCGGGTGACGTCGTAGCGGTCGGTCTCGGACTGCAGGGGGGTGACGATGAACTCGCCGCCGGTCGGTGCGGGCGCCGTTCCTCCGCCTTGGGCCGGGATCTGGATGACGCCGGTGTCGAAGTCGGCCTCGGCGGCGTTGTCGACCTGCCAGGTGCCGTTGACGGCGAAGCCGAACTCGCCGGTCGAGAACTCCTCCCAGGTGGTGTTCTGCGAGTTGTTGATGACCGATTCGGGGGCGTAGCCCTGCGCGAGCCAGTCGTCCCACAGTTCGAGCGCCTCGACGGCTTCGGGCGAGTCGAGGTCGCGCAGGTCGGCTCCGGAGCCCCAGAACCACGGCAGGAACTGGAAGGAGCCTTCCTCGGTGCCGGTGGCCGCGAAGGTGATGCCCTTGTCGCCGTTCTCGGTGACCCGGGCGAGTGCGTCGGTCAGCGACTGCCAGTCGGTGACCGACTCCGGGTCGACTCCGGCGGCGTCGAGGATCTCGGCGTTGTAGTAGATCGCCAGGGTGTTGGCGCCGATCGGGATGCCGTAGGTCTCGTCGTCCACGACGCCGGCGGCCAGGAGGTTCTCGTCGACCTCGCCGACCTCCAGGCCGATTTCGCCGACGCTGGCGAGCATGCCGGTGTCGGCCAGGGTGGGCACCGCCGGATTGTCCAGCAGGATGACGTCGGGGCTGTTGCCCTCCTGCGCGGCCAGCAGCGCCCGGTTGGTCAGGTCGGTGGTGTCGGAGGCGGTGCGTTCGATCTGCACGCCGGCCTGCTCGCCGCAGTCGTTCACACGCTCGGCCCAGTCGGAACCCTCGGTGTGCTGCGGATAGGGGTCCCACCAGGTGTAGGTGTCGGTGTCCTGGCCGGCGGCGCCGCCGTCGCCGGACGACGAGCACGCGGTCGCCAGGACGAGTGTTGCGGCGGCCAGGCCCGCCGACGCGCAGCGGGCGGCGGACGTGCGTCTGGTGTCGTGCATGGGGGGTTCCTTTCTGAACAGTCCCGGCCGCGGCCGGAGGCGCGGTCAATCCGCGGGCGGCGGGGCGGCGGTGCTGCCCCGGTCCACCAGATCCGGCGACACGAACCGCACCACGTAGGGCGCGTCGGCCGGGACCTCCTTCTCGACCCGCCGGACGAGCTGGCGTACCGCCATGCGCCCGAGCCGGTCGGGGGCGCTCTCGATCGAAGAGAACGGCAGGGAGAACGTCCGGGCGAACTCGTCGGAGTAGCGCCCGATGACGGACAGGTCCTCGGGTGCCGACAGGTTCCGTTCGTGCAGGACGGTCGGCAGGGCCGCGGCTGCGGCTTCGTTGTTGAGCAGCAGCCCGGTGGCGTCGGGGTAGGCGTCGAGGAGGGCGTGCAGCTCGCGCCCGATCTCGGGCTGGGCGGAGGAGCCGTAGACCGCGTGCAGGGTGATGCCGCGGGCGGCGGCGGTCTCGAGGGCGGCGTTCTGCAGGCGCCAGACGTAGGCGCCGCCGCGCTCGATCACGTGCTCGGGTTGCGAGACGAGGAGCAGTTCGCGGTGTCCGCGTGTGTGCAGGTGCGCGATCATGCTGCGGCCCGACTCCTCGAAGTCGAGGTCGAACACGTCGACGCCGGTGCAGTCGCCCGGCAGGCCCACCAGCGCTCCGTGCTGCGGCGCCGCCCGCAGCACGGGCAGGCGGTCGTCGTGCTCGGCGACGTTGAGCAGGACGACGCCGTCGACCATGCGCGAGTCGGTGATGCGCTTGAGCGCCGCGGGCCCGTCCGGGTCGGAGCTGAGCAGGATGTCGTATCCGGCGTCGCGGGCCGTGTTCGTCACGCCCTGGATGTACTGCAGCATGGCCGGCGCGAATTCGTCCGGCAGGAACTGCGCGAGCAGGCCGATCACGCGGGTCTGGGAGGTGGCCAGGGCGCGGGCGCCGGCGTTGGGCGCGTAGCCCAGGTCGCGCGCCGCCTGCCGGACCCGTTCGCGCACCTCGTCGGAGACGGCGCGCCTGCCGCTGAGGGCGTACGAGGCGGTCGAACGCGCGACCCCGGCGGCGCGGGCGACGTCCCCGATCGTGACCATGATCCACTCCCTTGCTCCGCTGCGAACCGGTTCGAACCATAGCGGGGTGTTTCTTCGACGTAAACCCCGTCTGAATCCGTTTCCCCAGATCAAAACTTTGTTGTATTCGGGGGCTTGTGGCGAACACGGTTCGAAATTAGCGTCCGCGGTCGATAGTGACGTCGAACCGGTTCGTCACGCACTACGAGGCCGCATACGGGGAGTCATGTCCATGCGACACCACGTCCGAGAAGGAGCCACACCATGCTTCGCTCCGTCCAACGAGCGTTGACGCGCCTGTGCGTCCTCGCGCTCGCCGCGGGCACCGCCGGCGTCGGCGCGGCCGCACCGGCCGCCGCCGCGGGCCTCACCCTCACGGTCGACGTCGGCCAGACCGTGCGCCCGGCGACCCAGGTCGCCTCGGGCGGCCTCTACGGCGTCGACTCCGACACCCGCCCGAGCACCGACATGCTGCTGCCGCTGAACCCCACGAGCTTCACCCAGCCCGCGCCCGGCACGGCCCACCTGCCCAACGGCGCGACCGAACCGTGCTGCGACGCCCTCGACGTCGGCCACAACATCACGCGGGCCGGCGCCCAGCAGTTCATCCGCATGCCCGACATCTATCCCGACTTCCCTTACCAGTGGCAGGGCTGGAGCGACTGGGAGCAGAAGGTCACCACGATGGTCCAGGACCGCCTGGCCGCGACCGAAACCACCAACATCCGCGGCTGGGAGCTGTGGAACGAACCCGGATGGACCTGGGACACCGAGGCGGCCGGCTCCTTCCACGACGGATGGACCCGCACCTACGACCTCGTGCGGTCCCTCGACGAGGTCACCCCCATCGTCGGTCCGAGCTGGTCCTACTACGAGCACGACCGCATGCTCGACTTCATGCGCCACGCCCGCGACACCGGCACACTGCCCGACGTGATCGTATGGCACGAACTCGGCGACGCTGACTGGGACTCCTTCGGCGACCACGTCGCCGACTACCGCGCGATCGAGCGGCAGTTGGGCATCGACCCGCGCCCGATCGCGATCAACGAGTACAACAGCGAGAACGAGATGGACATCCCCAGCGTCGCCGTCCACTGGATCAGCGTGCTGGAGCGCCACGGCGCGCGCGAGGCGCACCGCGCGTTCTGGAACGAGGCCGGCACGTTCGACGGGCTGTTCACCCTGGAGGGCCGGCCGACCGCCTCCTACTGGGCCTACCGCTGGTACGGGGAGATGACCGGCAACATCGTCGAGACGACGCCCCAGAGCTGGATCGACGGCGTCGCCTCCTACGATTCGAGCAGGCAGATCGTCACCACGGTGTTCGGCGGCGACTGGGGCGACAACACCGTCCGGGTCGAGGGGCTCGGCGCGCTGGGCCCGCGGGTCGACGTGCAGGTCCGCTACACCCCGGGCTCGGGCCGGCACACCCACGTGCCCGAGCCCAGCGTCGTGACCGACTCGACGATGCAGGTCGACAACGGTTCGATCAGCGTCCCCGTCGAGGACATGAACGCCGAGGGCGCCTACCAGCTCCTGGTCACCCCCGAGGGGGGACCGGCGACGTCCTGGCAGCGGGTCTACGAGGCCGAGAACGCGACCGTCGTCAACGCCGAGACCCTGTCCTCGGGCGAGGCCTCGAACGGGTACTACGTCGGCCGGATCGACGGTGACGCCGACATGCGGTCGGACTCCTTCGTCGACTTCACCGTCAACGTCCCCGAGAGCCGCGACTACACGATGTCCATCGCCTACGCCAACGGCACGGGGGAGACCGCGACCCACGGCCTGGCCTACAACGGCGGTGCGTGGTCCGCGGTCTCCTACGAGCCGACCGCGGGCTGGGGCCGCTTCTCCACCACGGACGTGACCGTCTCGCTGGAGGCCGGGTACAACGTCATCCGGCTGGCGAAGGGCTCACCGAACTTCGACGGCGGCACCGGCTACGCCGAACTGGACCGCATCACGCTGTCGTAACCGCCTCCGCCGCCGAGGGGCCGGGCCCGTGCGGCGGATTCTCGGGATCGTTGCAACACGTGAGGTCAGTTGCTCGCTTCGAGCAGCTTAGCCAGACGCTCGGCTGGGGTGTCCCAGCCGAGCGTCTTGCGTGGGCGCCCGTTGAGCTGCACGGCCACCGCCCGATCGGCGACCTCGGGCGGGCGTTGGCTGATCATCACCGTCGGTGCGGAAAAGCGTGGCTGGCGCTGCTGGGCCTGGCGGCGGGGTTTGCGCCGAGTGCGGCCCGAGCGCAGCGCCCCGGCGCTGTGCCCCGCGGCCCTGGACGTAGAGGGCCTGGTAGATCGTCTCGTGGCACGCGTGCAGCTCCGGACGGTCGGGCAGGTCCCGTTTGAGCCTACGGCTGATCTGCTCGGGGCTCCACCGCTCATCCAGCAGCTCCTGGACGCGGACACGCAGTTCGTGACTCAGCACGATCTTGGAGGGTTTGGAGCGTGCCATGCGGGCCTCGGCGCGTGCCTGGGCGGCGTGGGGGGCGGTAGTAGTGCCGGCCGCGCGGGTCCACAGTGGCGTTGCGGTTGATCTCCCGGCTGATGGTGGAGGGGAACCCAGGCCGCGGGTTCCGGCCCCTCCGGCGGCCGGTAGCGCGTCGAAGGGACCCTGTCCGGCCGGTCGCAAGGCTGCCGGCGGACGGAGCCGGCGGGAACGGGGCGCTCACACCCCCGACACGTCCACCACCGCGGACTTGTCCAAGCTGATGAAGCCCCGCAGCTCCAGCCGGTCCAGCGGGCACGTCGAATACCGGCTCTCCCCCGACCTTGTTCCCGGGGTTGATCTCGTTCAGGAACGACTCGGAGTCTGCCGTGATCTCCGCGGCCGTGTCCGTCGAGTACTGCTTGTCGTCCACGTCCACCAGGGTCTGCGAAGAGGAGCTGAAGAGGCCCGGAGTCGTCCGAGACCTCCATGACGCCGGTCTCCACGTCGGTGGCGGTGAACGCGAACGCCCCGGATTCGACGGTGTCGCCGATGGCCGCCGGCCGATCTCCCCGGTCGGCCTGGGCCGCCCGGCGGAGGAGGGTTTCCGCAACTCATGGCGCGCCTCGTGCTCGTCGGTGTTGAATACACCAAGGGTTGAGTATTGACTGAAAGTGTTGTCAATGTGCGAGGCTTGCGCCCGCTGCCCCGCCACGGCAGGCGGCCGGCGCCGATTGTCCAGTCGCAGGGGTCGCGACCTGCGGTTGCGTGTGGTTCCGGTGCCTCATTCGCGGTGGAGCCGAGGGACCGCGCCGGCGGGCAGCGCGGCGAAGTCCGGCAGGCCGCGCAGCGCCGCTTCCGCGCCGCCGGGGTTGTAGACCGCGATCAACCGCATCGGGGTCCAGCCGGTGTTCACGGTGCTGTGGAATACGCCCCGCGGCACGTAGACCACGTCGCCGGCGGAGATATCGAAGGGATCGGCGTCGTCCAGCATCTGCCGACCCGTCCCGGACAGCACGTAGAGCACTTCTTCCGCGTCGGGGTGGTTGTGCCGGTCGTGGCCGCGACCGGGGTTGAGCACCACTTCGCCGAACGTCAGCCCGGCCTCGGGGGTGTCGGTGTCCGGCTGGACGTACCACTTCGCCGAACCCCAGTCGAAGGTCATGGTCTCCCGGCTGTGCGGGTCGACCGCTGCGAGTCGCACCTCGTGGTCTCCTGTTCCGTCGCTGTGCACCCGGCTCGCCGGCCGGCCCGGTCCTGTCCGCCGGTTCAGCCCGCTGCGGGCCGCAGGCGCTTGAAGCGGCGCATGGTCTCGGTCATGGCGGTCTCGGTGGGAAGCCGCTCCATGCTGGAGGCGCCGAAGAAACCGGACACCCCGCGGGTTTCGGCCAGTACGCGGCCGGCGTCCTCGGGCTCGGCGATCGGCCCCCCGTGGCACAGCACGATCACCTCGGGCGAGGCACCGCGGGCGGCGTCGGCGATCTCCTGCACCCGCTGCGCCGACTCCTCCAGCGTGAGCGCGGTGCGGGCGCCGATCGTGCCCGACGTCGTCAGCCCCATGTGGGCCACCACGACGTCGGCGCCGGCTTCGGCCATGCTGCGGGCCTGGTCGGTGTCGAAGACGTAGGGGGCGGTCAGCAGGTCCAGCTCCCGCGCCTGGCGGACCATCTCCACTTCGAGGCCGAACCCCATCCCGGTCTCCTCCAGGTTCTCCCGGAAGGTGCCGTCGACGAGGCCGACCGTGGGGAAGTTCTGCACCCCGGCGAACCCCAGCGACTTCAGCTCCGCGAGGAAGACCTCCATCCGCCGGAACGGGTCGGTTCCGCACACCCCCGCCAGCACCGGGGTGTCGCGCACCACCGGAAGCACCTCGCGGGCCATGTCCACCACGATCGCGTTGGCGTCGCCATAGGGCATCAGCCCGGCCAGCGATCCGCGCCCGGCCATGCGGTACCGCCCCGAGTTGTAGATGATGATCAGGTCGCTGCCCCCGGCCTCGGCGCACTTCGCCGACAGCCCGGTGCCCGCGCCGGCGCCGATCACGGTCTCGCCCGCCCCGGATACGCGGTGCAGCCGGGCGAGTGCGTGGTCACGGTTCACTGGTGGCGCTCCTGCAGGAGTTCGGTCAGGCGGTCGGTCATCGCCGCGGCGAACCGCGGGTCGTTGACGTGGGTGTCGAGTTCGTGCAGCTCCACCCGGGCCGGGTCGACGCGTTCGCGCAGCGCGGCGAACAGCGCCTCGTCGGCACCGGGATCGTAGAACGGCCCGCCGGGGACCGACAGCGCGGACACTCCGCCCAGCGGCAGGAACAGCGAGACCGGACCGGCAGCCCCGTTCAGCCGGTCCGCGACGCGCCGGCCGATCTCGGCGCACTCCGCGGCCGTGGTGCGCATCAGGGTGACGTTGGCGTTGTGGTGGTAGAACAGCCGATCGGAGAATCCGGGCGGAACCGTCTCCGGAGCGGCGAAGTTCACCATGTCCACCGCTCCCACCGAGACCGCCTGGGGCAGGCCGAGGCGGCCGGCCGCGCGCAGCCGGTCCGCGCCGGCGCTCATGACCCCGCCGACGAGTTCGTCGGCCAGTTCGGTGGTGGTGATGTCGGCGATCCCGGCGAGGTAGCCGTCGGCGGCCAGCGCCTCCAGCGACTGCCCGCCGGTGCCGGTGGCGTGGAACACCAGAACCTCGAACCCGGCGTGCTCGAGGTTTTCGCGTGCCGCGGTGACGCTGGGCGTGGTGACCCCGAACATGCTGGTGCCCACCAGCGGCCGGGGTGCGGCCTCGGGTTCGGGGACGGGGGCGCCGGCCATACCCGCGGCCGCCGCAGCGGCGTTGCCGAGGATGCGTGCGGAGAAGCGGTTGATGCCGGAGATGTCGACGACCGAGTACATCATCGCCACGTCCCGCGCCCCCATGTAGGGGCGGGTGTCGCCCGAGGCCACCGTGGAGACGATGAGCTTGGGCGTGCCGATCGGCAGCGCGGCCATCGCCTCGGCGGCGATCGCGGTGCCTCCGGAACCGCCCACCGCCAGCGCCGCTTGGACCCGGCCCCGTTCGGACAGCCCGCGCAAGGTGGTCGCCGCGCCTTCGGCCATGCGCGCCACGGCCGCGCCGCGGTCGGCGTCCTCGCGCAGCGCATCGACCGCGGCGCCTGCGGCCCGGGCCACCTCGGCGGCGGCGATGTCGGGAACCGCCCCCGCAGGCGGGAACACCCCGCAGTCGATCAGCAGGGGCGTGCATCCGGCCGCGGCGATGCGCGCGCGGAGAAAGTCGTACTCCGCCCCTTTGGTGTCCAACGTGCCGAGTAGCGCGACCGTCGGCGCCATGGCCCAACTCCTCGACTCCGGGAACGGCTCCAGCCCTTGGACGCTAGACCGGCCCGTCGCGGCGCGTCAATGCCGCACTGCGGAGTGTGGAGGACGGCCTCGTGCGGGCCGCAGCCCCCGTCCGCGCCGCCCGCCACGGGTGCCCCGGACGCGGCGGCACCGGCACCGCCGCTCGGGGCCCGACCGCGGCGTCGTCGGTGCGCGGCCAGGAGGATCGGCTCGTGCACCGTCGGCGGTTCAGCCCACGGCGGCACCGGCGCTGGCCAGCAGCCGCAGTCGCTCGTCGCTGACCGACCCCGGAGCGGCGGTGTAGGTCAGCAGGATCTGGTCCCGGGCGTCGGGCAGCGGCATCTTCTCGAAGTACAGCTCCAACTCGCCCGCCGCCGGGTGGCCGAGCCGGTGCGAGCCGTGCAGGTGTTCGCGGACCTCGCGGGCCTCCCACAGCTCCCGGAACCGCGGGCTGTCGCGCCGCAGATCCGCGATCACCCGGCACAGCCGCAGGTCCTGGGGACAGCGGCCGGAATCGGAGCGCAGCTTGGCGGCCACATCGTGGCGCATGCCCTCCGGATCCAGGTGGAGGCCGGCCTCGTGCGGGTGCAGGAAAACCAGGCGGGCGATGTTGAGCTCTTCCGGCGGTACCGCGCCGATCCCGGGCCACAACCGTTCGGCCATCCGGTTCCAGGCGAGCAGGTCCATCCCGCGGCCCAGCACCAGTGCGGGAACCGCCTCCATCGTGTCGATCAGGAACCGGACTTCGCGGCGCACGCTCTGGCGCGGCATCTCCGGCTCTTCACCGGCCTGCGCGCTGCAGGGAGCGCCCCGCGGCCGCCGGGCACGCCGGTCGGCGACGTTGCGCAGGTAGACCCGTTCGGATTCGGAGAGCTGCAGCGCCCCGGCGAGCACGTCCAGCACCTCGGCGGACACCGCCCCGCCGCGCCCCTGCTCGATGCGGGTGTAGTAGTCGACGCTGACCCCGGCGAGCCGGGCGACCTCCTCGCGGCGCAGGCCGGGGACCCGCCGCCGGCTGCCGCCGTCGGGCAGGCCAGCGTCCTCCGGCGAGAGCGCATCGCGGTGGGCCTTGAGAAACAAGCCGATCTCGGCCTCGGCGCGCACCATCATGGGCCAAGTATGCAGCATGGCCCCGGCGGACCCGGGCTGAACCGGGCCTGGATCCGTCCCGCCGAGGCGGCCAGCATGGACCCCGGAGAACACACGGCACGGCCACAGAAGGACATGAGTCATATGCAGCGGCGCATTCTCGGGGGAACCGGCATCTCGGTCAGCGAATTCACGCTCGGCGCGATGATGCTGGGAGCCTGGGGCAACCCGGACCACGACGACTCCATCCGCATGGTGCACACCGCGCTGGACGCCGGGATCAACATCATCGACACCGCCGACATGTACTCCGACGGCGAGTCCGAGGAGATCGTGGGCAAGGCGCTCAAGGGCCGCCGGGACGACGTGGTGCTGGCCACGAAGTTCCACAACCCGATGGGCCCCGACGCCAACCACCGGGGCAACTCCCGGCGGTGGATCGTGCGCGCGGTCGAGGACAGCCTGCGGCGGCTGGGCACCGAGTGGATCGACCTCTACCAGGTTCACCGCCCGGACCCCGACACCGACATCGACGAGACCCTGTCGGCGCTGTCGGACCTGGTGCGCGCCGGCAAGGTCCGGGCACTGGGAACGTCGGCCTTCCCCGCGACCGAGATGGTGGAGGCCCAGTGGACCGCCGACCGGCGCGGACACCTGCGCCCGCGCAGCGAGCAGCCGCCCTACTCCGTCCTGGCGCGGGGGATCGAATCCGAGGTGCTGCCCACCGCCCAGCGCTACGGCGTGGGCGTCCTCACGTGGAGCCCGCTCAGCGCGGGCTGGCTGTCGGGCAAGTACGGCGGCGACCGGGGAACCGACCCGTCCCAGGCGCATCGCAGCGCCTTCCTGCCGGACATGTTCGACGTGAACCGGCCGGGCAACGCCGCGAAACTGGCGGCGGTGACCGAACTGGCGAAGGTGGCCTCGGACGCCGGCGTCACTCTGCCGCAACTGGCCACGGCCTTCGTGCGCCGCCACCCCGCGGTGACCTCGGTGATCATCGGGCCGCGCACGCACGATCAGCTCACCGGCCTGCTCGACGGCGCCGATGTAGGGCTGGACGACGACGTGATGGACCGGATCGACGAGATCGTTCCCCCCGGCACCGACCTCAACCGCGACACCGCCTTCCACTCCCCGCCCGCGCTGACGCAGGCGCACCTGCGCCGCCGCTGAACGGCACCGGACCCGTCCCCGACACCCCGGCGGCCCCGCGCCGCCGGGGTGTGTTCGGCGGCCCCGCGCGCCACGGGCCGGACGGGACGCCGCCTCACCCATACCTCCACGATGCGCACCACGGGACCGGACGGGCACCCACTGTGCCACGCTCCGGCAGGCGGCGACTCGGCGTCCCGCGCCCGACTGGCGCGAGGTTTTCGCCGGATCACCAGGCTCAGCGTGGTGAATCCTCCGCGATAGATCGGTACGCGCGGGTCGGCGTGCAATCCTGCAGAGCCCGGTGCCATCCCCGGGCCGACTCCCACTGGGCGCCGGCCGGCGGATGCGGCGCGAAGAGCCACATGCGCTGGTGCGGGGCGGCCCCGCCGCCGCTGATCGAGGTGCGTGCCGGGGCGGGGAACTCACCGTTCAACTGGTGCCAGGTGTAGTGGAGCGGACCCAGCAGCTCCGTCAGGCGCTCCTCGGTGTCGTGGCCCGGCAGGACCTCGCAGAAGATCCATGGGCGGGACCGGCGCAGTACGTCGACCCCTCCGGCGATGACGTCGGGTTCGGTGGTCTCGGTGTCGATCTTGACGACGGCCGGTGTGGTGCCGGTGCGTTCGCACCAGTGGGACAGCGTATCCACCTGCACCTGTATGCGGCCGGATCCGTTGCGGAAGCCCGCGGCGAGGGAGTTCGAGGCGTCCGATGCGGTGGAGAGCGCGAGTTCGGCGCTGCCGCTGCGGTCGGCCATCGCGAGCTCCTGGACCTCCACGGGAAGCCCGTTGGCGGCGGCGAGACTGCGCGCGGCCGCCGCGACGTGCGGGGTCGGTTCGAAGGCGTAGACGGAGCGGCGGGAGTGCGCGGCGGCGAGCAGCCCGTAGAGCCCCACATTGGCGCCGACGTCCAGGACCGCTCCCGGGTGTGCGTGCTCCAGCGCGGCGAGGAAGCAGGCGAGGGTCTCGGGTTCGAAGCCGGCGAGCCCGTTCGTTTCGAGCTTGCGGGGGACCCAGAGCCTTCGGGGGGTGGAGAAGGTGAGCGTCGCCGGTCCGGTGCCGGGGGCGCCGTCGCGGCGGGGGAGAGCCAGTTCGAAGTCGCGCGTATTCGTCGGCGGCTGCGTCTTCGCCGGTGGCGGTGGCGGTGGCGTCGGCCGCGCGGGCCGAGTTGCTCCCCGGAGGCGGTGGGGGAGGCGGGCGCGGAGACCGCGTGCCGCTCGGCGCACCGTCGGGTGGCGTCGCACGAAACGGCGCAATCGGTTCACGACCACGGGAGACCCCCAGGATTCTGGTGTGTGCCGGGGCGTCCACCGCGGGGAACGGGGGCGCCACTGGAGAACCGTGCCCAGTGTGGCCGGACGCGCTCGGGGCCCTGCCCGAGGCGCGCGACGGGCCCGGTTACATTAACCGACCCGTCATCGGGCGTCCATCCCGCACGGGTGGAGGGCCCGCGGACTGCGGACCAACAAACGCGGATCGTTGCTATGCCTGCACTTAGTGTTATCGGGGTCCGGGTCTCCTTATTTTGACCGGCATGAGCGCGCCGATCCAGCCCCTGTGTACCCGGGGGGTGATCGGCGGGCACCACCTCGCGCTCGCCAACACCTACACCGACGGCGAACCGGTCGGTGCGACCCCGTCGTTCCGGGGCGTCGGTCCGTCCGTCTGGATCGAGATGTCCATGCAGAACGGCGTCGTGCTCGACGGCGTCCACCCGCACGCCGTCTGGCGCGACAAGGACGACGACTACGGCGGCCTGACCTCCTGAGCATGCGCCTACCCGGATTGCTCGTCGCCGCGCTGACGATCGCGGTCGGAAGCGCGGCGGTCCTGCTCGCCGAAGCTCCCGCCGCGGCGCATGTGGTGCCGTCGACGACCATCGAGCTCGACGTCCACGACGACGACATCACCGCGACCGTCACCCCGCCCGCGGACGACCTCGCCACCGCCAGCGGCATCGACGCGACCGGCGGCGGTATCGACGAGGACACCGCGGCGAGCATCACCGACTATCTCGGCGCCCATTTCGACGTGACGCCGCACGGGCGCATGTGGGAAATCGGGTTCGGCGACGTCGCCCCCGCCCGGACGCGGCAATGGGGGACGCGCACGTCCCCGCCCGTCATCGTGGAGGCGCCCCTCACGCCCGCCCACGCCGACGATCTGCGCACCTTCACGCTCGGCTACGACGCCATCATCCACCAGGTCGTGACAGCCGACATCTTCGCCATCCTGAACAGCGACTGGGCCTCCGGCGAGTTCGGATCGGCGTGGGGGCTGGGAACGGTCGCGATCGACACGGCCACCGGACGGGTGGCCCCGCTCCAGGTCGCACTCGACGAAGGCGGGCTATGTCAGGGGTTCGCGAGCATGCTCGCCCTCGGCACCGCACACGTCGCCGAAGGCACGGACCATCAGCTCTTCCTGCTCACCCTGCTCCTGCCGGCGCCTCTTGTGGCCGTCGAGCGCCGCTAGAGCGGGACCGCCCCGACCGGCCGATCCGTGCGGCGCATCACCGCCATCACCATCGCGTTCACCATCGGCCATTCGGTCACGCTCGTGCTCGGAACGTTGGGGCTCCCCGTTCCGCAGCAGCCCGTCGAGGCGCTCATCGCCGTCAGCATCCTCATCTCCGCGGTCCACGCCGTCCGCCCCGTTTTCCCGGGGCGAGAGCCCCTGGTCGCGGGTGCGTTCGGCCTGGTCCACGGGATGGCGTTCTCCATGACGCTGGCCGCGATGGACCTGTCGGACCTGCGGCTGGGCCTCAGCCTGCTCGGGTTCAACCTCGGCATCGAGATCATGCAGCTCATCGTGCTGCCGCCGCTGGTCGCCCTTTCCCGGACGCGCATCTACACGCCGCTGCGTACCGTCGCGGCCGCGGTCACGGCGATCGCCGCGACCGGGTGGCTGCTCGACCGCGTCGGTCTCGCCAACCCGATCGGCGCGGTCGCGGACGCGCTCGGCGGTGTCTCGCCGTGGATCGTGCCGGGGGTGTGGGTGGCGGCGGCGGCCGTACTGGTCCGGCGGCGGGTGTGTGCGGGCCGAGCCGACAGGCCCGCCGATCGGGACACCGTGCGCAGCTGAAACGCCGGGTGGGCGGTGCCGTCCGGTGCCGACGTGCGCGTCCGCTGCTTCCCGGGGGCTGCCACGGCCGCGGAGGTGCCACTAATCTGGCGAGAGGGAGCGGATACCTGCCCGTCGGTCGCCGGGCCGCGCACCGCCCGGCGACCCGCGGTGCTCGCGGAGCGCGAAGTGGGGAGGTGGCCGATGGAAGCCCCGCTCGAACAGGCGCGTGACGCCTACGCCGATCTCCGCTGGCACGACGCCTACGTGCAGTTCCGCGCTGCGCGGGAGGCCGGGGAACTCGGCGTCGACGACCTGGCAGCGCTGGCCGACGCGGCGTGGTGGCTGGGCCGCAACGACGAGTCCCTGACGCTGTCGGAGCGGGTGTACCGCTGCCGCCTGCAGCACGACGATGCGGCTCGAGCCGCGCAACTCGCTGTCGAGGTCGGCTTCCTCTGGCTGATCCGGGGAGAACCGACCATCGGCTCGGGCTGGATCAGCCGCGCCGCCCGCCTCCTCCAGGACGTACCCGAGTGCGGGGCGCACGGCTACCTGCGCTATCTTGAGGCGGCCCAAGCTCTGGACCAGGGCCGCTTCGCTGACGCGCTCGACGCGGCCCGGCACATCCGACAGCTGGCCGACCGGTGCGACGATCGCACGCTGTACGCCGGAGGACTCGTCACCGAGGGCATCGCGGTCGTCAAGGAAGGGCGCGTCGGCGAAGGCCTCGCGGTGCTCGACGAAGCGATGCTGCCGGTACGCGCAGGAGAGGTCGCGCCCAAATGGGCGGGAAACCTGTACTGCCAGCTGATGAGTCTCTTCATCGAAACGGCCGACCTCCGCCGTGCCCGCGACTGGACCGCTGCGACGGAGCGCTGGTGCGACTGGCACAGCAGCCCCGCGATGTTCGCGGGCGTCTGCCGGGTGCACCGTGCCCAGCTACTGCGCCTCGCCGGGGCGTGGGGCGACGCCGAGCAGCACGCGACCCAGGCGTGCCGCGACCTCGCCGACATGAACGTCGGTGTGGTCGCGGAGGGCCACTACGTACTCGGCGATCTGTGCCGGCTCCGTGGCGACCTCGCCGGCGCCCGAGCCGCCTACGATCGGGCGGATGAACTCGGCCGGGATCCGCAGCCCGGCCGGGCCCTGCTACGGCTCGCCGAAGGCTGCTGCGCCCCGGCCGGCAGGGAGCTCCGTACCGCCCTGGCCGGTACCGACCAGCCGCTCGGCCGGGCGCCGCTGCTCAGTGCACAGGTCGATGTCGCGGCGGCCGCAGGCGACGCCGACCTGGCCCGCCGAGCCGCCGGCGAGCTGGGGGACGTCGCCTCCACCTACGGCACGGCCGGTCTCGTGGCCGCCGCGCGGCAAGCCGCGGGAACGGCACGACTGGTCGCGGGCGAGGCGGAGCGCGCCCTGCCGCTGCTGCGGGACGCGATGCGCCGGTGGCGCGCACTGGACGCCCGATTCGACGCGGCGCGGGCCCGGTTCCTTCTCGCGCGAGCGCTCCACGCCCTCGGCGACGTCGACGCGGCGGCCCGCGCGAGTGCCGCGGCCGCAGCGGTGTTCGCGGAACTGGGAGCGGCAGGCGCCCGGTGTGCGTTCGCCGCGCCGCCCGAGGCCGGCGCCGCGGGCGAGGGGGCGCTCCCCGGCGGCCTGTCGCCGCGGGAAGCCGAGGTGCTCACGTGCGTGGCGGCGGGCCACGCGAACCGCAGGATCGCCCACGCACTGGCGATCAGCGAGCGGACGGTCGAACGCCACCTCGCCAACATCTTCCGCAAGCTCGACGTCGCCTCGCGCACGGAAGCGGCATGCTACGCGTTCGAGCACGGGCTGGCCCACCCCCGCGGCTCCTAGCGTGGGCCGCCCGCCGGTGCGCCGGTCGATGCGTGGAAACACCCACGGCGCGACCGGGCGTGTGCGTGGTTTCGCGGAAGCCGCCGTGCGGCTCCGGCGCGCATGCTGGACCCGACTCGGAACCGACCGAGCTCCGACGAACCGGAGGTGCCGCCATGACCGCGACGATCGACGGGCAGCGGGTCCAGCAGTGCGCCGAGCGCGTGTTCGGGGCGTACGTGGAGAGCATGCTCGTGCTGATGATCGACCTGGCCGACCGGACCGGCCTGCTGGACGCGCTGGCCGAGGCACCCGGAACCAGTGCGGAGGTGGCCGACCGCGCGGGCCTCGCCGAACGCTACACGCGCGAGTGCCTCGGCGCGCTGGTGACCGGAGGCCTCGTCGAGTACGATCCCGCCGCCGAGCGGTACACGCTCCCGCCCGAGCACGCCCTGTGCCTCACCGGGGACGGGGCGAGGAACGTGGCCCCGGTGAGCCGGGTGCCGACGCTGCTCGCCCACTACGTCGCCGACGCGGCGAGCGTGGCCCGCGACGGCGGCGGCATCCCCTACGAGCGGTTCCGGCCCGACTTCACCGCGGTCATGGACGGGCTCTCCCGCGCGACGTTCGACCAGCACCTCGTCGGCTCCGTCCTGCCCGCCGCCGACGGTCTGGTCACCGACCTGCACCGCGGTATCCGCGTCGCCGACATCGGCTGCGGAACCGGCCACAGCACCGTCGTCCTCGCACGCGGGTTCCCGGAGTCGACCTTCGTCGGCTACGACGTGAGCGACGACGCACTTGCCGCCGGCCGCGCCGAGGCCGCCCAGGCCGGGACCGCGAACGTGCGGTTCGAGAACCTCGACATCGCCCGGCTCCCGGACGACCCGCCGTTCCACGCGGTCGTCGGCTTCGACGTCATCCACGACCAGGCCGACCCGGCCGGCGTCCTCCGGCGGGTGCACCGCGCGCTCGTACCGGGCGGGGTGTTTTTGATGATGGACATCAAGGCCTCCAGCCGCCTGGAGAACAACATCGCGAATCCGCTGGGGCCGCTCCTGTACTCCGTGAGTACGCTGCACTGCATGACCGTCTCGCTCGCCCAGGGCGGCGCCGGGCTCGGCACGGTGTGGGGCGAGGAGCTGGCCCTGCGGATGCTCGCCGACGCCGGCTTCGCGGACGTCACCGTCCACGAGGTTCCCGACGACCCGCTGAACCAGGTCTACGCGGCGCGTGCGGCGGCCGCCTGAACCGGACGCCGCCAGACGGCCGGGCGGACCGGCCGCGCGATCCCGGGCAGGTGGACCGGGACAAGCAGGGTGTGCCGGTCCGGCGCCGTTGCTCGCGAGGTGCCGGGGAAGGACGGCATCCACCGTTCGGCGGATGCCGGGGTCGGCCGGATCCGCGGCGCATCGGAACCGGACGGGCGATTCGCTCCGGACCCCGGCCCGCCAGGCTTGCGGGCATGGCGATCATCGAGGTCGAAGAGCTCGGCAAGAGGTACGGCGGCCAGGCGGTCCTGGACCGGGTCTCCTTTTCCGTTGAGGAGGGGGAGGTCTTCGGGATACTCGGTCCCAACGGGGCCGGTAAGACGACCGCGGTCGAGTGTGTGGAGGGGCTGCGGCGTGCCGACTCCGGGGCGGTGCGGGTCCTCGGGTTCGATCCGTTCCGCCAGGGCTCGGAGCTTCGGGAGCACATTGGCGTCCAGCTCCAGCACACGCAGCTGCCCGACAACATCAAGGTGTGGGAGGCGCTCGACCTCTACGCGTCGTTCTACGCCAAGCCCCGGGACTGGCGGGAGCTGCTGGAGCGGTGGGGCCTCGCGGACAAGCGGAACGCGCGGTTCGCGAAGCTGTCCGGAGGGCAGAAGCAGCGCCTGTTCATCGCCCTGGCCCTGGTCGGGGACCCGACGGTCGCGTTCCTCGACGAACTCACCACCGGACTCGACCCTCAGGCCCGCCGGGCCACCTGGGAGCTGGTCAAGCGGGTACGCGCCGAGGGCGTGACCGTGGTCCTGGTCAGCCATTTCATGGACGAAGTCGAAGAGCTGTGCGACCGGGTCGCGGTCCTCGACGAGGGGAGCGTCGTCGCGCTCGACAGCCCCGCAGGGCTGATCGACGGTGTCGACACCGAATATCGGATGAGTCTCCGGCTCATGGAGGGCGACACCGCCGATCCGGGCCACCTGCTGGAGAACCTCGACGGGGTGGCCTCGGTGTCGCGCTCGGGCGACCTGGTCGTCGTGACCGGGCGGGGCGACTTCGCCACCGCCGTCTCCGCCCGCCTGGCCCGCGAGGGTGTTCTCGTTCGCGACCTGCGCGTCGACAAGCGCACTCTGGACGACGCCTTCATCGCGCTGACCGGCCGCTCCCTGCAGGTCTGACGCCTGATCCGACCGACTCGACCGACCCGGCCCGAATCGGGCCCCGGACGGCCCGCCACCCCGAGAACGGAACGAACCGCCGTGAAGATCCTCGCCAAGCTCACCACCGTCGAGACCAAGCTGCTGGTGCGCGAACCCGGCGCCGTGTTCGCTCTGCTCCTCCCGCTCTTCATCCTCGTGGCCTTCGGGGGCGCGATCGAGGAGGGAGACACCGTCCTCCTGCCGATCGCGGTCACCATGGCGATCAGCCTGGTCGGCCTGTACCTGCTGCCCACGACCCTCGCGACCTATCGGGAAAGGGGCGTGCTGCGCAGGCTCTCGGTGACCCCGGTCCGCCCCGGCAACCTCCTCACCGTGCAGCTCCTGCTCCAACTGGTCCTCTCCGTACTCGGGGTCACCCTGCTGCTCGTCGTCGGAATCGGTTTTCTCGGGGCCCACGGGCCCGGGGCCCTGCGGTTCCTGACAGCCTTCGCGCTCGGCACGGCCGCGATGTTCTCCGTCGGTCTGCTCATCGCGGCGCTCGCCTCCAACGGGCGCTCCGCCAACGGCTTCGGCGTGCTGCTCTTCTTCCCGCTGGCCTACCTGGGCGGAGTCATGCAGCCCGTCGACCGGATGCCCGATATCCTGGCGCTCATCGGCGAGTACACCCCGATGGGCGCTCTGCGGCAGAGCCTCGACGATGTCTGGAGCGGCGGAGTCCTCGCCCTGTCGCCGTTGGTCACCATGGCCGTCTACGCCGTGGTCGTCAGCCTCGTCGCGGCCAGGTCCTTCCGCTGGGAGTGAACATGGAGACGGTGCCGGAACGCGACCTCGACCTGCGGGAGGAGCGGCTGCGCCGTCTCACCGGCGCCGTGCCCTACGCTCTCCTGGCGGCCTCCACCGTCCTGACCCTGGCCACCCAGGACCTTCCCCTGGTGCGGCTCCTGGAGACGCTCGGAATCGTGGCCCTCACGGCGGCCCTCGTCTGGACGATGACCGGGCTGAACCGCGACTGGGTTTTTCGACCGGGGGCGCGGGCGGCCTTCGTCGCCGCCCTGGTCGTGATGATCGCCGTGCTCAGCACCCGCGGCGTCTGGTTCGCGAGCTTCTTCGGCTTCATGGGATACGTGTACTCCTGGCAGTTCCTCCTGGGCCGGTGGAGATTCGCGGGGGTGACCGCCACCGCCGCCGTCACCGTCACCGCCTACATGGGCGGGTTCCCCGTCACCCCTTCGTCGCTCCTGCTGTATCTGTTCTTCGTCGCCTCCGTGGTCCCCCTGGTCGCGGTGTTCAGCCACCTCGGCGAAGTCACCGCGGAACGCAGCGACGAGCGCAAGCGGACGGTGGAGCGGCTGCGGGAAACGATCCGGGAGAACGACGGACTCCACGCCCAACTGCTGGTTCAGGCCCGCGAGGCCGGGGCGCACGACGAACGCGAGCGCATGGCCCGGGAGATCCACGACACCCTGGCCCAAGGGTTCGTCGGCATCATCACCCAGCTCCAGGCGGCCGAACGGGCCGAGGGCGGAGCCGGAGGACGGGGCGGGAGCACTTCGGAACCCGCCGAGTCCACCGAGTCCGGCGAGTCCGCCGAGAGCGCCGCCGGTGTCGCCGACGCGGCGGAGAGGGACCGTGCCGAGTGGCGGCTGCGGGTCGCCAACGCCATCCGACTGGCCCGAAAGAACCTGGCGGAGGCCCGCAGGTCCGTGCACGCCCTGGGACCGGCGCCGCTGGAGACCGCTCCGCTGCCCGACGCCCTGGCCGATTCCACGGCCGAGTGGTCCCGGCTCAACGGGGTACGCGCGGACTTCGCCGCGACGGGACCGGTCCGCCCCCTGCACGCGGAGGTCGAGGCGGTCCTGCTCCGCGCCGTCCAGGAGTCCCTGGCCAACGTAGCCGGGCACGCCGGTGCCACCCGGGTCGGGGTGACCCTCTCCTACATGGAGGACCTGGTCGTCCTGGACGTGCGCGACGACGGTGCGGGCTTCGAACCGGCCCCGGTGCCCGCGTCGGCTCCGGGCCCGGAACCGGGCCCGGGGAGCACACCCGGTGGCGGCGGCGCGGACGGCGGGTTCGGCCTGACGTCGATGCGGCAGCGGGTGGCCCGTCTGGCGGGCACACTGGGGATCGAGTCCGAACCAGGAGCCGGTACGGCGGTCTCCGCCGCCCTTCCCGCCGTTCCGAGGGAGCCCCGCGGTGAGTGAAGCACCCGTCCGTGTCCTGATCGTCGACGACCACCCCGTCGTCCGGGACGGTATCCGCGGCATGTTCGCCGGCGACCCGGGGTTCGAGACGGTCGGGGAGGCCGGGGACGGCGCTCGTGCCGTCGAGCTCGCCCGATCTCTGGAGCCCGACGTGGTCCTCATGGACCTGCGCATGCCGGGGACGGGCGGTGTGGACGCCATCAGCGAGCTGGCCCGATTGGGGCTCGGCGCCCGCGTCCTGGTCCTCACCACCTACGCCTCCGACAGCGACGTCGGTCCCGCCATCGAGGCCGGAGCCACCGGCTACCTCCTCAAGGACACGTCGCCCGACGAGCTGATGCGCGCCGTCCGCCTCGCCGCTCGCGGCGAGACCGTGCTCTCCCCGCTGGTCGCGAGCCGCCTGGTCGGCCGGGTCCGCGAGCCCGCCGTGCCACTGAGCGACCGGGAATCGGAGATCCTGAGGCTCATCGCCGGCGGCTTCACCAACCGGGAGGCGGCGGCCCGCCTGTTCATCAGCGAGGCCACGGTCAAGACCCACGTCCTGCACATCTACGGCAAGCTCGGCGTCAACGACCGGGCCGCCGCCGTCGCGGCCGGTTTCCGGCGCGGTCTGCTGGACCCGGGCGAGGGGTGATGTCCCGGCGGGGCCCTGCGGCCCGTCGACGACCTCGCGGCCGCCGCTTCGAGTGCGGCGCCCAGACCCGGAAGGCACTAGTGTCCCGGTGCGTGACCGAACCTTTCGCGCACCTCGACGCCACAGCCGAGGCCTACGATGCCGTGGCCGTTCGCTACACCGAATTCGCCCGCGACGAACTCGACGCACTGCCGCTGGACCGGGCGGTGCTCACCGCGTTCGCCGAACTCGCGCGGACCGGCGCTGCCGGACCCGTCGCCGATCTGGGCTGCGGATCCGGACGGGTGACCGCATACCTGAGAAACCTCGGACTGGAGGCCTTCGGCGTCGACCTGTCGCCGGCGATGATCGATCTCGCCCGCCGGGCCTACCCGGATCTGCGGTTCGACGTCGGATCCATGGACGCCCTGGACGTGGCCGACGACGCGCTGCACGGCGTCGTGTCCTGGTACTCGGTCATCCACGCCCCACCGCGGGACATGCCGTCCTACATCGCCGAGTTCCGGCGGGTCCTCATCCCCGACGGCCCCCTCCTCCTCGCGTTCTTCGAGTCGGAGGGGGACCCGGTCGCGGCGTTCGACCACCGAGTCGCGGCCGCCTACCGGTGGCCCGTCGACGATCTCGCCCGGCTGGCCGGCGACGCCGGCTTCGCCGAAGTCGGCCGGATGCTGCGTGAGCCGCGCCACGGGGAGCGGTACCGCCGCGGGCATCTGCTGATGCGCAAGGACGGCACGGCGGTCCAGGGGCGTTTCGCGCGGTGACCCCCGAGGCCGTGCCGTGCGGTGGGCTGCGATCGCAGCGGTACTACCGTCCGGTGGGCGCCGTCGGATCCGCAGCGGGACGGCGCGACGGCGCTGCCGCCCAGCGCGCCGGCGACCGCGATACCCGCATAGAGACCGCTGGTATTGAGCGCCACCGCCTCGGTTCCGGCGTCGCCGGCCAGCCGCAGCGCCCGGGTGTTCATCGGCGGGTTGAAGCCCCACCCGGCGAAGCCGTACACGGCCAGCGCGGCGGCCACCAGCCACACCGGGGCCGACCCGCCTCCGGCCAGCCCGATAGCGGCGAGCCCGAGGGTGGCCGCCACCAGCAACCCGAAAGTGGCCAGCAGCGCCGCATCGGCTCCCCACCGGTCGGTCAACCGTCCGCCGACGAACGTGCCCACCGCACCGGCCGCGCCGACGACCCCGATGAAGCCGGCGAGGATCCACCCGCTCTGCCCGCTCAGGTCATGGCTGATCGGGCCGATGTAGGTGTAGGTGAGCATTCCGCCGCCGGCACCCAGCACGGTGCCGAGTACGCAGGTCAGCACCGCCGGGCGGCTCAGGATCCGCAGTTGTTCGCGTACCCCGATCTCCGGCGCTCCGGGCAGGCGCGGCAGCAGCAGGGCGCCCGCGGCCGCGACCGCGCACGTGGCCAGGGCTACCGCGACGAACGTCGAGCGCCAACCGAACGCCGCGCCCAGCGACGAACCGACGGGGACGCCGACGAACAGCGAGGCGGTCAAGCCGGCGGCGACGACGCCCACGGCCGCCCCGACCCGGTCCCCGGTCGGGACGGGCCAGCCGCGCGGCCGTCGCGAAGACGGCGGGCGTGATCGACGCGGCGATCAGGGCTGCCAGCACCCGCAGCGCCATCAGCGCCGCATAGGACGGCGCCAGGGCGGTCAGGAGGTTGAGCGCGGCGAACACCGTGAGGCCGCCCACCACCAGGGCCTTGCGCGGCCAGCGAGCGGTGGCGACAGCGATCGGGGGCGCCGCTGCTGCGTAGGTGATCGAGAATACGGTGACCAGCTGCTCGGCCGCTGCCTCGCTGATCGCCTGCTCTTCGGCGATCGCGGGCAGCACGCCCGCGATCACGAAATCGTCCGTGCCGATGACGAAGGCGGCCAGCAGCAGGCACACCAGCCATCCGCTGCCGCCGGAACCACTGTTACGAGAAACCATGCCGGGAACGTAGGAGGTTGACGTCAGTGTCAAGGTCAACCCGACCGGCCACGGCATCGCGGGGTCCGGCCCGTCGCCGGAGGCGGTCCTGCCGCTGCGGGAGGGCGGCGGCCCCGACGTGGGGACCGTCCGCCGGACGGCGGAACCGCGGGCACGGCGGGAGTCCGCGGGCGTGGCGCCGCGGGTGCAGGGCGGCGTGCGGCGGTTCGGTGCGTATCGGCCGCGCCCGGGCCGGGATCGTGGCTCCGCGTGCTGCGCGCGTGCCGGTTGCGGGGTCAGGCGCTTCCCTCCGCGGCGATCCTCCTTTCGATGGCGGTGCCGTGCGACGCCAAGCGGTCCCGGAGGCGCTGCAGCAGCGTGATGCGCTCGTCCAGCCCTTCCAACCGCTCCCGGACCGTGTCCAACTCCGCGTGGCAGGGCGGCGACTCGGTCAGCGGCCGGTCCAGGCAGCCGTTCTCGATGTAGTGGCGGACGTCTTCGTAGGTGAGCCCGACGTCGAAGAGCGCCTTGATGTTGCCGGCCCGGGTGACGGAGACCCGGTCGTAGACCCGATAACCGTTCCCGTTCCGCGGTGGCGACAGGAGCCCTCGCTGCTCGTAGTAGCGCAATGAGCGTGTACTGACGCCGATGTGTGTAGCGAGTTCACCGATCTGCATCGTCACCTGAGGCATACCCGCAATCTAACCGCGAAGGGCTCCGTGCGGCACGGCGGACGGCCCTGAACTGAGAGGGGGAACGGCTGTTTCACACCTTGCCGCGGGGACCGGCAGGATTCATTGCCACGACCCCTTGTCCGCAGGACGGGATTCGAAACCGGTTCCGCTGCTTTCGTGTACCGCGGAATTCGGGGAAGCTGGCCTGGTGGTGCGCCATTCGATCCCGATGATCGGTCGTTCGTGCCGGTGCGTTCGAGAAATCCGGAATGCGAGCGGAAACCATACGGGCCGATCGTTTCCCGAAGGCCTGCCGGCGGCCCGGTGCGGTCGAAACGGCGAAGAAGCGCCGGCCGGAGGGAACCGATCCGGTTCCGGGATCGTTGGGCCCGGTGACCGCGCGGTGTCCGGCTGCGGTAATCGGGAGGGTGCCAGGACGGCAGACGAGGTCGGTGAGCTGATGATCAAAGGTGTCGACTACGATGTCGGAACGGAATACGATCCGGGTACAGCGACGCGGAGGGCGAGGACTCCCCTCGCTCCTATTCCGGCGACCACCGAGAGCCCGCGAAGGCGTTCCACGCAGTGCCGGATACGCATGCGCGCAGATGAAACCTTTTTGTTCGGCGCGGACCGCTGCCGATCCGGAGTATCCGGGCGCCGGTTCCTCCGGGAACACCGGGTCGCCGACCCTTCCGCGTGCCGGCGGAGGCGCGTTGCGTTGCCCCCCGAATGATCGTGGAGGACCCCGTCCATGACCGAATCCCGAACCCCGGTCCCGCGGTCGCGCGGTGCACCGAGCCCGGAGAGTCCGCGTACAGCCACGATCCGGCTGCGGCCGCCGGCGAACCGGGTCGAACGCCGGGCGATCGCCTGGTGGGCGATGCGCGCCGCGGTCTTCGCCCTCATCCCCTGCGGAGCCGCCGGGATCGCCTACGCGGTCGTCGAGCAGGCCCGGGAGTGGCTCGGTCCGCCCCTGGTGGTCGCGGTGGCGACCGGCATCCTTCTCACCGCCGTGACGCCGTGGATCCGTTACGCGGTCCACCGCTGGGAGACCACCGAGGAGGCCGTTTACGCCCGATCCGGCTGGTGGGTCCGGGAGTGGCGCGCGGCACCGATCTCTAGGATCCAGACCGTCGACACGCTGCGCGGCCCCTTCGCGCAGCTCCTCGGATTGTCGACGCTCGTGGTCACCACCGCCTCCGCCCGCGGGGCGGTTCGCATCGGCGGATTGGACACGGCCGTCGCCGACGAGGAGGCCGAGCGGCTCACCGAGATCACCCGGCGGACCCCGGGGGACCGGACGTGACCGCGGAAGCCGGCCCGGCGGACCGGACCGAGGGCCAAGACTCCGCACGGGAGAAGGCCCAGGCGCAGCGGCCGTGGCTGCGCCTGGACAAGCGCCTGATCGCCGTCGACCTCGTCCAACTGGTGGCTGCCCAACTGCCCACGCTCGTCGCCGTCGCGGTGTTCGACGTCCCGCCGACCCTGGAGTCGCTGTGGCCGGTCGTGATCATCGCCGGAATCGGCGTCGCCACCTCGGTGAACAACATCGTGCGCTGGATCAAGACGCGCTACCGGGTCACCGAGGAGTACGTGGAGCGGCGCACCGGGCTGTTCGTGCGCAGGTACCGCTCGGTGCGCCGGGACCGCATTCGCAGCGTGGACAGCCAAGCGAACCTGCGCATGCGCGTGGCGGGCCTGCGGGTGGTCTACTTCGGCGCGGGGCAGCAGAACACCGCGGGGGAGCAGGCGCTGTCGCTGAACGCCGTCTCCAAGAAGACCGCCCAACGCCTGCGCCGCGAACTGACCGGCGCGGGCGAGGAACCGGCCGGCACCGAACCGGACGGGGACGTCTTCGCGAGGGTCCGATACCGCTGGGTCGTCTACAACATCTTCAACGTGTGGGCCTACGCCGCGGCGGTCGGTTTGCTGGTGAGCGCGTTCGTGCTCGCGACCACCTTCGGCATCGACCTGTGGGGACCGGCCGCCCGCGTGTTCGACCCGGACGTCCTGGGGTGGGGCGGGGCGGTGGCCCTCGCATTGCCGGCGGTCGGCGCCGTCGGTGTCGGCAGCCTCGCCGTCAGCTTCTTCACCGGATACTGGAAGTTCACGCTCAGCCGGGTGACGACCGACGGCGGGACTGTTCTCCGCACGAGGCAGGGGCTGCTCCGCACGCGCGAGGTCAACCGGGACGACGCACGGCTCCGAGGCGCGAAGCTGACCGAACCGCTGCTGTGGCGCTGGATGGGGCTGACCGAGACCTCGGTCATCACCACCGGGCTGTCCGTCTGGAGCGATGCGCCGGTGATCCTTCCCCGCGGGCCCCGGAGCGTGGCCCGCCAGGTGGTGGATCGTGTCCTGGGGGAGGAGGAGCGCCCGCTCGACGCGGGGCTCGCCCGCCATCCGGCGGGAGCCCTCCGGCGCCGCCTTCTGTGGGCGAGCCTGTTCACGGGGACCGTCGTCGCGGGTACCGCCTGGTCGGGGGCGATGACGGATGCGGTCGGTCCCGATGCCTGGTGGATCACCGCGGTCGTGCTCGGGCCGGTGGCCCTGCTTTTGGCGCTGGCGGCCTATCGGGCGCTGGGGCACGCTGTCGCCGGCGCGTATCTGGTGATGCGTTCGGGGATGATGAGCCGCGGCACGGCGGCTCTGCGGCGCCACGCGGTGAGCGGAGTCGCGGTGCGCCAGTCGCTGCTTCAGCGGAGGATGGGGCTGGCTTCGGTCACGGTCACCACCGCGGCCGGCGAGGGTGCGTACGAGGCGCTCGATATGGCGGTGGACGACGCGTTGTCGTTCGCGGCCGACGGTCCGCCGGGCATCCTCGAACCGTTCCTCGTCCGGGAGGGACCGCGCAACCGGTGAGGCGGGCGCGGCATGCCCCGCGCGCCGCCCTGCCCGGTCTCGCGCTACGTGTCGCGTACAGCATCGTCACTTCATCGGTGCTTCTCTATCCTCGCGAACGCATAAAGGAGATGGGGAAACCGGTGAATTCGTGTTGACGAGGGCTCTGTGATCGGCGGAGTCGACGGCGCCGTCGGCGGCCACGGTGAATCGGTCCTGCTCGGCCGGATCGGTCCCCGCGTACGGGGGATCGGGGCATGATCACCGTGTCGTTCCTCCCTCGCGGGAAGATCAGAAGAAATCGGGAAACGCGTCTTTCGGCGCCGCCGTCGTGATCGTCTATATCCACGTGGGGCCCGACCGGTGTTGTCACGGGGGCACGGGGGCGGCCGCGGGTTCCCCGCTCTCACGGGTGTCCGAGAAGACCGGGCAGCATCCCGCGGCGCGACGGCGACCCGACGCGGGCCATCGCCGCTCGGGGACCGGGTCCCCGGATGCGGTCCCCGAGCCGTATTCCGGCGGTGATCGTTTCCCGCACCGGAAAACGTCTCCGCCGAGCGTCACGATGACCCGAGAAGCACACGCCCTCCTCTGAAGGACTTTCCTATGGCTCCTCGCAACTTCAGCGGATAGTTCTCCGACTGGCCGTCCCTGGTGATCTTCCTGTTCTTCCTCCTCTTCATCAACGTCATCGACTAGCCGCCCCCGAGACACGCGACGAGCCGCCTCCCAGAAGCCGTTCAGCGGGGTTCCTCCCCTCCGCACCGCTTGGAGACCAGCGATGATGGCGCCCTCCCACGCCGCGACCGGCCTGCTGGTCGGCGTCCTCACCACCGCGGCCATGGCCCCCGCCATGTCCGTCGGCCCGCCCGAACTGCTCGCGGGCGCCGCGCTCGGCGCCGGGGCCGCACTGCTGCCCGACATCGACCATCCCGACTCCACCGTGGCCCGCGCCCACGGCCCGCTGACCCGCGGCCTCGCGCACGGTGCGCGGTGGGTCTCGGCCGAGATCCACCGCCGCACGGCCACCCCCGAGGACGCGGTCGCCGACGGTGCCCACCGGTTCCTCTGGCATACGCCCGTCGCCGCAGTCGCGACCGGCGTCCTGGTCGGCCTGGGGGCCGCCGCGAGCGGCGTCGTCCTCGGCGCAGTGCTGTGGTTCACCCTGGGCCTGGGGCTGCTGGGGCTGGCCCAGAACCTGCCGCGCGGGCGCCGCCGGAAGCGGCTGATGAGCTGGCCCGTCGTCACGCTCGGGGCGGCGCTGGGCGCCGCGGCACTGGTCCACGGCGGGGTCGCGCACGGGCCCTTCGCCGGCGCCGTCGTGGGCGTCGGCATGCTCACCGGAGCGCTCGGCGACGGGCTGACCCGTTCCGGGGTCCCACTGGCGTGGCCCTTCGCGGTCAAGGGGCGCCGCTGGGCGATGATCGGCCTGCCGCGGCGCACCCGCTTCGCCACGGGCACATGGCCCGAGCGCCTCGTGTGCTGGGGATCGCTGATCTCCGCGCCTCTGGCGGTTCTGGCCCTGGCGTGAACGGTTCGCCTGTAGCGCATGCACCCGAACCGGGTCGAGGTGCGGGGGTTCACGGTGTTGCCGGAGACGGCCCCTCATCCCGCCGGTAAGAAGCCCCGGACCGGTGCCGCCCGTCAGCGTGCGGGAATCCAGGGGCCGATCCGGAAGGTTTGCGACCGTGCGGACGTTGGATCCGGAACCGGTGGGCGCCGCGCAGTTCGGTGCCGCCGATGACGAGAAGGGGCACGGGCGGTCAGCCTACAGCCGGCCGGCCTCCCCGCTTGGCGGCCGGTTCGGCACTGGGTGCGGTGGGTGCCTTCGATCCGTCAGCTTCAGCGGGCAGTCCGCCGACCGGCCTTCCGGACGCACACGGGTTCCCTCTGCAACGGGACCGTGGCATCATGTCGTCGGTCGTCTGTATGTGGTATGCGTCGCCGGGTCCACTATCGGCACGCGGCGCGTGCCGGGTGCACAAGCTCACCCTCCGGGCCGCGGCGGCCCGAGGCCGTGCCAAGGGGGCCGCTTGTCCGCGCTGAGCGTGCTGGACCGTGGGAGATCGGTCGCGTCCCGGAGCTACAACCGCTGGCTGATCCCTCCCGCTGCGCTGGCGGTGCATCTGTCGATCGGGCAGGCCTACGCCACCAGCGTCTACAAGAACTCGCTGGTCGCGCATTTCGACGCCAGCCAGACCCAGATCGGCATCATCTTCTCCATCGCCATCGTGATGCTGGGGCTGTCCGCGGCGGTGGGAGGCACCTGGGTCGAGCGCAACGGGCCGCGCAAAGCGATGCTCGTCGCGGCGCTGTTCTGGAGCGGCGGGTTCCTCGTCGGGGCGTTGGGTATCGCCACTGCGCAACTGTGGCTGCTCTACCTCGGCTACGGCTTCCTCGGCGGCATCGGCCTGGGCATCGGCTACATCTCTCCGGTGTCCACCCTCATGAAATGGTTCCCCGACCGACCCGGGCTGGCCACCGGCATGGCGATCATGGGCTTCGGCGGCGGGGCGCTCGTGGCCTCGCCGGTGTCCAACCAGCTCATGGCACTCTACGATCCCGATTACGACGCCACCGTCTCCGGTTCGGCGGCCTCCGGCGGAGCGCTCGTCGGCCTGTTCATCACCCTGGGGCTGGGGTATTTCGCGCTCATGATGATGGGCGTGCTGCTGGTGCGCGTTCCCCCGAAAGGCTGGCGGCCCGACGGCTACGATCCCGCCTCGGACACTCGCGCGCCGGTGGCCGGATCCGAGGGCGTATCCGCCGGCAACGCCCTGCGCACCCCGCAGTTCTGGCTGCTGTGGACCGTGCTGTTCACCAACGTCACCGCGGGTATCGGCATTCTGGAGCACGCCAGCCCGCTGCTGCAGGACTTCTTCCGCGACGCATCGGGTACCTCGGCCGTCACCGCGGCGGCGGCCGGCGGGTTCGTCGGGGTGCTGTCGCTGTTCAACATGGCCGGGCGGTTCGTGTGGTCCTCGACCTCCGACATCGTGGGGCGCAAGCCGATCTACGCGTTCTACCTGGGTGCCGGCGCGATCCTCTACATCCTGACAGCCACCGTCGGCGGAACCTCCACCGTCGTCTTCGTCGTGACCGCCGGCATCATCACCTCCTTCTACGGCGGCGGATTCGCCACCGTTCCCGCCTACCTGCGCGACCTCTTCGGAACCTTCGAGGTCGGTGCCATCCACGGCCGGCTGCTGACCGCGTGGTCGGCGGCGGGCATCGCCGGACCGCTCATCATCAACGCCTTCCTGGACGCTCAGGGCGAGCCCGGGACTCTGACGCGCGACGCCTACCAGGCTCCGCTGTTCACGATGGTCGGGCTGCTGGTCGTGGGATTCGTCGCCAATCTGCTGATCAGGTCGGTCGCCGCGCGCTTCTACGAGCCCGCCGCGACGCACCCCGTTTCCGCGGGCGCACCCGCGGAAACCGCTGGGGCGGTGTCCGAACCGACCGGTCCCGCCGCCCAGCGGAGCCGCACCCCGCTGCTGGTGGTGTCGTGGACGATCGTCGCGGTCCTGCTGGGCTACGCGGTGGTCAGCGTCGTCGTCACCGCTTCGCGCCTGTTCACCGGCTGACCCGAGTGGTGCAGCGGCGGCCGGAGGAACGGACCCCGTGTATCGGGTGCTGCCTTCCTCCGCGATGGTGGGAGCGCGCAGGTCTGCGCGTCTGCGAGCTCCAGGACGGGCCGCGGCAGCTGCGGCCCGCAGCCCGGGCGCGGAACACGAGGGGAGCCCTCGTTCGTTCCCCGAACCGAGTGCGGGGCGACATGCCGCATGACCGGGCATGCCGAGGGGCGTGCTCCCCGAGAGCCGTCGAGGACGAGGTGAGCACCATGGCCAACCTGCAGCGCCTGCTCCGGCAGGCACTCGGTTTCATCCGCAAGAATCCCCGGAAGGCGAACCGGTATCTGCACACGGCGAGCGAGACCGTGAAGAAGCGCACCGGCGGCCGGTACAACCGGCACATCGACAAGGCCACCGGCATGGCCTCGAAGCACCTCGCCAAGCAAAGCGGCCGCCCGGACCAGCGTGCTCGGGACGACCGAAACCTTCAGCACCGATCCGGGGGATCGGTGCCGGAGTACCGCCCCGACGGCCCCGATCACCGGCGGGACCGCTGACACGTTTCCCGGCCCCCACCGGGCGACGAGTACGACGATCAGCCCGGCGCGCCTGCGCGCTGGCGCTCGTGGACGGGCTTGTGCATTCACCGGCGGGGAGACCGGTGGGAGACGCGCACTTTACCGAGGAGGGCGTTGACCGGGCGACGTCGGTGACGGCCGGTACGGACCGGCACTCGCCCGGATACGGGGCCGAGGGCCGGTGCGGCGTGTGTCCGGTGCAGGCCGATCGGCGATGTGGGCGGGTCACCCGATCAGACGGGCGTATACGACGATGTTGGCCGTGTAGTGCCCGGTCGTGGTGTCGAACGCGCCGCCGCAGGTGATCAGTCGGAGTTCGGCCCGCTCGCGCGACGGGGCGTACACCCGTTGTGTGGGGAAGTCGTTCTTGGCGTGCGATTCGACGCGTTCGACCGCGAAATCCGCCGTGGTGCCGTCGGCGCGGCCGACTCGAATCCGGTGCCCGCGCTGCAACGACTCGAGGCCGAAGAACACGGCAGGTCCGGTGCGAGAGTCGACGTGGCCGGCGAGGACGGCGGCGCCCATCTGGCCAGGGGCGGGGCCGCCGCTCCACCAGCCGACCGCCTGCCAGGGACCGGGGGCCGCCAACTGCCCTCCATCGGTGAGTCCGAGGCGGACGAAGCGGCTGGTGTCCAGGCCCAGTGCGGGGATCTCCAGTGACACCGGCCGCGCCGGGGCCATGGGGGAGGCGTACTCGAGCATCGGGGGCGGTTCGGGAACCGCCGTCGGGCCGGCGCCGGGTTCGAGGGTGGCCCCGCCCATGAGCAGACCGGCCACCCCCATACCGGCCGCCAGGGTCCCCGCCGAGCGGCGGGAACCCTTCGAGCGGGTGCGGTGTGCCTTCACCGGCGCCCTGCCGGTGCGCGGCCGGTACGCCACCGGATGAGCGCGACGCCGAGTCCGGCGAGTAGCGCAACCGCCGCTGCGGCCAGTGCTGCCGCCCGGTCGAACTCGGATGCTGCACCGCCACCGGTGTCGACGCCGCCCGCAGGCATGTCGCCGGTGCCGTCGTCGGCCCCGGTGTCGGACCCGCTGTCTGCGCCTGTGTCTGCGCCTGTGTCGGTGCCGTCGTCGCTTTCGTCGGATGCGTCCTCGCCGGCTTCGTTGCCGCCGCCGTTGTCGCTGGCGTCGTCGCTTTCGTCGTCTTCGCAGCCGATGCCGTCGTTGTCGGCGTCGAAGCGGTGCGGGTCGCCTGGACTGACCTCGAAGTTGTCTTGCTCGACGTCGGGACAGTCCAGGTCGGGCGGCGGAGACGGTACCGGGACCTCTGCGCCGTCGTCGCTTTCGTCGTCTTCGCAGCCGATGCCGTCGTTGTCGGCGTCGAAGCGGTGCGGGTCGCCTGGACTGACCTCGAAGTTGTCTTGCTCGACGTCGGAGCAGTCCAGGTCGGGCGGCGGAGACGGTATCGATTCCTGCGCCAATGCCGCGCCGGGTGCGGCGACGGAGAGTGCTGCTCCCAGTGTCAGGCTCGCGGTGGCCGCCGCGGTCGTGCGCCAGAGTTTCATGCGATGCGGCTCCTTCCTCTGATCGGCGACCCGCGGTCCCCGTCCGGAAGCCGGAGAGTGTGCCGCCGCGTTGGCGCGTCGTCCCGGCATAACCGGGCAATCAGGGTCACCAACAGGGATAACTACCCTTAGTGCGCAATTGAATGCGAATAGTTTGATCATGGCATTGCGCAGCATTTTCCGCCGACGCCGCACCATCCCGTACAGCCGCGGTCGAACCTCGAGCGGGCTGTTCCGAAGGCCGTGGCACGTGCGGCGCGCGGACTGAGTGCTGCTGGGGCCGGAGTGGCCACCCGTCACTACACCCGCGGGCGGCTACAACGTCGCGGCGTGCCGTTGCAGTACCAGCCGCCCCCCGCTCGGCTGCTGTCGCGCCGACACGGCGCCGCCTTCACAGGTTTCTCCTACACATTCCCCAGGCTTGTGCCACACCCCGTCTCTAACGTGCTGCCCCAGTACCGCGCAGAACTTCCGCTCCGGCAGACCCGGGGCGAGCAGCCGCAGGCACCGCGACCCGAAGGCAGATGCATCCATGTTCTTCACCTATCTGAGGCGTGAGCTGGCCAACCGCCGAAAGCAGTCCATACTCGTCGCCGCCGGAATGGCTCTGGCTATCACGCTCGTGATGGTCGTGAACAGTCTGTCGGCGGGCGTCGAGGACGCGCAGGAGAGCTCCTTGGAGGCGGTCTACGGCGTCGGCACCGACATCACCGTCTCCCAGGAAGCCTCGGCGCCCGCCGGAGGCGGCGACGGCGCCGGAGGCGGCGAAGGCGGCGGCCGTGGGCCGGGGAGGTTCGAGTTCGGCTCCGGCGAGGGGACGAGCGAGGACGGGCGCACCAGTCTCGCCGAATCCCAGCTGACCACCGCGCCGGGAACCGCCACCTTCGACGCCGCAGCTCTGGAGACAGTGCTCGGCGTGGACGGCGTCGAGCGTGCCGCGGCCACCCTCTCGCTGAACAACACCAGCTTCCAGGGCGAGATGCCCGACATGGCCCAGAGCCAGGGCCAGGGTCAGGGAGGCCCGCCGACCGGCGGCGACGGAGGCGGCGGCGAGGGCGGCAGTTCCTTCGACGTCGGCTCCTTCTCCGTGCTGGGGCTGGACCCCGGGAAGTCCTCGATCGGCCCGATGTCGGCGGTCGAAGCCGCCGACGGGCGCTCACTGACGGAGGACGACGCCGGCAAGCAGAAGGCCGTCGTCGACTCCGACTATGCGACCGGAGCCGAACTCGCCACCGGCGACACCGTGGAGATCGGCGGTGAGGAGTTCGAGATCGTCGGGCTGGTCTCCTCGACCTCGGCCACCGGCGAAGGCACGACCGACGTCTACGTCCCCCTCGGCAGCGCCCAGCAGATCGCCGAGTTGGACGGCGAGGTCAGCGACATCTACGTGCAGGCCGCATCGTCGACGGAGATCGACGGGGTCAGCGCGGGCATCGAGGAAGAGCTGCCCGACGCAGCGGTCAGCACCCAGCAGGAGCTGGCCTCGACCGTTTCGGGATCGCTGGCCACGGCCTCCTCCCTGCTTGCGCAACTCGGTACCTGGCTGTCGGTGATCGTGCTGGCCGCGGCGTTTTTGATCGCTGCGCTGCTGACCGGCTCGGGTGTGGCGCGGCGGACCCGCGAGTTCGGCACACTCAAGGCCCTGGGCTGGTCCAACGGCCGGGTGGTGCGCCAGGTCGCCGGCGAGTCGGTGGTGCAGTCGCTGATCGGCGGTGTGGTCGGCGCTGCCGTCGGCGTCGCGGGAGTGCTGGCCGTCAACGCCGCGGAGTTCACACTCACCTCGGGTACCTCGGGCGGCGGGTCCGGGCGGGGACCCGGCGGCGCGGGCGGACCCGGCGGCGCAGGCGGCGGCACGTCCTCGGCTCCCGGCGGGGGCATGGGGGCGATGCCCGGTCAGGGCGGCGACCAGGCCTCCGACGTCGTTCTCACCGCGCCGATCTCCGTGCAGCTGATCGTCGTCGCGGTAGCGCTGGCGGCTCTCGGCGGGCTTCTCGCCGGGGCCTTCGGCGGCTGGCGCGCGTCCCGGCTGCGCCCGGCCGAAGCGCTGCGGTCCCTGGCCTGATCCGAGCCCACCCGTCGAAGGAGTCCGACATGTACACACTCACCGGCCTGGTGAAGAACTACCAGCAGTCCCGGGGCACTGTGCACGCCCTGCGCAACGTCGACCTGACCATCCCCAAGGGGCAGTCGGTCGCCGTGCAAGGGCCCACGGGCGGCGGCAAGTCGACCCTCCTGCAGATGCTCGGCGCCCTGGACCGGCCGACCTCGGGCGAGATCAAGCTGGACGACACCGTCCTATCCGCGGCGGGCGGGCGCAGCCTCGCCCGGCTCCGCGCGAAGCGGCTCGGGTTCGTCTTCCAGAACTTCAACCTGATCCCGACGCTGTCGGCGGTGGAGAATGTCGAGACGGCGCTGGCACCCCTGGGTACGGGCAGTGCCGAGCGCCGCAGGCGTGCCGAAGGGGCGCTTGCCGACGTGGGGTTGGCGGAGCGCGTCGCGCACCTTCCCTCCGAACTTTCGGGCGGCCAGCAGCAGCGCGTGGCCGTCGCCCGCGCTCTCGTCAAGGCTCCCGAGGTGCTGCTGGCCGACGAACCCACCGGCAACCTGGACGAGGCCACCCGCGACGAGATGATGGACCTGCTGGAGAACCTGTGGCGGGAACGGGGACTGACCCTGATCCTGGTCACGCACGACTCGGCGGTGGCCGACCGCGCTGAGCGGCACCTGCACATCAAGCGGGGCCAGGTCTCGGAACGGTCCGGATCGCGGGGCGCGGCATCCCCGGCCCCGCCGGACTCCTAGCGGGCGCAGCCCGTCTGCAAGCCCTGCCCCCCTGACGGGCGGCCGGCCGGCGACATGTTCACGGTGGGGCCTCGTCTCGGAGGACGGGATACAGCCCGAGCTGTCAGCCATCGCGGTCTCCGGCCGCGGTGGTGCTGACGGGGCGGCTCCGGGCGACGGTGGAGTGAACGGGGCGCCGGTCGCCGCGGATGTTCACGTTCGCCGACAGGCCGAGGAGCAGCGCGAGGACGCCCAGGACGGCTGCGAGGGCGGTGACCGCTGCCGGCAGGCCCCATCCGCTGATGGCATAGCCGGTGGCGACGGTGAGAATCGCGGCAGGCAGGTAGGCGCTGATGTTCAACGCGGCGTTGGCTTCGGCACGACGGCTGCCGTCGACGCGGTGGGCGATGAGCCGCAGGCCGCCCAGCTGGCCGAGACCTTGCCCGCAGCCGGACAGGAGCGCGGCGGCGAGGAACACGGCCGGCTCTTCGGTGGAGAGTGTGGCCACGACCGCGGCCATCGCCAGGACCGTGCTGCCGGCCCCGAGCGCGAACAGGCGCTGCACGCCGAGCCGGGTCAGGACGATCTGCGACCCGGTCGCGGCGAGGAACATCAGGCACGCCGCGCCACCGGCCAGCAGGGGCGAGGTGTTTCCGACCGCAAGCACCAGCAGCGAGGGTCCCAGGGAGAGCACGAACGACGTCGCCGTCAGCCCGGGGGCGAAAACCGCCGCGCCCCGGAACACATCGATCCGGTTGCGCGTGGGCACATGCGGCAGTCGCGGCCACAGGAACCCCCGGTCGCGGTCAGCGGGGCGCTCCAGCGGCAGTCCGAGGTATCCGAGCAGGGCAAGGACGAGCAGCACGATGTTGACCGTGAACACCGCGCCGACCGGGTGCGATGTCGCCTGGTAGACCACACCGCCCAGGAGCGGGCCGAGT